>JBDRJQ010000039.1:0-21178 GCA_043814765.1 Nanobdellota archaeon | reverse complement strand
ACTATTTTCCCATTTTTCAATTCATAATTATGAGAAAAATCAGATTGTAGAACATCAATCATCAGATTAAGAACTTTTAATGAATCTTTTCCAGGATTTCTTTTCTTTTTAGGATGAATATACTTGTTTCTTATAATCCTGATTTTATCTAGATTTTCAAATATATCTTTCTTTATTAATTTTGCCTTATATAACATTCTTAATCTTTTTTGTTGATTAAATCTATCACCAAAAATATCATTTTTAGATATTGGGTTTTTATTTACCCTAAATCTCAATTTCCCTCCCAATTCTATTGAGAATCTTTCTGCGGTTATTCCTACCATTGAAATTGTTGCATAATTTAAACCCGATCTATAAGTAATTTTTGCTTCTTCTAATAGTTTTAGATAAAAACCGCCTTTATCAGTTATAAATGGGTGAACCTTTGCCCACCTTTCTATAATTCCTGATACATCTCTATTATACCTATCTTTCAATTCTTTTTCTATCTGTTTTCGTATTTGGGGGTTCTTTAAAGCGTTTGGTGTTAGATCAAACCTAAATATGATTTTCTTTTGATTTTTAACCATACATTCAATTTCTTCCCCAACATCCTTAAAAACTTTCTGTTTTTAAAGGTTTCGGTTCCTAAATGCGTTGTTTATAGAGAAAAATTAGTTGTTTCATTATATTTCAGAAATTGGATTATTTTTCATTCCTGCAATCTTCACTTTAAAGTCTCTCTTTCAGTATTTTTTATCAAGATACATTGCTACTATGAACGCGATTGCTAATGTTGCAATAGCACCCATTACCAGTTGTATTTTTAACTGTATATTTGGTGACCCTAGAAAGAAAAAAAGAAAGGCGCCAAACGTTAAAAAAACAATTCCAAAAAATGCTAGAATTATTTCAAGTATTCTTTTTTCAATCACTTTTTTCATATTATTCGTAATCCTCCTCTATTTTGAAATCAGTATAATATTTGTTTATATACCTCTCAAATGAAAGTCCTTTAGTATCCTCATTATAACTTCTTATTAATCCGTAGATGTTAATAGTGGTTGGATCAAATCCTAACCGTGATAAATGCCTTTTAATCAATGGTAATTCTAGGGAAATTAACTGATCGAGTGGCATGCCCTTTGTATTTATGAATTGACCACTTTCTGGATAGTAAGTCAATCCGATTTCCTGTCCTGGTGGCACAAAATAGCCTGTAGGCTGTTCACCAGACACTAAACTTCCTAAAATTTCATTAAATTCTGATAAATCCTTCTGAGGGATCGCGAGTGTTTGTGTTGCACCATGTTCAATCAGCATACTTAGCTCTCCAACAATTAATTGTTCTACCCCACCAACAGCAATGTTAAATAGTTTGCCTATACTTGATCCTTGTCCTATGTATGGTATTGGACCTGTTATAAGACCTGCTACTGCAGAAGCAGTGCCAACTGTTATTCCAGTTGCAACTCCACGCCCTAAATCAACTTTTCCAGTTGGATACTGAGCTGCAAAAGACATTCCAACACCAGCAGAATATCCCAAAGCAAACAGATAGGGAACAGCACTGTCTCCCTCCAGATCAACATACTTATACGGATTATTCAAAGTGTACGCATACCTGTTCAAGCTCTGCGGATTATAAACATTAGGAATGATACTGTCAGCCTGAGTAAAGTGCCTGAAGAACGGATCATAATACCTTGAACCGTAGTAGTATATGTTAGTTAACACATCCTTTTCTTTGCCTGTGTAAAGGAAACGAGAATCACCACCGTCTAAGGCAGTTCCATACGGCAGGTAATTAGTCTCTTCTATGACGTATCCGTTTTCATCTGTTACAATGCTGGTGCTTCCTAAATGATCTGGGTGATAGAAGTACTTGGCTCCATCGCCTTCCTGCCTTCTGATGAGCTGTCCGCTATGGTAGATAAAAGCTGTGTCGAACGTTCCTGTATCATTAACAACTCGGATGAATTCGCTTCCTGCGTAGTATGTGGTGGATGTTGTTTCAGGATCGTAGAAGTACTCTGTTTTCTTTATTCTGCTCCCATCATGGTCATAGGTGTATTCTTCGAGGATGTTTCCGTCTGCGTCGTCTTGTCTTACTCTTATTAATTGGTTAAACTCGTTATATTCGTAATAATTATCTGTGCCTTGTATCAAGTTGCCGTTCTTGTCGTATGTTAGGTCATAGGATGTTGTTGTGGTCTGGGTTCCTTCGGAATAATACGACTGCCATCCTAAGTATAGGTTGTAGTTTGCGCTGTTGTGGGTGCCTGTCGGCTGGTCTGTCAGGGTGTAATTGAGGTTGTAGTTTGCGCTTGAGCCGCTGCCCTGGCCCTGGGCCAGCATGAAGCTAAATGTTTGTGTGTAAGCTTCGTGTGTCAGGTCGCTTGGGGCGTGCACAGGACCAGAGTCGTAAGTGAAAGTTATATTACCTGTGCTGGAGGTTAATGTGAGCATGTTCCCTATGCTGCTGTAGCTGTAGTTTATTGTGAAGTCATTGTCTGATGCTGCTGGGTTTGTGAACCTCTGCGTGAATATCAGCCTGTCCAGCTTGTCATACTCCATTGTGTAGTTTGTGTAGTTTATTGTATCATTGATCCAGATTATGTTCCCCACTGGATCATAATCATAATCCAGGTCCTGTTTTCCAGAAGTGTTTATATTGACTAGCCTGAATGTCCTAGTGTCGTATGTGTGGTTGGACATGAGGCTGTTCTCATACGCCCTCATGAGTGGGGAGCTCATTTCATTGTAGGTTATATTAAACGTTCCGTTGATTGACATCACGTTTCCCTGCGCGTCATAAGTATAGTCCACGCTGTTCGTATTGGGCAGGATAAGCGAGGTGACTCTGTCCATAGAGTCATAGGTCCAGTTGGTAGCCAGCACTTCTTCTGAAACCTTCCTGGTCTCGGTTATCTTTCTCAGCCTGTTGTCATAATAAAAAGTGGTTGTGGCGTCAGATGATATGACCTGCGAGAGGGTTCCGTTGGTGTGGGTGTCATAAGCATAAGTGAACGCCTGGGATGCCGAAGACTTGCTTGTTACCCTGTTAATCTTATCGTAATTAAAGGTGATTGTGTTGGTTTTATTGTCTATCTGGCTGATCATATTCCCAGCCTTGTCGTATGAGTAGTTCCAGACACCCATGTCAGGGTCCCTTAACCTTATCTTCCTTCCCAGAGTGTCAAAAACGAATGTGAAGTCGTTGCCCTGGTCGTCCTTGATTGCGACCAGCTCTCCGGAAGCGTTGTATTCGTAGGTTGTGTTGAACACGATTGTGCTGTTGTGCTCTGAAACCTTTATGGCCTGCCTATAGGCGTCATAAACAAAGTCCTTTCTGTTGCCGTTCTCATCATGCTGCGTGGTGTTCCAGCGGTCGTATGAAAAGTTCTTTTGTGTGTTGTCAGGGTTTGTTATCTTTATGACCCTGCCCATTACGTCATAGGTATAATTCATTCTTTTGACGCTCTCGTTTGGGGTGGTGTAGTCTTCGCTGAAGGCAAAAAAGTAGGGATTGCTTTCATTACCTACCCTTTTCATAGAGTCATAAAAAACGTCATTCACAATCTGCCTGTTTTTTGTCGCTTCTCTCTTGGTCTGAATCAGCCTTCCGAAGCCGTCATAAAAGTAAGACGCATTAAGCGTACTGTCCTGGCCAGCCATCTCTCTCTGGATGAATTTCACTCTTTCAGGCGCAACTCCGTCCAGATCGTATTGATAAATACTGGTAGGATAATCCAAGCTGTCATAAGGCAGTATTTCCATGGAAATCCTGCCAAGGACGTCATAAGTGTAGTTAGTCATGAAGCCGTTGGAGTCTGTCTCTGAAAGAAGGTTTCCTGTTCCAAGATCATATGAGTAATTGAATATGTGGCTCCTAGCGTTTGTGATTTGCTCAGGGAAGGTGTGCGTGGTGTCCGCTATCCCGTAAGTGTAGTTGGTGTAATAGCCATTGGCATCGATTTCCTCTATCACGTTCCCGTAAGAGTCATAGGTATAATTGGCTGTTGGGTTGTCTCCGCCATAGAGCCAGTCCTCTCTGCTGGTCAGGTCGCCTTTTGTCGGAGCATGGCCGTAACCCTGTTCATCATAATCAAACCAACTCTCTCTAATCCTTGTTGTATTGTCTGAATCATAAAATGAATAATGCTTGGGTTTGTCTACAATCCATTTGTCAGTGTTGACAGTGTATTCAAAATATTCATATCTTTCATCTTCCAGTTCGTCGTCATTACCCCAGCTTCTTACTACCACCATGTTCCCGTAATCGTCATAACTGTAGTTTGTTTTCATGGCTTTCGGGTTGGTTGCGGCCCCGTCATACATGTATTCTATTTGCTCGTTTAGTAGAGGGATGAAGTAGCCGTCTTGAGTTGAATCGTTCCAGTCGAACTCTGTTCTCGTGTAAGTATTTTCCAGGTGGTCAAGAACTTTTGTTTCGAATTCCTTTCCTTTACGGCCATCATTCTGATGGAACCAGTGCTTGACCAGGCTTCCGTCTGATCTGTTCTCCGCTACATAACTGAAGCCTCTGAATTCCCTGTCTCCAATGCTGTAATCATAGAATCCTCCTGAATAATTATAACTGGAGTTGGACACAACGCGATGGCTTCCAGTCATGCCGTTATCCTCTGTAATAGATGAAACAACCCAGAGATTAAAGCCAAGATCGCTTTTGCTGTCATCTCCTGAATTGGCTTTGTAAGTGGATTTGTTGTAGTCTACAGAGATGTTTCCGCCATATTCGTTGGAGACAGTATTTAACAAATAACCTTTAGCTGCATTGTTAATCCAGGTTTGCTGAGCAGAGGGTCCTTCTCCTCTTACAACATCAACTAATCCATCTCCGTTGACATCTGCTAATCTGACTCCTTCATCTTCCCCAGCACCAGTTACAAACATTGTGGGTGTATCCCATGAGATGTCTTCTGTCCAGCCTGCTCCGTTGTTGATCCAAACTCCTGTGGTTGATGGTCCTTTTCCTTGCAGCACATCCACCAGTCCATCTCCGTTGATATCACCAAGCCTTACTCCCTGATCCTGTCCGGTGCCTGCAGCAAAAGTAGGTACTCCTGATAATTTTCGTGTTCCATCCAGCGTCCAGCCAGTGCCGTTATTGATCCATATTTCCTTGTCAGCATCGTCTATTGCTTTTAAAATATCAACTAATCTGTCTCCGTTGACATCTGCTAACCGTACTCCAAGATCCACCCCATCATCATTTACGAAAATTCTGGGTGGTCTCCATGAGCTGTCCTCTATCCAGCCTGTACCATCATTGATCCATGCAGTCCTTTCATTCTCATATCTTCCCCGCAGCACATCAACTAATCCGTCTCCATTAACATCTGCTAACCGTACTCCAAGATCTTGTCCAGTATCTGCAGCAAAAGACGTGGGAGGATGCCATGTTCCAACAGCATCTTCTGTCCAGCCCGCTCCGTTATTGATCCATGCCTCCTTAGCAGCATTATCTTTTGCTTTCAACACATCAACTAATCCGTCTCCATTGACATCTGCTAACCGTATTCCAAGATCCTGTCCAGTAGTGGTTACAAAAACTATAGGCGGTTCCCACGTGGCGTCTTCTGTCCAGCCTGCGCCGTCGTTGATCCAGGCTCTCTTATTACCAACATCTTGTCCCTGTATTAGATCTACTAAACCATCTCCATTAATGTCAGCAAATCTAACTCCTTGATCTACTCCACCCACACTTACGAATGTTATGATTGGTTTCCACGGAGTGGCCTCTGAGAAGTCGTCTGTTATGTTATTATATGAGAAGTTCAAAGAAGGTAATGCGGTCACACCATCGTTTCCATACAGAGTTATATTCGATAAAAAACTCAAAGTCTTAACATCTTCTCCTATAGTTGAATATCCTAAGACGTATTTCCTTACCAGTATATCATCAAAGGTTACGTTAATTTCTGTTAGCCTTCTTGACTCTACAGACTCGTTTCCCTGATAAGTGTAGTTTGCCCATATATCAGGCCTGTCAGAGTCTTCATAAGTAAAATTAATGAATCTCTTATCATCACTGTTATAAGTTATGTTTTTGAGATAAACCGCACCAACATCTCTTGGATACGGGTTTTCGAGATAAACAAAAGTTATATTATTCCTGTGAGTGTCATTAATTAAATCTAAGCTCCATCTCAAAACATAATCATACTGATTAGAAACCGCTTCAGAATTGTTGTTATAACCGAATCTATAAGAAGTTCCGTCCTTGGTTTTAGCTGTCCAATATTCTCCTTTAGTATTGTTTACTCCGGTCCCTTTCTGAATATTCATAAAAGTTTCAATCTTAGTGTGATATCTGCTTTCGCTATCAACATAGATCAGTTCATAAGATGCGCCATTAAGCACAAGGATGAATTTATCATCAGATGTATCATCCACTGTATGATTCACATCTCTCTGAATATAACTTTGAGAAAGCTGCCACCCCGCACCCAAAACACCAGGACTCTGGCCTGTTGCTGAATGGCTGTTGTAAAAAATGCCCAGAGAAGGCTGCAACCCGTTTGTTCCTGGAGGAACTCTTATAGTATAAGAATACGTTAACGCTCCGGTATACAGGCTGACTAGGGATTCTCCACCAAGCTGCATATCTATCTTTTTAGGAACAGCTGCATCGCGATCATAAAGTTTAACAGTACCTCCCAATACCATTGTGATTGCAAGTACGTTGAATATCAATAAAAAAGATAAGCATAACAAAACTGACTTTCTTTTTTTAAAGACAGAAGCCATCATATCCTTAAAATCTTAATTCTGCGGTTTAAAAGTTTTTTAAAAATAATATTCAGTGAGTTTTGATGAAACTTTTCTTGTTTGGGGTGTGGCCCTTTCCTAAAATTAGTTTTTTGATGAAACTTTTTCCTAAAAAGTTTCTACCAGTAGCTTGGCCTTCTAAGAAGTATTACGCCAAGAACTACGATTATAATTATTACCAGAACGCCCACGCCAACAAGGACTTGCTGATCGCTTACTGATATCAAGCCGGTTATTGGAACTCCTGTTCCGTCAGCGTCTTCGCTTACGAACATGCTGATTGTTTTTTCGAACTCACGGCCTTCGCTCTGCGCCCTTACTGAGATGTCAACATCATACAGTCCGGGAGTTTTAGGTGTTATGTAAACATAAACCTTGTCTTCATCATCCACTGAAACTGTTTCAGTGTATGATAGCCAGCTTGATGGCACTCCGTCCACGTCTATGCTGAATGTTTGTGAATACCTTGAATCGATGTTTATTGTTATTATCTTGCCCTCGAATAGTTTCAAATCAAGCTTTGATGGGAAGAAGGTCACTTCTGTGTTAGCTGTAACAGGCCTGTTTGCTATGCAGTCTTGACAATTACCGCTTTCCCATGTTTCGCATTTGTTATCATAATCGCACTCTAAATTGCCGCTGCAGTCTGCGCAGTTGCTGTTCTCCCAGCTTTCGCATATGTTGTCATAGTCGCACTGGAAATTTGTTGTGCAGTCACCGCAATTTGAACTTTCCCATGACTCACATTTATTGTCATAATCACATATTG
This sequence comes from Nanobdellota archaeon, assembly GCA_043814765.1. Taxonomy (GTDB): domain Archaea; phylum Aenigmatarchaeota; class Aenigmatarchaeia; order QMZP01; family QMZP01; genus JAHIRU01. The sequence continues at coordinate 13,632 of JBDRJQ010000039.1, read as the reverse complement.
GTGGGTACGGTTCTGAAGGATGAAGCACTGTAAGAGTCTCGTATGTGGTATCTGATCCGCCACAGTCTGTGAATGCCCTTACCTTGATTGTGTGCGTTCCTGCGCTAGGAGCAATTATCAGGGTTCGCGTGTAGGTTTCTCCTGGGCTTAGGTTATCACTGGAAACATCCTTTAGAACGCCATCAACAAAAATATTAATTGTAACCTTTTGCCAGACATCTCCTGTGTTTTTTGCCCTTGCCTTTATTGTTGTGCTCTGACCTTCGGTTATTCTGTCATCAAAATTCAATGAAGACACATCAACAGAACAGATGTCTTTGTCTTCGTAGCAAGTTCCACCAGAGCATCCATCTTCACAGTAATCCCAGTTTATCCACTGGGTTTCACAGCTTTCATATTGGTAAAGTTTCTGCTTCCAATTACCATTGCACTGATAATCATTCAAATAGCCTTCGTTGCAGTCTTGTGGCTGATCTGAAGTAAGCCTTATAGCATCAAGATTTGTTCCATCTTCTCTCATGAAGAATTTTATTGTGTGTGTTCCTGCGCTAAGATAATAATCATAAGCGTTGTTCCATTCCCAAGACGTGCTTAGAGGAACTCCCCAACCAGTCTTTTCTCCGTTATCTATCTGTATGCAAAAACTGTCATCTGATGTGCCTGGAGCTTTTGTTCTTGCACCAAGCATGTATGTTCCGCTCTGTTGTATATAAACAGTTGTTGTCATTACCGGAGCTGTCTCACCATCAGAGCAAACAAAGAATCTTCCAAAGTTTGGAGAGTTGACAAATAAACCGCCTCTAGCTGATGAATCTACTAAAACCTCAAACTCATTGTCTAAATTCATATTTTCAGCTTCAACAAAATAATCATATGCAGATACTGCGGATGCTGTTAAAACTAATGTTAAAGTTAACAAAATAAATACTGCAGATAAACCATTGATATTTAGCTTCATACTGTTTTTTACATAAGTAAGTTTTTTAAGCTTTGCGGTTCTTTTGAGTCATTTTTAGGTATTTTCTAAACCAATAGCCCTAAACATATTATTACATAATAATTGTTTAGCTATGTAAGTGTTTAATTTTTTTTAGAATTAATAAACATTTTCATTTCTTTTCCTTACTTTATCAAGCAGCATCTTGCGCTCTGCCCTGGCAACAACCCTTCTTATCTCGTCTATGGCATCCATCTCAACAGACAGGGAATCAACACCCATTTCTATCAGTCTTTCAGCCATCTGCGGGTCGCTTGCGACTTCTCCACATACGGATATTTCAATTTTATTTTTCTTGCACACTTTTATGGCGTGGTTTATGAGCGTTGCTATTGCAGGATGCATTTCTGAATAAAGGTGTGCAATCTTAGTGTTGTTTCTGTCTACACCCAGTGTAAGCTGTGTCAGGTCATTTGAGCCAATTGATACAAAATCAATGCCCTCTTTGCAGAAATTATCCAGCTGAACAACAGACGCAGGAGTTTCTATCATCACTCCCAGCTTTATCGGAAAGGTCAAAAACCTCTTGGCCTGCCTTATCTCTTCTACATTGGAAACAAACGGTAAAATAATAGATATGTTATCAAATCCCTGCTCCCTCAATCTTCTCAATGCCTCTATCTCGCACCTGAAGACTTCAGGCTGGTCAATGCTGCGCCTTATGCCATGCCATCCTAGCATAGGATTTGATTCGTTGGGTTCCTCTTCACCTCCCTGTAGCTCCTTAAACTCATCTGTTCTGGCGTCAAGACTTCTGTACCAGACAGGTTTTGGATGATAAGCTCTGGCTATTTTGCCAACCTCATTAACAATCAATTCAATCAGTTCTTCTGGGTTTGTTCTGGCCATGTAAGCAGGATGCCTTCCAGACTCTGTAAGCATATGCTCAACACGCAATAATCCAACACCGTCTGATTGCTTGGCTACATTTTCAGCAGCATGTGAATAAGCCAGGTTTGCCTTTATCTTTGTAGCAGTAATATTGCTGGAGAGCATTTCTTCACTCACTTCAAACAGTGTTTCATCATTAGCTGGAGCAACAGTGCTTTCATAAACTCTTCCATTAGCCGCGTCAACTGTAATCAAATCACCGTCTTTCAGAACGCTAGTTGCCTTTTCTGTTCCAACTATGCAAGGGATACCGAGTTCACGGCTAACGATTGCCGCGTGACATGTTCTTCCTCCCTCATCAGTTATTATGGCCGCAGTTTTTTTCATTGCTGAAACCATTGCAGGAGAAGTCATTGCTGTTACTAGAACATCTCCATCTTCCACTTTGCTGATGTCTCCAATATTAGCTACTATCTTTACTCTTCCTTCAACCACGCCTGGTGAAGCACCTATGCCTTCTATCAGAAGCTTCTCATCTCCTTTCAGTTCTTTCTCTTGTTTAGCTTCCATTCTCAGCGTGGTTATTGGCCGAGTCTGAACAAAAAATAATCTGTTCTTTTCTATGCACCACTCAATATCTTGCGGCTGTCCGCTACACTGGCTCTCTATATTATTAGCCATTTCCCAGATTTTTTTAATTTCGTTATCATTAAGGCTCTCTCTCATGACATCTTCTTTTGGAACATTGAACTGCACTGTTTTACCTGACATCCCGTCACGCGTTCTAAGAAATGATTTCTTGCCAACACGTTTCTTAACAATCCGGCCGGATTCTTTATCAACAACATATTCATCTGGTGTTATCAGACCAGATGCAACAACTTCACCAAGACCCCATGCAGATTCTATAATTATTTTGGAGTCGTCGTTATTTGTCGGATCAGCAGTGAATATAACACCGGCCTTATCGGCATTGACCATTTTTTGAACAACAACACCCATTGACGGCAATTTATCAAATCCCTTGTTTTTTCTGTAGAACATTGCACGGCTAGTGAACAACGATGCCCAGCATCTTTTTACAGCCAACAATAAATTGTCCATGCCTGAGACATTTAGAACCGATGTCATCTGTCCGGCAAAACTGGCTTCTGACATGTCCTCTGCTATTGCAGAAGAGCGTACAGCAACAAAGTCGTTTCCCCTTCCTGTTTTCACAAGATCAAGCGCAATACCGCCAAGCTTCTTTACATCCCTTCCAATGGAAAGGTCTTCATAATCCTCTTTTATGTAGTTTCTAATAAAATCAGGAACGTCTCCGTTCAGTATTAACTCTCTTATTTCATTAGAAACAGAGTCCAGTCTTTCAGCATCATTAACATCCAGATTGTTTAGGGCGCTGCTAATTTTATCTTCTATTTTATTGGCCCGGATAAAAACTTCATAGGCGTCTGTTGTTAAAGCAAACCCTTTGGGAACAGGCAAGCCAGCTTTGATCAGCTCGCCCAAATTGGCTGCTTTATTGCCAACCTTCTTATTGCTCCTGTCAACTTCTTCAAGTCTTATGGCATAAGAATTCTCAGACATGCATCTCACCTAACAGATTCAAGGTAGTCTTATCTATTATTAAGATAATATAATTTATATGCCCAAAGAAAATCCTGAAATGAATACCAATTCTACTAAAGAGGAGCTGAAAAAGGAAACACTGAAATGGTTAAAGAAACTTGAAAAGGAAACCAGGGGCATAAAATCTACAGGCCGTTTGGATGAACAGCATATAAAATCAGTCATAAAGAACATGAACGCCTACATGCAAGACTGCTATTATTTTATGGACAAGGATGATTGGATTAGAGCTTTTGAAGCTGTTATTTATGCATGGGGAATCTATGAATCCTGCGCGCATCTGAAGCTGGTTAAGTGATTATCCTTTGTAAACACTTCTTCTATGGCTGATTTTTATAACAAGGATAAGGAGTTTTTCTTTATCTATATCCATAATTATTCTATAATCACCCACGCGAAGCCTGTATCCTCTGTCACCTACAATTCTTTTTACATATTTTTCTGGATGAAGTCTTATTCTTTCAAGAACTGCTATTATTCTCTTTTGAAGATTTTTTTCGAGTTTTTGTAATTGCCTCTTTGCAATTAGAGACAACAAAACTGTATACATTAGTCTTCCATCTCCTGTTTAATCTGTTCAAGAGTTACAAATTTGCCTTCCTTAATCTCTTCCCTTGCTTCGGCAAGCTCCTTTTTTGTCTCTTCACTCAGAGTCATAGTATCCTCAATCAGATCCCAAATAACCTCTTCATAACTTTCGCTATCTGAAATTTTTCTATCCTTCAGTTTGTGTTGAAGATTTTCACTTATTTGTATCGACGTTACCATAGTAATCTATAGAAGTCTATGGTTTATAAAGTTATTGCTAATCCTGTGCGCACTTGAAGCTGGTTAAGTGATTATTTCAATTTCTTCACAATGCTAGAAATAGATAACTTACTCTCCTTTCTGGCTTTCATGTCTTTTAGAACGTATTTTTTTTGTTTGATCTCCTTTTCACCAATTATTATGACATAAGGGATTCCCTGAGAAACAGCGTAATCAAGGTTCTTTTTGAACTTCCTTCCAGCAATATCCGTGTCTGCGGATATTCCTTTAGAGCGGAGCTCCTGCGTCATGCGGAAAGCTTCATTCTTTGTTTTTTCATCTATTGGGATAACAAAGACCTTTGGCCCTGCGCGGAGATTTTTGGGAAACATTTTCTTTATTTCAAGAATTTCCAAAACCCTTTCAACACCTATGCCAACACCTGTAGCAGGCGTAGGCTCGCCGCCATACTTTTCTATAAGATTGTCATAGCGTCCTCCAGAGGCAACACTGCCAAGGCTTTCCTGCCCTTTAATAAGTGTCTCGAATATGAAGCCTGTGTAGTAATCCAGTCCCCGAGCTATGCTGAAATCCACCTTTACAAACTTCTTGTATTTTGCCGGCATCGCAGCGACAACTTCTTCAACATCCAGTGCTTTCATGCCAAGATAACTCCTTGCTCCTTCTGGTGAAAGTTTTATGAAGTGAAATATTTCACTTATCTGTTTTTCATCAAGGAACTCTGAAAGCTCCGCCTTAACCTGCTTCTCTCCCTGCTTGTCCAGTTTGTCAAGAATCCTGAATGCATCCATTGGATTGTTTATTGCAAGCTTTTTTGCCAGCACATCAAGCACTTTGCGGCTGTTGATGCGCAGCGTGAAATTCTTTAAACCAGCAGCTAAAAGATAATCTATTACAACCATTAACACCTCAGCGTCTGCTTCAGGAGCAGATGAACCAATAAACTCTACACCTGCTTGGTAGAATTCTCTGTATCGACCCTTTGCAGTGTCTTCATATCTCCACATTGGAACAAAGTTGTAACACCATTTTACTGGGAGCTTCAATGATCTGTCTGAAGCAATGACACGTGCTATTGGTGTAGTTGGATCAAATCTAAGACCTAGATTCCTTCCGCCCTTGTCTTTGAATCTGTAAATGTCCTTGACAGCCTCATCACCAAGACTGTCCTTGCACGTCAGGAGCTCCAGCGTCTCAAATGCAGGCGTCTCTATCTCACCATAACCATACTTCTCAAACACAGGCCTACCTATGTCAAACAGCCATCTTCTCTTCACCATATCCTCGGGAAGAAAATCCCGGGTTCCTTTAGGGCGCTTAAACGACATAATCTTCTCCTTTATAGTTTGTTGAACCAGCTGAAATATGTTCAGCCAGTTCCTAATAAATTTTCTATCAGATAATCCTCAAACAATTCTCTACCATATCTACCGAACTTATTTTCCACATCCTCTGGTTTTATCATATAGTATGGTTTATCGAAGCTGTCGAGAATATCTTCTATTTTATATTCAATGAACTGAATCATCTTTCATCTATATCACCTCTTTTTTGATTAGGGCCAAAGGCGGGAATTGAACCCGCGTCAAGAGATCCACAGTCTCTTATGCTAGCCACTACACCACTCTGGCCATATAATAAAATTATTCCTTCTTTCAGATCAAATTCTAGAAATACTTCTCCGTTCAGACCGAACGAGCGCCTTAAGTCTGCGGGGATGGAAATTCTGCCCTTATAATCTATGCGCAATTTTCTAGTGGTTGAACTAAGAATTTGCCTTTCTTCATCTCTGATGAACTAAACCACTTTTCATATAAACTCCGACGGCTTGCTTCATATAATATAAGCCGTCCAACTTTCTAATCACTACCAAGAGTTATGTTATACTGTTAATTAGTATGTATAAAAAGCTTTTGTGGGACGAATTTAGATTTCCAGTGGTTTCGTGTACCTTCTTGGGTTTTTCTTGTACTTATTTTCCAACCTTTCCAACTTATTTTCAATCTTAGGTTTAGAAATAAACATCTCATCAAATATATCAATCAAGTTGTGCATGCTGGCGGACCATTTCGCAGGCTCTTTCTTGTAGATTTCTTTGGAGTGCTTTATTACATGCTTTTTAATAGTGCTTGGTGTTTCATCCTTTATTATGGATCGGATCCATTTTCTGTGATATCTTTCCTGCTCCTCTTTAGATAATTTTTTCCACATAAGAAAAAATTAAATTGTGTTATTATAAAAAGCTTTGATTGGGCGATAAAATAAAACAGGAGCCTAAGCTCATTTACTGTTTCCGTTCTTTGGTCCAAGAAGCTTTGCAAGCATTATTGTGACTATTACAACTACAATTGTTACTACAAATGCTGCAATTGTTAAGCCTAGTGGTCCTTCAGCGCTTCCGTATAGTGGTTTTAGCCATTCTGTTATTGCATCCTTCCAGACCAGTGCCGCAACAAATCCGAATGCCGCAATAACCAGTGTTAATGTCTGTTTTTTAATTTCTTCAAAAAGTTTTGTCATATTGCCTCCTTTATATTACCAAATATTGTTTTGATTTCTTAAAATAATTAATAATTGAAACTCTTTCCGTGGTATTTTTTGAAGACATCTTGCACTATTGACTTGCTTTCGCCCATGTAAGAAAACGCATCGCTCATCCCTTTTATTTCATCTTCAGAAAACCTTGACGTTATCTCTTCTGAAGCCAGCAAAACATCAGTGAAGTTTGTTTTGGAATCATATGCAATTGTTGCTAATTCAGCCACAAGCCTGTCAGCTTCCTGATTGGTTAAATATTCTTCCCCTCTTTCGGTTAGCATGGTTTTTACCAGCTGAGAAGTTACAGTTCCATATGTCCTCTCTATTCTTTCAATAGACCTTTCTTCTACAGGCTCAATGCTATACATGACTTTTGCAAGCCTTCTTATCACATGGTCGCCGAATTTGAACATAGTTTCAAAATTTATTCTGTCAGATGCTGATCCTGAAAGGTTTCTTGCATATGGAAATTCGCAAGAGCATAAAGCTGTCGTCATGTCACCTCTCATATAATTTGCAAATGACATGACCTGTTCTTCTGCTGTGGGGTTTCCTCCCTTTGCGTCTTTATGCGGCATTGAAGAAGAACCTTTTTTACCTTTCGGATAAACAAAAATGCCTGTATCATCGCTTCTATTGATTGCAATGAATCTTGCCATGTTGTTCAGTGTTTCTGACGTTATTGACAATGCAAATACAGGATAAACCAGGAACTCACGCCCCGGTACTTGTGCAGGAGCATCCATGTGATTCAGCCCAAGGGTTTCACAATACAAATCTTCCAACTCCCTTCCATCTATGCCGAACGCGGTTGAAGAATGATAATTGCCTGTCGCATCCGCCCATTTTCCATATAAAGAATTCTTCAGGACATATTCAATAAAATCAAGATTACTTTGCAGCATTTCTGCGTAATGCGAGAAAGGCCTTCCTAATACAGTTGGTAAAGCGTCATAAAGGTGTGATGTATCCATATAAGGTATGTTTAACCAATCCATTGTTCTTTCCAATGTTATATCCCTTAGATTGGATATAGAATCTGCTATAACTAAAAGAGCATCACTTAGTTGCAAGCCCTTTGCGGTTTCTGTTGAATCTGCACTGGCCCGGAACTTGTTAATATGCCTTCCTGCTGCAGGACTAACAACTTCTCCCAATGCAATATTTATTGCATTGACATCATGACCGGTTTTCTCCTCCAGTTCTCTTATCCTGTTTGGATCTATCACGTCAAGATTAGCAGCTTCTTTTATCTCTTTAGCTTCTTCAGCAGAAACTATTTCAGGATGTTTTTCAGAAATAACACGAACAGAAACTTCCTGTGAATTAAGGATATAAGAAAAAGTTCCTTCAGCCCCCCATATTTCTGCCATTTCCGGTGTTCCATACCTTTTTGCCGCAAGTTCTGATGGCGGCAAATTTTTATTATCGAGAGGCTTTGGTTTAGTTCTTTCCATGAAAATAAATGGAAAATAAATTTTAAATAACCAATTAATACCAGCCAGAACAATAATTGTTTATGAGAAACATTTTTGACAGCGACTTCAGCCAGACGCTTTATTGGCAGGTCCTTGCTGTCATCGGCGGTCTGCTTGCCGGTACTTTGCTTGCTGTATTCACAGACCAAATATTGCTTATTCCAGGCATTTTCGTAATACTACCAGGATTTTTCGCTATGCGTGGAAATATAGTAGGCTCATTGACATCAAGGCTAAGCTCTGGCTTGATGCTTGGTGTAATAAACCCCAGAAAGACATGGAAAAACAGAATTGTGAGAGGAAATATAATAGCAGCCTTTTCATTAGCCATATTTATATCAATAATACTAGGCATGACAGCTTTTTTTGTTAATTATTTTGTTTTTGGTGTATTATTCTTCAAGATAATATTCATAGCATTGCTAGCCGTCATAATAGCCAACATAATAGAAATACCTCTTGCAACATTTCTGACTTTCAGATTTTTCAGAGAGGAAGTATGTCCTGACAATGTAATGGGACCTCTTGTATCAATGACAGGAGACGTCGTCAGCATACTTTCTTTACTTGCTTCAATTTTAATATTGTCGATATTATGAACGTAAAAAGCAAACCAAAAAAGAAATTTTTGAAAAACAATAGCAATAACAATCGTCCTCACACGTACATGGAGAATATTCCCAAGACGTTCGTGGATATGAAGAAAGAGCATGACAAACTCAAAAAAATGGGAATGCCAAAAAAGCAAATGAAAAAGGAAGAAGAACATATAGCATACGGTCTTCATCATAAGTACCTCTCCATGAAAAAGAAACCGTATTACACAAAAGAATACGATAATCCAAAGGCGAATGTTTCGAAGACTATAATTAAGGAAAGTCTCAGAATTTTGATAATGGTTGCTTTGGTGGGTTCTGTTGGTGGCATTTTAATAGAAAGCATAAAAGACAGCTTAATTGTGATACTGCCCCTGATTATCATATTGCCAGCTCTTAACGGCATGCTTGGCAATTATGGCACTGTCTTATCAGCAAGATTTACTACAATGCTGCATAAAGGGACAGTACTGCACAAGTGGTGGTTTGACTCAAAAATAAGAAAAGTAATAGTTCAGATATTCATGCTTTCCATGATAACTGCTACCCTGTTATCATTCTCATCACTCTTAATATCAGCTTTAATGGGATTCGCTATAGATTCTTCCATAGTAATAAAGATATTCATGATATGCATACTCGATACGGCTATACTGATAATGATAATATCCGTCGTGTCTATATCACTTGGGGCATATTTTCATAAAAAACATGAAGATCCTGACAATTTTTTGGTGCCAATTACAACAACAATCGCTGATTTTGGAAACATGTTGATTCTATTCACGTTGATAATTTTACTCTTCTAATATTCTTCTAACATGTTTCTATGTTCCCTTCTAAGATTTCTTGCAAAGAATCTCAATGTCCCTGGCCTGTGCTGGCAGAGAGGATGCATTTCTATGTAAACTGCATCAAACAATTCAGTACCAATCCCTTCTTCAGAAATGATTTCAGCTATCTCTAATGGAGTCTTTTCGCTTCTTATAATCTTATAATTTGTTCCGTTTCCATTATTTCCGGCATCAATATTCTTTATTTTAATTATCATGTTTTGAGCAGGTATTTCTGGATCTACATGTTTCTGTTCTTCACCTGTGTATAGAAAAACAACCCTTTTTATGTAATCTGCTATTGTTCTGAGATCATCATAGTACACCATATCCTTGAAAGGCAGCAATACTATGCCTTCAGAATAACCATAGTCTGTTTTTCCATAGATGACTCTATTAAAATCTAGGTCAGGCATAGATTCTATGAATTTTCTTGTCTCAATCCTGAATTGCTCAATCGGGCTTGTCGTATTGATTGCCATCCTCAAGAATACATGCAAGCTTGCTTATAAAGGTTTGCTATCCTAAAAGGTGCCATGCAGCACTATTTTGCCATCTACAGAAATAATTGGTTTCTTGAATATTGAGTCTATATGCACGCTGGTCTGAATTAATCCGCCCATTGATTTGTTGGTTCCGAACGCTATATGAGCAGTTCCCTGAACCTTTTCATCTTCCAGTATGACTCCAGTAATCTGGGCTTTTGGATTAGTTCCTATTCCTAACTCTGCAAGGTTAACTCCGTTTTCTATGCTAGTCAATATTTTCCACAAATTCTTGTTTTCACAGTCAACCATCTCACCGTTCTCAACGATTATTTTAAACGGTCTCTTTACTGCGCCGCCGACACTTGATCCATCGATTACTATCCTGCCTTCTGACTTTTTTTCTAGCGGAGCAAAAAACACTTCTCCTGCTGGAAGGTTCTCCAGCTTTCTTACAGAATATGCTAAAATTCCGGTGTTTGTCATGACTTCCCTGTTTCCTCTAAAAATAATCAAATCAGTTCCTGCCTTTGTTTCTATATGAAACTCTTTTCCCTGAAGCTTTTTAGCCAGTAAAATGTTTCTGTGTCTTAATTTGTCATAATCGATCGGAATTGCACGCAAGAAAATATCTTTTGTTATGCCGGGCATTGTTATTATTCTTGTGGATCTTTTCAGTGCAGACTGCACAGCATCTGTATGCGTCAATGAAAAAGTGGTTGATGCAACCACAGCATCTGCCTCTTGCATTTTCATTTTTATATCTTCAGGCGGTTCTTCACCGTTCCTGGTGGTTTTGGGCATCAGAACCAATTCACATCTTCCAGATATTGCCTTGGCAACATTGGCCAAAGCCTGCGCTATCTCTTTTTTATCGTTGTCATAAACAACCATTGGAAGCTCGTCCGGCTGAAGTTCTATGCATTTTGTCCAGACAATTTTGGATGTTTCTATCATAGAATAAGATTGTTTTTGCAGCTTTTATTGTATTCTGTTCTTTGCTGCAATCCTAATTCTTTGCAGTGCAGATATGTTTGTTAGTATTACAAGTATGAAAAGCATGTAAGTCAGGTATAAGGGGTTTACCGCTGCAAGCAGAATGCCCACGAACAGAAGCATCAGCCTCTCAGCACGCTCCAGAAGCCCGCCTTTAAGTTCCTTTTCTACTAAACCCTTCTCCTTGGCTGCAGCTTTGACGTATGTGGTCATCAGACCGCCGAAGAAAAACAGGAATATCAGTGCAGAAGCCGGTATGACTATGCTTGTAGCTGGTATGGCGAGTGCAGGCAACGACGCAAACAGAAGACCGAATATAATGATAGCTTCAACATACCTGTCCACCACAGTGTCAAGATACGCTCCAAGCAATGATGTCCTGCCAGTTACCCGGGCAACTGATCCGTCTATCAAGTCTATGAAGGCTGAAACAATGAACAGAAGTGCTGCTACGAGGAAATTAGCCTGCATTAAGAACCAGACTGCGACAATAGCTGGTATGAGTGATATGCCTGTCCAGGCATTTGGTGACAGACCGAACTTGCTAAAAATAATACCAATTTTTATAGACATGCCCGAAAATTTCTCACGCTTCTTATAAAGAGTCATGTTTATTTTTTGTATTTATGATATAATAATGTCCCATCCTGGTCAAAAATAACACCTTTAGACTCCCTGCACTACGCCAAGTGCCTGCTGATATTCCAATTCTGGGATAATCTTCTTGATCTTTTCAGAAGTAAGAGTCCCCTCGTAGTATCTTCTTTCTGGCGAAGACTCGCCGTGATTGTAGTAAAAAACACTGCCGCACACTCTGCATTCATAAAAATCTACATAATTGTGTGCTTCTAAAAGGCTGTTGGAATCACAACAGCTTCTTGCTATAAATTCTGCATGGTGTATACACATTCTCTCTATCATAATATCACATACCAAATCTTTCTCTGAAATATTCTTCCATCACGCTTCCCATTTCAAACGCCATTTTGCCTTCCTTTATTATTTTATCTACTTCTTCTCTCGAAAAATAATATTGGCTGTTCGGCTGGACTTCTTCTGGGTTTATGTCAAGATATCCTCCGGATACCTCACATACAAAATAATGCACATTAAGATCGTATATGGTATTGACAAACATTCTTTTGTAGATATCAGGCTCTATTTCCAGACCGGTTTCCTCAGCAACCTCTCTTTTTATTGCGGTCTTCAATGCCTCTTCAAGATTGACTTCATTTCCCGATTCATCCAAGAAGTCTTCATTATCGAGCTTTCCGCCCGGCAGCTCATAAAAATTAGCATAATGTTTTTCATGGGAAAGCCTGCGCACCAACAACAATCTGCTCTCAATATCCTCGATTATTGCCCTGACTGCATGTTTTTCTTCTGACATTAAATAATTGTTAAGAAGAGGGTTATTATCGCTAATCCGTATGGAAATATTACAGGATATGTGATAATATTGAATATATCTTGAATATTCAATAGTTTGTGTTTGAGCTCAAAAAACCTTTATAAACTATTAATTGTCACTATTATAAGGTGACAAAATGCGTATAGATAGAAGCGTTTCAGAAGGGTTTGAAAACCTTCCTTATACAGAGCAGATGAAACATTTAGATACACTTAGATTTATCTATAAAGGTGTTTTTGATGCTGCTCTTGATGATTTAGATTCAGAAAGCCATGCATTTAGCCTTTACGGAGATATTATATGTTTGATGTCTGATATAGCCCTGAAGTATGAATTTGACATGCCTAAAGGAACTGAAAATCCAGACATAAAGATTCAAGTTGAAACATTGGCATTAGAAATGGGCAATTACTCTGAACAGCTACTTTTGTCATATAAAAGAAAAATGAAATCAAGGAGCATGAAGAAAGAAAGTGGTGAATAATATGACTATAACACTAATTTCATGCCAGCTAGCCCATCAGATGCAGCAAGTTTTCCTTGCTCATGGCGCCTAATGTAGCGTCCATATTATCTACCATATGCAGAAGAATTGCTTCCATTGTTCTTGGGGGTGTTGGCCCGTTTTCACCAAAATGTGAAGCCACGCAGTGTAAAATAGTTTCTGGAAAGCCTCTAGAATAGAGCTCTGATACGCCCAAAAACGAGTGATCCAAAAAAATTTCTGTTGGTTCCCATGTGCCGCTTGCTCCGCGCTGGAATGTCCAGAGTTTTCCTATATCATGAACCAATGCGGAAGCGATTAAAACATCCATATCAATTTCATGCTTGTATACCTTTTTGAGGTTCTCTGCAATCTCAATGCAGTTCTTTACGACAGAATATGTGTGCTCTATAAGACCGCCTGTCTTAACATGATGCCAGTTTATTGATCCAGGAGAATCTTCATACTTAACTGGTTTTATCTTTATTCCTTTATGTGAAAGAGCAGGATGCTTAAGAATTTCAATTACTTTCCCCTTCAGCTCTTTATCCTTTATCTTATCTGCAAATTCCATTAGCTCTTTCAT
>JBDRJQ010000038.1:0-25681 GCA_043814765.1 Nanobdellota archaeon | reverse complement strand
ATAATTATAATAGTCGTTCTGCTTGCTCTTGTTGTGGCAGCAGGTTATCTTGTCTGGCAAAGCGTCATTAACGGACCCCTGGAGCCAACCATATTACTCGATGAAAAACAGAGAGCCGTCAAGGAAAGTTTTGAAAGTTTCTTAGTTGTAAGCATGAATGAGGTTTTAGACGAGTTTTATTCTACAGGCGGTGTTTCTTCAGAGAAAATTAATTCAGAAATCAACAAAAATTATGCTATAGATTACAGCACAGATGAAAAGGTAATGTATTGGCAGACGTGCAATGATTTAGCCTTTAGCACCCCAATTGAGATAATAGAGCAAGACATGTCAACGACATTAAAAAATTATATAAAAAATCCAGCTAACATTGACAAAGTCAAAGATAATTTTAATAATGTTGAATTCATGGGCAGTCCAGAGGTCATTGTAAGAATACTGGACAATAAAATAGAAGCCAGTGTTGTTTGGGAAACTGTTGTTGAAGGAAAGTCTTTCTCGCAATACAAAGCATCAGTTGATTCTAAATTCAAGGAATTGTATAATTTTGCGAGTGCTTTTGCTGTAGAGAACAAAAATGAAAGACATTTTGAACAATATGTTGCATATTCAATGATGCTTACAACGCCAGATGATTCATTCATTGATATTGACACAGATAAATTTGTGCCTGTGAATATAGCTCAGTTGCCTGTTCCATTTTCAAAGGTTATAGTAATACCACCCTTCATGCTAATGGACAGAGTGGAATACGTTATACATGACACGCTTTCTGACGTAAGATTATGGGCAAAACCGCCCAACCCAGGAACAACTAACCCAGACTATTCAATACTGTCTTTAAACGGTCTAACATATCCTCAGTTCCAAACATACAAAACCAATCAAGACAACCCTACTGTAAGCTTCTCTCTTGGAAAAGAGGGGGACACGTTTGCATTAAACACTTTAACTCCGTCAAATTTCAAGTCTAATCCGTCAACAATCATTATAAAGCCAAAGATAATTGTGCTTATCGGCACATCAATACCGGATCCGGCTGTTTGGTCATCAACAGACTATGATTTCACCTTCCCTGTCATAGTTAGCCTGGATGATTCTTTGAGAAACAAAAAATTCAAGTTTGCCACGCTTAACAGATTATCATATGACGGAGGAAACAATGCTATAAGCAAAGATGAATGCGGCAGCACATCATCTGTATCAACATATTGCTCCCAAGGAACTGAGCGTGCAAAGATAAAAGTCGTTGATGAAGCAGGAGAGGGTGTTATTGGAGCTTATGTCAGTTTTGGAGGATGCTTAATATACGATGCGAATCAATACGTTACAGATGCAGACGGATACGTTGAAGGATACATGCCAGAAGGAGTCTTGACAGGAGATTTGAATGTCTTCAAGCAGGATTATATAGAGTATTCAGAACCAACATCCAACACCTGCATATCAATTGACCGTAAAACAGACGATTCCAATGGTTTATGCACTTCTCCTGATATTAGTGGTGATTATGCGATAGTTGAATTAAAACAAAATCCAATAGTAACCTTCCATTTTTACGAAGTTCCCATATACAAGAAAATAGTATCAAATAGCGATCTTGGTAGCAAATATGATTATATCTTTTACGGTGAAACTAATGATAATGTTATTTCTCTTGGCAGAGGATACCCTTCAGAAATAACATCTGCGGATGCTGTCGTTTCCATGACTCTTACTGCTGCTGGTCATGATGATATTTTAATTACAAATGCCGGTGAAGGGGGAAGTCCAACAACATTCAAGACTACAAGAGACATACCAAAGGGTGTTAATTATGATGTTGAGTTGTTTTCATTCAGTACAACTCCAGGAATATCCCTGTCTGAAGGAAAGATTACCAGCGTGCCAGCTAGCAACGTAGTATATGTTGATGCAATACAAACGCAAGGCACATGGTCTATTGATCCAACCTTATTCAATCAGGTATCTACATTGGTCTTCAGTTCAGGAGATTTCAGCTCTTTGGTTACAGGCATAGACTCGGCTGCAAAAAAGATAGAACTGAAAGATGTTATACCAGATGAAATAGCAAGCAAAATTGGTTTAGAAGAACAATATTATAAGATAGTCAATTCAGATTTCAAGGATTTCATGCATCTGAGTTCAGTTGGTGCTGCCTCGGGCATAGAGATAACAGGAGACGATGAGTATTATATCTATGTTCCAAAACTTGAAGCGGACAACCCTGCACAGGGGCGTTTGTTTAATATGTTCAATTATGCACGGCAACAATATATAATAGAACAAGTTTTCTCAGCAAACAATTGTGGCTCATTTAATGTAATAAACTATTTACCTATCGGTTTTGACAATGACTTAGAGTGCACATATTCAGCTGTATCCGAGAGCTGCTGGGTAACGCCATATCTATTAAGAGGTGTCTATGTTAATGGTGTTTACTTAGGAGGATTTAGGGAGTGTGGATCAGCAACATATTGCCCCCCAGGCATGGGAATCATTGGTGGTGGATGTTGGGTGTCTAAGGTACCAGCTTCAGGCGCATATTATTCATGCATGGTTGGAGACGAATACGCAACAGCACCGTCATGCTTCCCAAATAAATGTCCTGGTACTTGGTTGTGTTGAAGATGAGAAGAGCAAGGTAATAGAATGCGATTGAACCGAACAAGCATTAAAGCGAACATGAAAAGCGTAGAATTAGAGCCATTCATACTGAGCTTCTTTGCGATAGTATGCTCCTATCTGATTCTTTTCCTGCCTGTTTCAGGCGCTGTTGAGATAGGCATATACAATTTTGGAAGCGCAGAACCCGACCTAACAATTGACATAAATCCCGAAGAATATATCGATGTTGCTGTGGAAGTGGAGCTCTTGTATGATGAGCAAACCGGATACGACAACATCATAAACTTTGACATTACAAAGACAGGGGGTTCTGGAAATGTTGACATGAACACTGTTCATATCTATCGCTGCCTGTCCAGAGATGTTAAAGACTGCATAGAAAATATTGATGCAACTGAAATCATGATTTCTGACCAAGAACCTCAGATAGCAAGCGACTCCTACAGCTGGGCAAACCCATCAGACCATCCGGACTTGACATATTTCAGGACAGAGAACTTCCTTGTTATTGTTGACGTGACAAAAGAAGGAACAGACACGCTTATGGGCTTCTGGGAGGAGTTTTACAGGGAAACCCCGTCGCTGGTTCATCACTACAGCTACAAGCTGGACAGCCTGGACATCTACCTGACAGAAGGCTACACAGCCGAAGAAATGCAAGATTACATAGAGAACCATCAGGCAATACCTTTAACATACATTGACAGTGCTGTGTTCAATGGTTTCACTGACGCAGAAGGAAAGGACAGCAAGAGCTATGACACAGAAAGCCTTTACAAAGCTGCTGCTGACAACATCCCAGCGGATTTTGATGCAACAGGAGCAGAAGATTTCATAGAGTATATTGAAGAGAACGAGCTAAATGAAGAGGAAATAGATGCTGCTGACAAGACTCACATGCTTGTTTTCCCTGAAGGACAGAACTCAAACCTTGGATGGTATGAGATAGCCAGTCCTATTCTGTTTGAGAAAGTTGAGCTGGGAACATGCGGCAACAGCCAATGCGACATAGGCGAAAATATTGGCAACTGCTGCGTTGACTGCCCATTGAATGCTGACCAGTTCTGTGAAGACGGCAATTACTGCGACCCTATAGACAAAATATGCAAAGCAACATCAGAATTAACAATGCGCCTAAAATCAGATAAGATTAACCTGTTCACATGCAGTGCGCAGACAGCGAAGATGAGCATAATCATAACAGCAGTTGACGGGCTTGCAATAGATTCAGCAAGCTTCCAGCTGGAGTTCATGGATGCTTCTGAACCAATGGCATGCGTAGCTATTGGTGATGCAGCCACTATAAAAGAGTTTGAGTGCTCGATGAGCGTTCCTGAAATAGTGGAGGAATGTGCTGAAGGAGTAAAGTTCACAGACAACAGCCTGTCTGTTTCAGTAAGCTTCAGCGACGGTGACGGAACTGCTACAAAAGACTTTAATGATGTCCATTTTGATGCTGTTTTAGCTTCCAGCTGTTTAGAAGCAGAATGCGAGGAAGGATATTACTGCGATGTCTTTGATTCTGATAATCCGGTATGCAAAGAGGATTTGGACTCGTCCAATCTCATTATATCTAGCATAGAACCAACAGTTCTGAATTTCTACAATCCAGCTGTTGACAAAGTCGGTTTTGTTGCAAGAGTGGGTATATTTTCTGCATCTGAAACAGGAGAAGCTGTAACTAAGCCAGGCGGATTAAATGTTGACCAAACGCCTGCCTGCGAGATAGCATCCTGTCCGGACTGCCCAACAGCTCCAGGATGCAATGTTGTTTGCACAGAGTCAACAAAGACAGATTCCTATGATGAATATAACTGTGATATGCTATTCACAGGAGTGCCGGGCTTTAACAGCCTTTTGGGAGACTATGCAATAACACCAAAAGTAACTTTTGATGTTAGCTATACAAACGGTTATGCAGGCGGTGACCCAACCAAAGAGGTTGCTCTGGATAATGTGTTCTCAGAATCCATAAAGATAAGCAAATTCACCTGCGGTGACGGAATTTTAGAAACTGGCGAGATTTGCTGTTATGACGACCCAAATGGCTGTCCAGAAGGAGAATACTGTGATTACAAGACCGGAGAGCCAGCTGGAGCAACATGCAAATCAAAAGGCAACATAGGCATAACGATATTCAGCGTTAAGGGCGATGGCAGCCCAATAGCATTTGTTGATGGTGTTTGGAAGGGAAACATAAAATATGATTCTCATGCATTTGACATATCTCATACAATAACGTTTTGGTACAGAATTGACAACAGGCCTCTGGGCTTAAAAACAGTAAGCGCAAACTTTGAAACATTAATGGAAGGCGTAAACGGTGAAATACTTTACGAAAAATGTGATGATCCACTGACTAGCGGACAACAGGAATTTAAGTGCGAATTTAAAATACAACAAATTGATAAACCACCGACAGGATATTTGCCATTAGAGGCATTCATTTCAGGCATCATCAGATTTAATGATGTAAAAGGAGAAGGCCAACCAGGCGTAATCTTAGTGGGAAGCGTTCCTTATAAAAAGAGCTTGCCTCTTATCATTTTCTCTGAAAAGACTGTCTGCGGTAACAACAAGTGCGAGGGCGAAGAAACAGCTTCTGAATGCTGTCAGGACTGCTATAAAGATGCAGGTAAGGGAGGAATAGCAGAAGATGGAATGACCGCTGACTTGTATTGTAAAATAACAAATAATAACGATGATTATTATTGTTCAGGTACAACTTGCAAGCCAATAGTGACTACTTGCGGTGACGGCAAGTGCGAAGGCGAAGAAACAGCTGACATGTGCTGTCAGGACTGTTATAACAATGCAGATAAGGGAGGATTGAATGGTGCAACCAGCGCCGACTCGTATTGTATAACCACAAATGGTGATGATTATTATTGTTCAGGTACAACTTGCAAGCCAATAGTGACTACTTGCGGTGACGGCAAGTGCGAAGGCGAAGAAACAGCTGACATGTGCTGTCAGGACTGCTATAAAGATGCAGGTAAGGGAGGATGGAAAGATGCAACTAGCGCTGACTTATACTGTGCACATACAAATGGTGATGATTATTACTGTTCAGATAAGTTAGGTTTTTGCGTTGAGACACTTTGTCCTAGCGGCTATCCTCCTGAACCAGGAGAAGACGTTCCTGGCAGTGATGCATTCTGTTGCCAGGACGCTGGCGGAGACATTGTTTGTCAAAATCTTCATGGCGGTGGCCCTAAATGGTACTGTGATGAAGCATCAGGAAAGGAGTGCAAAATATCTGTTTGCAACGACGGTACGCCTGAACCGCCTGAATACTTTGACATAGTAGCAGACAAACTTACTGACTGCTGTTTGGACACGTACGACTGTCCAAAAGATTATTATTGTCCAACTTTTAATGGTGGCTTAAATCCATACGGCTCCTGGGAATGCAAAAAAATAGAATGTGGAGACGGCGTTTTCATACCAGAAGCTGAGGGCATTGGAATGGCTGGCGAATGCTGCACTGATTTCCCATATGCAGAGGACCCTGTAAGTTGCGAACTCAATACTTACTGCCAAAACCATAATCCGTCAAAAGAAAATTATCGTAAGTGTGCATCTCCTTTTGTGGGTGACAATTACTGCGCTTCTACTGCAGGAGAAAGAATAACTTGTCCTAATCCTATAAACAGTGATGATGGTACCACATGTGTTGCTTCATGCCTTGATTGTGGAATCAATAAATCACCTCCAGAAGCCTGTCTTGTGAAATACCCTGGCACATACTGCAATATAAATTATCCTGAAATGGGATGCATAGCCAGTTCTTGCGGAGCAGGTCTAGGCTATGAAATTCCTGGATATGATAAATGTGAGCCAGAAAAGAAACCCGTTGGAGAAGATTATAATAATTGTTGCATAGACTGTGATTGTCCTACTGACACATACTGCACTTCTGACCTGTCAAATCCATGCAAATCACCTGCTGACATGAAAATAAAGTGGTTGGGTTCAGGAACTGGATCGATAAAAGCATCAGACGGGAAAAAGGTTTATTGCGCTAGGGATAGCGAGTTCCCTGATGAATGCATATTCCAAAACAATCCGACTGTAAAAGTTAAAATAGACAACCAGCCGCTAAGCGACAGGTTTGCTGTTTTTAAATGGAAATCAACAGTAACTGTTGGGGGAGAAACTGTAGAATTGGATACTGGCTGCATATCAGAAACGGATTATTACAAATGCATTCTTGGTTTAAAAGACACTGTTATTGCATGGCCAGGAGAAAAGAAAAACGAAGCAGGCAAAATATCATTTAGCGGCACTGAAGCGCAGTTTACAGACGCCTTGGGAAAGACTCACACCTTTGTGTTAAGTTCAGATGATATTGATTTTACTTATGACACAGATAAGCTTGTCCGTAACACTCCAGACGGCGTAGGAACTCAAAGAAACGCTGCTAAAAATGCAATGGACAGTATGGTTAAAAAATTATTATGGATAATAGGAATATTGATTGTAATCATTGCTATCATGATGTATTTTGGTGTTGATGTAAGCTATATACAGGCTATGGTAGACCTTGCAGAGGCGGCAATAAATACACTTGTAGATTTGGTTGTTAGGTATGCTGAAGTTTCAACAGGTTTAGACCTTCCAGCACCCCCAGATGTCGATATCAACGTGCCTGGTCTTGACAAAAATGGAATAACTGCAAATCCAGACGATGTTAGAATCAATAACGTAAAACTATTGCCTGTTAAATTCTGCCTGGGAGATAATAATAAGATTAACATCAAATCATTGGAAGTTGATGTAATAGACATGGAGCCACCCACAATATCTAGCTGGAATGTAAAGGTGTGCCCAAAGGACGATGTTACGGATGCAAGCAATCCACCTACTTCCTGTAAAACAATTGCAACGAATAGTGATCCATCACCAGATCTCACATTAACTGAGAATGAGATTTTCTCAGCTGGAACGCAAGTTGGAGGACGTCAGTATAACGTAATAGGATACTGGACGGTTGGCGGTACAGAAAAACATACAATGCCAGGAATAATAACGTATCATCATCCTGATGATTCTGAATGCAGTCCGGGTGGCAGTCCGGGTGGCAGTGGCGGAATTAATGATATACCTGCTGATGTGTAGTTAAAGAGTTAAACATGAAATATAAACATATTCCAATATTCGTATTATTGCTGTTAATGCTAGCTCCTGCAGCTTCTGCCATATCAGACAATCTTAACATTGCGATTCCTATAGGCGAAACCCAGTGCGTTGATATTAAATTGCCAGAAGACTCTGGCATCAATGAAATAGGCAAGTACAGTGTCATTGTTGACACAGTGCTCTCTGTTAACAACAGAAAATCCTATCCAACCATCTATGAAGGCACAACCATAACAAGGCCTATATGCTTTACTCCCAGGGCAGACTTGGTCAGCGCAAACACAGTGGTTGACTACACAATAACAATATCATTCAATAATGAGGTAACGAAAACCTATTCTGGAAAGGTCTGCGTCTCTGACATATCGGACAGTGATTGCAACACTGTAACTGGTGGAAGCCAGACAGGGGGAACTCAGGGCGGAGACGCTGCTTGTACGCCTTACGACAAGCGATGCAACGGCAAGGTTGTTGAGCAGTGCTCTGCAAACGGAGATTCCTGGCTCGCAGCAGAGGCATGCAGTGAATCATGCTCAAATGGACAGTGTTTAGATAACGGATCAGCCGGTAAACCATCTGAAAACACGCTTCTCTATACCTGGATTATTATAATAGTAGTGCTAGCAGTGGTTCTTCTAATGGTAATAGTCACGCTTAAGAAATCAAAGCCAGTTAAAGAGGATTATTTCTAAAAATTATCTTCGCCTTCTTTCTCGTAAGAACCTTCTTCCTCGTCGTATCCTTCTTCTCCACCAGCGCTTTTTTGACTGAAGTAATACCAGGCACCTACTCCAGCTGCCACTAGGATTACAATTATGATTATTATAAGCAGTGGGTCTATGATAAAGTCACTACCATTATTATCTGATGGTGGGGTTACTGAACTACAACTTAGTATTTCAGGCGCAAGGTCAGAAACAACATCCATTCCAGCTTCTGCTCTTGCTAAATCTATCTGAGCTGTTGTGTAATCCTTACCGAGAATGGACACGCCTGCGTTTGATAAGTCAGAGCCAACTGATGCGAAGGCGCCTGACAATTCACTGGCTATTCCGCTATAAGTGCTTCTTATAGTAGATAATCTGGATTCTAGCGAAGCTTTATTTGATGAAAGGCTATTAAAGAAATTAACATTAACCAATATTATCTTGTCTCCAGCTTCAGTTGTTATTGT
Source organism: Nanobdellota archaeon (assembly GCA_043814765.1). Classification (GTDB taxonomy): domain Archaea; phylum Aenigmatarchaeota; class Aenigmatarchaeia; order QMZP01; family QMZP01; genus JAHIRU01. Next base: position 16,737 of record JBDRJQ010000038.1, on the reverse strand, counting down.
TATCTTGCCTGCAATAGTACCGGCAAAGGAGCTGGTTATCTCTACTGTTATCTCCTCTTCCTCGCCTGCTGCTATACTATTAGGCAAATCAACGCTAACTCCTGCTGATCCTCCTAAGGAAACAACACTGCTTATATCCTCTACGTCAGCATCCCCGTTGTTTTTAATGGTGAATGTTTTTTCTATCATATCTGTCGTCAGATAATTTCCTGTTATAGTTGGATTCTCTTCTATGCTCAATGTGTTTGTATCACCGCCAGTGGTTGTGACGCTTTCCTTTAGATCAACTGTTATCTCCAGGTCTATAACTCCAATCTTTTCACCGTCTGACAGCAGGCTGGCTGTAGTGAAAATGCACATGGAACCGGTTACATCATTAACCTTTACTTCATAGGTAATCTTTTCACCTGCTGCTATCATATCTTCGCTTAGAGTAATATCAACATTGCTTAGACCGGAAGGAACATCAACTGTTAAGCCAGTTACTTCAGCGTCGCCATTATTGTCTATGTCCAATCCTGATATCTTTCCATCATCACCGGAATTGGTTATTGTTATGGTGCCGCTTGCTTTTTCAGCCACCACATTATATGTGACTCCAGCAGCTTCTCCTATGGTAAATGTTTCTACTGCACCACCGTATGTTGGACCAGGGGCATCAGCCTCAAAGGCTATGTAATATTTGCCCTGTGAAAACGTTACGCTATCAACATAAGTAAATGGCAGAGTATCTGACAGGCTCATAGAAGAGGTTTTTGCAACTGTTAGATTAGCGTAATAAATTTTGTAGCTTACTGAATCTATTGTTGGCGCATAGAGTGTTATTTTAACCTCATTGCCAATCACTATAACAGAAGGTGTTAATTCAATATCACTTGGAACTATATTTTTAACTTCCTCTGCTCCTGCACCAGCGTCAGTAACCTTTCTTGTTCTTAAGTCATATCCGAACACAGTGCTTGTTGTAAACGGAGTTGGTCCGCAATTGTTGTCTGAGTCAGAAGAGAAAAAACAGAAGTGCTTATCCCCCACTTTAGGAAAAATGCCCCTTGCAACAGGATCATCACCAGTTGAACCGTCTATCAGACGCCATTCAAATCTTACTGGCTCTGAAGCGGTTTCAGTTACATACATTATAACATTTGCATCTTCTGATATGTAGCACTTGGCATCGCATGATGGTATGGTTTTTACCATGTCAACTGCAGAAACATTGTAAACTGCTAACAGTAAAACAAGGCAAACACTAAACAGCACTAACTTTCTCATATATTACTATTAGTTGGTAAAGTTAATAAATAATTATTAGTTATTGATTACTATGCAAAAAGAATCATTCAAAGTGAAGATAATAGCAGACAACCGGGAGATGCACTCAGATATATTTGGCTATATACAAGAACACGGAGCTGAGCTGAAAATAAAGAACCTAAAAACAGGAGACTACATAGCATCTGATCGAGTCTGCATAGAGAGGAAGACTGTACCGGATTTCTTACAGTCAATAGTAGACCAAAGAATGTTCAGGCAGGCAGATGTGATGATGAAATCGTTTAAGAGGCCACTTTTAATCATGGAAGGGAATCCTGAAGACCTTTTCAATGGCGACAGGAACATACATGAAAACGCCATAAGAGGCGCACTGTCATCTTTAACCATAGATTACAGGATTCCTGTGCTATGGACTCATTCTCAAAGGGAAACGGCTGCTCAGATATACTGGATAGCTTACAGGGAGCAGTTCGGCCAAAAAAAAGACTTGCAGATACGCTACAAGGCAAGAGCTAACGGCATAAAGCAACAGCAGGAGTTCCTTGTTTCTGGACTGCCGCTAATATCCAACAAGATGAGCAAGAAGCTTCTAGAGCATTTCAAGACGCCTAAAGACGTTTTCAATGCTGATGTGAAAGAACTCAGAAAAGTGGACAAGATGGGACCAAAGAAAGCTGAGAGAATAAGGAGCCTGCTGGACAGCAGCTATAAAAAGTGATTATTTTTTCATTGCAGCTTCAATGAAACCAACAAATAGCGGATTGGGTTCTAAAACCCTTGATGTGAATTCTGGATGCGCTTGTGTAGCGACGAAGAACGGGTGGACATCTTTAGGAAGCTCTAGGAATTCCATAAGCTTTCTGTCTGGTGAAACACCAGAGAAGATAAGGCCTTTCTCTTCCAGCTTCTGTATATACTCTGGATTTACTTCATACCTGTGCCTATGCCTTTCGCTTACAACATTCTTTCCGTACAGATCATGAACTACGCTGCCCTCTTTAAGGTTTGCTTCATATGCGCCTAAACGCATTGTTGCGCCATACTGTTTGTTCTTTATCAGTTCTTTCTGTTCTGGCAGTATGTCTATTACAGGGCATTCCACATTTTGGTTTATCTCAGAAGAATTGGCATCCATGCCGCAAACATTTCTTGCATACTCGATGACAGCCATCTGCATTCCGTAGCAAAGGCCCAGAAAAGGTATTTTGTTCTTTCTGATATACTCTATTGTTTTAATCTTTCCCTCAACACCACTGCTTCCGAATCCGCCTGGTATTATCACACCGTCCATATCATCCAGTCTTTTCAGCTTGCTCTCGTCCTCTTCAAACTCCTTAGAATCCATCCACACTATCTCTGGCTTTAGTTTTTTATGCCATGCTGCATGTTTTATCGCTTCTATTACAGAAACATAGGAATCCTCTAGCGTGAAATTTCCAGTATCAAAATACTTGCCAACAATAGCAATCTTAACCTTCTGTTCAGCGTGTTTCATGCTGTCCACCAAAGCTTCCCAGTCCTTCAAGCCGCCTGTTTTTTTATACTTCAATCCGAATTTGCTCAGTAAATTCTCTGTGAAATTCTGCTTTTCAAATATGAGCGGAAGCTCGTAGATGTATTTCAAATCAGGACTGGAGACAATTTGCTCTGGTTTAATATTGCAGAAAACAGACAGCTTTCCTTTTCTGACATCATCAACAGGCACGCTTGCTCTGGTAATAATGAAATCTGGCTGTATCCCCTCTTCATTCAACCTTCTTACAGAGTGTTGTGCCGGCTTTGTTTTCATTTCACCAATGGTCTCTGGTACAGGCAGATAAACCACATGAATAAAGGAAATAGGATCTCCTATTAGCTGCATTCTCCTTACAGCTATCAAAAATAATACGTTCTCATAGTCGCCAATAGTTCCGCCTATTTCAATAATAACAAAGTCAGCGTCGTCATCTTCAGCGATTTTTCTAATCCTTCTCTCAGCCTCTTCTGGTATGTGCGGAATAACCTGAACACACTTGCCATTAAACTCCAGATTCCTTTCCTTTCCAATAACGGTTTGGTAAACCTGCCCGGTTGTTATGTTGTTATTCTTTGAGAAACTCTTGCCCAGAAAACGCTCATAGGTTCCAAAATCCTGGTCTGTTTCACCGCCATCATCAGTTACCCACACCTCTCCATGTTCTGTGGGCCTCATTGTTCCTGCATCCACATTAAGATAGGGATCAATCTTTATTGTAGTCACTTTGTATCCCTGCACTTGAAGATTCTTTCCAATGGAGGCTGTTATCACTCCCTTACCCAGACCAGAGATAACCCCGCCTGTTATAACTATAAATCTGCGCTTCTTTTTTTCATTAGATTTTCCAATTCCCAGCATAGTTTATTTTAAAAACTAAATTTTAAATAGAGGCAGCCTTTTCTAAGGCCACATCCAAAACTGCTACTTAAAATCAACCATTCTTTTCTGTTTTTTATTGTCCTTTTCAATCTCCTTTGCACGCCTTTCAAACAGTTTCAAGTTTTTTGAACAGTCCACAATAAAATTACCCCGTATTATGTTCCTTCCTATTATCACAGGAAAAGTCATGTGAGAACGATCCTGAATATTAACTTCCGAGTCAAATGCTTTTCCATTTATCTCTATTTTGGCTTTTACAACATCTCTTCTGACTTGAGCCTTTGAAGATGCAAATTTAACTCTGGTTGTTCTTATCTTTGGACCAAGCTCTGTTTTTTCTGCTAATTCTTTATCAATAGAGCTCAACTTGGCTCCTGTATCAAAAAGGGCAAGAGTTTTTACTGATGTTTTGCCTTTTATGGTTATTTCTTCAACAATGCCAACAACTTTCATAAATTAATTATATTTTTAGGATTAATATTGCTTTTCACAATTAAATCTATATGAAAGAGTTTTTCGAGCATTCGCTGATAAGACCAGGAATGCTGCAGTTAAGAGAATATCAAGAATCTATTCTAGCTACAGCAAAAAAGAAAAACACGCTGTGCGTAATACCAACAGGGCTTGGAAAAACAGGCATAGCAATACTTCTGGCGCTTGACAGGATGGATAAAGGCAAGATAATGATGCTTGCGCCAACCAAGCCGTTAGTAAATCAGCACTACAAGACATTTCTGAAATTTCTCAAAATAGATGAAGAGGACATGCAGGTGCTAACAGGAGAAATGAAGCCTTCGCTCAGGGAGAATATATACAAAGAAAAAACAATTATATTCGCCACGCCCCAGACCATACGAAACGATTTGAAAACAAAAAAACTAACCCTAGATGATTTCAGTTTACTGGTTCTGGATGAAATTCATCATGCCATAGGCGGATACGCTTATCCTTACATTGTAGAGAAGTATCTTGAACAGGCAAAGAATCCCAGAATATTAGGCCTCACCGCATCTCCTGGTGGAACAGAAGAAAAAATTAGAGAGATATGCAAAAACTCTGGCATAGAGGCTGTTGAAATAAGGACAGAAGAAGATGAAGACGTTTCATCTTATATGATGGAAAAAAACATAGAGTGGGTTTACTTGGAACTGCCTGAAAGCTTCAAGAGAATAAAGGCTATACTAAACGAAGTCTATATGGAAAAGATTAGCAAGCTAAAGAAAATGGGAGCAAAACAAACAAAAACAAAAAGAGGCCTTTTAGAGCTGCAGGGATATCTGGCCAAGGAAGCGAGAAAAGGCAATAAAAGCGCCTTTGGCGGATTGTTTCTTATCAGCCAGGCTATAAAAATTGAGCACAGCATGGGCTTACTGGAAACGCAGGGCATAGGCGTGCTGGAGAATTACTGGAAAAGACTTCGCAAAGATGCAACAAAAGCAGGCAAGGCTCTGATTAATGATAATAGAGTTTCACATGCAATGTCTTTAACCAGAGAGCTCTATGACATGGGATCAAAACATCCTAAAATAAGCAAATTATGCACTATTGTTGGTCAGAAGGTAAATGAAAAAACAGAAGCTAAGATAATTATATTTGCTAGCTACAGGGACACTGTCAAGGAAATTTATGAAACGCTTAAGAAAATAGACGGCGCATCGCCTGCTATGCTGATAGGACAAAAAGAGGGGCTGTCACAAACACAGCAGATAGGAGTAATAAAAGATTTTGAGAGCGGTGTTTATAATTGCCTCATAACCACATCAATAGGAGAAGAGGGGCTTCATATAAGCTCTGCTGACATGGCTATTTTTTATGAGCCTGTGCCTAGTGAGGTAAGAAACATACAGAGAAAGGGAAGGGTTGGCAGAGTCAAGTTCGGAAAGATAATAATGTTCATCACAAAAAACACAAGAGATGAGGCTTATTACTGGACGGCACAGAGAAAGGAAGACAGCATGAAAAAAACACTGTCCAAACTAAAGGACAATTACAACAATGAGAATTAAATATAAGCTTAGCAAACCATAATTAAAACATGGCTGATATTCTTCAGATGCTTGTAAACGTACTCTGCCCCACATCCAGTGCAGCGAGTTCTTGTAGTAGTTTTATATCAAGACATTCCACATCCGGCGACATGGGAGCGATGGCTTATTTTGTTCTCTTTCCTACAGTGTTCATAGTATTGTTCATGTTCATTCTGATAGATTTTGTTGTACAGAAAATGGGAATAGATTCTAAAAAGGAGGCAATAAGCCTTCTTCTATCAATCTCTTTCTACGTCTATATAGTTATTTCAGGCATGTATCCGCTCTTCCTCGCCCTATCAGAAGTATGGTATATAGTAATTGTGATAATGGTGATATTCGTGGTAATCCTGAGAATGTTTGGCGGTTTCAGTTTTGGTGGCGATAATTCCGGAGGCGGCGGAAAGAAAGGAGGACATTTGCATGGCGGAGGCGGACTAAGCAAAGTGATTAGTGGGCACCTTTCTCAGAAAGAAAGAAAAAATAAAGAAACTTTGAGAAAAACAATAAAGGGAAATATCAAGGAAATGCATGGTTTAGTTAAACTGCTAAAAAACAAAAGCATTGCAAACAAACAGGGCCTTATGTCAGAATATAGAACTGCCAAACTAGCTGCTCTGACTGCAATATCAGAGCTTGATGATTTTAGTGAAGTAGGTGGGTATGAAATTTCCACAGAAACAACAGTATACAAAAAAGAGATTGAAAAAATGGATGACGAAATAAGTGGTTAAATGGTTTTTGAACAATTGTTTACATATGGATTTGGAGGGCCGATGGCCTATTTGTTGCCGTTTTTCTTAATGTTTGCAATTGTTTACGGTGCAATTGATTTTTCTGATATTTTCAAGAACAAAAAAGTTGTTTTAATTATATCAATAGTTTTTGGATTTTTTGCAATAAGCGTTGATGCTGTAAGAATTGTTATCCTTAGCTATATGCCTTATGCAGCGTTGATTTTTGTAGCCTTTTTCTTCATAGGCTTCATAAAAAAACTGTTCAAAGGAAAGGACGGTCAAAAAGAAGTGGATTACTTTTTACTAGCGATAATAGCTTTCCTTATATTCTTATTTATGCTCACGAATCCGAATGTGTTTTCATTCCTGCCCTTTATCTCAGGCGATTCAATGATGATTGCAGGTTTGATATTGATAGCATTTTTCTTCTATGCGGCATACAAAAAAAAAAGCTCTAAATAAAGAAAGCGAAAACCAGCACAACCATTAGTATCTCAAAAAGATACAATGCTATTGTTACGTCTCTCTCATACACCTTACTCTTTACTTTCTTTAGCATCTTTATAGCAAGATGAGTTGTATCATAAACATGTTCGTACGGCATATCAAGACTGTTGTCTGGGCCAACTTTGCCAAAGGCCTCTACTTTGTCTTTGCCTCTAATCTCTGGCATCAATGATAGTATTGCATCGAGTATAAACGGTATGAACAGAATCAGAGCTATCTTCTCCATGTTGCCAAAGACAGCTACAGTTACTATGAATGCGCCAATCATATATGTCAGCGAATCGCCAGGAAAGACCTTAGCAGGACACCAATTATATATCAGGAAACCTATCAGAACAGCAACACCGACAAACGATACCATTGTCAACCAAATCATACCGTTCAGATACCATGATATGAATCCCATGGTAGCCAGTATTATAGCGCCCATTCCGGCTTCCAGCCCGTTGTAGCCTGCGAGCATGTTGTAGCCGTTTGTTGCGCCTGCAAAACCAATAGGTATAAACACAAGAGGGAAGAGCAGACCAAAATCAACTCTGCCTATAATCGGCAAAAACATAACAGATTGACCAGCATTGACTACCATCAAAGGAATGGCTATTGGTAAGGTCATTAGTGGTTTCTGCCATCTCTTAAGGCCCTTTTTCCAACCAAACACATCGTCAACAAATCCAATGAAGCCTGCAAGAACTATTGTTATTACTATTACGAATATCTCAACAAGATGAGTTTCTGCACTGAAGAAAAAGGTTTTTAAAAATATATAGAAAAGGATTGCGAAAAGAAAGCTGAAGATTGTTACAACGCCGCCGGCCTCGGCAACTTCCGGCTTATCGTATTTATTCATGTCTCTTCCAACAAGACCGATAGCTTTCGCTCTCTTAATATACTTGGGCATCAATAAAATAGTTATCAGAAAAGCAACCAACAACGCAATTCCTATTGGTATCATTTCAAACATTTAATAACCTCTATCAAACTTCATATATTCTTATATAACTATTATCAAAAACCTTTTTTACTGGAAGATTAGCGCCATCCATGAACATTAAGCTTACGAATATGTTGTTCTCAAGCCCTTCTGGTATGTAATACATACCAAGATTACCCATATAAAGACATCCAGGTATAGCATCATCAGCTTCACCAAGAACGCTTATACCAGTGTTACTGCAGATTTTTGTTATGGTGTATCTTTCTACGAATTGGTCTCCCTGAGCAACAAGGAACATTGGGTTTCCAACCATGCTATCTCCACCATCTGTCGGTATCCAAACTACATAAGAACCTTGTCTGAATTCTATAATGGTTAGACCATCGCCCCTGTCAAATGAATCTGTTTGCTGCAACTGTAAGAAACCATCCGCTCTCTCGCCTCTAGTACCTATTGTTGATATGGCGCCATATTTTCCTGGAAGACTGTAGTCCATTAATATGTGAGTTACACCATGCTCTTCCAGCCAAGGTATCCACTCATCCCACTCGCTTGTTGGTGAGATAAACCAATCCGCTATACTTTCATCTATCATGCCAACCATGTTTCCGCCATCAGCTACAGATGCTCTTTTGCCTACTGTCTGGAACCAGTAACCGAAATCCCACCAAGACAATATAACAGAGTCTTCAGGCGTCTGTTCGGCCATATAAGCCATTGACTCTTTCCAAGGCCCGTTTATTGACGGTCCAAGCTGCTGAGAGTAAACAAATCCAGCAGTGAAGTTGAATAGCAGAGAAAATCCTATTAAAAGAACAAGCGGAACAGATACGTAGTATACTTTAAACTTGCTCTTCAGTGTTTCAGCTGACTTAATAACATCAAGTCTTGATGCTCGTTTCGTAACCCAGTAAAGGAAAAACGCTGCAGAAATTGCTGCAGGAGGACCAATTAAGAATGTCAGTCTAACCATACCAAAAACAGACCATATGCCAGAAACTAACCACACTAGCAATAATACATATAACCAGTTCTTTGTTCTGAAAAACTCGTATACCATTAAGAAACCACCTAGTATCATGAAAAACCATACTGCAAAGAATTCAGATATGCCTGTAAAGTAAGGCATCACCGGAGCAGCAAATGCAGTTGTTAGCTTGCCTGTTATTTCTGACCATCCGCCAGGAGCGTTCTCAGCAACAGTCTGGCTGATCAAACCTCCTGAATACGGTGTTAAACCAAACAGGTTTTGCAGTATGCTGTTGAAAGGATCATAGAACATAGAGCCGAATATAACTCCTACAAAAGCTAGAACCAGTAATGAAGGTATTACATAAGGAATCAATTCTTCCTTTACAATCTTTAATCTCTGTAAACCGATATCTTTAACTGCATACCTTATTACCAGCAAACCAATTCCAGCAAAAGCCAGCTGCATGTATATTGTTGACAAGGGAAGATGTTTCAAAAAAATTTGATGCAAGAACGTACCAAGAAGTATGGTCGGAACATATGCTTTTAGAAGAGCTCCGCCAAAAAGACCTTCTAAACTATCTACCATAGTTTTTGTGCTGCCTGGGAACAGATAGTTTACAACCAACAATAGTCCCTGAATAACAAAGAGAGAAAACACAAATGCTGCGTATAATAAGAATATGTATGCAGCACCACCCCATGCAGTTGCCATTACTGCAAGAGAAAGACCAGAAAATATACCGTTAATCCATGAACTTTTCTTATAAGATCTTACAAAAAAATACATACCAGTTATCATAAAAACGCCGGCAATCGATTCCTTTTCAAAAAAACCCGCAGAAGTTCTCGTAATAAACGCAGGAATGACTGCGAGGAAAAATGCTGCAAAAAATCCAGCTGTTCTGCTGTTGAACAATTCTCTGCCAAGGAAGAACATGGCAAATACAGCGATTGCCCCTAGTAGTGCTGGCCATATTATTGCCCACTCGAGATAAGTCATAGACATGCCGAGAGCACTAAGCCCTGCATATGCAAATGCAGGCATATAGATAGGCGACATGTAGTTTGCTTCAGCAGGTACAACACCTGTAGGATAATATCTTAAAGTATCAACTTCTGGCAACTGCCAGTTATGTGTTAGCACATAGTCTCCCATTCTGTAAAAATAATAAGGATCAAGGGCCTGCAAATCACCATATTGAGCCGGGAAACTTCTCAGCCAAAAAGCCATTAGAGTAATTAATAAAACTACAACAAGATAGCTATTCTTCTTTATTAATTTTCTAGTATCAATGTCCATAGGCTACTTTCCTAAAGCCCGTTTAAATTCCTGCGAAAATTCCTTGACATATGATTCTATTTTTGTTGATGAATCAATTAGGACTTTTTTTGGATCGTTTGAATATATTATTATTTCCGGTTGTGACAAATAGGGATGTTGTATCATATAAGAAGCTTGCTTTGCACCCTCTTTCCAAGCAGTTTCTCTTAATAGATTCAAAAGGGTGTGACATTCTCCAGCTACTTCAATTCTAATTTTGTTCTGGCTTTTTTCCACGACTTTCAAGTTCATAGAATTATAATCACTATATGTATTTATAAACTTTATAACTCCTTTAATTTGTCAATAAATTCTACTTTCTCGCGCTCTACACCCTGTTTTTCTGACAAGTAAAAACTTATCAAATCGCCTATATACAGAAGATAAAAAGCTTTCTCGAGCCAATTATTTCCTCTGGCTATTATTTCCACTATCTTGGCTCTCTTTTCTATTAGCTTTATCAGCGTGTTCATAGCATTCTCAACATCTTCGTTTCTTTCCAGTCTTCGCAAAAAAATAACAGAAAGGCCTATGGATTTGCCCTGCCATCCAGCAACTTCGTTATGGTTAAGTTCAGGATAAACCTCAAACTTTGCATGCATTTTTGAGTTTTCGTTTATCTGTGTTTTGTATCTCATACCAACTGATTCACTTGTTCCGTAAATGAACGGTATGGTGTTCAGTATTTTTTTAGCAGTTCCTTCTGCTATGCTGTCGCACTCATCCTTGTTTTCCTCAAGAAAATCCCCTATTCTAGCGTAATCATACCCAATACTGCCAACCTCTTTGAGGCAGTTGACTATAGGAAAGAACAGAAGCGGCAAAGAATCTCTTGGTGTCATGCCAGCTGGAATCTCTATAAACGGCAGATCCATGTTCTTAGCGTATTCGCCTAGTTTTCCGCCAGTGGATATTATGATTATTTTGCATCCTGCATGCAGTCCCTGTTCAAAACAGGAAAGCGTTTCTTTTGTATTGCCTGAATAAGAAACGCAGAACAACAGGGTGTTTTCATCTGCATGTTTCGGTAAATTATATCCCCTGTAAACGTCTATAGGAATCTTTGAGAACGGATTCAGCCAGTCTTTAACCAGGTTACCGCTTATAGCAGAACCGCCCATGCCAACTACTAAAACCTTATTGAAATCCTTATACTCTTCAGGCAAAGTTGTTTTGTAACCAACAGCCTTCTTGCATAAATCAGGGAAATCTTTCACTGCGTTCATTTTTCTCCACCTTCACTTTTATCTATAAATCTTTTAACCTCACCGATTAAAAATTCACCCATTTTATCAAACGATTCTTTGTTTGATGACTCCCATCTCAGCACAAAAGCGGGCTGAGTATTAGATGGTCTTATAGCACCCCATCCGTCTTTAAAGAACAATTTTATTCCGTCAAGATCAGACATCTTTGCGTTCTGTTTCTGGAAGTATTTTTTAATTTCATCCATAACCAAAAACTTCTTATCATCATTACAAAATAGTCTGGTATCATCTGATATTATATAAACAGGAAGGCTTTTCACAAATTCATCAAAATCAGTATTGCAAATGGCTTCTGAAAACTTTGCTCCTGCAAACAAACCGTCATCATAGCCAAAACTCTCTGCAAAATAGAAGTGCGCAGAAGTTTCACCTGAGAGCAGAGCTCCCTCATCCTTCATCATTTTTCTTATAAAGGGATAGCCGACTCTAGAGACTAATGGCTGTCCGTTATTCTTTTTTATCACATCATCTATTAGCTGTGAGCATATAACATCATAGATTATCTTGGCTCCTTGGTTCTCTTTCAGTGCATTTTCAATGAACAAAGAAAATATAATGTCAGCAGCAATAACTTCACCTCTATTATTAACAAAACCAACTCTGTCACCATCACCGTCAAAAGCTAAACCAAGATCAGCATTAATTTCAACAACCCTTTTCTGAAGATCCTTTAGCGTCTCTCTTTCCGTTGGATTGGCTAAATGGTTTGGAAAATTACCATCCGGCTCGCAGTGCAAACAATCAACTTTGCATCCAAGCTTTTCAAAAAGCCTTTTTGCAACACTGCCTGCTATACCGTTACCCGGATCAATTACAATACTTAACTGTTTGTTCAATTTAATTTTTCCAGCAACAAAACTAATATAATCTTCTGCGATGTCCCTTTCTTCTTTTGAGCCCTCACCTTCAGGAACAGCTTCCTTTTCAGAATTACAGAATTCTTCTATCCTCTTTATACCTTCTTCATAACCAATTGGTTCTGCCCCCTTTCCACAAAACTTAAAGCCCAAATACTCTTTTGGATTGTGAGAGCCAGTCACCTGGATGCCTGCATCAATATCAAGTGTAACTGCAGCAAAATAAACAAGAGGTGTAGGAACATGGCCTATATCAATAGCATGAACTCCTGCAGAAACAAGGCCTTCTATTACAGCTTCTCTGGCTTCTTTGGCTCCTATTCTCGCATCAGCCCCAACAACAACACTAGGTTTTTTTACTATCTTTCCCTTTGAAACTATTTCTTTCAAAATTTTACCAAAAGCAAAACCTACTTTTCTGGCTAGTTCTGGGTTTACCTGCTCAGGATAAATACCACGTATATCGTATGCTCTGAATATAGTCATAGAAAAACAATGACATTTAATAATAAATTAGTTAAGGCTTTCTAGTATCTCTTTTGCTCTGTCCACTCTTATTGCCTTTTCCTCTACCATCTTGCTTGCCACTACATCTATTTGTTCACTTTTTGCACCTGCCAGTATTGCTATGTTCTTTGCGTGGAGTCCCATATGGCCTCTCTGAATGCCTTCTGTTGCCAGTGCCCGGAGCGCAGCAAAATTCTGCGCCAAGCCGACAGCAGCTATAACTTCACCTAATTCGTTTGCTGTTTTTATTCCGAGAATTTTTACAGCTATTTTAGCTGTTGGGTGAGTTTTTGTAACTCCTCCAACAAGACCCAAAGCCATTGGCATTTCTATCTCACCAACCAAATCACCATTTTCATTCTTGTAATATTTTGTTAGTGATTTGTATCTGCCGTCAATGGCAGCATACGAATGAGCGCCAGATTCTATCGCTCTGAAATCATTGCCTGTTGCCATAACTACAGCATCAATGCCATTCATTATGCCTTTGTTGTGCGTTGTACATCTGTATGGGTCAGCATCAGCAAAAGCGTAAGCGTCGAGAATGGCTTCAATCACATCTTCGCCCTTCATTTCACCTTTAGTGCTTTCCTCAAGAACTTCTTTTGTCCAGACAGCTCTAGCACGTGCTTTTCTGTGAACAGCCAGATTTGATATAATTCTCAATCTTGCAGTGCCCCCTGTTATTTTTTCCAATCTAGGACTCATTGATTCTGCTAGAGTGTTGACAGCGTTTGCGCCCATAGCATCTCTGCAGTCAACCAAAAGATGAACAATGACCATTTTTCCTCTCTGCGAATCAATTTCCCTTACTTCAATGTCTTTAAGGCCTCCGCCATATTTTACAAGCACAGCAGGATCAACTTCGTTGGCGTATTTTATTATATCTTCTTTTTCTCTTAGAATTGCCTTTTTCGCTTCTTCAATATTCTCAATGCCAACCAATTGAATTTGTCCTATCATTATGGGATCATCACTCTCTGTTTCAAATCCGCCGGAGATTCTTGCAAGTTTTGCTGCATATGATGCTGCAGCAACTACTGATGGTTCTTCTATAACCATTGGAACCAAATAATCCTTATCATTTATCAAAAAATTTGTAGCCAAACCAAAAGGAAGCTCAGTTGTACCAACAACGTTTTCTATCATCCTGTTGGCACTATCAATTTCAAGCGCACCAGTTTTTTTCAAAAGAGCTGTTTCTTCTTCAGTGAGTTCTGCAAACTCTTTTATTTTTTTTAATCTTTCGTCTACACTAAGCTTGTAAAATCCTGATATATCGGACTTTTTCCCATCACTCATAATAACAACCTATAGCCGAAAGGCTTAAAAATATTACATTCGTTGGCTTTAATAACTTAAATTCGTAAAACTGATTTCAGCAGATTCCTCTCTTTCCCATTTCTTCATTTTACATGGAACTAATTTTTGTGTATTCACGTTCAGAAAAGTTCATGTCACATAACAGTCTGTTTTAGTTTTACAGTGTATCTTCATTATTTTATTCCCACTAAAACCAGGAGGTATAAACACTTTTCCATCAATAAGCTGGTTTAAATATATTATATCAAACTCTTTGATTTTTGCATATTGTGTAATATTGCTTATTCCTCTTTCCCCAAGCATTTCATCAAGACCGGCTTCTTTGTAAACATTTTCAGTGTTGTACATATAAAACTGCTCTGTCATGTTAAAGAGAAACAACTGTGCAGGGCTATCTGTTAGCATAGTTGTATGATTAACTTGTTTTATTTGGCTGTATATGAGATAATCGATGTTATTCTCGTACCTTTTTAAGCCCTCTATTGAAGTTACGGATAATACGATCACAAACAATACAATCGCCATAATAATGTAATCTCTCTTTATTTTCCATATATTTGGTGTTATATTGTAAATCACTTTTGAGACGATTATGTATATCGGTATTAAAATCATATACAGATAACATTGGAAGAACCATCCCCCAACTGCCCATAAAAATATGTAAGCAATTATCCATATGATAAGGAAATAAATTTCCTTTTCCGGCTTCTTGGATTTATGTATGTAGCTGTATACGTAGTACACTAATCCTGCTATTAGGAAAAATATCATGTGGTATTCGTAATTAAATACCCCATCCAACGTGGACAGAGAGAAAACATTGTACTTGTAGTATCTGTTAAATATTATGGTCATATGTATAAAGGTTTGGATGGTATTTGTTGCTATAATGTAAATTATCAACGGCAAGGCTCCTATTATGGAACCCATTATCAATTTTAGGTCTAACTTGAAGTTCCTTTCCTTTATCAAAATATAAAGCAACATTATTATCAGGAATACAACTGCTGTTTGCCTGAACATCGCGGCTATGCCAATCATAATCCCAGATATAATGTATTTGTGTTTTTGTTCCGAGAGGTAAAACAAAAACGCAAGGGATAAGAAAAACACGGTAAAGGTTTCTGTCATTAACGTGGCTGCCGTGGTGTTTGCTACATGGGATACAGAGAGAAACAGCGCTGAAAGCAATGCTATTTTTTCATTATTGAAAAGTTTTTTTGCTATAAGATAAGTCACCAATACTGTTAACGTCTTGATAAGCAAACAGAATAGGCGAATGGCTATTAACGTTTCAAATGAGTTACCAAATGCAGCAATAAACGGTATTGTGACCCATATTATTGCTGGAGGTTTCTGCATCACTATTATGTTGTTGGCGTATGTGTGGATTCCTTTCAATTCCAAGCTGCCGGCATATATGAAACCGGCTTCGTCTGTGTCAAAGGTCTTGGACGATGATATTAATAGCAAGGGGATTATAAACGAGGCAAGAAGTATGATTATCAACCTGTTCATAATTCATCCTTTCTGCATTTTACATAAAGATCGTTTCCAAGAAAAAAGCGGAACAGATAGTATTTGTTGAAAAAACTAGTCATTTTTATTACTCTGCTATCAGCCAATGATTTGGTGTACTTACTCTTACATGACCTCAAAACATCTTTGTCTATATATACATCCGCATTCAGCCCAGCCTCTTTGACTGCGCTTTTCAATGAAAAGAGATTATATTCATAAACGTGAAACTGGTTTTGTTTTGTGCTTTTTCTTTGATTTTCAAGCATCCCAAAAACATGAGGATTTGTGAACCTAATAATGTGTTTTATAACAGGATAGATTCTGTTCATGAATATGCTATTAGGTGAAGTATGCACAATCATGAATCCTCCTGGTTTGAGAACACGATACATCTCCTTTAACATTTTTATACCGTCTTCCCTGTTCATGTGTTCTATAGTGTCATTTGAAATTATTTTGTCGAAAGAATTTGATTTAAAAGGCAATTTTCTGGCATCAGCAGTTATAAGATCACAATCATGCCCTATTAGAACATTTCTGGCTATCTTATAAGCGTCTTTGGAATAGTCTATTCCTGTTACTTGTGCACCGGCCTTTGAGCAGTGCAAAAGCAGCTCCCCCCTGCCAAATCCAACATCAAGAACAGATGTTCCCTTTTTGATATCAAGCATATTGAATATCTTTGTTTTAATGAGACTTAGTTCACCTTTCTTAAATTCTTCATAACCTTCAAGTTCACGACTCAAAAAATACGGTTTTGTGTATTCATGCGAATAGATTTCCTTCCTTTTCCCCTTCATATAAAATATTTTTTGCTTTAATGGCTTAAATTCGTAAACATTTATTAGGGATATAAAACATAACTAATAATAGGTATAAAATGGATGGACGTTTTGTTGGTATAGCTAAGTTTAGTGTTGCGTTATTTGTATTTGTTTCACTCTTTCTAGTCTTCTGGTATTTCCCGGTAGGGCAGGCATCCCCTGACGCTGTAATAGTCATTCTAACTGCCCCAGAAAGCAATCAAAACATAACTAACACCTCTGCGTTTATTTTTAAGGCTACCACAAATATGAGTGCTCCTGACATG
>JBDRJQ010000037.1:0-47024 GCA_043814765.1 Nanobdellota archaeon | reverse complement strand
CTGAAAAGTTCTTGGAAGCTATTGAGATTGCAGGCTTTCCGGGGTTCATGAACTCCTCAAGCCTAAAGTGCAACATGACATCACTAGATATTTGTTAACACTCTAGTTTATAAATTCGAACAGGGGTATATAAAGCTATCGGTATTTGTTACGGAAAGGTGGTGTAAAAAAAGATATCATGGTTTAAAATGTTTTTCGATTTTATTTACATCCTGTTTAATTTGACCAACAGATGTTGAGATATGAGAATAAATAGATTCAATATTTCTAATCAAATCATAGGTATGTGGAATAATACATTCTAATCCTAAAGAACATTTATGGTTTAGATCACTTATATCATAACAAATTCCCCTTTCTGTCCCTTCTGGAAGATCCTCAGGTATAGGAGCTTGACAAAACGGGCATTTTGATTTATATTCTATTTCCAAGCTTTCTTCTGCTCCCATAAGTTATAATTAACAGAAAGCTTTTTATTTACAAAATATTTAACCCAGCTAATAAAATAATAATTATGACAGCTGATTCAGTTCTCACTACGGTTTTATTCCTCTACACTTTCCAGTTCATAGTCTCTTATTATTAGCTCATCCACACATACTAAACTGATGTCCAATCCATCATCCATTGCTCTTGCCACTTCCTCATGAGCATTTCTTGTGAATGAAAATCCAATCACATATCCCCTGTTTTTTCCTTTCCTCCTCAGTGCTGTTTCAAAATTATCAATCGTGACTCGTCCGACCCTTTCTTGTTGCTTAACCTGTATAGGAATCTCTCCAAAATAATAACCATCAATACCCTCGTCAGCAACTCTTCTGGGAGGTTTCTCAGAATTGGTCATCTCACATATGTAGTCTTGAAACTCAAAAGGATCAAGTTCTTTTAAATCCTTAACAGTTAATGGCAATCCTATAACAGGAATGCCATAAAGACCCTCTAATTTTTCCATCCTCTCCTTCATGATTTCGCATGCTTGAGGAGAAATATCAATGCCAATCCATTGTCTCTCCAATTCATGAGCAACTGCTATTGTTGTTCCGCATCCGCACATTGGATCTAATACAATGTCTCCGGGATTAGAAGATACTTTAATTATTCTTTCCAGCAGTCCGTCTGGTTTTTGAGTTAGATAGCCAGTTCTAGATGGGTCTTTTTGCTGTAAATGACTTATATCAATCCACACATCTGATGGCGGCACTCTTTCATCGTCATAATATCTGTATATTTTCCCGTCAGACTTTATGGTCCTAAATACTCTTTCTTCTTTATCAACATGTCTCCTTAAATGATTCCAACTCTCCATCTCTTCTTCACAATATGGGCAGATTTTTCTTGGTGTTCCTATGCCATCCAAATCAAATACCCAGTGTTTTCCTTTTGAATAAAAAAATATGGTATCATGTTTTCTAGAAAAATGTTTTTTGGCTCTTCCTCCTGTTCTATAATGCCAGATAATTTCATTTTGTAGATTATTTTTGCCAAAGATGTTATCCATCTCTATTTTAAGATAATGCCCAAATTTCCAGTCACAATGCAAATACATAGATCCGGTATTTTTTAAAACTCTATGGCATTGTTCTAATCTTTTTGACATCCAAGCTATATAATGTTTTGTTCCGCCCTTTCTTAGTTCTTCAAACATCTCCAACGTTTCTTTGTCATACCACAATCTTGCATATTGTGGATCAAAGGAAAAGGGTGGGTCAACATAAATCAGGTCTATGCCCTGTTCATCATCTCCTGAAGGAAACTGCCGCTTCAAAACAGTATGACAATCGCCACGATAAATAAGGCCTGTATCTATGCTCATGTATTTACTTAATCAGTTATTTTTTTAAACCTTTCGTTTATGCTTATCTTTCAAAATAACATCTCCCACTGCATAGAATGAGAGATGTCCAATATCCCACTTTGCATGGAGTTGGAGATGTCTTTTGTCTCTCTGTACTGAAAAGAGACAAGATCTCTTGTATGCTTAACTGATAAATTGTTTAACTGTAGACAAGACATTTAACCCACCTTGCAAAATAATAAACATGACACTTGATTCTGTCTTGTCCGCGGTTCTGAAGAAGATAACGCCTTCTGAAAATGAGCAGAAGGAGACTGAAAAAACCGTTGAAACTGTTTCATCATCTTTGTCCGACTTGCTCAAGCCGAAAGGGCTTGGTTTTACAGTAGCCGGCAGTTTTGCGCGCGACACTTGGATGAGAGACAAAAAGGAGTTTGATGTTTTTATTATGTTTCCTGAAGAGACTACGCGAGAAGACTTAGAGAAACATGGGCTTGCTATCGGCAAGCAATTGGTGAAAAAACTAAAAGGCAGCTACAAAATAGCCTATGCTGAACATCCTTATGTTCGTGCAAGATTTGGCAAGTATGATGTAGATGTCGTTCCTTGTTACAAACTGAAAGATGCAAAAAAGATAAAGTCCGCTGTTGATAGGACGCCTTTGCACAACGAGTGGCTGTCCAGACATTTGAGAAAAAACATGTCTGCTGAAGTGAGACTGCTGAAACAGTTTACAAAAGGTATTGGCGTATATGGCTCTGATACCAGGACTGAGGGGTTTTCTGGCTACCTCTGCGAACTGCTAACTGTTCACTACGGAAGCTTCAAAAACACTATACATGATGCAGCTAAATGGAAACCCGGAAAGATTATGATAGACATAGAAAAACATGCAAACAAAGAAAACATTAAACACTTCTCAAAACAACCAATGATTGTTATAGATCCTGTTGACAGGAACAGGAATGTTTCTGCTGTCGTGTCACCTGCTAACTTTGTTAAATTTTCTTTGGCATCACAAAAATTTATGAAGAAGCCGTCAACGCAGGTGTTCTTGGAGTGGATGAAGCCTCCGAAATCATCAGCGCAGCGCATTAAGAGAATAACAGCAGACATCAACAAAAGAGAGACTATGCTTCTTGGCGTAGAATTTAAAAAACCCGATGTGATAGACGATGTTTTATGGCCGCAACTGAGAAGAACAGGGAAAAGGCTAAAAGGCATAATGGAAGAACATGAGTTTGATATAATGAACTGGGATATCTGGGCTGATGATAACAGATGTATCATACTCATCGAACTTAATGTATGGAAGCTACCGCAGATAAGAAAGATAACAGGTCCAGACATATTCTCAGAGGATCGTGTCAAAGAGTTCACAAACAAGTACAAGCGTCTTGGCAGAGTTTGGGTAGAAAATGATCGTTGGGTAGCAGAGACTCAAAGGAAATATGAAGATGCTGAACCAAAGCTAAAGGACACGCTTTCAGACCCGTTAAAGGATCTCAGAGCAAAGGGCATAGCATCCTACGTTGCCAAGGCTGTTTCACAAAAGTTTGTTGTTTTGAACCAAGCGCAGATTGCATCGCGAGCAAAAAAGAATGCTGTTTTCTTAAGGTTTTTAGAGAAGTTTTTTAGAAGGGATTTTGTTTAATATCTCCACTCAGTATCTGTCACGCCCTGGCAGAAAAGTCTAACGCATCCTTTATAAGCCGTGCCATCCTCAGTTTCTATCGGTCTGAAGAAAAGGTATCTTTTCCAAACTAAACCGTCTGAAAGATAAAAACCCAGATCTTCTCTCTCTTTGCCGTTTTCTATTTTTTCATCATATTCCGATGTCAGCCTATCCACAATAATAGAAGCTCTTTCAAGTTCATCTGTTATTCCTTGCGATATTATTACCTTGATCATGTCGTCATAAGAAAATGTATTCTTTATTCGATTGATTCTTCTCATATAGGGTCCTATCGTAGCTTCACCGCATGCCCAAGGTATGTCGAAAGCAGAAGCAATTTTTCTATTAACCTCAGAAACAAATTCTATCTTGCCTTCATCAGAATCAGGAAATTTTTTACCTATATAATCTTCTGATTGTTCTGCACTCAAAGGTGTTTTGAATTCAAGCTTATCTCCAAGCACATGAATATCTTCTTTTAATGGTCGCATTTTAATTAATTATATAATATACTTTTATTTGTTTACAAACCGTGTTAGATCGGATTGTTCTATTTTTCCATGAAGAATCTGCTCCTCGGTTACCCCCAAACCCTGGAGAACTCTGAGAGCAGCTGGAAGAATTTGGTTATGAATATAGTATTCAGGATCATAATCCTTTGCGTCTGCAGCAGGCTCTGCTCGCGATGAGATTGAACCAGTACCCTTTGTTATCACATATCCAACTGTGTAGCCTTCCTTAATATTGCCACCGCGCTCCTTTATCTTGCGTGCAGCCACAACATGCGGACCTATTTGTTCATATTGCGTAAGTGGTTTTGTGAGTTGGGTGTAGATAACCAAATCATCCATTTTTGCTTTGCCTTTTTGAATAATATTTATTTTTTTTCTAACTATGATTATTGCATTTTGTATTGACCTGTCCCGTAAAACTGCTAAAAGAACCTTTTCCTGAGTGTCTTTGGCTATCTTGGACCAATCGCGCCTAACACGCTCAAATCCCCGAATTGTCATCTCGCCTTCATCGTCAATAAGAGCATAGCGCTTTTTTGCAGCAGTTCCGGATTTTGTAAGAACAAATATGCCTGATTTAAAGAAGCCTTTGAAATCTAATTCCATAACCCCTGGCAGCATGGCGTTTACACTCTTTAGGAATTCTTTTGCATCTTTCTTTGCTTTTATTTTAATGAACAATGAATCTGTATCACCATATATGACTTCGTATTTCATCTTCTCTGCGAATTCCATGACATTCTTAATATAGTATCTTCCCCACGCTGTTATGGATTTTGCACAAACACGCGAATACCATCTAGATCCTGGATAACCGTAATAACCGTAGCTCGCATTGGCCAATATCTTAAGTGCATATTGCATGTTGTTTAATCTCTTATATTCTGACGTTTTTGGCTCAAGCTTTTTCATCCTTTTCTGAATGTCCAATCTACGCCTTACTATACCTTCAAGAACTTTTGGAATGAATCCTTTCTTTTCAACACAGAAGTGGTGCTCATAATCTGGTACCTGTTCTGTCTCTTCACAACAGCTGCAATCAACAGTCTCTGGCGATATGTTATGCGTTATTGTCACAGATGGGTACAGTGATTGAAAATCGAAAAGGGCTATATGTTCATGTATTCCCTCTTTAGGTGATATAACATAACCTCCAACATACGGCTCTGCCTTGCGCCTGCGCATTATTTCATCATACTTTGGCCTGTTAGGAGACACTTCATCATTGTTGAAAGCTGCTCGTATGAGAAGCCATTCAACCAGCTGTGAATAAGACATTCTAGAAGTGTCAAAAGGTGGTTGTCCCACAACACGAGACAGTTCAAATATCTGTGGCATTAAATTCTGTGCTAGTTTAAGAGCCAAAATAGAATCTTGAAGACAGTATTCAGCTAGTGTTTTTATATCCTTGTTTTTCCACAGCTCTTCTATTTCTTTCCATCCTAGCTTTTCTTTTTTCAAACCGATAATCTCGTGAGCAACTCTATCAAGTGATAATACTTCTGTTGAAAGGGAATCGCTTAGGATGTTTTCTATGAAGTCGTACAGATCGATATGCATTCTGCCGCGGAATCTTGCTGCAGATGTGTATCCTCTGCGCCTAAAGAGCATATGTGAATCGTCCTTGCCCAGGATTATGGGTATCCTGTATTTTTCAGCCTTTTCTGAAATCTTCTGGAAATCAAATCTATCGGTATTATAGCCAACAATTATATCTGGATTCTGCGCTTTCACTGTTTCAAAAAACTTTCTTATCATTTCTTCTTCATTCAATACAGTTTCTACTCCGGTGGTTTTCTTTCCGTATGTTATGATTTTTTCAAATCCCTTAGAATCAGCCATAGAAATCATTATTATTTCATCTCCTTCTGCCTGAGACGTTTCTATGTCAAACGCAAGAATTTTCAATGGTGGATATTCAATATCTTCTATCAGCTCGATTTTTTCTGCTTCTATTGAAATGTCAACATCAGCACCTGTTTCTACATTCTTACCAGAAACTGCTATCCAACCCATTGGTGTTATTCCCTTGTTTATTAGATACCTTCTATAGAACGGTATTGTATATTCATATTCCTCCTTTACATCATCATAGTTTTTTACAGTGTCCCTGAACTTTGGTATGTCTGTTGGGTTCTTTGAAAACACTTTAATAAATTCATATTCCTTTCCGTATAGTTTTTTCTTCACTACTTCTACATTTTCTGGTCGTCTTCCTTCAATCTCTGTTACCTTTATCTGTTCTACAAGTTTGTCTATGTTTTTCTTAGGCAATACATAAAAATATGGGCTAAAGGTTCTGTCCAAAACTAACACAGACTTTCCAGATTTTGTCTTGCCCCATAAGCGAATGAGTGGTTCTTTGTCATCCAGAATATAATCAATATCAAGAACACATATCTTATAAGCATCAATATCTGTCATGATTTAAAATTGGATTTTTGCTTAAAAAGATTACGATGACCTCTCTAGCATCAGGTAAAAAATCACTGTCAAAACCCACAATTCCAAGGTAAATATAGAGAATTTTTGCAAAGCTGTTTCGTTGATTATGAAAGCAAAAACTGTATTGAAAAATATGACAACAAATCCTACCAATCCATGAAACATTTGTTTTTTTGATATCATTATAGCACTGGTTAAAAAAATAACAACTGTTAAAAGCGAGAAGAAGGTGTAGTTGAAAAAATTATGCATTATTCTCTGCGTTAATGGAAATAGCCCTATACCCATTAATGCAAAACAGGAAGCTATTCCCAAAATAAGAGTTGTTTTCATTAGTTTTGAATTCCCTAAATCGTATCGCAGCTTCATGTAAAATGGTATTAATAGTATACCAAACAGTATAAGGCCTGAATTAAAAAACACAGCGGATAATCCACTAACACCAAGTTCGCTAAAATACTGTGTCGCTATATTAAAACCCGGCGTGAGAAATATAGCAATAAAGGTGAATATAGAAAATACTGCAAATCCCATGATTGCGATTATATCTCCATACTTCTCTATCATATGGTTTAATTATCAAGGGTGTATAAATGATTAAGGTTTCATCCACTTACAGCTTTTCCAGACGCAAGGCTTATCACAAAAGCCGCAGAGCAAAAGGTAAATACTTGCAATTTATTGTTTCGCTCAGTTCATGGTTTCATCCACTCTATCTCATAGTACTCGTATTTTGATCCTGGCAGGATTATTTGCTTCAAAAGGTAGTATGTAATAGCAGTTTCCCTGTCAGTAATGGATAGGAGCAATTCTAGGCCCATGTTGCTGGCTTTTTTGAGCAACGATGCTAACTCCACGCCGCCTATGCACTCATCCTCGGCCATTGGAACGATCAAATATCTGGGACTATCCTTGGGTGTTTCTCTAATCCAGGAATCTTTATCTTTCTTTCTGCGATACGCTAAGAAGTCTGCTGGATAATCTACGTAATCATTTTTCTTCATCTCTGGAATGGAAAGAATGAAAGTCTTCTTAACTCCGTGAGCTACACGCACTGCACGAGACCACTCTGATACTAGCATTTTTTGTGTTTTAGGAAATATGTGAATCACATGTTTGGAGTGTATCCATTTATCATCACTTCTTCCAGGTTTGGCGCCTGGAAAGTATATCCTGAAATGCGTTCCGAACTTGAAGCCTGTTTTTACTACATAGCTACGCAGGCGCCAGTCCTCGTAAACTTCGTATAGTTGTTTTGCGTATTCCATCTTTTTCTTTACACTATTAAGAATTACTTCAGGAGTTATTGGTTTTCCTGTGGTTGCGTTAATTATATTTATGTTTAAGTATTTTCCCAAGAAAATTGTTTCCATAAAATCCAATTTCAGAAGCTCTCCACGCTCCTGTTTGTAAACGCCTAGTTGGCCAAACCAATGATCATTAAAGAGCATGTGTCCTACAATTGAATCTTCTATAACAGAGTACAATGATTCAGAATACCAATAAGCAGTTACTTTGATTTTCTTTTTAACAAAATCATTGGAAGGGTATTTCTTTATCTTTTCCTTTTTACCTTCTGCGCTTTCAACATCCTTTATTCTTTTTGATATCAAACCCCTGTCACGCCAGTCTCTGTAAGCATTATATTTGATGAAGAACCTTGGTTCTTTTTGAGAATAAAAGGAAGCCATATCATTGAACGTAACACTACCATTTTTGTCTTCGCAAGCACCGTTCTGAAAATTCATTATGTAAAGCGCTTCTTCAGGACGAAGCCAGACAACATTCTTCTTACGAGTACCATAGAAGTTTCTTGTTAGTTTTTCAGCACTAGTCACTTCTTCAGACCATATTCCTTTTTTTGGGTCCCATTTTAGTTCGATCATATTATCATCTTCGCTTAACCATATTAAATGTTAACCAATTAAAGACGACTCTATCCAATCTACGCAAGTCGTCAGCTATGGGGCATCATTATATTGGTTATATAATAATATTCTTTTATTCGTTAAAAATAGGGATAAAAAGATTGTGATTAAGAATTTATTATGAGTGATATAGAAAGAGATTTTCGCTTGGCATTAAACCGATGGAGAAAGCATATCGCTGAAAAATCATATTTCTCAATGAGTGGACCGTATCTAGATTGTGATGCATACAGAGAACTTGTTTCTATGGGAATAGAAACTCTTCCCCATATACATAATCAGTTAAGCAAAGAAATCAAAACAGACAACTTCTATGAAAATTGGTTAAATAAAATAAAGGTGAGAGTTTTTGAAACAGTTGATGTAGAACTCTTTGATGATAAATATCATATAATATCTAAAGATGAGGAATTTCAAGAATATTCAAAAGGATATGATAAAGATGTTATTGGCAGACCTGGAATGTTATGGTGTCAATTATTATATGAAATTGCTCCTGATTTTGAAATACCCCGTGATATAGCAGGTAAAGTAAAGAAAATGGAAGAATTTGCACTGAAATGGCTTGATGAAAACATGGGAAAATACCTTGCAGAGGTTTTGGATGAGAATTTAACCAAACATGTAAATTCTATGGATGAGGATTAAGTACCTTTTAGTTGACAATAACAACAAGGCACCCAGTTGTTTTCAAATCTGTCGCCTGACGGTGCAAGCCACTATTAAAAATCTGGGTGCCAAGGCATCTTAGATGCATAATCCCGAAGGATTATTCTTAGTTTTAAAGAGCTAATGAGCTTTTGGCCTCTCTTATAATAGAGAGGGTTTTGGACAAAACTGATTCCTTGATTCCATCAGAAAGCAACAACGGCCTTCCAGAACCGTTTTGTTTTTTCAAATCTTCGATTAGAGGAATCAATGCATTTGAAACATCATTGCCATTGACCCTAACATAACCTTCAAAAACGCTTTTAGATGATAGCACCAATCTCTCGGTGCCACACAGTTTCGGTGTTATTCCGTTCAGCATAAGAACCTTAATAAAGTCCTTATGTGAAAGGCACCTTGAAATCAGCATGAGCCCGTTTGTGTTGTTGTCGATTCGATCAATTCTAAGCCCAAAAACTTCACTATGTTTATAGTGAAGCCAGTCAATAAAGATGATTCTCGCGCCTTGCCATCTCCCCGGACGCTTATCCACCCTGTACGATTTGACAATGCCAAATCCTGATTTCACTATGTCCGTAGGTTGTATGCTGTTGATACTAACTATTGGGTTTTGTATCAACATGGCTAGGCTGTTTCCCTTAACTTGTAAGGAAATATTTGTGCCCTGAGTTATCAACTCTTCCTCCGTTTATAATTTTGATGTGTAAAAGCCATTGTGGCTGAAATTCCCTAGCATATATCAGCGCAAGACAGTTGTCTAGCGTAGATTTTTATGTTGATTTTTTGATCATGAAGTTACCATACTAGAAGGTATACTTATATCAGGCCATTTAAATATGTTTACCAAAATTCTTTCAAAATTTGCTCAAAATATGGTTCTAAGCCCTTCTTCTATGCTTATTTTAGTTTCAAATCCGAGCCTTTCTTTTGCCAATGATACGTTAGCTACGCTATGCAGCATGTCCCCAGCGCGCGGTGCGCTGTATGAAACTTGGATATTTTTGCCTGTCAGTTTTTTTACTAGTTCTATGAATTTGTTCAAGGAAACTGCATGACCTGTTGCTATATTGACAGCTTCTCCTTTAACAAGCGTGGGAGATGTGGCTGCAAGCAAATTTGCCTGCACTATGTCTGAAATATGCACATAATCACGGGTATGTTCGCCGTCGCCGTAAACGATAAATGGCTTGCCTTCTTTCAAGCAACTGAAAAGTATTGACATGACGCTTGGATATTTTCTGTAGGCCTGCTCTGGTCCGTAAACATTAAAGTAACGCAAGCATGTTGTTTTTATTCCGTAGAGTTTGGAATAAATTCTACAGTAATCCTCTGCCATAAGTTTACTCAATCCATATGGAGATGATGGATTAAGATTGCTTAACTCTTTAAGCGGTTCTGCTTGTTCACCATAAACAGCTGCAGATGAGGCAAAAACAAAACGCTCTATGTTGTTTTTTCGGCAGGCTTCCAGCAACTTAACTGTTCCTAAAACATTTGTTTCAATTGTTTCAGAAGGCTGTTCTATGGATTTGGGAACACTAACAAAAGCTGCCTGATGAAAAATTATATCAGTGTCCTTTATTTGATCTTCATAGTCTTCTGGTTTCCTTATGTCAGCATTTATTGTTCTTATATTTAGGCTGTTTAGTCGGCTTGTTTTTTCAGGACGAACCCTGTCTAGAACCGTAATATTTTTTGCTAGGCTGTTCTCAGCTATGTGTTTTGTCAGGTTTGAGCCAATGAAGCCATATCCCCCAGTAATCAATACATTTTTATCCGAAATCATTATGCATCGCCTATGTTTAATGCTTTAATCTAAGATATATATACGTTCTAAACCAAAGCTTATATATGAGTAAATATGCTTGGGTTCTATTAGCAGTGGTGATTGTTGCTATATTTTCATTAACCGGTTATTTAAATGCTACAGGTTATTTTGCATACGATACAGGAGATGACAAAGCCAGCTGTAAAGACATTCAGGAGACTTATACAGATTACGTCGATAAAAAGGTACAAGAATGCGAGCCAGTGACTTATACAGAATACGGGTGTGAACAAAGACCGTTAGAATACTCATCTAACATAGATGACCTAGAATGTGAAAAGTCGTGTTCAAATGAGATCAGAGTTTGCACTAAAAGAAATGAAGACGGAAGCTGTGTTCCAAGTGCTTGGGTATACAAATGTAACAACTACAAACTATCATGTAAATTCGGCGTAAAGAATTTAGATGAAGAGCGTGGAACATGGTATATTAGTTGGTATAGAGAGTGCCTTCCTGGACAACTAAATTGTGAAAACAATCCAAAGAAACTGAGTTCTCTGGTATACACACTAAACCCAGAACAAGGTAAAACTTCTAGGACTATGAGAGAATTTGAAGTAGGAGCCGAGGAAACAATCTGGGCAGAGTTCACAAGCGTACCAACAAAAGAATTCTGTGGCGACATAACAAGAACAGAGCAGGACTGCAAATTCGTAACAGAACAGGAACCCGTTGAAAAGGTAAGAACAATCACAGTTTGTGATTAAAATAGGAGGTTAAACCTTCTGTTTCATTAGTTTTTTCAGTTTTTAGTATATTTATTAACTCAATGATAAAATTATTTATGGGCTCGTAGCTCAACTGGATAGAGCGTCCGGCTTCGGACATCAGAACCTTGCACAGGTTCCAATATCTCCTCGGAGGAAACCGGAAGGTTGGGGGTTCGACTCCCTTCGGGCCCGTAAAACATGTTCGACGTATTTATTATCATTTTCCCTCACAAAATCGCTCCATTAAAATGATATAATACGTCTTCACTAATATCAAATTATGAAAATTAAAAATTATATAAATAAAGATTTTGCTTTAATTTATGGAATTTTAGCAGGTGATGGATGTATATCCAAATCTGGTAAATATAGAGGAATTGTAGTTACATGTAATATTCATGATGATGAACCATTTTTTAAGCAAATTGTTGTGCCAAAAATGGCAAAAATTAGAAATAAAAAAGTTAAATATAGAAAAAGGCCTGATTTTGGAAAAATAGAAATCAATTTTAGTGATAAAGAACTTTTTAATAAGTTTGTATCATTAGAATTTCCTATTGGAAAAAAGAAAAATATTAAAATAAGTAAACATTTTCCAAAAAAAGTTTGGAACCATATAATTTCTGGTTTCTTTGCAACGGATGGCTCGCTTGTTCTAACCAATAATAATGGTACGCTTTATCCTAGAATAGAAATACAAAACAATTCTAAAATAATATTGGAACAAATCAAAAAATTCTTAATAAGTAAAGGAATGACTGTTAACGTTTATAGAACTATAAAAATAAATTCTTTTAGTGAAAAGAAAGAGAAGTACGTAAATTATAGATTACAGTCAAATGGTTATAACAATTTAATAAAGTTTAGAGATGTAATAGGATTTATAAACCCTAAACATGAAGAAAAGTTTAAAAGTACATAAATTGCCGGTGTGGCCTAGTGGTTAAACCTCTTTTAAAAAAGGAGATTCTGTAAAAGGCGCCAGACTCATAAAGTGTTTATGAGTGTTGAGCACTTTTGTGCTATGATAATACGCGTGAAATCTGGAGATCGTGGGTTCAAATCCCACCACCGGCATATATCCTTTTTTTGTTTCACGTTTCTTTAATAGAGTACTTTTCTTGAGGAAGTGTTAACTCCTGTAAAGAAAAGTACTAAGGATATATCCTGGTCATTGTTCTTGGGAAGGTCGTTGTGTCCCTTATGTGATCTATGCCTGTTATCCACATAACTAAACGTTCTATACCCAGACCAAAACCTGAGTGTGGAATGGAACCGTATTTTCTTATATCGAGATACCATTGATAGTTGCTTATCTTTTCTCCCTGTTTCTTTAGACGCTCTATTAGCTTGTTTACATCCACTTCTCTTTCACTTGCACCTATTATCTCTCCGTATCCTTCTGGCGCCAAGAGGTCAGAACAAAGATATGTTTTATTGTCCTTAGGATCTTCTTTCATGTAGAATGCTTTGGTTTCTTTAGGGAAGTTTGTAATGAAGAATGGTTTATTGAAATGAGTTGTTAATTGTTTCTCTTCCTTGACTCCGAAATCATCCCCCCATTTCATCTTTAAACCGTCTTTTTTTAGGGCATCCAAAGCCTCTTCGTATTTTATTCTCTTGAATGGCGGTTTAATTCCTTCCAATTTTTTAAGATCCCTGCCAAGCTCTAGCAATTCCTTTTTCCTCTTGCTTAGAACTGTCTGAACAATATGAGTTATCAGCTCTTCCTGTATCTTCATGTTCTCTTCGTTTCCTACCCAAGCCATTTCTGCTTCACAGTGCCAGTACTCAGCCAAATGCCTGCGCGTTCTGCTCTTTTCTGCACGAAAACTGGGGGCTATGCAGTATATCTTCTCGAGAGACGGGAGCACTGCCTCTGCGTACAGCTGCCAGCTCTGCGTTAAGTAGGCTTTTTTGCCAAAATATGAGACCTCAAAGAGTGTCCCAGCACCCTCACACGTAGTTGCTGTTAATGACGGTGATTGTATTTCAAAAAAGTCTCTAGAACGGAAGAAACTATCAATTGCCCCAAAAACTTCAGAACGTATCTTGAATATGTTTGTTAAGCGCCTGCTTCTTAGCCACAAATGCCTTACGTCAAGAAGATGGTCAGTGCTCTGATATTCTGTTATAGGAAAGTTATCAGAAGAACCGATAAGTTTTATCTCTTTGATTTCAATCTCATAACCGGTTGGCGCTCTCTTGTCTTTATGCACAACACCAGAAAGCTCCACAGAAGCTTCTATGCTGGATTTCTGGGCGTCTGAAAATCCCTTAATATCCTCTTTTGCAACACATTGTATTGTTCCTGAGACGTCTCGCAGAATTAGGAAAACTATATCCTTGCCTTCTCTGTGCCTGTAAACCCATCCTCTTAGGTTTACTTTCTTACCAACATGTTTTGGCACTTCCTCTATATGAATGAACATATTTTATTCTTCGCGAAACAAACTTAAAAAACAAAACCTAATTTTAAACATGAAGTTGAAAAAGCCTCCAAGCCTGAGAAACAGGAAAAGATATATCATCTTTAAGGTCCATTCTGATGAAAATCTTACTTTCGATAACGTAAAAGACGCTATAATGAACTCTGTTCTTAATTGGATAGGTGAAAGAGGAGCTGCCCAAGCCAATATATGGGTAATAAAGAATCTCTGGGATGGAAAGAAGCAGAGCGGATACATGCAGTGCTCACATAAAACAGTTGATGAGGTCAAAACAGCACTTGCTTTAATACATCAAATAGGAGACCATGAAGTTTTGTTTCAAACATTGAAAGTAACAGGCACTATAAAGTCTGGTAAAAATAAAGAAAAATAGGCTGAAACAAAAACCTATTTGTACATTCTTATGCTGATGGTTGATACGTTTATTTTGTTCTTATTCTCGTCTTCTATTTTTTCTGTTGCTATTGAAACTTCTTTGTTTGCATCCCGCATGAATCTGTTGTTAACAACTTCTGCAACATCTACTGCTCTTGATATTGATCTTCCTCTGGCCTTGATATGAACTTCATCTATGCCTTCTGAAAACTGAGTTATGACTGCCAGGACGTAGCTCATAGTTGGTTTCTTACCAACAAAAATAACATTGTCGTCTTTCCTGACCCTTTTTGTCTCTCTATCATCTTCTGTCATTATTGACACCCCCAGACTGTAAACCAATGAAACAACTAGTTTGTAACTATTTTATAATAATATGATTGGAAGATTTTTAAGTGTTCTGAATTGGCATTAACTTATAGAGCTAATATAGCTCGCCAGCTCATCATATCTTTGATAAACTTCTTCTGCATACAGATTTTGTTGTGGAAGATCTTCATTGCATCCCCATCCAATATAGCCTCTTACAGCTGCCTGCCATCCGTAATACCATTTATCCACCGGTTCAATATATCTTGGATCGTTTTTGCATGCTCCTGTAAACTGTTTTCCGTCTTTGAACTGATCATATTTTCCCTTCAAATGCAGCAACCCTTCTTTTATGTTTGTTTCTGGATTTTGCCAATTTGGAATTTCTCCAGGAGGCTTACAATCTATTTGCATTAGTCCGCCATATCCCCAAGGATTGCAGCTAAATTCTTTACAGCTAGATTCTTGCATTATCATTGAAAGTGCAAGCAATGGTCCTGGTGGATTTTCGCCTAAGGTATTGAGGCCTATCTCTTCAGAGTACTGCACAATCCATTTAGCATAATCAGCACAATTATCTCCGCAAAGACAATTTCTTCCTAATATAGAAGTGGTTTTTGCATGCTCCATCGCTGCTAATAGGCTTTGTTCTGTTACTGTTAAAACAGGCGTTAAAAACCCTTCTCCCACAGTTTCAGTTACATACTTACCACTAGGAAGCGTAACAGATATTTTTGTACCCGCTCCCAGTGTTTCAAATAATGATTCCAAATCTGGTGCTGTTATAGGTGCTGCAAGGCTTGTTGAAATTACATCACTACCGTCTGATGGTATTGATTCTACATTGCCCTCCATTAAGTAGAACCTAAAGAAAAGAGGATGCTCTACAATGAAGATATGATGACCCACAGGGAATGTTTGCGAGTTATCAAAAACCTCCACCTTAACTACAGCGTTAATTGAGTATTCAAAATTACACATGTTTGTTCCAGAGCTGCTATCACAAGTCGGATCAACACCTACGTCACCAACTACAAGATTATAGGCAATAAAGTAATCCCCTTCTTCAATCGGTTCACTGTTTAAGAAATCTCCAAAATGTTTTTGTATTAGATTACCCTTCTTTTCATCAAAATTAGCAAAATTACTAGCAAATATCTCTTCTGGCATGCTGTCTATAGAACCGCTGCCTGTTGGTATCCAAACAGCTGGGTTATCAATTATCTCTTGCAATGCCGCATCTTTAGCAGCTGTTAGCATTGGCTTTGCTGTATCAAAATGTTCTCTGGCTTTCTCATAAAGACCCTTGGCTTTAATGTTATATGTTCTGTCAAGAGAGAAGCTCTCTTTTAATTCCATTCGACCATACAACTCATGTGTACCGCTTAACACCAACTTATCATTAGTTGTTGTTGATTTAAGTTTCAAAACATCCACTTCAGGATTAGGATCACACCCAACTCCATCTCCACAGTTATCGTCTTCTATTTTAACAGTTTCTTCAATGCTTACATCAAAAGAGTCTATGGAAGGTAATCTAACTATGTAACTGTTTAAAAAATAATAGTCTTCAAGGTATTTTTTCAAATTATTCTTAAAGGAAGTTTTTATATTTTCTATAACTTCTTCCCAGGCAGGAAAATCATCTTCTGTGCCAAACAAAGCATAATTAATGTCATATTCTTTATCATCAACTGAGACTGAACTGGAAATAGAATTAGGCACTTCTCCAGGCATGTATCCACCGAATCTGAAATTATCATAAACTGCTTGATATAAAGAAAAGGAGTGAGCGCTTTCCATATATGTTTTAGCTGCTTTGAGTGCATTTTTTGAGTTGTAGAAATCGAAGTGGATATTGCTTTGATCCTCTACAGCTGTTGAATGGACATTCATCGCATAGAGACCAGATAGAGTAGCTAATATAAGCGCTATAATAAAGGCTAAGAAGAATATTGCACTTACACTTGTTATGCCTTTTTTCATTTTACTTTTCATATTAACACTTTTAATTATCTAGATGTTTCAACAATAGATGTTACACACTCATTTGATATAGGTGTATCAACTGGTTCAGGTTCAGCTCCAATAAAGGTACACTCGTCGTGAAAACATTCTTTAGGATCGACCATATCGAATGATTGTTTGAACCATTCATTTCCTCCCACAAGAGGCCACCAGAATATCTTTGCATCTAAATGAGAACCTGATCCTGTACTATAATCAAACACTGTTCCAATTTCCTCTCCTTGATTTATCTCTTTCCCGAAAGTGATATCACTACCTATGTTTATATGTCCATAAGAAACTGTAAAGTCAACGTTGTTTGGAAGTGTGGTTTTAATCCAAACAGCACTTCCTTTACCTCCCCAATCTGAAACTAAAGCAACAACTTTTCCAGAATAAACAGCTATAACAGGTGTATTTCCAGCAACATAGTAATCATAACCATAATGATATTGTCGTGCGCTTCCTTCTTCTCCTCTAGGTCTACAGTAACCGGATCCAACTGTTTCCAATCCAACAGAAGCCATTCCAAATTCATCAGAAGGTATAATAAAGTCTCTTGCTACGGAAGTGTATGTAGCCGATGGAACATCTGCGAATCCTATTGAGTATTTTGTTCTTCCCTTTATTGCACCAGGTAATGCTATCTCCATTCCAATATCACTAAAAATGGATAAGTCTTGAAAACTTATTTTACTATATTCTTGGAAAGATAATCCGCTTGCTGATACTGTACCTTCAATGGCTGAGAGTATTTTCTGTCCCATTATATTGTGACCAGCACAATTTGGATGCACAAAAGTGTCATCAGAGGTGAGAGTTTCATCAATTCTTCCTGGCGTTTCTGAAGATTCTAAATCATCATAAATATTTACACGCAAATCCGTATCTTCGGCGCTCATTATCCATTGATTCACTTCTAATATCTTATCACTATAGCCATCTCTAGGTGGAATTGTAACAGCAATAACATTTTTATCCAGTTGCTTCATTTCCGAAAACATTTCACTTAAGGTTTCTATTATATCTGAAGCTGTTCTGCTGGTTTCCACATCATTCGTGCCAGCTAATATGATTACAGTATCATAGTCGTCAATATTAAAAGTTGGTTCTAGTTCAGAAGATCCTGTATCACAGCTTTGTCCATTATTGTTTAAACATGACTGTATAGAAGGTGTTTGATATCCTATATATCCTCTTGCATTAAAATTTATTTCAGAGTTTGCATTAAGATAATCCACATAACCATCTGTATAGGAACCAATTGGTTGACAGTGCTGATCAATTCCATGATAAGTTATAGAATCACCAATAACCAAGACGTTTTCTATTTGATTAATTGCTACAGTATGTGACTGACCGCTGCCACCTGCTAAGTCTTGTGAAACTCTTTGTGTTGCAGATATTGCCAAGTATTCATCCATGCCCATTTCGCTTAGAATAGAATTGAAATCAGGCGTGCTTCGCGTAGATGGATTCGCTGCTAAAGATCCTAAAAACTCTGCGTATTTAATTTGCCTGTTGTCTGGATACGTCGCTGCTAAAAGTGATACAAGAGATGTTTCGTCTTTGTCTACTGTAAATGTGTACTGTATATTGGATCTTATGTTAGCTATATTCCGTGCTGCTAAAAACTGAAAAAATATAAAGGCTACTAAAAGAATCATAACCAAAACTACTATAACAACTACATGTGTCATGCCAAAGGCGAGAAACACAACGCCTTTCTTTCTCTTTTTATATCTGGACATAAAGTTTTCCAACATGAACTGTTTCATCGTCATTTATGTTAACAAAAACCGTGTGCGTATTTTCTTGCGTAAGTAGCTCGTCAAAATCAATGGATTTCCATTCCTCTTTTGTTTTAAGGTCAACAACCTTAGCACCAGCCAATTGAGGAAGATTATATAATTGCTTCCTTTCCGTACCTTCACAAAATCCTCTAAAATCAGTAGCGGTTGATCCTAAACTCCTCAGAGTTTCTATATCAATATAATCCGTATCTTCTGATTTGAGGCAAGCCTCGAGAATACTTGTGCTGTCAAGCAAGCTCAT
Organism: Nanobdellota archaeon; assembly: GCA_043814765.1. Taxonomy (GTDB): domain Archaea; phylum Aenigmatarchaeota; class Aenigmatarchaeia; order QMZP01; family QMZP01; genus JAHIRU01. The sequence continues at coordinate 28,266 of JBDRJQ010000037.1, read as the reverse complement.
TTGTCTCATATCAAGCTGTATATTCATTTGTGTTTTTTCAGAAAAGGTTTGAATCCCAATGCCAACTCCAAAAAGCACCACAGCTAGAAGAATTATTATCATTACATCATCAAAATCCATTGTAATTTACCTCCGTTATATTGAACACCTCTCCAATATTTTGATGGCGTAATCGTCTGTTGACACATATGTACTAGCGTCTGATTTTTCAACACAAACAGTATCTGTATTAGTGAAATAGGCAGATTTTGTGTAAAACATTAATTCTCTTTCATACTCTTGTTCGCCTACAAATGCTCTAGTAGTCCAACTTTCTTCAGGAATTTTGACTTTTAAACTGCATCTTCTACCAAAACATAAAATCTTTATATCATATTCATTTTTTAAGTCTTCGTTAAAAACAGTACCTTCCTCGACACCAGCTAAACTGTTTGCAGTAGAACTTAATGTATATACCATTAATGATTTTTCTAGTTCGCTCTGAACAGCGAAACTCTTTAAAATCATTGAAGAGATAAAAGTAAGCGATATTATAAATAGCATTAAAAATGCCACCAAAGTTATAATATGTTTTATTGCTTCCACAAAAAATCACCTCATGTCATTGTGTAACCAGAACAGCTATCGTAATCTACTGAACCATCATCACTAGTCATAATAATGCAATAAGGATACTGTTTTTCACCAGTATCTGTGACTAAAGGATTCAATGTAACTGTTACCTCTGTTGGTGAGCGGGTTTCACAGTCACCGTTAATCTCAGGTATGTTGTCAGTATCATAAACAAAATAAGATGTGCATACAGGCGGTTGGTTTATATATTGGTTCTGACATTTTTTTAACTGAAGGCCATAGCAGAGAGGCCTCTTAACGCCAGCTGTTTGTTTTATATAAGCCTGAACTTTTTCAGGATTCCCAATATCAGGAAGACTAAAATCTTCTATGCAAGGAAAGGCTATTATAAACATATCAGCATCAGGGCAATTCAGTTCTTTGTTAAGATCAGCATCATCTATTATGTATGATATCTCATCCCTGTTAACAAAAGCTACTTTAGCAACAATGGAGGTTATTGTTACTGGTTTTTGAGTAGCCGCATTACCAAAACTAAATTTGTCTCTTATGTCACCAAGTTCTGTCTTTAACTGAGTCCATGAAGCTCCCTGAAGCGAAAAGGCAAGAGAATCTATAATTATTATGAGGCTGAAAATAGCAAGAATTGCTACAAGGAATCTGAACAAAACCCATGGAGATATATCTGACTGTGCCTTCATGATATTAAATTGTTTCTCTCATCTTAAATAACTATTAATATTATGTAAAAATAGTGCCGGTAAAATCACCAAACATGCTGTTGTACCAAGTCGTAATACCCTCTTTAACTTCTGGACCAAGATTTCCACTAAAACCTAGCCATAAAGAAAATGCTATAATAGCTATTATAATCGTGAAGGCTAACAAAAGCATTTGCTGTAGTGCCATGCCAGAAAATTTTCTATTCAAAAAAGATTTTATTTTTTTCATAAACTAACCTCCAAAAATATTACCAATGCCCTCTCCTATGCCAGGAGCCCAGATAGTATACACGAATGCTATAATTAAAATTATAACTATCAAAGCGAGTATCAGTGCTGTAATTATATTCATATTTTCAAAGAGAGTAGAATCTCCTTTCCGTTTTCTTTTGAGCAAATATTTTATTTTATTCATAAAAATCACTAACCGTAGAATATTTGAGTTATCATTACGATAGTTATTAACAAAAATACAAGAAGCCCTATTGCTCCTAGTATAAACCAATTTGATATTATATTTGCAATGGCTTTTCTCATATAGAATATTTGTCTGTGTTTATTTATTAGCTTCGAATTAAGCTTAAATCATTCGTTTGGTAATGAATAAACAGTTCCCTTTTTAAACCATTATTATACTTTTTTACTAGGTGAAGGCATGGAATTACCTGTTCAGAATTTGATAAATAAAGAAGAAGCAGAGAAGATTTTCGAAGAGTGCTGCAAACAGATAGGAATAGATGCTAATAGAGGCGACATAAAGGATTTGGTAATTTATGAGCTAACTGACGGCACAAGAACTTCCACGGAACTAAGCGGATGGGAAGCATACTTCGATGGCGGTTTGTTCGTATTAAGATTAATTCATATTCTTAACCATCTTGGATGCAAGAATTTTTATGTTCTTACAACAGGAAAATCTCACAGGATAAGAGAGAACTACAAAGAAATAATAACTGCGCTTACAAAGGAAGTTGATGTCTATAGAAAATATGCAAAAGAGAATGGCGTAAGATTGAGATTTGTAGGGGATCTGGAAAATATTGAGTTTGAAGGAGCAAAGGAATTTCTTGACTCTCTAAACATACTGGAAAACGAAACAAGTGAAAACAAAGGTTTAACAGTGCATATATTAATCGATTACTCATCTGATTGGGCAACAAATAATAAGGAGTTTCCAGGGCTTCCAAACGCAAACATAATTATTAAGCATACTAAAGGTCAGATAAATGATGGTCTGTGGTTGCCAGGAAAATTAAAAAATAACAGTTTTGTTTACGCACAGAACGCTTCTATGAGTAAGACGTGGAGTGATAAGGATATCACATATCTTGTTGCCATATCATTGAGGAGTATGATTCTTCATCAGGGATTGCAGTATGGCAAGAGTTATTGTGGTGATGAAGTAGAACATATAAAGAAGCACAGGGAAGAAGAGCTTTCAATGATTCACAAAAAACTTGAACCTGAGATAAAAAAAAGGGTTGTTATATTCAGTCATATAGGACCTGAAATCTACGAATTCTAAATAGAACCCAGCATGAAACCTAAAAACACCAAATAAATAGCGATTTTAACCAATTTTTGTGCTTTGGGCGCTTTCTGTGTTAAAGCATACAAACATAATAGTATTGCAGGAACAGCTCCTATCAAATAGAAAACATTAAACAATGATAGTAAGAACGGAACAGCAAGCAGAACGCATCCTATTAACAAAAAAACAGCTGCCAGAGCAAAGGATTTCTTTTCTCCGATTACAATAGGCAGGGTTTTTGCTCCTATTTTTTTATCGCCCTCCACATCTCTGATAGCCTTTAAAACCTCTCTTGAAAGGCTTCCAAAGAAAGCAATTGAAGATAACAAAAGAACTTCTAATATTATGGCTGGATTGAAGAAAAGTGATGGCGCAAGGAAAGCAGAAGCGCCCAGCCATGAAACGCCTATGCTGCCAACTAAAGGAGTTTTCTTTAGCTTCATTGCATACGCTGTTGATATAAACACGTTTAGAATAGCTAAAAACAAAAACCAGTAACTGATAATGAATGATATAACTATGCCAAAACTATAAAGCAAAAACGTATATGGCGGTACATTTTTTGGTTTCATTCTTCCTGACGGCAGAACCCTCTTAGGTGCATTTATTTTGTCTGTCTCTATATCATAATAATCATTCAGAGCATTGCCTGCTCCTGTTATCAACACACTTGCTATGACAGCAAGAACTATGAGTATTGGAGAAGTCAGAACGCCTGCAACAACACTGCCTATAACAATGCCTAAAAGCGTCATCAAACACACACTTGGCCTCAGTATCTCTATATAAGGATTCATTTTATTACTCCTGTTTTTATGGCAAGGTCCCTTGCCTTTTCTTCATCCAGAGGTTTTTCAGTTAGAATAGTGTGTCTGTCCCTTATGTTTGGTGCATCAACCAGTGCTTTTATAATCATTTCATCATCAACACCAAGCTCCTTTGCAGTTACCGGAGCGTTTAATGTTTTAAGGGATTCGCGTATCCTTTCCCAATCCTGATTTTGAAGATATGCAATCATAATTGCTCCAACACCGCATTGTTCACCATGCAGTGCTTTGGATCCAAATTTGTCAAGAGTGTGAGAAAACATGTGCTCTGAACCAGATGCTGGTGCAGATGAACCAGCAAGCGACATTGACATGCCAGAGCTGATTATAGCCTGTATAAGGTTTCTTATGCCGCGCTCTTCTCTGTTTTTTATCATATTAACAGATCTGGTAACAAATTCGCTAGAAAGAAGGGCTAGCTGTGCAGCGTATCCAGAATAATATTCATGTTTGCCTGCTTTTTGAGCCAGTTTCCAATCCCAGACAGAGACTACGTTAGCTATTACATCGGCACATCCAGAAGCTATTAATCTGTATGGAGCATTTTTTATTATATCCACATCAAAAATTATCGCTTCAGGAGGTTTTATTTTGGATGAATAAAATTTAGAATCACCTAGCTCTAGTGTTGCTCTTTCTGACGCTATTCCATCATGAGAAGGTGCTGTGGGTACAGATATTGAAGGTATGTTCATTAAAGATGAAAGGTGCTTTCCGCAATCCAGTATCTTTCCTCCGCCAACACTTATTATCATTCCAGCGTCTCTAGCCTTTTCTGGAATGCTATCCAGCTTCTCTTTATCTATGTTATTTATGATAAAAATGTACGGATCTTTGTCTTTTATTGTTTCTAATATAGTGTTGCCAGCTATCTCTTTTGTATTGGGGCCTGTTAAAACTATTGGCTTGCCTGTAGCGTTGATTTCATTGCAAATCTCTTTTATTTCTTTCAACACATTTTTTCCAACTACAATTTTCCTAGGAAGTTCTAATATATGCGGGTTCATAATCTCCTATAAACGTTAGTATAAATATTTAAAAGCAGCGCCTAATTTGCCCATAATACCAGTTTTATAGCTGGAAAAGCAAAATATACCTCTATCAAAGAGCCTAATATTATGAAAATTGCAGCTAGAATAAGGAATCTTATAGCATCTGTCGTTATTATGGAATTTTGCTTTTCTTTCAAATTGTTCCACAATGTTATGTAGATAGAGCTTCCTGCTACAACACCGCATATGTAAGCAAATGCTTCAGCTATCATGTGAGGAATAATAATAATAACACTCAATGCGAAAAGCATCCAGGCATTTTGTCCGAGAAGCTTACTTGATTCTGTGACAGCAGAACCGAATATAACTCCCCAAACAGATGCATTCCATGCAATTATGAATATGCCTGCCCTATAAACAATAGCTATAACAAAGGACACGAGAAGCACAACCATGTTATTCGCAATTATTGCATAGAATGTTTCCAATGATATGCTGGGCGACATAAAGGGTCTTTCAGCATTGCCAAAAAACGATAAGTCTGTTGCCCCATGCAGTATGTTAGTTTGTTCTGTAAAGAAACTCTGTGCATAAGGCTCTGGTAAATTCATCTGAAAGATTGTGAAAACTAGAAAAACACCAAGGAAAAGAAAAATATAGACCTCTAAAACTTGTTTATATTCCTTAGTAAGTTTATGAAAGTTAAGAAATTTCTTAAAATAGCCAAAAACATCAGTAAACTTTATTTGTTTTTTTTTCTTATTGAAAACAGATTCGAGTGGAAGCATTCTCTTCAGGAAAGGCAGCATAGCCAGAGAAGCGAAGAAAACACTCACTATTCCTGTGTTGGAAGGGAATAATATCCAAGCTATTATGATGCCTATGATAGCACAGTATGCTCCTACAAAAATGCTTATTATGGGGTGTCTTTCTTTCAGCTGAAATTCCATATATATTATTATAAGCCAGGGTATTAAAAAAAGAAAAGCTTCTTAAAGTTAATTTTTAAATTAAAAACATGTCAGAATATGATAAGCGGTTTGATGAAATTTTGGCCTTGCCAACAGAAGGTCTGGATTTTAACATACTCGAACCCAGACGCAATTATTTGGAGGGGAAAATATCAGACTACCATACGAAAGCCTGTACGGGAGCTGACCATGTTCCAGATGATGATATAATCGAAATTGCTAATGAACTTGTCTTTCTGTATCGCGTATCAATGAGTATAGCCATATGTCGACCAACTGGAAAACCAGTTAGGTATTTGATTGACGATTGTAATAATCATAGGAAAACTCTCGGCGATATTTTGGGCGTGGATTATATAAAGTTTTCATACGAGAGTGTTGGATCTGATAAAGATTCTGATTGTCGTTGTCTTGATTTTGATGAAGATGTATTTTTGAAAGTTAAAGAATATATTGAAAAGTTGAATGAAAATATAAAATATGGCTTTGGTATCCCAAATCAATAGCTGTAGTATAGAACTTATTTTATATAAGAAACAAACTTGTTAATTAGATAATATGTTCGGTGGATTGAAGAAAAGGCTTTCTGAATCTGTGAAAGCTTTAACAAAAAAAGTGGAAGAGAAACCTTTGGAAAAGATTTTAGCCAAAGGGAAAAAAGCAGATGTAAAGCTAAAGAAGGAACTAAAAAAACCAGAGAAACATAAAGCTGAAATAAAGTATAAGGAAGAAGTTCAAGAAAAGGAAAGGATTATAGAGGAATTCAAAGAAGAAGAGCCTAAAAAGGGAAAGTTTTTTGAAAGGGTATTCAAGAGAAAGGAATCCAAAAGGGAAGTTCCAAAGCAACATTTAGAAAATGAACCTTTAGAAAAGGTTCAACCCAAAAAAGAGACTACGTCTCAGGCTGCACCCAAAACTGAAGAAAAGACCAAGGAAAAAGGACTGTTTCAGAAAACATTGAAGGAAAAGGACATTGATGATTTTTTTAAAGATGTTGAGATGGATCTTTTAGAATCAAATATAGCACTTGAAGTTATTGATGAGATGAAAAAAAACTTAAAAGAAAGTCTTGTCAACAAGGCGTCAAAACGTATTGGATCTAGTAAAGAAATAAAGAATGCTTTTGAGCAGAGCATAACAAGCATTCTTGATCAAGGCAAGATTGATGTTGATAAATTAATAAAAGATGCTAAAAAACAAAACACATCTGCGTGTTTTATTTTCTTAGGATTTAATGGTTCTGGTAAAACAACAAGCATTGCAAAGTTTGCACAGTTCCTGACAAAAAAAGGATACCGCGTTCTTCTTGCGGCTGCAGACACTTTTAGAGCAGCCTCCATAGAACAGCTTGAGCACCATGCGGACAAACTAAAAATTAAAGTAATAAAACACCAATATGGAGCTGACGCAGCAGCAGTGGTTTTCGATGCAATAAAACATGGTTCAAAAAATGGCTATGATGTTGTTCTCGCAGATACAGCAGGAAGATCCCATGCAGACAAGAACCTTATGGATGAAATAAAAAAGGTTGTTAGAGTCAACAACCCTCAGATGAAAGTTTTGGTTGTAGATTCGTTAACAGGAAATGATTCTGTTGAGCAGGCAAAAGCGTTTAACGAAGCAGTTGGTGTAGATGCTGTTGTGTTAACTAAAACTGATGTAAACAGTAAGGGTGGGTCCATACTATCGGTTTGCCAGGCAATCAAGAAACCAATATTATTTTTGGGAACAGGACAAGAATATCAGGATATTGAGATATTCAAACCCGATAAGTTCGCAGAAGAACTTTTAGCCGGAGATTAAAAAGAGTTTTTACAATAAAACCAGAGCGGTTTATAATCCCGTGATAGTTGCTCTTCAATTATTTCTTCTATAGACCTTCCTTCTAATCGTGTGAATTCATCTGTACTGATTCTACAGATAACTGTCCAATTCTCGCCTTTTACAATGCTCTTATCTGAATATCCGACTGTTTTACCTGATATCCATGCAAACCGAAGTTCAAATTCATCATATTCTTTGATGCATTGTTGTTTGTCTGATAAAATGTAATTCATGCTCATTTCTTTAGGGGCTTTGTTTGATTCAAAAACGTTCCAATCAAGTTTATAAGAAACGCTTCCGCGTTCATAATCACTTGTTGCTCCGCTTCCCTTAGAATCAGAAAAATGAGCAAATTTATTTTCGTATGTTTTTTTAAGAGTGAGCGTTACTGATTCTTTCTTCAAAAATTTCGCAGAGCTTAAAGCCTTCATTTTAAATCTTTGAAAATAAGAGATTTAAGTCTTCCGGAAACAAATAGTTGTATATGTTTGCAGAACTTGTTTTGTGGTCACAGGCATTTGTTGCACAATATGGTTTGACCGGTACATTTATAGTATCTCTTCTCGAATCGTTCATATTTCCAGTACCAACTGCTGTTTTTATTGCACCAGCAGCAGCACTTGGCGTTAATCCATTACTAATAACAATTATTGCCACAATAGCCTCTGTTATAGGCGCTGTGATAGGTTATGGTTTAGGGCATTTACTTGGCCGTAAAGGTGCTGACAGACTTTTCAAGAAACATATGGGTGGTGTAGAGAAGTGGTTTGATAAATATGGTGCATGGGCAGTTCTTATAGCTGCATTCACACCAATACCATTCAAAGTGTTTGCCTGGGCAGCAGGTATTTTCAAGCTTAATTTTAAGAAATTCCTTGTTGTTTGCATAATAGGCAGGTTTATACAGTTTGCAATAGCAGCTTATGTAGGAAGTTTATTCGGTGGATGGTTCCTTGAGTCGTTCGCAACTATTTAGAATTGCTTCAGCGTCTTCTGGCATCAAATTTTTAACTAGAATAACCTTTTCCTTACTCTTATGACCTCTTACTAAAAAAACTTCTCTCTTAAAGATTTTCTTAAGCTCTTTGAGTAATTCTCTGTTCGCACCCCCTTCTTGAGCTGCAGAAACAACATCTACAAACAGTGTGAGTTCTTTTACTCTTATTCTGAATTCCTTTGCATTTGGTTTCACTTTTACTTTGAAGACTGCATCAACTTCCATATGTATTTATTAATATATAGAAGATAAATAGTGTTTATGCGAGCTATAGTGTTGAGTTTCAGGAGAGGAAGACACACACAGACGACCAACCAGTTTTTGCTAGAATTACCTGGAGTTGATACACGTGCAATGGCTTCACAGTTTATAGGAAGACGTGTTTTATGGCAAAGTACAGCTGGTAAGAAAATTTACGGAAAGATAACCCAAACACATGGCAACAGTGGTGTATTAAGAGCAAGATTCAGTAAAGGATTGCCTGGAACTGTACTAAGCAAAAATATAGAAATTCTCGAAAAAGAAGCTAAAAAGCCTTTAGAAAAAGCTCCGGCTAAAACGAAAAAGAAGTAGTATTTTATTCTGGTTAAACTAACAATAGTACATGTACGATTTCAGCAAAATATTCAAAGGCAATGTAGAATTAAAGGAACTTTATATCAACAGAATAATAGATCTTTTTGCTATTTCGTTAATTGGTATATTCATTCCGATATATCTTTTGAAGATGAGTTTTACTTTACCAGAAGTTTTTGTTTACCTGATTTTTTTATGGGGAACAGCTTGGATAATGATATTTTTTGCTGCTCATATATCATCTAAAATAGGCATCAAAAGAACAATAGTATTGAGAGTTCCTATATTAATCTCTTTTCTGTTCTTGCTAACTAACTTAGAGTTTTTGCATCCAGCCTTTCTTTATGCAGCAGCCATATTAGCAGGAACATCAACAGCTTTTTATTGGACTCCACTAAATTCAGAATTCTGTAAAAATGCAGATAGCAAAAAGGTTGGATCACAGTCAAGCTATTTATCTGCTATACCAAATATCTTTGTCATATTTGCTCCTATTCTAGGAGGTATAATGCTAGAATATTTTGGATTTCACTCTGTTCTGATACTGGTTATGTTATTGACAGCCATATCTGTTATTCCTTTGTCCTTTACAGGAGAGTGCCTCATAAACTTTAATTATAACATAAGAAAAGAAAAGCCTCTGAAAAGAGCCAAAGAATTCTCAAACAGATTTTTTATACAGGGTGTTTTCTGGATAGTAGAAGGTGTTGTCTGGCCCATATACATATTCATGGTATTAGGAGATTTGGTATCTGTTGGCATAGCAGGAACTTTGAATGTTCTTGGCATTGCCATCTTCACTGTTTTTATTGGAAGGATGAGTGATAAAGTTGACAAGAATAATATAATAAAAATTGGCAGCGTAATATTCGCAGTTGTGTGGTTTACTAGAATATTCGCATCGTCACCGATGGAAATATTCCTATTATCACTGTTGGGAGGGCTTTCATTGGCTCTAATAGACGTGCCTATATTCGCAATGTTTTCCAAGCTCTCAAAACGCAATCCGCTTTCAATGGTAGTTTCAAGGGAAGTTAGACTTCAAACAGGAAGACTTACATTGCTGTTTATTTTGTTGTTAATTGCTTTGTTTTTGACAACTAACATATTCACCTTTGCGTTCGCTTTTGCTGGAATAATGGCACTGGCACTTTTGGTTGTTTGAGAAAACTAAATGAGAATTAAAACAACTCCTGTTATCATCAAAATCGATGCTATTATTTTAATTCCTATGTGTTTTTCCTTGAATATTTTTCCGCCAAGCACAACGCTTATCAAGTTAGATACCTGTAGTATTGGAACAATCAAAATAACTTTAGAATCAATTGAAGCAAAAGACAAAAAACTTGTATAACTTGCTAGAACACCCAATATTGCTATTAATATTATCCAAAAACCAGCCATGTTCCAACTATTTTTCAAATCTTTTACTCCACTATAAAAAATGAAAATTATTGCAAAGTAGAGAAAAACGCTGAAAAGGGAATGATAAAAAAGCAAATCCAGAGGCCCGATTGTTTTTAATATTGTTTTTGATAATATGGCACCTAATGAATAAAATACAGCAAATATTAAAATGTAATGAATCTGCCTAGACTCAATTAACGTCTTTAGTGGTTTTTTATAATCTTTTAGATTGCCTTCTGAATCCAGAAGATAAGAACCCATTATGATTACAATCACACCAACTATCTGGAATGGTCCTATTGTTTCACTGAGGATTATAAAACCTAATACTAGGGTAAATAACGGTTTTAAGTTTGATAACGGCGTAACAGTAGATATTGGCAGATGCTTAAGTGCTTCGGTGAATGAAACTATAGCCACGAGCATCAGGACTGATCTGACAAAAATTAAAAAAAGTGAGTATGAAGACAGAAACAAATTGACGCTAAAGATGAATGGCAATAATATCAAGAAATTTATTAAATATAATAGTGTTAGAAACTCGAATGTATCCTGTTTCTTTAAAACTTTCTTCTTAAGAATGGTTTGAAACCCAAAAAGAAAAGCTGCCACCAAAGCAAAAATTATCCATTCCATACTATTTACTTAGGGAATTTACAGAAATAAACAAAAGTCTTAAAAATCTTAAATATTTATATAGCTAATATATATATAATTAGTTCAGGTTTTAGTTCCTAGTTTTTTTTGTTAGTTTGATGACTGAAAGATACGCAATACTGGGTTTAGGTAATGGTGGACATGCTTTTGCATCACATCTTACATTAGCAGGCAAAAATGTTAGTGTCTACGATAGAAATCCTGAAAAAATAGCAGCTGTCAGAGAACTTGGAGGAATATACGTAGAAGGTGAAATAGAAGGTTTTGCTCCAATAGAAAGACTTAGCTGTGATTTGGATGAAACCATATCTGATGCAGATATTATAATGGTTGTCACTACAGCAGATGCTCATTATGATATGGCAAAGAAAATGTCTCCTTATTTAAGGGATGACCAAATTGTTGTGTTGAATCCCGGTAGGACAGGCGGTGTTTTCGAGTTCGAGAAAGCCCTAGGTAAAACAAAACCAATTATTGCTGAAACATCGAGTTTAATTTATGTTTGCAGAAGCCATGAACCAGGTAATGTTAGAATAAGTAAAGTGAAAAATAATATAATCTTGGCTTCAAGGAGAAGAGAGGACAGCTACATTGTGTCTGACGCATTAAGCGATGTATATCCGCAAATAAAAGTGGGTGGTATTTTTGAATGTAGTTTCAGCAATATAGGCGCAGTTTTCCACCCAACAGTGCTTTTAAGCAATCGGGATAGGCTTGAGGAAGGTTTTGACTTTTATAGAGAAGGTGTAACAAGGGATGTTGAGATGAGAATAGAAGCTGTTGACAGAGAAAGGGTGGATGTTGCCAAGGCATTAGGCGTGGATGTCTTACCAATAAAGGATTGGTTAACCTTTTCATACGGCATTCGAAATGGCGTACCTTTGAGGATTATGATAGACAGGAATCCTGCATACAAAAATCTTCCTGCACCAAGAACGCTTAATGTTAGATATATAACAGAAGACGTGCCAACTGGATTGGTTCCGATATCAGAATTTGGCAAACTTCTTGATGTGAAGACACCGACAATAGATGTTTTGATAGCTGAAGCTTCTGAAGTAATGAAAATCGATTTCAGGAAAACTGGAAGAACATTGGAAAAAATGGGTTTTAACAATAATGGGCTTGAATACATGTTATCAGAAGATATCCCATTAGTGGCTTAATTTTGCTAAAAAGTTTAAAAACTATATATGTAACTATCTTATAGTGGTATCATAAAACTAACAATAATTGAGGAAGCATATGAAAGGAAAAATATTAGTGGCTCCGTTGGGGCAAGATGTACATGTTGCAGGAATAAATAAATTTTCAAAGATAGCTGAAAAGCTGGATTATGAAGTCATTTTTTTAGGTCCAGGCATCGGAACAGACGGCATTGTAAATGCAATAATAAATTATAATCCTGATATTGTAGGCGTAAGCTATAGGCTCACGCCTGAAACAGCAATAAGTGAAGTGCGTGATTTTATTGAAGCTGTTAAAATAAAAGGTCTATATAATAAACAATATGTTTTAGCAGGAACAGAGCCTGTATTAGATGCTGTTAGGGAATTCGGGTTTTTTGACGAATATTTCGCAAGTGGTGATAGTGGAAAGGTGCTGAGATACCTAAAAGGTGATTTGGGGGAACCAGAAGAAGTAGTTTTCGGAAACACATTGAGAGAAAGAATTGAAGCCAATTATCCATTTCCTATAATAAGACATCATCTAGGTTTGCCTACAATGGAACAAACATTGGACGCTGTCAGAGAAATAGCAGAGTCTGAAACCGTTGATGTCGTATCAATTGCGCCTGACCAAACAGCACAAGAAAGTTTTTTTCATCCAGAAAGACACGATCCAAAAACAGCAGGCGCCGGCGGAGTGCCAATAAGATCAGAAAATGATTTGATGGCTATTTATGAAGCCTCAAGAACAGGCAATTACCCTCTTCTTAGAATTTACGCAGGAACCAATGACTTCATAAAGCTTGCAGAGCTTTATGACAGGACAATAAACAATGCCTGGGCTGCAATTCCATTATTCTGGTTTAACCATATGGATGGAAGGGGTCCGCTGTCAGTTGAAGATTCTATAAAGGAGCATCAAGAACTCATGAAATGGTATGGTGATCGTGATTTGTTTGTAGAGCCTTTGGAGGCCCATCATTGGAGCCTGAGAGATGCTCATGATACAATAAGTGTCTTGGGTGCTTATTTAGGTGCTTTAAATGCAGCCAAACAAGGAGTTGACGACATAATTTTGCAATGCATGATGCATACTCCAGTAGGTACAAGCACAAAGATGGATCTGGCAAAAATGCTTGCAAAAAAAGAGCTTATAGAGGAAATACCAGACATAAGTCTTCTTGTCCAGACTAGAACAGGCCTGTTGAGTTATCCTGCAGATATGTCTGAAGCCAAAGCACACCTAGCTCATTCTGTTGGTTTGCAGATGTATCTAAATCCTGACATAGTTCATGTAGTAAGCTATTCCGAAGCTCATCATGCATCAACAAGCAAAGATATAGTAGACAGTTGTAAAATGGCAAGATTCGTAATTTCACAATCACTTGATTCATTACCCGATATTTCCAGCGACCCAGAAATTTTACAAAGAAAGGACTCTTTAAAAAATGATGTTAGATACATCATAGACCATTCTATAGAAACTTTTGGCTCAAGTTATGATGATTTATCAAACCCTGAATTTTTATCAAAGATGATAGAAAGCGGGATTATGGATACGCCTCAACTGTTAAAAAATTATTATGCTATGGGTACTGTCAGAACGAGAATGGTAAATGGTGCATGCGTACCAGTGGATGATAATGATGAAATGATAACTGAGAAAGAAAGATTGAATGGTTTGGTGATAAAATGAAGGTGTTGTTGTTCAAAGGTCTTTTAGATCGGCCTGAAGGATGGCATGATTGGAGAACAGAAGAGGTAATGGACGAAATAGAAGATTCTCTTGAAAGCACAGGAAATGAGACTAAAAGATGTATTTTTCGATACCCAGATAAACTAGAAATAGCTGTGAAGGAATTAAGACCTGATATTGTTTTGAGCTTAGTAGAATATATATATGATGAAGATGGTAATGTTTGTTGGATACCAGATATATTAGATTCCATTAATGCTTCTTATGTTGCATCAGATTCCGAAGCAATCAGGACATCCATTAATAAAAATCTTTCTAAAGTTAAGTTTGAAGAAGCGGGGATAAGAACACCAAGATTTCGCGTTCTAAAGAAAGGAAATATAGAATTTGATTATAATGAAATAGATTTAAATTATCCACTGATATTGAAACCAAACGATGCTGGATGCAGTGCAGGCATAACTTTTATAGAATCTCCAGGCATACTACCTTCAGCTGTCAATGAACTATGGAAAATGTATGAAAATCTTATTTTAGAAGAATATGTTGGCGGTGAAGATATTAGAGAAATAACAGTTTGTGTGCTATATAATGGGTCAGAAAAGACAATGTTTCCCTTGGAAATACTTTTTCCTGGGGGAGATCGAAGAAAAATTTTAACAGATGCCATAAAAAACGATCCTTTAACAGACAAGGTAAAAAAACCTGACCTGGACATTGAAACTATGCGTGCCCTAAAAGATATTGCGGATATAGCATCTGACTCAGTTGGCTATAAAGATATTATAAGGGTTGATACAAGAATGAGAAACGGCGAAATCTATGTCATTGAAACAAACCTCTTCCCTGGGCTAGGCGATGATAGCTATCTCAGAAGGGCAGCAAATAATTATGGTGTGGGTTTTGATGAAGTGGTTAATATGATGGTTCATGGCGGAGCAATCAGATATGGCATAGAAATCCCTGCATCTATGTCGGATATGGCATATTCTGCAAGATTTAGACTAAAAGGGTGAAAATATGGTAGAAATTTCAAAAATGCAAGCACTTGGAAACAGGCTCATTTTAGTAGACGAATATGCAAGTTTGGTAATACCAGAAAACGCAAAAAGTGATTTTGTTAGGGTTGTAGCTAAAGATAATTTTGACCCAGATAGTGTGCTTTTTGTTTCAAAATTAAACGGTATAATGAAAATGAGGATATTTGATAGGGACGGTACAGAAGAAACGATGTGTGGCAATGGCATAAGATGCGTTGCGTTATATGGCATGAAAAGGGGTTATGTTACTGGTAAAAAATTTGAAATAAATACCCTCGATGGGGTAAAACAAATAACTTTCAAAGGCGATAATTTATTTGAAGTTAACATGGGTGTATCAAGAAGTTTTAAACGCGTTGATAAAAATCTTTATTTTGTTTTCACTGGTATACCTCATTTAGTTGAATTTGTAAACAGCTTGGAAAAAATAAACGCATATAAAAGATGTGTTGCTTTGAGATATAATCGTCCTATTTGTGAACGTTTAGGATATCCTGATAATATGCACGTTAATATGATTGAAGTTTTAAACCCCCATAAAGTTAAAATAAAAACATACGAGGCATGTGTAGAAAGGATTACAGAATGTTGTGGCACAGGAGCTACAGCCACAGCTTATGTTGTAAACAGAGTAAATAGTTGTAAATTTCCAATAGAAGTAATCTCTCTAGGAGGTAGCCTGCATTTTGATTTGAATGGGAAAAACATTTTGATGACAGGTCCTGCTGAATACTTAACAAAAGAAGAGTTTGATTATGATTGTATCTAAAAAACCGGTAATTGGAATCTCTTGCCATTTTGATAGCAAGGAAAACTATTATAAGGTTTATTCTATTTTTTCTGAAGTTTTAGAAAAGAATGGAGCCATACCAATAATGCTACCCATGCTAGATGAAAATAATACAAAGATTCTTTTGGAAAAAATAAATGGCCTTCTAATAAGCGACGGAGCCGGAGAAATTAACAGGAAGGTAAATCAGGGTGAAGTTGATAAAATTCCTTCATTAAGGGAACAGAATCCAAAACGTTATGATTTTGAAAAAATGCTAATAGAAAATGCCTTCAGTTTGAGCATACCGATTATGGGAATTTGCAGAGGCTATCAAATGATAGGCGAGGTGTTTGGAGGCAGTATAGACAACATAGAGCGTACTGAAAATCATTATCAAAAAAAGCCAGAAAACGAAACGCTTCATTCGATAAAAATAGAAAGCAACAGCAGGTTTTTTGAAACATTAGGAAATGATATATTGAATGTAAATAGTTTCCATAGACAGCACTTATCAAAAGTTCCGGATGATTTTATCGTAAGTTCCAGATCTAAAGATGGAATAATAGAATCCATAGAACATAAAGACAAATTCGTTATTGGTGTACAATTTCATCCAGAAAATCTTATAGAAAGTAATAACAACTTTAATAAAATTTTCAGAAAGTTTGTAGAAAAATCATCTAATCTAACTTCCCCAACTGATTAACTGTGTATTTCTCACCATCTATCAAAATATGATCTATCCAGAATAAATGATCACGGTGTCCGCGGCATTTGTTTCTGCCGCCCTTGCCCCAGCTGTTACCATTGGATACTGCAGCAAGGCCCAAAAGACGCTCATCCATAAGATTTAGACCTATAGGCTGTAATGGTAATAATCCGAATGATAAACCGCTTATTCTGAATATGCCGCGTGGATCGAAGCCAGCACGCTGGTTAATGAAGGAGAAGTTGTTTAAGTCGTTGTAGATTCTTTCAACAATATACTGTTCACCATGTATCTGAACTATCTCTCCGTTTTCTATTTCAAACTCTATTGGTTTTTTTAAAACAACAGTATCAGCCTCTATCTTTACGCTGTGATCTATAACTATTTTTCCTGATACACTCCCTTCTACAGGGAAAATGTCTATGTTGCCAGATGGCAGATTTCCGCCTGTTCCTGACTTGAAAAATTCGCCTGAATTAAACCATGCATTGCGATTTTCTATATTGGCCCTTATGTTAGTGCCTGATTTTCCAATAAGCTCAATTATTTTTGCTTTATCCAGCAGTTCTTTCAGTCTCTTTCCATTTTCTCTAACTTCTTCAGAACCTATAATTATAGCTTTCAGTAAGCGCTCTTCGTTGTTAAGGCTGCGCAGACCAGTCATTGTTGCGAACCTTGCACCCTGCTGGCGCATAACGCTACGGAACCCTTTGTTAAATTTGTTATAGAAGTTTCCAAGCTTGTCTTCAAGACAGATGAAAAGACAGTCATTCTTTTTGAGATCAGAAAAAAGTCTCACAACACTTTGATCTGCAGGTCCGTATGATGTCCGTTTCTGAACAATTATCTTTGTTTCAATTTTCTTTTTACTAGCATAATCATAACAAGCCTTGGAAAGTTTATAAGAAAAGTCTCTTCTTCTATCGGTTATGATAAAAAATCTTTCTTCTGGCAAAATTCGCAAGTAGTCGTCTACTATTTTCTGCGCTGTTAGAGAAAAAAGTTCTTGCATCATGGTTTAGTTTAATGTTTTACTGCTTAAATACATTCAGTAATTTATTAGTTACTATTAAGAATTGTTTATGAAAATCACTATTATTTCTGACACGCATTTTGGTTTTGGTGAGGGCACAGAAAGAGAAAATGACTCATTTGAAGCGGTTAAAGAAATACTTGAGCGGAGTACAGAATCTGACGTAATACTTCTTCCTGGAGACATATTTGATAAGAAAGTTCCTTCCCAGGAAACGCTTTCGCGTGCACTGAATATGTTTGTAAAGCTTCTCACTGTTAACAACGAGGTTGAAATAATAGAAGGTGTTGGTAAGGGAATAGAGAATGTTGAACATAAAAGATTCAAAGGGATACCTGTGATTGCCATACACGGAACACATGAACGCAGAACTCGTGGCCTTGTCAATCCTATAGAGGCTATGGAAAGGGCTGGTTTCTTAATACATTTAGACAGTAATGGTGTAACACTCAAGAAAGGCGATGAAAAGATTTGTATACAGGGGTTGTCTGGTGTTCCTGATCAGTATGTTGAAAAAGCTCTGGAAGAATGGGGACCTAAACCAATAAAGGATTGCTTCAATATTTTTATGCTGCACCAGTCACTTGAAGGGTTTTTATACGCTCCTCATTTAGTTCCATTAAACACGCTTCCCAGAGGATTTGATCTGTACATAAATGGGCATATACACAACCCTGAAATATCATCATATGACAGCAAACCCTTAGTAATAACAGGCTCAACGATTCAGACTCAATTGAACAAAGAATCAGTTAAACCTCGAGGTTTTTGGGTATTTGACACAAAGCAGATGAGAAGTGGCATACAATACGTTGAGATAAACAACCAGAGGAAGGTTTATTTTGAAAATATGCCTAACACTACACATGAACAGATTGATCAGAAGATAAAGGAGATAACTTCACAGTATCATGAAAAGAAGCCTGCAATACGAGTAAAGATTACAGGCAAGTCAAATGTTGATACAATGTCATTGAAAAACAAGTATCAGGATATAGCTCTTGTTTCTTTTAGAAAAGACATAGACAAACAAGAGCTTCAGACAAAAACTATAGAAGAGCAGAAATTGTCTGCCGAGGATTTGGGTAAGAAGCTTCTAAGGCAGAACCTAGAAACAGCCAAGCTTGACCCGAAGACCTTTGAAAATGTCTTTGATATGCTGGAAAATGGTAAAGGAGATTCTGTTGTTGATTTTTTGAGAGAGAATCATAGGGAAGAGGAACCTATTGCAAAAATTAAAGAAGCTCCTAATCAACCTTTAGAAAATGAACCTTTGAAAAGGGTTCAATCCAAAACAGAGACTACGTCTAAACTTGCATCCAAAACTGAGGAAGAGCATAAACTGGTTGAACCTGCTATTTCTGAATCAATAGAAGAAATTGCTCACAAGAAGCAAACCCAAAAAACTTTATTCTAGCTCTACCCCAGGGGCAATCCATTTGTCTGAGAGGCGTTTGCGGTTCTCTGTGAGGACTGACGAAGACATAGCTTTCTTTATTTGAGGGTCCTGGAAGCCGAGAAGGCGGCCGAAGGACAAAAGGTCCTGCGGAGATCTCATATCCCATGGGTCCATTGCTCCAGATGTTATAACAAACGGTGTTTTGTATTTGCGGATGAATTTCGCGTTTTCTATCATGTTGTTGAAAATCTTCTCACGGGTATTCTTGTAGCTTGAAATGAGGTCGTGGAAGTTGAACTCTATAGCCACGTTGTTCTTCTTTGCGAGCTCGCACATAACATGATTTAGCTGTATATTGAATCCTGATAATATGTCCACTTCAGGAGTTTCTAAAACCACCCTGTTGAATTCCAGATCACCTGCCTTGACTATAATAAGCTCTGTTTGCTTCCTTGTCGACTTCACTGTTTTCTGCATGTCATTCGCTTTTTTCGCATCAACAATTAATCCCATGGAACAGTCCAGTTTTTTTGCCTCGTTTGCAAAGTTTGCGGGTTTCTTTTCGCCATTCCATTTTCTAATAAAAACAAGCCCACTCCAACCAAGTTTTTCTGCAATTTCTATAGTTTTCTTTACATCTTCTGCAGAAACATGCATATCGTAAAAGTTCATAATAAATCATCTGCTCCTGTATCCAAACTTTTTATCATATTCTTCATGATCAATTATATCAAGAACGAATGCAATTATTTCCACCTCGCTTTCTTCATCTGTTAATGTATATAACATCCTCCAAAAAGCAGGAAGTTCAACACGAAAGAGATTTGTAACTCCGTATTTTTGCTTGTATTCCTTTGGTATAAGTTTCTTCACAATCGGATCGCCAAAGTGGGGATTTGATTTAATCAAATCAACTTTTTGGTTTATTGCTTTGAGAATCATGCGTTCTGTTTTTGAATCGGGGGCTTCTTTGTTAAGATATCTGAATACTTCTTCTGCTTCTGGAGACAGTTTTATTCGTATTGCTTTCATAATTCGAGCCCCTCTGCAATTGCTTTTTGTAAATTTGGATTTGGGTTGTGTATCCATGTAATGCCTCTCATGGTTACTACAATTTTATTGCTGAGTTCGAGGTATTCAAGGATGATTTTAAGCGTGTTATGATTTACTTGTTTTGGAAGTCTTCGCTTAAGCTCCGCTACAGTAATTACGCTTTCTTCTATATTTTTGAGAGTGTTTTCTACCATAATGACTGTATTGAGTGTTGGGGAGTGTTTTAGTTCTTGCATATTAATCACAAATAATTATTAACTAATAATAATTATGCATTAATTAGTATATAAGGCTTTCAGTAATAAAGGCTATGAAAAAGCTGCGCCTTATGATAAAATAATTTTATCTGGAAGAAAATGCTAGAAAGATTTAAATAATTACATCTCGTCTTCTTCTATAGTATTGACCTTTGCGAAATCAGCAATCAGCTTGCTGCCGCCTTTATCTACGTGTGCTCCGTGGCCAGGGAGTATCTTCTCTATTTTCAATCCTGCTAATTTTTTCAAAGAGGCCTGCATTGCTGTAGGATCGCTTGTAGGCAAGTCTGTTCTTCCTATGCCTGTTGCAAAAACAGTATCGCCTGATATTAGAAGCTTCTCGTTTTCACAATAGAAACAGATAGAACCTGCTGTGTGACCAGGTGTGTGTATAACTTTAAACTCCTTTTTTCCGGCATTAATTACATCTCCGTCTTTGAGTTTCATATCAACCAGTCTTGGCTTAACTTTGCCATCAAAATAATCACAAACAGAGACCTCTTCATCGCCTTTTTCTAACACTGGTGCAGCAGCTTCGTGCATTCCTATCTTAGCATTCATAAAGAATCCTGCTCCGCCAAAGTGATCAAAGTGTTCGTGAGTTAAGAAAACCTGCTTAATGTCTCCGAATTCTCTCTTCAAAAAACCTAAAAATGTTTTCAGGCGCACAAAATTAAGACCTGTCCCTGCATCAAAAACCGTGTCTTCAATAATGTATATGTTTGAATCACTGCTCGACAGAGATATCATGGCAATATCCCCAATTCTCTTTGCTGACATGTTAATAATTGGTTGCGAAAAGATTTATATGGGTTGCTTCTTAAATTTGCTTAGCCACTGACCAAGCTTGCTCTGTTCCTTGTTTGCCATCATTACTTCTGTTGTCATCCATGATTTTCTCACGCAATCTGGAAACTTCTTGTTGGTCTTAAGCCAGTCTTCCATCCATTGCTTAGTTAACGGATCACTCGGATAACCTGATCCAAAATTGTCTAGTTTATGCTCTTTTTTTAGCTTCTCTACTTCAGCATCTCGTGTTACTTTAGCTATAATAGAAGCTGCAGAAACAATTGGGTAATTCATGTCCGCTTTGTGTTCTACACACAAAACACTATTACTTTTAGTTGTTGTTTTCAAAAATAACTCAAGGCGACTAGGAACAGTATCAGGACAGTCTATGTAAGCCATTGATGGGTTAAGATAATCTAATATGTCAGCAAACTTCATTGCTTCCAGCTTGTTTAGGTTAATACCTTCACTTCTATAGCTATCAATCTTGCACGCAGCAACTTTGACAACTATTATGTCCTTTGCTATTTTTTCTATTTTTTTTGCAAAATCTTCACGTTGTTTTGCACTCAGAAGCTTTGAATCCTTCAAGTTTAGTTTTATCAGTTTATGCTCGTTTTCCTTTGGTATAGAAACTCCTGCTACAACTAGAGGACCTATGACAGCTCCTCTTCCGGCTTCATCTATGCCAGCTATAACCATACAATCACTTTTATTTTCTGTAGATAAATATATGACATGAACATACAAGAAAGGGGTCAGTTTGCACTGAAAATTGCAAGACAGGCAATAGAAAAATGGGTGAGAGAAAAAGACATGCTTGTTCCAGCAAAGTGCCCAGAAGAGTTCAAAGAGAAAGGCGGTGTCTTTGTTACTATAACAAAGAATGATAATTTAAGAGGATGTATTGGTTATCCTGAACCGGTTAAACCGCTTATAGACGCGTTGATAGATGCAGCTATACAAGCTACCATGGATCCCAGATTCTCAGAGTTAGGCAAGACAGAGCTTGATGAGATAAAAATAGAGGTTTCCATTCTAACAAAACCAGAGTTGATAGAATCTTCGCCTGAAGAGTATATCAAAAACATAGAAATAGGTAAAGATGGCCTAATAGCTGAAAGCGGTTACAATCGTGGATTACTTTTGCCACAAGTAGCTACTGAACATGGAATGTCTTCAGAGGAATTTCTAAGCCAAACATGCATGAAAGCTGGCTTAAAAGCAGATGCATGGAAATCGAAAGATGTAAAAATGTATAAATTTCAGGCACAGATTTTCCATGAATAGCTATCCTTCTGGGTTTAATAAATCATCAAAAGTACCAGTATCATCAGTAGATGGTGGGATATCAGTTGGTGCTGATTCGAAATGATCACCGCCCCTGATTATGTTCTGAAAAAAATCACCAATCTGATTTATCATGCTTTTTGACCCTGAACCTAAATCCACTACTAATAGGAGCATTACAGCCAAGAAAACTAAAAGCAGAATTACTACAACAACAGTTCTTAATGTCCACTCCATGTTATTTTATTGTCTTAGAATAACTTAAATCCAGCTGGTTTTATTCCCTCGTTAACTAGAACAAACTTCATAGTCTTGCCCTCTGGCATGTATCTGTGCTTGAGTATGGTTGCTTTTCTTTCAGACATCTTATTGGTTTTTTCTATATGAACAATTATTTTGGACCAGTATTTCATCATGTCACCACCAACCAAATCCATTGGTTCCCCGTTCCATGGTTTGAAAGCATGCGCAGTTATTATAACTGGTATGTTTTTCTGGCGAGCTATGAATGACAGCTCAGATATTTGTTTTGAAAGCTCCCTGTTAGCTTCTAGCACTTTAGAATTCGGAGTGCATATTTTATTTGAATTGTCTATTATCTCTTGCCTTCCGTCTGAATACTCCAGTCTGTAAAGTGAAACAGAAGAATCCAATATTATCAAATCAGCATCAGTGTTTTCTAGTTTTTTTATCGCTTCTCCCTGTTCCTTAAGGTTCCTTGGCTCTATTAACTCGGTGTTATCAAGAATCTGCTGATAGTCGCCTGTTATCTGTTTTAATCTCTCTACAGAGAACCCGCCTTCAGTATCTATGTAAGCAACTTTTCCGCCTTTTTTTATGCATTCAACAGCAGCAATCAAACAGATGTTGGTTTTACCAGTGCCCGGCGCACCGTAGAAATTTATCAAGGCCTTTTTCTCTAGCGTGCCAAGCAAAGACTTCATTGGCTCAGGAAGAATGATATCCATACTCAAGAATTAATCTTCAAATTTAAATTAGCTCGCTAAAGATAAATTATGGATATTGAAAAGCGATTCAAGCTCATAAATCGCAATACAGAGGATATCGTAACAGAAACTGAGCTTAGAGAAGTTTTGAAGAAGAAAAATCCTAAAGCATACATAGGATTTGCTGTAACGGGTAAAGTGCATATTGGTTACTTTATTCCTATGATGAAGATTGCAGATTTTGTTAATGCGGATTTTAAATTCACTATATTACTCGCAGATTTACACGCTCATTTGGATGACAGAAAAGCTCCGTTTGAACTTCTGGATTGGAGGGCAAAATACTATAAAGAAGTTTCTCTAGGTTTGCTTAAAGCACTTGGAGTTGATACAAAAAACATAGAATTTGTTAAGGGTTCTGATTATCAGCTGGATAAAAAATACACCACGGATATGTACCGCATGGCTGCTACATGTACACTAGAAAGGTGCAGACGCGCTGCTTCTGAAGTTGTTCGCTTCGGTGACACGCCTAAACTCAGTGGTTTCATCTACCCGATAATGCAGGCGCTTGACGAAGAGTATCTGGAAGTGGATGTACAGTATGGTGGAATAGATCAGCGTAAGATACTTATGTTCGCTAGGGAAAGCTTACCAAAACTTGGTTACAAGCAAAGGGTTGAGGTAATGACACCCATGCTTCCTGGTTTGCAGGGTGCTAAGATGAGTGCCAGTGTGGAAGGATCCAAGATAGATGTTCTAGACAGTAAAGAGGAAGTTGTTAGGAAAATTAATTCTGCATACTGTCCTGCAGGTGAGATAGAAGAAAACGGTGTGATGGCTTTTGTGAAGCATGTTATTATGGTAATTAAGGAAGACAACAAGGAAGAATTTGTTATAAAGAGGCCTGAAAAGTTTGGCGGTAATCTAAGTTATAGCGACTACAAACTTCTGGAAAGAGATTTCCTAGAAAATAAGCTTCATCCGCAGGACCTGAAAACTGCTGTGGCTGAAGAAATTAATGAAATGCTAGAGCATGTAAGAAAGAGGTTTGAGGATAAGAAAGCTCTTTTGAGAAAGGCGTTTCCTGATTAATTTTTAAACCAGCTATTTAATTTTAAACAAGTGGTTGTGATGCTGTACCAATGGATGCGACAGGAATTGTAGAATTGGTTCATTTTCTTAGCACAAGCTTTGCTTTTAGTTTTTATTATTGTGGAGGTATCGGAACCGTGATAGATTTAACAGCAGGTTCTGATATAATTAAAACAGGAGGCTCTTTATGACTAAAATAAATCCATGGGAGACAAAAGAAATAAAGGATTACAGCAAGCTTTTTTCAGAGTTTGGGATAAAACCATTTGAGCCGTTCGTAAAGAAATTGCCAGATCCGCCATTGCTGATGAGAAGAGATCTCGTAGTTGGTCATAGAGATTTTGATAGAATAGCAGAAGCTATAAAGAAGAAAAAACCTTTCGCTATGATGACTGGGTTGATGCCTAGCGGCAAGTTTCATCTAGGACACAAAATGGTGGCCGAACAGATAATTTATTATCAGTCGCTTGGGGCAAAAATATTCTTATGCGTTGCTGATATTGAAGCGTATAACATGCGCGGTGGAAGCCTTGAAGAATTAAAAAAAACTGCAATTGAAGAATACCTTCTAAACTACATAGCTCTTGGCTTGAAGCCAAAGAATTGTGTTTTCTATTTTCAATCAGATTACAGTACTCCTTATTATAGATTGTCAAAAATGTTGGCCAAGAAGGTTACAGCAAATGAGTTTCAAGATATTTACGGTGATAATTCTCCTGGAAAAGTTTTTTCTGTTATGACACAGGTTGCTGACATTTTGCATCCTCAAATGAAAGAATATGGTGGTATAAAAGATGTAGTTGTTCCTGTTGGTGTTGACCAAGATCCTCACATTAGACTAACTAGGGACATAGCTAACCGTACAAATAATGAGTTTGGTTTTGTTCCGCCTGCATCCACTTATCATAAGTTCTTACCGGGATTAAGAGGCGGAAAGATGTCTTCATCTAATCCGTTATCTTATATCGCTCTCACAGATGACCCAAAAACAATAAAGAATAAAATAAACAAGTATGCATTCTCTGGAGGACAGTCAACAATAGAAGAACACAGAAAGAAAGGTGGTAATCCAGACATAGATGTTTCTTATCAAATGCTGTACACGCACTTTGAGCCGGATGACAAGAAAATTCAAAGGATTAGCGATGATTACAAGTCTGGCAAGCTTTTGACTGGGGAGTTGAAAGCTATCCTGATTGAAAAGTTAACCAAGTTCTTAATAGAGCACCAGAAGAAGCGCGAGAAAGCTCGCTCTCAGATTGATAAGTTCTTGAAATAAAGGTGCGGGAGGCAATTGCTTAGATTCTTTTTAAAATGCTCTTTCTTTCTAATATAGTTGTCTTAGGAGGACAATAGCCCAATTTTTTCCAGACAGCTATCTTTGTTTTATGTTTTGGGTTGTTAAAGCTTATTTCATTTATCCATCTATCTACATCATTTTTTCTATAAACAATAAGTTCGTGTAAAGTGTTTTTATCGCGTTTTCCTTTATACGGAGACCTATTCATTATTTTAAAACCAAAATTTTCACATATTTTCTTGACTTAATTTTTAAGAATCTTCGACGTAGTTGCCCATTTTATTCTAGGTCTACGATGCTCATTATGTTTTGCTGAATAGTTTTTATCAAAGTAAATTGAACCGTCTGTATCAAAAAGCCCTCTAAGAAAGGCCCTTTGTAAATCAGGTTTAGCATTTGTTATTAATTTTGGCAATTTCATGCTTGTTTTTGGTCCTGACTTGATTCCAAGATTTATATAATGTTCAAATATTTTAGAATTAAAAATGAGGAAACCAAATACTCCCATAGAAGGATATGATTTACCAACAACTTTTTTATTTAAAAGTGGTTTCATGACAACTTTATTAAACATTGGTATTATATGTGATTCATAATATTCCCTTTCTTCTGTGATATCTCCTAGGAGAGCATATTCTTTATATTTATTAGTTTTACTTAGACACCCATCTCCTATATGTATTCCCAATAACTCAAACTGCTCAGCACTCATACTCTTCACAAAAACACCTTTAAAATTTATCTTTTAAACTTTTATTATAAACATAACAAATATCTCTATATGCGGGGGTTTCCGAGTGGCCAAAGGAGCAGGTTGATTTGATATTGTCAAATCATGCTAAACTTAAGGTCATTCGTCTTAAGTGTTGAGTCTTTAAGGCTGTGATAACACATCCTGTAGCTTAGTGCTTTCGCAGGTTCGAATGCAACCCTTTAAAAAAGGTCTGCACCCCAAAGGGTGACGGGAATCCTGCCTCCCGCATATTTTATTTACAAGAATTCATTCACAGCCACATTATTGTGTCTTTTTTTTGAGTAGCGATTCAGATAGTGATGTACGATGAAATAGAAAACTCCCACTAGAAGTGAGACAGTTATTGCTTTTACAGCATCAGTTGCTGATCCAATTAGCTGGTTACCTAGGTAATAGAAGATGAAAGTTGTTAGAGTTACGACTGAAGAAATGAGAAAAGTATTCCTCACTTTGAAATCCCTTGTATTCATAGGGCCGATGGCGAGAATTGAACTCGCGTCAAGAGCTTTTTGCAAACCTTTTCACGTTTTTCCCTGGGCTTTTTGCAGAAGGCGTAAGCCTCTTGTAAAAAGGCTACCACAAGCTCCTATGCTAACCACTACACCACACCGGCCATACTGGCTGAACGACTTTATTCAAGTCGTCATGTTTTTATTATTCTATCCTTTAATTTAAAAATGCTCAAAAGGCATCAATTGAAACTGTTTCACTATACTTTTAAATAGCTATACTGCATATAATTACTACACTATATAACTAATAGTTATGAGTTGGGTTCGTTCCCGGCGCGTTAATAACTATCTTTAACGGAGGATTGACGAACATTAATGTTTCGTTTATGTGATAGCTTAAAACATGCGTATTAAGTTTGATGTAGGACTTCATGACGTGTGATATCCCATAAAGAGTTTATAATAGGAGTACAAACCGCTAATTTCTTAATTCCGGTTGATCCCGCCGGAGGTCATTGCTATCTGAATTCGACTAAGCCATGCAAGTCTTGGGTTAAACCAAGGCGAACAGCTCAGTAACACGTAGCTAACCTGCCCTTAGGTTTGGTTTAATCCCGGGAAACTGGGGCCGAGAACTGGATAGGTAAAAGATACTGGAATGTTCTTTTACTCAACTAAGGATGGGGCTGCGGCCGATTAGTTAGTTATCTGGATAAAATCCTGATAAGACGATAATCGGTACGGGCCTTGAGAGAGGAAGCCCGGAGATGGATTCTGAGACAAGAATCCAGGTCCTACGGGACGCAGCAGGTACGAAACTTCCACAATGCACGCAAGTGTGATGGAGGAATTCAGAGTGCTTTCCTGATTTTCGGGAAAGCTTTTGTCAAGTCTAAACAGCTTGGCGAATAAGGGGTGGGTAAGACGGGTGCCAGCCGCCGCGGTAATACCCGCGCCCCAAGTGATGACCACGTTTATTGGGCTTAAAGCGTTCGTAGCCGGTTTGGAAAGTTCCTAATGAAATTCCGTAGCCAACTATGGAGCTTGTTGGGAATACTACCAAACTTGGGACCGGGAGAGGCCAAGGGTATTATTAGGGTAAGGGTAAAATCTTATAATCCTAATAAGACCACCTGTGGCGAAGGCGCTTGGCTAGAACGGATCCGACGGTGAGGGACGAAAGCTAGGGGAGCAAAGGGGATTAGATACCCCCGTAGTCCTAGCCGTAAACGATGCCCGCTAGACATTGGCAATCTTAAGGGGGTTGCCAGAGTCGTAGGAAAACCGTTAAGCGGGCCGCCTGGGGAGTACGGTCGCAAGGCTGAAACTTAAGGGAATTGGCGGGGGAGCACACAAGGGGTGGAGGCTGCGGTTCAATTCGATTCAACGCGAGGAACCTCACCAGGAGCGACAGCAGAATGAAGGTCAGGCTGA
>JBDRJQ010000036.1:0-7830 GCA_043814765.1 Nanobdellota archaeon | reverse complement strand
TTATTAAATTATAATACAAATATTGTATATAGAGAATGTTTTTGTTAATAGAGATGGAATGAATATTCCTTACTCCAAAGTTTTCGTAGACAAGAGAACTCGATACCAAAGATTAAGGATATTCGAAACAGAAAAGTTTGGGAAAATCGTAGTTCTTGATGATATTATGTTCCAGGCTGAACAGGGTGACGAGCTCACAGAAATGGCTACACATCTACCGCTTAACATAGGTTCTAAAAAAGGAAAAGTTTTGTTAGTGGGTGGTGGAGACGGTTTTTCTCTTAAGGAGCTTGTTAAGCATCCTTATCTTGAAAAAATAGATATGGTTGAGATTGATTCTGAACTCTTGGAAGAATGTAAAAGGGCATTTAATTTTAAGAATACATGGAATAATCTACACGTTCATCTGTTTGTCAATGATGGCAGGATTTTCTTAAAGGAATCTAAAGAAAAATATGATTTGATTATATCCACACCCGCAAACACATATACAGATAAAGGTGAAAAGAATATCGCTTTTCCCTTATTCACTAAAGATTATTTCAAGACTGTCTTTGAACATCTCAATGAAGATGGTATTTTTGTTACAGATGGTTCAACATCACATTATGCTGAGAAAGAACCAAATTGGGTTTCTATATATCACGACTTGAAGAAGATATTCCATATAGTAATGCCATATTTCTTTGCTTCCAAGCGTATGCCTGGGGGTTCATTTGTCTTATTATTTGCTTCAAAGAAGTATCATCCTATCAAGGATTTCAAGCTAAATCAAGATGGATTGAAAACCAAATATTATAATAAAGGAATACATTCCGCTTCGTTCAGTTTGCCTGAGTTTTTATTAACTAAAATCAAATAATAAACAACAGTGAGAGTCTTACTCTGACACTCTAAACCCTCTCGCGGGATTTTATTCTACACCCAGCATCTTTCTGAAGAAGAACGTGGATGGTACGCTGACTATTATGTACCAAAAGAACCAGTTGTATTCTGATATGAATATAATGAATGGGAATGTCCAGCTCAATCCAGGCATTAGTATAGGAAGTTTAATTATTAATTCAGTATAGTTGGTGGAAAGAAATCCTAGTATAACTATAACAAAAATCATTGAATACATGAGCGGTTTCATTGTTAGTTTCATCTGTTTTCCGCTTAGAGCCATCAAGTCCTTTGACGCAGCTGATTCAGTATCTTTGTCGCCTCTTTTCCTTGCCTCATCACCGCGCTGTTTTTGATATTTAACATCGTTCTTTAGTTGTTTCAAATCATTCTGGTTAACAAATATCTTATGCAAAACAGCTGAGATTAATGATATTACAAGAGCCGCAGCCAGTACTATTAACATTTCTATTGCCATATTATCACTTTTACTTGCCAAGCAACTTTCTGATTGCTGGATGCATGTCCTCCATATGTTGCTGAGCAAGTTCCTCATAAAGCTGGTAAATTATCATAGTTGCCAGCAGTATTCCTGTTCCTGTGCCCAGCGCGCCAGTAAAGTCTGCGAAGGCTGCAAGGAACCCAACCGATGCACCACCCAAAATAGTCAATGCTGGTATGTACCTTCCTAATACCCTCTCTATTATCCTTATATCTCTTCTATATCCTGGTATCTGCATGCCTGTAGATTCTATCTGTTCAGCTACAGATTTTGGATCCATGCCAGATGTATTCATCCAGAATACAGCAAACAGTGTTGATCCTCCTATCATGAAAAATGAGTATGTCAAAACCCTAATAATATCAACAGGCTGTATGAAAGCCAGCGCAGTTAAACCAACTGACCAGACAGTGGCATACCACATTATACCTCCAACAACACCGAATATTATTGGCAATTTGAGCCCGCCCTTTTTGGTGAAATATAATATCAGCACACCAACAAGTACAAAGATGCCTACTGATATCATTAGTCCGCTTATGGCTTCTATCCTAGGCGGTATTAAGAAATATACTAATCCACCTATGGCATTACCTTGAGAGTCAAACGCTCCTAGCCATTCTAGTCCTGGCTTGTTCGCTATCATTCTGGTCATCAGCTGTACATTTGCCAATGCGGCTGCGACCAAAATAACTGGAATATTGGATGTGTAGAAGAATTTCAAAGGCCATCTCCTTCCAAATCCCCTTATCGATGAGAACGCTAGAGGAACTTCAACCCTTATTGATTGTGAATAAACTACTAACAAAAACACAAGAACAGTTGCAACTATTGGCAGAAGAGCAAATGCGGCTACCAACAATTCACCTGAAGCAATTTTTACAATTGTTAATGGAATTAAACCAGACGGGTCAGGATTCAGTGCAGTTGGGAAAGTTCCTGCTGCTGTCAATGGATTAAATGCCCTGATAAGCATGGTTTTTGACACGCCTGCAACAATGAAGAGTCCTACACCAGAACCAAATCCCCATTTCGATATCACTTCATCCATGAACAATATTATTATTCCACCCATTGCTAGCTGCAGTACTACAAAAAGAGTAAATCCAGCTGCTGCTGGTACAGCTCCCATTGTAACATAGATGTAACCCTCAATGAAACATAGTAATATGGCTAATATTTTTTGTGTTCCTTGGAACATCATCTTGCCATCTTCTGTTTTCAGGTCCCAAGGAAGCAGTTTAGAACCTACTAACAACTGAAGCAATATTGCAGATGTTACTATTGGACCAATACCAAGGCTGATAATAGAGCCAAAGGTTGATCCGAACAGAATCTCCAAGAACTTGAACTGCTCATACCCGCTTTCAGCTACCCCAAATACAGTTATTTGGGACATCACGAAGTACAGAAGAAGAATTATGCCTGTCCATTTCATCTTGTTTTTGAAAGTTAATCTTTTCAGTGGATTAGTTATTCCAGGTATTCTCTGCAAAAAGGCGAGATAAGTTTGTCCTATGTTCATATCAACATCTTTGTTTTCCTATTTTTATCTTTTGCTTACCAGCTTTTGCAGAAGTGTTAGCTCTTGAAAAAGCTGGTATAGATATAGAATAGCTTTTCTGGTTTAAAACTTTTAAAGGCAACCCTTTAAAAAAGGTCTGCACCCCAAAATAACGCTATTCCTCCTCCTCAATTATTAACGGTCCCCTATATTCACATTTCTTGCAGTAATAAATCACTCCTGTTTGCAAACCCATCCAGTAAGTTATATTTTTAGAATTGCAGTTAGGACATTTTTTAACGGTTGCCATAAAAAATATTATTTTTTATATTTAAAAATTAACCAGCAATTGCTTTTCCGCCTGCTTTTTCTATTTTTTCTTTTGCTAGTTTCGAGAACAATTTTGCTGTGACTTGTAATGGTGTATTTATAACTCCCTTACCCAGAAGCTTATGATAGCCCATTGTTGCAAGATCTATCTCTTTCTTGCCTTCACTCAGAGTTATCAAATGAGTTATATTAATGCTCTTTAAATCTTTCCTGAACCCCTTCTGTGTTAATGATTTGAATTTTTTCTTCTCAAAATGTTCAGGGAAATGTTTCTTTACATAAAGCTTCATGTGCTTGCTAGAGCCAGCAAAACCAACTCCCCCTCGAGATCCAGCTCCTCTGTGCTTCTTCTTCATACCGTAACCATGAGTGTGACTTCCACGATTTTTGTTAGTTTTCTTTCCTGTTGCCATATTTTACCTCTCACATTTTTTGGATGCAACCTTTCCTAAAGGTTGCTAAATCATCCTCTTAAGAAGTTCATTAATCTTTTCTCCTCTATAACCAAGGTCTCCTTTAGGATAAGGTAGCCTTGTTCCTTTAAAACCTTTACTTGGAGGGCTCATCCTGAAAACAGGTTTTATGTCAACAGATTGATTATCAAGCATTTTCTTTGCAATGCTCTTTACGTCTTTTTTATCAACTCTTTTGTCTCCTGCAAACCTTCCACGTTTGTAAACAATTTTTTCTAGCATGTCACTTGAGACCTCTCCCCAAGTTATAGAACGTTGTGCTTTTTTTAGCATACCCTCAAATTCAGGTTTTTTTGGAAGTATGATACAATGATTGACTCTGTTTAATCTTAAAATGGACAAAGTGTTCCTTACCTTTTTCTCTGTGTTAACATCCCCTCTTATTCTTACAACTGCTAGGTACGAACCCCCTTTAACGTCTTTCTTTTCTGTCATAATTCACCCTTCGTTGCATTCAAGTTTTTTAACGCCTTGAAAATACTGAATGCAAGATTTGTTCTTGTATTTGTTGCACCGTATGTTTTTACCCATACATCTTTTACACCAGCTAAGTTAAGTATCATTCTTGTAGTTTTATCGGCAACAATGCCAACGCCTTTTGGTGCTGGTTTTAAAACAGAGCGCACAGACCCAACCTTTGCCTCTGTTTCAAAAGGTATAGAGTGCTCACCATGACATGCACATTCCCAGCTACCGCATCCTTTTCTAACTCTTATAACACTAAGTTTTGCTTGTGCAGCTGCCTTATCAATAGCAATTCTGTGCTCTCTAGAGCTGGCTTTACCTAGGCCAATGATACCGTTTTTGTTACCAACAACAATAACAGCAGTTAATGTGAATCTTCGTCCAGATTTATGCATCCTAGAAGTTTTTTTAGTAGCTGTTCTTCTGCTACCGCCACCCTTTCCTGGAGTGCCTCCGATAAATATGACATCTTGTTCGAGTTCAGGAATTAGATGATCAACAATTTCTGGCTCTAAGATAAGAGCTCCCTTTTCCAGTATTTCATTTATGCTTGAATATTCACCTTTCAATACACTTTTACCTAAAACTGTCTTAGGAATCCATTCCTTTACTTCTCTCTCAAATCTACGTCTAGGAGTAAACCTTCTCTTTCTAGGTGCTTTTCCATCATTTTTTTCAGCCATATTATCCAATTCCTTGATTATTTGTATCTACGCCTTTTCTTTATCTTTTCAATGCGGTTCAAAACTGTTTTAGCATTACTATAACTATATGAATAGCTTTTTAAAATGTTTTGCCAAGCATGATTTAAATACTTGAAATGTGCCGCCTTTAGCGCTTCATAGAGCACATAGAGGTCAACAGCCTGGTCTTCAACCCTTTCTGAGTATTTTCCAAGCCCAAAATCTACTACAAACAGTTTTTTGTCTGTTAAGATAAAATTGGATGTAGTGAGATCGCCATGAATTATATTAGCATTATGCAAGCTAGCAATTTCTTTACCTATCAACTCATATACATTGTTTCTATCATCAGATGAGAGGTTATTAAGAACATCTTTTACTTTCTTGCCATCAACGAACTCCATAAATATTTTAGAGCTTTCCACACCAAGAACCTTTGGAACGGTTACGCCATTGCGCTGCGCTCTGTTCAATAGAGATTCTTCCCGTTTTGTTCGCCTCTTTATTATTCTATCATCTAGCACAGGAATGCGATAACCTTTCTTTATGCGTTCCTTTACAACAATCTTTCTTCCGTCTATTTTCTCTGAATACAATATAGCCTCAGCACCTCGATAAATTATTTTCATAAGTAAACTATGCGCTATTGGTTAAAAAGCAAATTTTTTATTTTTAGAAAAATTACTTATATTCAGGCTAAAACAAAGAATAAAACATGAAGAAACTGGCCTTAATGTTAGTCCTAGTAGCAGTTTTGTTGATACCTTTTGCGTCAGCAGAAATACTCACCGATTCCGCAGAAGATAATTTCAATTCTGGTGATCATGAGAATACGCAGTGGGATGATAATGAGTATGTTAGGTTAGCAGAAGGTAATATAACAGGAACTTTTGTCAGCAGAATATTAGAATCTGATTATGAATCTGCATGGCAAAGACTTGAATGGGGAGAAGCGCTTTATTACAGCGATCCACTGCCTGATAACAAAGAAAGAAAAGGCGGAATAAACATGACTGGAAACAGACTTCTTTATCACATGGATGAAACAAGCGGTAATGAAGTTAAAGATTATTCTGGTAACGGACTTAAAGGAGAAATAAAAAACAGCATTGAATTAGGAGCCGAAGGAAAGTTTGGCTATGCTTTTGGATTTGATGAAGATGCAGCTGATCATATTTCTTTACCTTCTACCGCAGTAAACGATTTAACTAATTTCACATTTGAGGTATGGATAAAAACAGTTAAAAAAGGCAACCAAGCAATCATATCTGGTGCTAATTCTGATATGGATAACGAGTGGTTGCTTTTCCTAGATAACGATGTAAAGGTAACCCTATATTTAAAAAACGTGACTTATAGTCATGCAATACCATCAATAGGCGATAACAAATGGCATCATATTGTTTGGGTTCGTGATGTTGCAACTTCTAGGCAGATTATTTACGTTGACGGCATAGAAAGAGGCTCTAATTCAGTTCCAATTACACCAGTTGATATAGATGTTGGCGGGCTGATTTTAGGTGAGGAGCAGGATATTGTTGGAGACAGCTTTTCCAGTGTACAGTCTTTTGAGGGCTACATGGATGAAGTTGCTGTATACGAAAGGGCGATTACCTCAACTGAAGTGCTAAGCCATTATAAACAAGGCGTGTTAGACCTGAAACTGCAAATACGTTCCAGTAATGACAAATCTGAATGGAAAAAATTCATCGGTCCTGATGCCACAGAAAACACTTATTTTACAAAGAATTTTAACACATTTCTTACTGTTTCAAACAGTAAATATTTCCAATACAAGGTTTATTTTTCTACTGAAGATTCAACTTATACACCCAAGCTTTTGAACGTAACTATTACTTATGAAAGATCCAATCAAAAACCAACCAGGCCTGTTTTAACATCACCTGAAAATGGCGCAGTGTTAAGTTCTAGGGATCATGTGATACTAGAATATAATTCTACAGACGCTGAAGGTTCTGAAATATATCATTCTGTCTATGTTTCCAAAACAAGCGGTTTCAAGCCAGATGACTCTAATCTTGTTTATTATGGTAAAGAAAACAAATACAGTTACAAAATTGATGACTATGGAAATTATTATTGGAGAGTTATTGCAACTGACGGCCAGTTAAATTCTACACCATCAGTGGAAAACAGTTTCACTATGCAAATAGATTTAGGTCAACCAGTTATAATCAATGAAACGATTTGGCCAAGCAACATAACAAAAGGCTTGCTTGCTACATTTAATGCAACCATAACAGATGCAAGCAATCTTACTGTTTGGTTAAATGTTAAAAATCCTGACAATGAAACTTTGACATATTCCATGTTTAGGGTTGGAGAAACTAACATATGGGAAGCAACATTTATCCCAATAATTTTGGGCAATTATTCCTATAAAATCAATGCCAGTGATAATTACGGCAACAAAAACAATGATAGGTACTGGATAGAGTTCTCTGTTTACAGGTCAAAATATTGTGACGCTAATGGCATTTGCGACTTAAAGGAAACTTATATAAATTGCGCTTATGACTGCTGTCGAGATGGCGAAACAAAAACATGCGGTTCATCTATCGGAGCATGTCAAGAAGGAACAAGAACATGCGGTTCTAGTGGTAATTGGGCAGAATGTGTGGGCGAGATAAAAGCAGAAAGAGAGGTATGCGCAAACGCTATAGATGATGACTGCGATGGCATAATAGATTTTGATTGTGTTAGCGATGTTATTTGTTCTGGCGGCAAAATACCAGTAACAGGATGTCGTTGCGAAAACAGAACATATATAGACGGCTATTGTTATGAAAACGTTTACAGTGAAAAAGAACAGTTTGTACTGCAGCCTTGGGCAGTTATCGCAATAATTATAGGAATAATATTTTTAGTATTTGCTATAATATGGCACTATAAAAATAAAATATTCAAGAAGAAACCAAAACATCAGGAGCAACCTAAACCAAAAGAACATCCTAAAGAGAAGCCAAA
>JBDRJQ010000035.1:0-52704 GCA_043814765.1 Nanobdellota archaeon | reverse complement strand
GCAAACGATGTGAAAAAAAGAGAGCTAACAACCAAAACCGTTAACAACAAAACAATATTTTTCATCATCCACATCCACTCTCTTATTAATCTCTGCATTAAATTCAGATGTTATAAGATATTAATTCTTTATAATTATGATTTATAAACCTTTAGAAAGGGGTTTAATCCAAAAAATTTAAGCATGACACAGCCCTTTATAAAAGGAAAATTTAAAATGAATAAACAATTAAAGTTTAGGTAAGCTTATGGAAGAAAATGTTATACTCATAGACGAGAATGATCAAGAAATTGGTACAGAAAAGAAGATGCAGGTGCACCGGGAAGGAAAACTGCATAGAGCGTTTTCTATATTTGTCTTCAACTCAAAGGGTGAGATGTTGATTCATCAAAGAGCAAAGAGCAAATATCACTGTGGAGGATTATGGACAAACGCATGCTGTAGCCATCCAAGACCTGGTGAAGTTTTAGATGAGGCAATACACAGAAGACTAAAGGAAGAGATGGGGTTTGATACGGACTTAAAAAGGATTTTCAGCTTTACTTACAAAATAAAGTTTGATAACGGTTTGTTTGAACATGAACACGATCATGTTTTTATCGGAAGCTTTGACGGCGAGCCTTCTGCAAACCCAAAAGAGGTTGATGACTGGAAATGGGTTAGTGCAGAAGAACTGGAAAGGGATGTACAAGAAAATCCTGATAAATATACATATTGGTTCAAAGAGGCACTAAAAAGAGTTATTTCTTACATGAAAGAAAATAAAGAATGAAAACTTATCAGTAATTAAAGCTAATATTATTCATGGCTGTTTCAAAAAAACTATCTGACTATGTTCAAGAGCAAATAAACGAAGGTTACAAACCACAGCTTATAAAAGACGTATTGCTTGATGCTGGCTATTATATTGGCGATATAGAGCATGTTCTAAAACAAGCAAGAGCACTCCCGAAGCCTCATCAAAAATCTCATTATTTGTCAAAATATCTATCAACGCTGTCCTTTTTGCGAACAAGCAAATCCAGCAAAACAGACAAACCAAGCGAACCTATTAAGAAAACAGAGAAGCTTAAGCCTGCTATATTAAGTGAGCGCGCAAAGCTTGGTTTTTATTTAACATTGATAGGATCTGTTCTGCTCTTTATTGATAGTTTCATATTGCTGCTTTTAAATCCCAGTTTGCTTTCATCAGCAGCTGGACTGTTTATCTTCAATATAATTCCAATTTCTGTAACAGGATTGGTATCGATGACTATTAAAATAATTTTTAGTGCGATTATAATGATAAGCGCTTTCATCATGTACAGAAGGGGAAGCGAGAGAATAGGTGGTTCTATGGCAATTATTGCAGCATGCTTCTATTTTTTAATATCTACAATATTTTTCCTGGGTCCATTTTTTGCTTTAGTTGGTGGGATAGCAGGCATTGTTAAAAAATAAAATAACTGTTATAAAAATAATTGGCTATTATATTATTTTTATATCTCAGATACATAAATTTAATATGCATTTTTTTAGAAATGGTAATTTAGTATTTTTAGTTGCTCTACTTCTTTTAGCGTCTTTCATTGGTGTTGGTTATGTTTCTTCTTTTGAAGTTACAGAATATACAACTGGTATTGAAACGCTAACGGTAAATAATCCTAGGGGAATTTCTATTACAGGAGAAACTTCAATGGATTATGTTCCAGGAGAGTTAATAGTAAAATTCAAGAAAGGTGTTGATCCGGCAGGACATATAGGAGCCTCTAAATTCTGGGGAGGAATAAGTGGCTTTTTTGGTGGTAAAAACTTTGGAACAGAATTGAATAGGATGGATGTTAATTTTGTTAAAAAAGTGATTGATAACGCCAAGTCAGACCCTGATTTTGAGAATCTTAATTTGGGTAATATAGTAAAACTTAGTTTTGATGAAAACTTAGATCCTGAAGAAGTTGCTAGAATTTTAAAAGAACTTTCTTCTGACATAGAGTATGCAGGACCAAACCATTTAATGCAGCCGTTATATGACCCAAACGATCCTTACTGGGGAACAAGTGGTGCATGGGGACAAGCTTATTTAGATCTTTACGGACTTGATAGCATCCAAACTTCGTCAGCATGGGAAATAACACAAGGTGAAGATGTTGTAGTAGCTGTTATAGATAGCGGCGTTGATTACATACATGAAGATCTTCAGGCAAATATATGGAACAACCCAGGAGAGATACCAAACAATAACATTGATGATGATGATAATGGACTTATAGATGATATTGTAGGATGGGATTTTAATGCAAACGACAATGATCCTGATGATTTCCTTGGTCACGGAACGCATTGTGCAGGCATCATTGCAGCTGTCATAAACAATAATCTTGGTGTCGCAGGAGTTGCTCCCAGAGCAAAGATTATGGCTATTAAGGGCCTTGGACCAACAGGTGGAAGAGAAGACGCTCTCATAAATGCATTGCATTATGCAGCAGAGATGGGTGCAGACGTCATAAGCAACAGTTGGGGAGGACAAGCAGACCCAGCAACTAGTCCTTTATGTGATGCAGTAACATACGCTAGAAACAGAGGATCTGTTGTCATAGCATCAGCAGGGAACGACGATTCTAATGTAAACGACTTTATTATAGCGGGATGTGACGGATCAATAGGAGTAGCCGCAGTAGATTGGAATGATGAAAAAGCCTCGTTTTCAAACTGGGGAACTGGAATAGATGTAACCGCTCCTGGAGTGAACATACTTTCTCTCAGAGGAAAAGACACGGACATGTATGGAGATGGTTTGCACATAATACCTCAAGGAGACTCTCAAGGTAAATATTATGTAGCGTCTGGAACATCAATGTCTGGACCGTATGCAGCAGGAGTTACTGCCTTGATAAAGGCATTAAACCCAACCTATAATGTTGCTCAAGTGGAGAATGTTCTGATGAGTTCTGCTGACGATTTAGGTGATCCTGGGTATGATATATATTATGGATGGGGAAGGATTAACGCAGTAAATGCTGTTGGATTGGCTGGATTTGACTTAA
Organism: Nanobdellota archaeon; assembly: GCA_043814765.1. GTDB lineage: Archaea > Aenigmatarchaeota > Aenigmatarchaeia > QMZP01 > QMZP01 > JAHIRU01. The sequence continues at coordinate 49,681 of JBDRJQ010000035.1, read as the reverse complement.
AAATAAATCCGCAATATTTGCCTGTTCCTAATCGCGTAGATGTTTATGGAACAGCAATAGGTTCATTGGATAGATGGGAAGTTTATTATTATCCGGAAGGCAATCCTGCCGGAAGAGTCGATCTTAACAGTGGCACATCAGAGATAAACAACCAATTCGTTGGTTCAGTTAATGCGGCAATAATGGGATTTAAGGATTATTATTTTAAATTAACAATAACCGAAACAGGAACTGGAAGAGAATTAACTGCAACCAGAGTATTTTCTGATCATTACAGCATACAAGTGTATAATGAAATAAGCTCGGATGGGAAAACAGTTAACATATATGGAACTCTTTTATCACCTACTCCAACACTAAGCTGGAGCTTGGATTATTATGCAGAATCAGATCCTGATACGGTTTTTCACCTCTCTGACGGTATATCCGAATTCACTGACCAGCAATTGGGCCAAATTAACAGAGAAGATTTGGGATTTGATAATTATTATTTTGTACTAACGGCTAATGACAACATTGGCAATGAAATTTCAAGAGCAACATTCTTTGATAATCATTTCAAATATGTTTTTGGTTCAGGAATAACATCTTCAATCACGCCTCTTCTAGTTGATATTAATGATGATAATGAGCAAGAGATATTTGCCATTGCAAATCCTTATGATTTAACTGTTGTAGGGCATGATCTGCCAACAGGCCAATTCATTGGCAATTTCCCTGTAACCATTCTAGATGGTGTAGCTGACCCAAAGTTTGATGATGATAATTGGTGCTTCATGCCAGGCACACATGGTTGGGCATGGTTTACAAGTGGAATATCTCTTGGAACTCTTGATTCTGATGGATTAGAAAATGATATTGTCGTTGGAGGTGCAACAACAGTAGCGGCTATGGATCAGCAAGGAAACCTAAAATGGAAGCGCGCATTTTATGAATTAGTAGACAGAGATCCGCCAGCAATTGATTGGCCAGCTTGTCTTATGTATTCGAGACCTGTTCTGGCAGATTTCGATAATGATGGATTAGATGAAATTGTAGTTAATGTACAATTTAGACAGTGGTTGCAGGGAGCAACTGAAAGGCCATTCCCAAAAAGAAATTATTTAGTTGTTTATGATAGTAATGGCAACGAACTTTACAATTATAGACTTCCTGGAGATGAGACTCTTTACGGAGACGGATTATGCGTACAAAACTTAAACGGTCTTCCAACACCATCAGAACCTGTTGCAAGTGATATTGATGATGATGGCGTGCCTGAGATTTTATTGGTAACTGGAAACTTTCTTTACGCGTGGGAATTTGATGGCAGTACAGGATATTTGAAGGATGACATAAGTTTGGGATTATTCCTTGGATATGGCACAAAGTCTTGTCGCGCACCATTGATAGTAGACATAGATGCAAACGGCCAAACAGATATTCTTTTGGGGGATATAGGCAGCCAAATATTCGATTTCATATGGGATTCAAATGCAAACCAATTGGTTCAGAAATGGAAGAAAACTCCGCTGTTTATCAACTCTCTTATTAGACCTACTTTCGCAGGACATTTGTTAACAGCAGCAGACTTTGAAAACGATGGACAGCTTGAAATAATGATTCCTCCAATAAACCCAATAACCAGTCCTAGTCTGACAAGAATGATGGTTCTAGATAGTAGTGGAAATATAAAAAATCAATTCGATCTTCCTTGTGGTGGAGATCCGTGTTATGGTAGCACTAGTAGAGGAGCTGTTTATGCTGGTGATTTTGATGAGGACGGTACGCAAGAAATGGCAATAATAAACGGTTTTGGTGTTGCGAGAATATATTTGAAAGAAGTCAGCGGAGCGGACATGGGCAATTGGCCTATAGAAGCGCCGGTTAGCCAGGGATTTGAATATGAGCACCCAATTCTAGGTGAAATTGACGGTGATGTCAATCTTGATTTAATTTTTGCAAGCAGAACAGGCCATATAAGGGTAACAAATGTCATAGACAATGCAAACCCAGCAGAATACAATCCTACTGAGATTGATTTTGCTCAACACAAGTACAATTTAATTGGAACAAACGAGTTCTTGAGCACATGCACAAATGGTATTCAGGACGGACTTGAAACGGGTATTGACTGCGGGAACATATGCGGAAAGGTTTGTCCTGGAGAGGTTTACCAATTTTGCATAACAGAAGATGATTGCCCTCTTGGAGGATATGCATGCTGTAATAACATGTGTATTATTCCTGAATGTGATAATGACGATGATTGTGGTATCGGAGAAGTTTGTGAAAGTCCTGGAAACTGCAACGCTTATTGTGAATCACTCTCAGGCTGCAATTTTGATTCTGACTGCATTGGATTAGGAGAATTGTGTTGCGGTAACTTATGTATGGTTCCTGAATGTGCAAACGATCAGCAGTGTGATACGCTAGCACAGCAAAATGGACAGAGAGGCTGGTGTGAAAATGATAACACATGCAATTCTTTCTGCCAGTTTGTAGAGTGCTTGCCTGGTAATTATCAAGGAGAGTGCGGAACTCAGATTTGCTGCAGTCAATTATGTGTAGATCCAGCTTGTAGTATTGATACAGATTGCCCAATCGGACAATATTGTCAAGGTGATGGAACGTGTAATGCGCAATGCTTGACCGGTTGCATTGATGACTCTAACTGCGGAGCAGGAACAATATGCTGTAATAATCAATGCGCAATACCTATTTGTTCAAGCAATAATGATTGTGATGTTGGAGAATCATGTGTGAACCCAGGAACTTGTAATGCTATCTGCGAATCTGCTTCATGTATAGGCCAAGTAGGTAATCCTGATACTGCACCTGAACTTTGGTGGGGATTGCTGAAATTATCGCAAACTATTTGTGTACCGACACCATTAGACCTTCCACAAACAATAGTTGGTTTTGAAACAGGCTGCGGATTTAGTTACCCTGATCCTCCTTCATATCCTTCAGAAATACCTTTATCATGCCCTAGTGGAACAGAAGGTGATCCAGGTGGAGGACCTTGCTCATCAATATGTGATGCATACGGTCCTAGAGATTGCAGAAATCATTGCGGTTCGCAAATGAGTGATTTAGACGCTGTTAGATACCAAGCTTATTCACTGGCTTTATTATTCCCTGGATTTGAGTGTGATGTTTACGAATCGATAATAAGCGATCTATACTATAACCAAATCGATGATGATTGTACAGGGGAAGGTAATTCTTGTTGTGGAATTGAATGCAGTCAAACGTGCGCAAGGGATTATGATTGTTATACAACAATGCCTGGAGCAGTATGTGATTCGGGATTAGATGAAAAATATTATACAACTTGCGATAACTTCTGTAATACTGGTGGAGGATGTGTTACAGATGATCAGTGTCCAGGAAGCATAAACTTCTGCTGTGAAGATGTTTGCGTGCAAAGCTGTATACAAAATTCAGATTGTTCAAGTGATTTTGGATTCTGTAACCCTGGTAATGATGGCCAATTGCCAACTGCTTGTGATAACTTCTGCGAAATAGTGGAATGCCAGCATGATGGTGACGATCCAGAAAACACTGCTGAAAGTATTTGGTATGGAATGATCAACTTAGCGCAAGAGGAATGTGAGAATTCTCCTGTAACCCTTCCTCAAGAGGTATTTGATTTTGAAGCAGGATGTCCTCTTGTAAATTATGGTCCTGCAGAATCAGTTCCGTCTCCTATACCTCCTTCCTGTCCTGATGAATATTCTAACGATCCAGGAGGATTGCCTTGTACTGACCAATGCGATGCGTATGGACCTAGAGATTGCAGAAACCATTGCGGTTCGCAAATGAGTGATAAGGATGCGGCAAGATATGTATCATACCTACTGTCTCCTAGTTTAGTCCCTTTTCAGTGCGAGGCATACAAATCAATTGTAGACCAATTATTTGAAGCACTTGAACTGAGTGGTGGGTGTCCTGGAGATGAAAACTTCTGCTGCGGTACACTACCTGATTCACAGTGTGTGATTTCCTGCTTAAATGATTTGCACTGTTTTGGCGGTGATATATGTTATCCAGGACTTGATGGAAATATGTTAACAGGATGTGACAATGCCTGCATATCAGGCGGACCTTGCGGAGGAAATACATGCACAGTAGGTGAGCTTTGTTGTAATGATGTTTGCACTATTCCTGAATGTAGCACAGATATTGAATGCCCAACAGATCAGTACTGTATAAATGATGGTACGTGTGCAGCTGATTGCGTGCCTGGTTGCAATACTAATGTTAACTGTGCTACAGGAAAGGAGTGCTGTAGTAATATGTGTACAACTGTTGAATGTGATGAACATTCTGACTGTCCAGATGGTGTTGACGGTGCAGGTTATTGCAACTATGGTGATGGTGATCCAGATACTCTTTGTGATAATAGTTGTGAGTTTGCAGACTGTATTGATGATCCTGACTGTGGAATATCTCTTCTCGATGAGTGTTGTGGAACTCTTCCAAACACGATTTGTTTCAAGACCTGCTACATTGATAATGATTGCAGTTATCTGGACGGTCCAGACACTGTAGGATACTGTAATCCTGGTGACGGGGATTACTTAAGCACGCCTTGTGACAACGTATGCGAGGTTAAAGAATGTTTCTTTAACAATGACTGTCAGCAAGGAAATGATTGGCTATGCTGCGGCCCATATCCAAACGGTGCATGCGAACAGAAATGCATGCAAGATACAGACTGCCCGACAGGAGAATACTGTGTTAATGATGGAACATGCAACGCAGTTTGTCAGATAGGTTGCGATAGCAGTGTGAACTGTGGAGCCGGACAAGATTGTTGCGGTAACTTATGCACCGATACTGAGTGTTTATTAGATAGTGATTGTCAGTTGCCTGGCTCAGTTGGTCAATGTAATTTAGGAGGAATTGGCGGATGTGATAACCAATGTGAATTCTTTGAATGTTTAATTGATACAGATTGTATAGATGGCTTCTGTTGTGGTAACACATGCGAAATACAGGATGGACAGGGCAGATTACTTTGTGATGGTGATGAAGACTGTCCAGATGATCCTGGAGGTCAGATAGGTGTTTGTAACCCAGGAGATCTTATTGGTAACTGTGATAACTTCTGTGAACTGAGTGACTGTACAGGAGATGCTGACTGTATAAATCCAGATGAATATTGTTGCGGTGGATTATGCAGAGAGTATGCATGTGATAATGACGCAGAATGTGATAATCCTCCAGTAGAAAGAGGATACTGTGATAATCCTGCTTCATGCTCTGCAACATGTGTTCCTGTAGACTGCTTCTCAAACGACTACCAAGGAGAGTGCGGAACTCAGATTTGCTGTAGCGATGTATGCGAAGATCCTTTATGCAGTACAGATACAGACTGCCCTGTAAAAGGAGAGTATTGTGTAAATGATGGTACTTGTACAGCTGATTGTGTATCTGGATGTGAAACTAGTGTAAACTGTAACACAGGACAGGAGTGCTGTAGTGGTTCCTGTGCAGATGTTTATTGTTCCAATGATAACGACTGTCCAGATGATGAAGGCGTAGGCTACTGCAACCCTGGTGATGGTGATTTGGGAACTATTTGTGATAATACATGCGATGTTAAAGATTGCTTCGGTGATCTAGATTGTACTGGCAGTGATTACTGTTGCGGAGACTATCCAGATGGCGTATGTGAATTTAGATGCACAGAAGATGCAGACTGTCCGGATGGGTCAGGAGCAGGCTACTGTAATCCTGGAATAAACGGCATCTCATTTATTTGTGATAATGTTTGCGAGGTCAAAGAATGTTTAGTAAATGATGATTGTTCAGGAGCAGACAACTTCTGCTGCGGTACGCATCCAAACGGTGTTTGTACGCAAACATGCAGTCAGAACTCAGACTGTGATTATCTTGATGATCCTGCCAATAACAAAGTAGGTTATTGCAATCCTAGTGATGATTATTTAGAAACAGGCTGTGACAACTTCTGTGAAGCTGTAGATGAATGCGCTACAAGCGATGACTGTACAGATCAGATATGTTGTGATAGTGGTTGTATAGACAGTGTTTGTTCAGCTAATAATGATTGTGCAATAACTGGATTAGCTGGCACATGCAACGAACCAGATACTTGCACTGCATCATGTTCGTATGTTTGTGACGAAATAAACTACTTTGACTGTATTGATAGCGCTCCTTTCTGCTCTACACTATTAGAGCCTGTTCCACCTGTAGACGAATGCTGTCAAGGTGCTGGCGATAATCAAGATGAGAATCCATGCTGGCAGTGTGATATAGGTGATCCATTGGCTGACCCGCCAGTAGCCCCAGAACAAATAGTATGTGCAACAGATGATGGCTGTGCTGGTCATCAGACCTGTGTTGATGCAGAGGGAATAGGAATATGGGATGCATGCGTTAAAGACGATCCTAGCTGTCCAGTTTCAGCGCCACCTAGTGGCGGAGGCGGTTCCGGCGGTGGTGGAGGCGGAGGCGGAGGAGGCGGCATTGTCACGCCTCGAGAATGCGTCTCTGGCAGAATAGAAACTTGTGGTACCAGCGATAAAGGAAAATGTAAGCTAGGAACAAGAGAGTGCGTCAAAAGCTTCTGGACAGAATGTGTTGGAAATGTTGAACCAAAAGAAGAGGTTTGTAATGCAGTTGATGATGACTGTGATGATATAATAGATAATCTAGAGATTGACAGCGTAACTTTCGCCTCTGATGTAACTCTCAGTTCAATATCATTAACAAAGTGTCGATGCTACAACGGTGAAGAGCCAATGGAAGAGATATGCAATGGTATTGATGATGATTGTAATGAGGCGATAGATGATTTTGCTGATTGCTGCATACCAGGATCAGAAAGAGATTGCGGACCACAGGAAGCCGGAATAGGTGTATGCACCAATGGTGTATCTACATGCAATGATGAGTACCTGTGGGGTGATTGTGAAGGAGCTGTTTACCCATCAATAGACATTCTGAACCTTGTAGATGATGATTGCGATGGAGAAATAATAGACTTTGATGTTGTGCAGACAATACAACAAAACATAACTGCTATAATCTTCTCATTAGCTGGCATAATTATACTAATTTCTACCTTTATTGCTTGGCGTAAAGGCAAGTTCCAAGAATCGTTAAAGAGTTCAGGCCGTGGACCTCCTTCTCAAAAAGAGGCACCTCAAAAACCTTAAAGGAGCTAAAATCGTTTTTTATTTTCTCCAAGCATTTTTGCTGTGATTTTCTTCTTTCTGTACAGAAAGAACAGTTAACATGTTCTGGTATAAGCTGATTAACAACTATTGAATTAATTGGTATTCTGTAATTCTTCATTACATCAATAGATCTTTTAGATTCAGATATGCTCATCTCTTCTGGTATCATAACTATATTGTAGTGTGTTTTCTTAGGATCGCTTAGAACCAGCTTTGCGTTGTTTATTCTTTCCTTCATTGCATCCAGTTGCTTGGTTGTTGCATCCTCTGTTTCTTCTGGATTTCCAAAAGGTAGTATTCTCTTGAATATGTTAGATATGCTAGCAAACTTCATTCTGAAGTTTATCATCTTGCCTACCCAAGAATCCAGAACATCGGGAAGCGATAAGAAACGCAGTGCATGCCCTGTCGGGGCAGTATCAAAAACTATGATATCATAATCCTTTTTCTCCATATACTGCAAGAATTTATCAAAGGCTGCTATTTCGTCTATGCCGGGCGTCATGCCAGCAAAATCAAAAGCGTCTTCAAGACCCAGGCCTTTAAGGGCTCCCATTTTCTCTACTTGGGGCATGAATTTTTCTTTATACTCCTGCATTGCCTTGACAGGATCTATCTCTACAGCATAAAGATTGTCGCCAAGCTTTTTTATCTCTCCTCCTATATGCGTCTCAAAGGAGTCTGACAAAGAGTGAGCTGGATCAACAGAAACTATCAGAACTTTCTTTCCGTTTTTAGCAAAGTTCAGTGCAGTTGCTGCAGATACAGATGTTTTGCCTACACCGCCTTTTCCTGAAAAGAAGTAATAGACAGGCTCTCTTTCTTTTTTAAGATCTAGCATAATATCACTAAGCGGAGAGAGGGAATTGAACCCCCGTACGCCGCTATCTGCCTCCTTTGGAAGCGCTTGCGCTCCTTTCTGGATTAAACCTCTTTCTTGAAAAGAGGTTTACTGCAGGCGGCTGCGTAGCCATTCCGCCATCTCCGCAATACCTAATATAATTGATTTATAATTTAAATATTCTATCTGGAAATATAGCTGATTTTGTTGCTCTTGCTAAAGCAATTATTTGGTTATCAAAATAAAGTCCCACAACACCAGTTTCTATTTTAGATTCATTCTTTATTGGTGCACCGTTCTCTATCTTTTGATATTGCTCCTTGGTTATATCAATTCCTTGGAGCGAAACTCGCTTTAACGCCTTTTCCAGCGGCATTACATCCTTTTTCTTTATTTTATCGATTTCTACACACTCACCTATCTTGAAATCTCCTATGGATATGCGCCTAAGGGATGTCATATGTGCTCCGGTACCGAGCTTTTCACCTAGATCTGATATCAACTTACGTATGTAGGTTCCTGCTTGACACCTTGTTCTGAATTCAACATCTTTATCCATAATTTTGATTATTTCAAATGAGTAAACTTCCCTCTCCCTTAATCTTCTGGCAACAGCAGATCTAACAGGAGGCATTTGTGTAATTTTACCTAAAAACAGTTTCATTGTTTTTCTGAGCTCTTTTTCAGAAATATCATCATGTATATGCATTGTACCTTCATATTCCTTATCCAAACCCATTAGAACAGGAACCGCCTTTGTAGCTTCGTTTAGAGTTATTAGCATTACTCCAGTCACTTTAGGGTCTAGAGTACCGATGTGGCCAGCTTTTGAAATATCTAGCTTCTTTTTTACCATTTGAACAGTATCATGAGAAGTCGGTCCAGAGGGCTTATCTATAAGGATAACACCCCTATGTAACGCTTTTATATGTGTTCTTTCCTTCATATATAGAATAAATTAACAGTACATATATAAACAAGAAAATAAAAGGGGATTATATGGCAAAACAGAAGTTTATAGAGGCTGAGCAGAGGCTGTTTCAACGCATGTTTATCTGCATGAAGTGTGGAGCAAAAAACAGAGCAGATAATGTCAAAGTTAAGGCCGGAAAGATTAAGTGTAGAAAGTGCAAATCAAAACGCCTAAGAGCGGTGCATAAGGAACACAAGAAGTAGATATAATCGAGGAATTAGATATTATGGCTTATTATAAAAGAGGTTGGCATCATACAAAGACCAGAGGAAAGGAAGGTGTAATAACTTGCAGTTTTTGTGGTAAAAGAGTGCCAAAATACAAGACATTTCCTGTTGTTAGAGGATTCAGCATATCAGATCCTCTTTTGAAGAAAGAATTGGGATATACTGGCAGATACGGCATAACTTTAGGACAGACTAAGAGTCATGCATGCCCTGCTTGCGCAAGACACAGAAAAATTGTTAGGAAAAAGGGCCAGAAAAAAAGATAAGCTATTGAATCAAATATAAACCATGGCTTTCTCAGACAAATTCAAGAACTTTACAAAAAAAATAAACAACGCACTTAATTTTGGTTCTGGAAAGAGTGAAAGCAGTCAAAATTTATTGCGTTCTTATAAGAGACTCTCTGTAGCGTTTTTTGGTACAATTGTCGAGAAATACATAAAAAATTTTGAGCAGTTAAATCCTCATATTAAAGGAGCTAATATAAGAATGCTTCTGAAAACATGGGTATCAATAATATTCATGAGCAGTTTTATAGCGTTTTTTGCATCACTTTTTGCTGTTGCTATAATTGGTTTTCTTTTAGGTTTTGATTTACTTACGTTCATATATTTCCTAATTTCAGTACCAATTCTTGCAGGAGCAGGAACAGGTATTCTGTTCTACGTATATCCCATACAGAAAGCCAGCAGTATAAAAAGCTCTATTGACAACAACTTGCCCTTTGCATTGTCTCATATGAGCGCAATAGCATCTTCCGGCATACCACCTGAATACATGTTTGAGTTGCTGACAGATTTCAAGGAATATGGTGAAATATCAAAGCAAGCTGCCATGGTGGTTAGAAACATAAAAACATTTGGCATGAGCTCTCTAAACGCAATAAAGGACGTATCAGAAAGGACTTCTTCAACTAGTTTTAAAGAAATATTGGTTGGCATATCAACAACTATAGAAAAGGGCGGTAATCTAATAAACTATGTAAACGAAATGGCTGAACGCCAAATGTTTGAATATAGAATAAAGAGAGAGAAGTATTTGAAAACACTTTCAACATACGCAGATATATACACAGCCTTGCTTGTTGCAGCACCTCTTATGATGCTGGCTGTTCTTGGCGTAATGGGAATAATTGGCGGTGAAGTTTTTGGTCTATCGATTCAAGACCTTATCTTTCTTATAACATGGGTTGTGCTTCCAGCACTTAATATAGCATTCCTGACATTCGTACACATGACATATCCAGGCATCTAGAATCAGTTTTTGGAATCAGTTTTTGGATTAAACCTTTTAGAAAAAGGTTTAGTTTAGTTCATCATTTTTAGACCTGTGGAAGTTTCCCAGAGTCTTTTCACTTTAGCTCGACTTAGTGTTTGGTACGGTCTCATATCATTTGCTATCCATTTCAAAATAGTTGCTTTGTCTTTGTAATAAAGATTAATTAGCTGAGCAACCTCATTGAAATCTGTTATATCATACCTGTTAATCCACTCAAAAAACATTTTTCTTGTTTCTATTTCGTGTTGTATGCTGTTTAAGGCAATACCCTTTTCAAAAGAGATTCTATGCAAAGCCTCTGAAAGTTCTATGCTCTCTCTAAAAACATCCATAGATGGAACCCAACCAAAGGTTTTCAGTGTGTGCGCCTTTCCTGTTTTTTTGTCAATAGACTGTATTTCTACAACCTCTTTTATGCGTCTTGATGATTTTCCCTTCTCGCGTGCATTAACCATAACTATCAAAACATCCAATGAATCTATGAGGCTTGAAGAAAGATTTATTGGCGGTGTCTCAAGCCTCTTAATAACATCGTCTACAGAACCTGCGTGCATTGTACCTATACTCGGATGCCCAGACGCCATGCCCTGAAACATAACATATGCTTCCTTACCTCTTATCTCACCTACTATAACATAATCCGGATTTTGCCTGAAAGATTCTTTAAGAAGATCGAAAAGATCTATCTCTCCGTATTTTCTTCCGCTCTCTTCTGGTACACCAAAACCTGTTCTGGATACAGACGGTATCCAGTTGTTGTGCGGTAAGTTTATCTCTCTTGTATCCTCTATGCTTATTATTTTGTCTTCTGGTGGTATGAAACTGCTTAGAGCATTAAGCATTGTAGTTTTTCCTGTGGAAACACCTCCACAGATTAGCATTGAAGTATCATTCTCTATAAGGAACCACAAATAAGCCATCATCTCAAGAGATGCCGTGCCCAACCTTATCATGTCTACAGGAGAATATGGATTCTTCCTGAACTTTCTTATGGAGAAAGTTGGTCCTCTAGTAGTTACATCTTTGGCAAATGATGCCTGAACCCTGGATCCATCAGGAAGGCTGCCGTCTAGAAGCGGCTGGGCATATGATATATATCTTCCAGAACGCTCTGCTATTTTTACTACAAAATTACTAAGATAGTCAGAATCGTTAAATGTTACATTAGTTTCAATTGAACCGAATCTTCTGTGGATTATAAAGATAGGAATGTTTAAACCATCACATCCTATATCCTCGATGTAAGGATCATGCATCATGGCTTCTATTTCGTTCATGCCGACAAAATCCCTTATTATGTAATACATTATTTTGACATACTTTTCGACTGGTAAAACTTCTCCTGTTTCTTCTAGAAGCGTTGCAACTTTTTTTTGTAAATATTTTACTAGCTTTTCTTTTTCATCTACAAGAGAATAATTAACATCAATTATTTCCATTATATTTTTTTCTATTCTAATGAGTATTTTTTTCTCATCAGCTGATAGTTTCGGTTCCTCGACATTATAGATAACCTTTTTATTTTTGTTGTCCCATTTCAAATGAGCAGAAACAAACGGTTCTAGAAGAGGATATTTAAAATCAACAGTTGTAAGGTCTTTAAATTTTGGTAGAATTATAAGATGCCTTGGTTCCTTGACACTTACGTAAGGATAAACAACCTTTTCTGCTCTCTTGAAAATTGAAGATATTTTATCCCTGAGTAAACCCCTGAAATTTGGTTTCTCGTCCTCCACCATGGGAACTGGTTTATTTTCTTCTTCCTTATGTTTTATTTCAGCTTTAGGCTTCTCTGGTTTCTTTTCCTCAATCTTTGTTTCTTCTGGTTTCTTATCAACTGTTTTAGGTGGTTTCACTAACTTAGCTTTAATCTCATCTAATTCCTTAACACTTGTTTTTGGTTTAACTTTTACTTTAGTTTTGTTTTCAACTGGTTCTGTTTTAGCTTGCTTTGCCACTTTTGGTTTTATTGGCTTCTTTACAATGTTTTGTTTAATTTTTTTGCTCGCTGGTTCCTTTGCTTTTTTATTAGCCATATTATAAAAAACCTCTCTTTACAATGGCCTCTTCGTTTGCAGATACCTCTATGCCATTGGATGTTATGGTGTATGGATGGAGTTTTTCTGAGTGTGAAGAGCCTCTCAGTTTCCATACTTGTATTGCACGGTTAAAGGATGACTGTATTCTCTCATAATACATAACAATCACACCATCTACTACGAATTCTTCTACGCCGTAACGTGATATGCCTGGTTTGCCAGGAACTATTTCTGAAACTAATAATGTTGTGCATTTTAATTTTCTTAAAACAGTTGATAAGTTAAATATCATGTTTCTCAGCTCTGCTTTATCCCTCACATGAATACCTAAAGCAGATACAGAATCAACAACCACTCTTTTTGCTTTGATCTCTCTTATCTTTGAATCTAGAATATCAAAGATGTCTTCAACCCTGTATGGATCATATTTAATAATAGCAACTTTGTTATTCTTTTCAAGCTCCTCAAAATCCCACCCGAAAAGTTTTGAATGGCTCCTTATGAAATTTGCAGGTTCTTCTAAAGAAAGAAAGACGCAGTTTTCATTATAATCCTTTGCACCGTTATAGCAGAACTGGCTGCATAGCGTTGTTTTACCAGTACCAGTTGTACCGCTAATCAGTATTATTTGATTGGTGGGTATTCCACCATGCAATATTTCATCCAAACCAGGAATACCTGTCTTAACTTTTTCTTCGTGCATAAAAACCGCCATTCTATTAATTAAATATTGTTTTAATTGTATATAATATTGAAACAAGAGGTAATCATGTCTGACATAAAAAGGAAGAAGCTAAAAGAGCTTTTAGCTGAATTGGGGAATATGCGCGGCAGGCACACAGAGCTTGTCACAGTTTATGTTCCTGCTGGGTTTAGCTTAGACAAAGTAGCATCGCAGATAAAATCAGAACAATCGACTGCAATAAATATCAAAAGCAAACCCGTGAGAAAAAACGTTATGTCTGCGCTCGAGAAGATTTTGCAGCACATGAAACTCTACAAATCAACACCTGAAAACGGTCTTGCTATGTTTTGTGGCAATGTTTCTGATAAAGAAGGTGTTGCAGACATAGAGATCTGGGCAGTTGAACCGCCTGAACCGCTTAATACAAGACTTTACAGATGCGATCAGGTGTTTATTTTGGGTCCTCTTGAAACGCTGTTAGAAGAAAAGGAGTTGTATGGATTAATAGTTTTGGACAAATCAGAGGCTACAATAGGTCTGCTAAAAGGAAAAAGAATAGAGGTAATGAAACACATGGAATCTATTGTTCCTGGTAAAACAAAGAAAGGGGGCTGGTCACAGGCAAGATATCAGCGCATAAGAGAGGGATTGCTTCATGATTTCATGAAACTGGTCGGTGATATTGCATCAGAAAAGTACAAATCTCTTGTACTAAAGGGCATTATTATTGGCGGGCCTGGTCCTATAAAAGACATGTTTGCAGAAGGGGGGTTCTTAGCATACAATTTAAGAGATAAAGTAATTGGCGTAGTTGATGTTTCTTACAGCAATGAATATGGTTTAAGGGAAGTTTTAGAAAAGGGAGAGGATATACTATCCGAAGCTTCTGTAATGAGGGAGAAAAAGATTCTGGATCGATTCTTCTCAGAATTCAGCAAAGATTCTGGTCTGGCAATCTATGGATTCTCTGAGGTTGTGAAAGCCCTAGAAGAGGGTAACCTAGAGTTACTTTTGCTCTCAGAGGCGTTCGACTGGGTTAAGGTGAGCTATCAGTGTAACTGTGGGTTTAAGGTGGATAAACCCCTATCCCGAGAGCAGATTGACATGCAAAAGTGTCCTAATTGTGATGCTGCTTTAGAAATTGTTTCAGAAAAAGACATAACAGACGACGTTCTTAAGAAAGCCGAAGAGATGAGTACAAACATTGAAATTATCTCAATAGAAACAGAAAAAGGACAGCAATTAAAAGAGATTGGTGGAATTGCCGGAATATTGAGGTATAGGACTTAATCATTTAACTTTTCTGTACAGGTAACCAAAACTAAACACTAGAGTTGATATTACTATTAACATACTTGTAAGAATTAAACTATAGGATCCTCCTAAAGGTCCTGCTGCCCAACCCCATAAAGTGCCTGGTATGGTATGAATGTTGCAACATCCAATTATCTTGAATTTATTTTTTTCATTGCCATAGGGGCTTCCAAACTCGGTTTGACTACCATCAATTCTATAAAAAATCCTTCCACCTTCCAAAACCAGATTGCCTGATGGCTTATAATCTTTTGCTGATATTATTATATCAGAAAGCCCTGTTATGTAATTGCCTGCCTCATAATCGCTCTGTTTGTATGGTGCAACGGTAAAGCTGTACGGAGGACTGCATGGTAGTACTGCAAGCCCGCCTGATGCTTCAGGCTCAACAACAGTTAAAAAGAAAAATGAAGCCTTTACATCAAAAACGTTCAGGCCCCAATCCGGCAGCCACTCATAAATGTAAACAATCGGATAATCATAGCCTGCTGTTTTATATTCGATTTGAACTGTTGTTTCTGGACTGTCATAATCACTTTTAAGTTTAACAGATTGCAGGTTAGATATCAGTAGCTGGTTATTATAAATGGCGAATATCGTTCCCTGTTCATATTCTTTGTTTTCGTATTTACCTTGTGATGAGAGAATGTAGAAATTATCAAGTTCTATATCAGGAAAATCAATCAGAAACTTTTGGGGAAACCCCGAAAAAAAGCCAACTGCATCTGGTGTATTTTTCCAGTATTTTTCCATATGTTTAGCGTATTGGATTCTTATTATGTCTTCGCATGCGCCAGTATTATGCACCTCCACATCAGCATAGAGAACATTTTCTTCTATAAAACATTCCCCATACCCTACTTTAAAGTAGCCGTCATGGTCTGCACCCCAGTCATCACCCCATGAATTTTTTACAATCCAGTAACCACCTATATCATCATACCCGACAATAACAACTGCATGGTTAATAGGGGCTATCTCTTCATCACATCTGTAAATATAAGTATCAGCATCAAAACTGCCTTCCATTGAAAATACAGCAAGAAGAGGCCCATTGATCATAAGTTCTGCTTTTATTTTTCCTTGATCATTTGGAACTTTTCCATAAGAATCTATCCACTCAAGCCTGTTCCACCAATCTTTGCATCTGTTAAGAGAGCATATTCTGTTGCTACAGATAAAGGGATAACCACAACTACTGCATTGATTTCCACAGCTACAACCATACTCGCCATAAGGCATGCAATACTCGTCAGAAATGCCATTCTCAATTATATATTTAAAAGCGCCTGATGGCGAGCCACCACAGCAAGTACCTGATGCATAGCAATCAGAAACTAAATATTCTTCTGATATATCTGGGTCTATGTTAGGATTTTTGTTTCGGATATTCTGCAAAGCCTCGGTTACTCCAGCAACAGCAAATGCCCAGCAGGAACCACAGGTGCTTTGATCTTTTACAGTTGTCATCCAATCATAGCCTTTGCAATCTCTCCAATCAAAACTTGATGAGATTGTATTATCGTCGGCTAAGGCAATAGGTAAAGCTATCAAACATACCATGAATGCTATAATAATTAAGCGCATCAAACACCTCCTGTACAATCGGCTATTATTTCAACCATATTAGAAAGATCTGTAGCTGATCCTATTTCTTTGCCATTACTTGAAAGGCAAAAAGCGTATTCATGATTAAATGGATTTTTGCCATCAGTCTTTGTTATGGTGTCATAACCATTAACAGCACAAAAAGAAAATTCATCACCACATCTTCCAGCAAAAAATTGCCAAGAAGGGCACTCACTACTGTCAGGCATTATGCATATTCCTCTTTGACCATTTGGCTCTTCAATTGTTTTGTATTCATATCCCAGTATCTCGTGGCAGTAAACTGCAGCTGGATTTTTCATATAAGTAAAATCATTGGGGTATTCGGTTTCAAAAACTTTTATACCCATACCTATATTTTCCATTGTACCTGAATATGACAAAAAACTGAAAAACAATAAGAAGAATGTTGCTAAAAAGAATACTAGAAATTTACGTTCATTCTTCAAATCAAGCGAAATTTTTTTCTTTGCTATAAAAACACCAAAAATTCTATTGAATTATACTTGGTTAGCAGTTCTTTTATTCTTTCCCAAAAATCCTTTCAACTTGTTTTTTCAATTCTTCTGCCAGTTCCTTGGATTTGTCTTCCTTGGAGAAGTAATCAAACCTTGACGCAAGGCTCAATTTTGATGCTATCAAACGAGATATCTTGCCTTTCTTGTCCTTGTCTGCTTTCTGGATGTAAGGATGGCCGAATATGATGCCGAACTTTGGTGCCTTGCCTTCTCCGCGGAGATGGCGGAACAGTGCTTTCTCAGCTCCTAGAAGCTGAATAGTGGATGAAGGCATCTTTGCCATTCTTTCCAATCCACCAGCATAATTCAGAAGCCTTGCAGCCAATAGTGGTCCTGCGATTGCTGAAATATTAGGAAAATTTTCCTGAGTTTCTTTTTCTATATACTTTGTAATCTCCTTTTTCATTCCAAACATATCTAATATGGATTTAGAATAAGTTTGGATGCTTTTCAAGTCATCTTCACTGAAACTCATTCCACCAGATTTCTCAGCTATTTTGTTGAGTTTAGGATTTGGAATGTTTTTCTTGTCACCGTTTTCAAATACCAGTTTAGCATACTGTTCATGAGAACCTACCAGTCTGAAGAGCTCAGGGAAATGTAAACCATACCACTCTGTAAGATGTTCTGAAAAAATATTAATTGTCTTGTCAAGTTCGTCTAGCGCGCTTATAGACTGCATTATTATTCTGTCTTTCTTAACTTCCTGTAGTTTTGTTTTAGTTAGTGCAATGTTAACCTTTGTTAGAATTTCGTTTATCTCTGCCTGTGTACTTGACCACTTATACTTTATAGCATACTCTCTGAATTCTGATTGAAGTTTCTCTTCGCCCAGATGATCCTTTTCAAACATGCAAGTTATACCAGAAACTTCGCAGTGCTTGTTCCAAACAATTTCATCGTAACCAGCCATTCCAAGAGTTTTTGCTAGTTTATGCTCTTCCTTTACCATTTCGCCTTCCTTGATTTTTCTAAGTCTATCGGCTATTTCGTCAATCTTTTTTGGAAATAACACTTTGTCTATTAAGTTACCCTTTTCGTCATAGGCAAAAACACCTACAATACAGCTAGCTACATATGCTTTCATATCAACCCTTTTCGGTTATATGGGATTAAAAGGTCTGAACCCCAAAACCGATACATAGCTAAAAATAGTGAAGCATAGTTTAAAAATGAAAATTCTAGTTAAGTACGCCTTCTGTCTTCAGTGCTTTTATCATTCTTGTTACGCCGATACCTGCACCGAAGCGCGGGGTCATTGCCAGCTTCAGATACGATTCCAGTTCTTTTTGCACTCTTTCCTTGCCGAACTGGCTGAACAGAAGATTTGCGTACTGTCCGTTGCTGACGCTGTGGAAGTTGCTTTTCATCTCTTCTGGATTACAGCTTCTTTCAGCGCTTCCAATTGTCTCCATTCCATGTAGAATTACATCGACTTTTGCGAACCTATCTGCATCCAGTTGCTTCATATTCCAGAACGGATGGCTTCTCATTGGAAAGTCTGTAAGGAATACTATCGGAGCAAAATCTGCTGTCATTTTATTTTCATGTTCTGCCTCTACTGTTTCAGCACCGTAGAATTTTGCTGCATCGTTGTAGCTTACCTGCTTCATGAAACTAGTGAAGCCCATATGCGTTAGAAGATCTTTTTCCAGTTGCATTAGATCTTGAACTGTTCCTCTGCTCTCAAACTCAAACATAGGAAATATCCTATCGTGTCTGCCCTCTATAGGATTTTGTTCATCTCTATAGCTTGTAGATATGCAAAAAACTCCATTAACATCTGGGTTATTTAGTAATTCATATTCAAGCCACACTTGACCTGTCTGTGGCAACGGCCAGACAGCATTACCAAATTCAAATGTTCTAACTGTTTCAGGGTCTTCGCAAGCGGCTAGTATAGACAACCTGGATTGAACAGGTACTTCAACGAATCCTCTTGAGATAAAGAATTCTCTCATTTTATTAACAGTGAAGTTGTATTCGTGTATATTTATCAGATCACCCATTTCTCCCGCAACCAAGTGAGAACCAAAAGAAGTGGTGGGCTTCTGTTCCAAAAGAGCAGATTTTAGTTCCATGATTTGTTATACTGTTGTATTTTTTATCACAATTAATGACAGAATTTATTCATAGTGTTGTACTTTTAAATCTTAAAGATAATTATAATACTGATGCTAGACTCTAAAATCGTAAAGAAGATAAACGATTTTGTTTATTTGAAACCGAGAACAGTGCAAGAGGTAGCATTACTCATTTCTAAGAACTGGCGTACTGCTGACAGATATGTAGAAAACATTGCAAAGGAGAAGGGAAGTCTTTCTGTAAGAACTTTTAGAGGAGGCACTAAAGGAGCGCTAAAAATAGTGTATTGGAATAATATTGAAAAGATTCATTCATTTGAGTTTCAGGAAAAGCTGCTCAAAAAGATAGAACGCAGTAAAAAAATGGATTTCTCTCCGTTTGACATTTACCAGTATGTCGATAACAGCAAAAGAAATGCGGTTATGATAAACAAGAGAAAGGAAAAGGTAAACGATATTCTTAAAGATCATTTGGAAACTGCACAAAAACAGGTTCTAAGTTTTTCAGGAAATCTTTCATGGATAAATTTGGATGAAGGAGGCAAAAAAATTATAGATGTTTTGGAAGATCTGGCAAAAAACAATGTTTCGGTTAAAATACTAACAAGAGTAACAATCGATAGCATGAAGAATGTTAAGAAGGCATTGAAGATAAACGAAAAGCTTGGCAAGACTGTTATAGAAATACGTCACAGGGAGCATCCTCTGAGAGGATTTATTGTCGATGATAATAAAGCCAGATTCAGGGAGATGAAAGACCCGACTGATTATGCTAAAGGCGAACTGGATGATTATCTTCTATTATTCTATGAAATCTATGACCCTGAATGGATAGAGTGGCTACAAAAAATGTTTTGGTATTTCTTCAGAACAGCTATTTCTGCAGAGAAAAGAATAAAGGACTTGGAAAGCATTCACAATATCTATAAAATATAAAATGCGGGAGGCAGGATTTCCGTCCCCGATCAATCTTGGTAGATTGTTTCTTTGGGGGTAAGCCCTAGACCTTTCTTTTTAAAGAAAGGGATTGGGATTCGAACCTGCGAAAGCACTAAGCTACAGGGTCCTAAGCCCTGCTCCTTTGGCCGCTCGGAAACTCCCGCATATGTAGGATAATATCGTTTTTGGTTTATAAGAATAAATATGCCCCCGCCGGGATTTGAACCCGGGTTGTCGGGTATTTTCGCTATCATCGACAACGCAAGTTGTCTCAACGTTTTCGAACATAGCTCGAAAACCCGAAGTGCTGGGCCGGACTACACTACAGGGGCATACAGTTGAAATGACTAGATTAAAACGATGTAAGTCATTAGCATATCTATTATTTCCAATATAGAGCTTATATAATTTATAAAAGAAGTGGGTCCGGCCGGATTTCCGTCCCCAGGAAGCGAATATAATTGGACGGCTTATATCGATTGAATAAAGCCGTCATGCTGTTCGCTCCTTTTGGATTAAACCTTTTCTTGAAAAAGGTTTATTTCGAACCGGCGATCCCCGCCACGTCAAGGCGATGTCATAACCAACTAGACCACGGACCCTACAACCTAGACAGCATTCGCCATCAACTATTATATCAATTCGATGAAAAGACATAAATACGCTGGGGACAGGATTTCCGTTCCATGAAAGGCTTCAGCCTTCTTTTGGATTAAACCTTTTCTGGAAAAGGTTTATTTCGAACCTGCAAGCCCAGAGGGCGCTGGTTCTCTCTTTTTGGAAGCGTTAGCTCCTTTTGGATTAAACCTTTTCTTGAAAAGGGTTTTTTCGAGACCAGTGCGTTACCGTTCCGCCACCCCAGCATATTATATTATTAAACTCCTTTTCTAATTTAAAAAAGACGAGGGAAGTTATGAAGAAATGTAAATGTGGCGAGCCTTCGGCACAGGAAGTCTGCAAGACATGTAAATTGTGGAGACGACTATTTCTTTCTTTTTTTGCCTTTGCCGGCAAAAATTTTTGAAGATCTTGTCACATAAAGAACCAATATTGCTAAAATGGTTATTGTTATTATGCTTATTTGCGCTATAGCTGAATCAGTCAGAGGAAAGGCTCCCCATCCTGTTGCTGGCTCTGCAGAATCCTCTATGCCGCTTGGTATAGTACCTGGTTGCTCATCATGCGGAAGAACAACACTTTTGCAGCTTGCCTTATCATGGCTTAATGGGAAGCATAAATATATATACGGACCATAATTCATGTTATAGCAATCAGTTATGTGTACACTGCAATCTGTTGATAGCCATCTTATTTCGGTGGGGCTTATGCACCATGATGCCTCACTGCACTCGCATTTTGCATCTTGCAATCCAAGCAGCGTAGTCCATTGCGTGCATTGTGGATTGTCGTGTACTACATCATCTTCTTTGGCATTATCAGTGCAGTCTCTAGAAGACAACGTGCAGTCACTGTTGGTTTTCATGATTTTAGTTCCTATGCATACTCTTGTTGTCTCGCAATCGCATGACCCAACTTCCCATTCACTGTTTGTTCCTAGATCATAGCATTCTTCTTCTGACATGCTGAAGCTATTGCCTGAGACATCATTTTTATAGTATTTTGATATGTGGCAGCAACCTAGCGGTAGGCATGTACCGTCATAACAGGATATAGATTCTGCTTCAAATACTGCGCATCGGGTACCGAACAACTCTATCTCCAATGCTTTGTCTCCCTCTGTAGCCTCTTGTATTTGCCTGCAATTTATGCCTAGCTTTTCCACCAAATAAGCGTTGGCTAAGCACACTTTATTATATGTGGCTACTCCGCCTTCAGTAAAGCATGTTGTTGTCAATGAACAACAATCCAGCATATTGTATATATCTTCATCGGTCTGAGCAAAGACAGATGTTGATAAAAAAAGAGCAAAAAATAGGAAATAAAGAAAACAGCAGATTTTTTTCATGGTTATAATTGTTTTCTGTTATATAAATTGTTAATTCTTTTAATCGATAGTATGTTTTCCTATTTTCGAAAGGTTTATTCGAGACCAGTGCGTTACCGTTCCGCCACCCCAGCATATTATATTATTAAACTCCTTTTCTAATTTAAAAAAGACGAGGGAAGTTATGAAGAAATGCAGATGCTGTAAGGAAGCAGTATTTCACAGGTCATATGAAGGCAGATACCTATGCGAACAGCACTTTTGTGAATCCGTAGAAAGAAAGGTAAAACGCACTATAAGGGACCATAGAATGGTGCAAAAAGGAGACAAGATAGTAATAGGTGTGTCTGGAGGCAAGAACTCTGTAAGCCTTTTGCATATAATGAGCAAAACTTTTGGCAAAGTGCCTGGAACAGAGTTAATAGCTATTTCTATTAATGAAGGAATCAAGGACGTTGGAACCAAGCATATAAAGTTAGCAAAGAAGCTGTGTAAGAAGATGGGTATTGAACATAAAATTTATTCTTTTAAGAAAGAGTTTGGAAAAACAATGGATCAGAAAGTTAAGGAAGAAACAAAACTCAAAGAACCGTGCGCTTACTGCGGTGTTGGACGCAGGTATATGCTGAATAAAATCGCACGTGAGATGAAAGCAGACAAGTTGTGTGTAGGAAACAATCTTGATAACGAAGCACAATCTGTTCTAATGAATTACATAAGAGGAGATATGCCCCGTGCGAGCAGGCTTGGTATGATAACCAACTTTTCGATCTCAGAAGATACGGGTTCTCTGTTCGTACCTAAGATAAAACCGTTAAGATTGCTACCAGAAGAAGAAGCTGAACTATACGCAAAGATTAAAAAATTGGATGCAGTGGAAAAGAAATGTCCTTATAATAGTGGTTTGAGGAGCGATGCATTGAAATTTGTAAATGAATTGGAAGAAAAATATCCAGGTGTTAGATACTCCATTCTTGAAACTTTTGACAAGTTTTTACCTATCATAAGAAACCAAGTAAAGGGAACCAAAATAAAACTAAAAGTATGCAAAAAATGCGGCGAGCCGTCTGCTCAAGAAATATGCAAAACATGCGAGTTGTGGCGCTAGTTACTTGTTTTTTGTCTTTTGTAAAATCTCCACTTAAATATCCAGAAACCGTTTCTTTTATTTTTGGTTGTGTTGTAAATAATACTGGTTCCTAGCAAAACAACTGTCACAGCTATCAAAAGGCTGATAACAATGACATCATATCCTCCGCCAAATGGTCCTGCCGCCCAGCCGGATGGACCATCTGAATTGGTTTGTCCTATAACCATTCCGCTAATAGAAAGGCTTAGAATAGAAAAAGAGAATATGATCAATGCTAATGATATTATTAACCACCAAGAATCTTTCATGTATTATAATTGGTTAAGAACGCATAAAAATAACAATTCGCCTGTTTTTGATTAAATTTTTTAAAAGGTTTATTTAACGCTTTGTATTGCAAGCTTGTTTTCCCACTTCCAGTACATAACTTCTTTACCAGACTCTACTTCTGCTTTAAGCTCTTCTGGTATCATTGCCTCGAAAGTAGAGTAATCTTCCATATCCATTAATTGGGCAATATCACCGCTTACTGAAAGCACCTGTGCCGAACCCTTCTTTATTGTAGGAACCTCCATGTCGGCGTCTCCGTTCTTGAAAAATATCCTTTTCTTACTGTCAAAGAGTCCCTCGACCTCTATTCTGCACTTCGCGTGGCCGTGCCTTCCTGTCTTGGAAATCTGTACGCTCAGAACTTTACATGGCTCCCCGTCAACAATGCAGTAACCGTTCTTTCTTAGAAACTTTGCTTCTACCATATCACACCATTATCCAGTTTTATTTATTCTTTGCTTCATGTTTATTTGCTTTAGTTTTGTCTTCTGTCTTTTTAACTTTTTCTCCAAGAATTTTCTTTTTTACCTCTTCAAAATTTTTGTCAATATCCGTTTTCCTATAACTCTTTATATGATCTCCTCTAATCCTTTCTTCTTTAGGAAATATATCTTCTGAGTGAGGAACATCTAATCCAGAATCTATTGCGCCTTTTAATGCAGCAAAGATTTTTGATGATTTTATTGGTGAGTGTAATCCGATATCCAAAACAGCTTCGTTTATTTTGCTTTTCTTAGCTTCTACTCCGCATAACAAACCTGTTAAATATGCTGCTGGAGTATTGCCACAATGACCTTTCCATCCAAGTTTCTTTATGATTGAACTGTTAACAGAAATTAAAACCTTGTCTCCTTTAGGATCATAATTAACTATTTGGCATGTCATCTTGTTAGATGATTTTCTAACAACTAATCTTGGTTTTCTTGATTTAATCAAAGCCAATCTCAGCCTGTAATCAGTTTTTTGTTCCCTTCTACGCCTGTGCGGAACTATGTATGTTTTATTCATTTTTTGCCTCCTTTTTTAGGGTTTGCCTTCTTAGCTTCTTTCTTTGATACAGTTTTTGGTTTAGATGCAGTCTTTGGTTTTGGCACAGTCTTTATATGAGCTTTCTTTATCATTTCATGAGTTTTCAAGTATGACAAAAGGTGTTTTTTGTTCCTGAAAAAACCGCCTTTTATTTTTCTGTAAGTTTTAGTGTAATCTTTCTTGCTTATTGAGTCACTAGCTCTAAGCTCTTTTACTGTTTTTCTTAGAGGTCTAACAGTGTTTAGCCAATCATGCTTTGGATTTTTTATGCGAGCTTTTGCTGTGCCCTTTCTGCTACCAAAACTCTTCTTTCTGCCACGTTTCTTTTGTTTAACTCTTTTTTTAGAATAAGCTTTGGATGTTCCTTTTTTCTGCACTTTTCTTATAAGATCTCTCTTTATCAGATCTCTTATGTCATTTCTAGTTAGAGCTTCCTCTACTTCTTTATCAGCAGTAATCTTAACACGAGTTATGCCGCACTTCATTATCTTACTTGCAATCCTTTTTTGTGATTTTAGATCCATACTATCTAATTCCTCTATTATCTTGTCTTTTTTATCACTTATCTTCCTCTCCAAAATCCTTTAGAGTCATCGTAAACTTCTTGCCTCGAGTCTTCTGCATTTCACGCGCTATTATCCATAGAACCGTTGCAAGAGCCTTTTTACCATTATTGTTCATTGGTATTATGTAATCTATATCTTTAGCTGTGTTGAATGTATCACAAAAAGCAACTATTGGAACTCTCTTTTTCTTTGCTTCTTTGATTACTTGTTCATCAACTAGCGGATCAATAACAAAAACCACGTCTGGTTCATAAAATCCCTTATAAGAATAATTTGTGATTGTTCCTGGAGAAAATCTTCCAGCAACAGCTTTTGCTTCTACAGCTTCTGCAAACGCGTTTATTGCTTTTGTTGCACTATCCTTTCTTGAAACAATCATAATGTTATTAAATTTAGATAAAAATTTAGAAGCTATATCTATTCTCTCGTCTACTTTTTGCAGATTAAATACTGCCAAACCATCATCCCTAATCTTGTAAACGAATTCCTTCATATAGGGAGTACATGATTTCATTCCTATGTGAACACCCGCAGTAAGATATTGGGTCTTATCTACAAGCATCTTTGGTTCCTTCTCAGCTTCCTTTTCAGTCATATTAATCAATAGTATAGTTAACAGTTATTATATTTATAAATATGTCAATAGAGCGTGGTTTATATTGCAACTTAGTTAAATGTCGATACAAGCTTTAAATAATATCGAAACTATAATATATAAACAGGATTGAACCTAGTCTATTTCTGACATTAATATGACTATAGATGCAACCAATTTGCCAATTTCATCCAAATCTGTTAGTGAGATTTCTAGATTGGATTATGCTTCTAGATTGGACTATAAATTTATCATAGGCGATGCTATAGACAGATATTTTGACTCTATAGACACGCATTTGAATAAAGAAACTATAAAATCAAATATATATTGTGTTGCAGAAAAGTTGTTTGAAGATGGAAAGCATGGAGATGCTTACGTCATAGGAGCTGCCATAATGGGAGGATTAAAGCGCTCTTTTGATGGTGATTATTCATCTTTAGATGATTTTAATAGATGGTTTGAAGGAGACTTTACCAGCGATTTTAAAACACCGACATCTTATGAGTGCAGGGTGGCAGACTCTTTGATATCAGATGTTATGCCTGATTTGAATTTGATATGGTGGAGAATTCCATTTTATAGAGAAAGTGTGAGAAAAATAGCAAAACCAATTAATAATGGACGCATTTTAAAATAATTCCATTTTTGCATCTGGTACATCGTACCATAATTCTAACAAGCGATTCACTTTTGGTGAATCAGGACCCGTAACAGCCATTTTTATTATGGGTATATTCCAAGCAATAGCTAAATCTACTATAAAGCTATCTGAAGTTTCACCTGAGCGATGAGACATTATTGGTTTGATGTTGTTTTCTATACAATCTTTGACAAATTCTTCTGTTTTTGATAAAAGTCCAGGTTGATTTGGTTTAACAATGGCAGCGTTAGCTGTCTTCTTTTTTATTCCTAATTTTAAGCGAGCAGGTCTAGTGCAGAAGAGATTATCTCCAACTATCATTTTGTCGCTGAACTTCTTTGTTAGCTCTGTAAAAGAATTAATATCCTCTTCATGAAACGGGTCTTCTATATAAGAAATATTATATTTCTTAACAATTTCCTCTATGAACTCAAAATGCTTCTCAGGTGTGAGTGTTTTATTTGATTTTCTGTAAAAATAAGACTTATTTTTCCATAGATGTGAAGCAGCAAAATCTACACCCAGTTTAACATTCCAGTCCTCTGCTATAAATGAGATGAAATCGAGGGTTCTGGTGTCACTCATTTCAGACATCCAGGCGTTTTCTAAGTTCCTTCCGTAAAAAGAGCTTCTATTTCTTAGCTCTTCTCCTATTATCTTCCATATTTCTAAATTTGTTTCAATGGCATCCCATATGGTTTTTGCTCTGTTAGGCATAACGAGAAACTCCTGAAAATCAGTGCCGCCTCCATGCAATCCTCCACCCATTACACTGGTTAAAGGCAAAGGAAAGGTTGTTCTCGTTCCGTTTAGTTTCCATAATTTGTTTTCTGTTGCTGCTTTTGCCATTACTAAAGATATGGCAAATGTTAAGTTTCCACCTAAATTTGAAAAATCATACGTTTTGTCTGTTTTTTTTAGAAAATCATCTACTGATCTCCATTCAAACTCGTTTGTCCCTATCAACTGCCCTCGTATAAATGAAAATTTATTTTTTAGCTCATTGAAAGGAAGCTCTTTGACTTCATGTATGCTTTTCGAAGCTCCAGACGGTACGGAAGCAGAAAATTCTCCTTTATCTGTTATTGCCTTAACAGAAATTGTTTCTTTGCCGTTATAATTAAGCGAAAGATAAAGTTTCAAGTCTTTTAGCATAATAAGAGTTTTTATTTTTTGTTATTAAAACCTTTTGAGAAAAATTATTCTCTTTTCTTCAATCTTATGTCAATAGGTATGACACCTGCTTTCCACTCTAATTCTGCTATATCAATTGATTTTACTACCGTTTTTGGCGGGTTTATGAGAATTGGTGAACCCTGAGCTATCTGTAAAGCACGAGCTGATATAAGCCTTGTTTTTTCATATTTAGAGTGTTCTTTCTCTGCCATACCACATCAATTCTAGTTTATTACTTATAAACATTTCGTAGTTTCTATCCAATATACCTTAATTGTTCCTTTTCATTTACAGGAGCCTTTTCAGATTTGTTTATTTCCATAAGAGCCTTTTTTTGAAGAGTTTCTACTTTCTTTATGAATTTCTCCATTTCTTTGACTCTATCTTCTAGTTTATTCATGTTTAACTTTATTTTCAATATTTTGGTTAATACATTCAAGACATTTTCTCCTGATTTAGGATCAGTCACTATAGGAAAACCTGATGTTTCACCTAAAAGGCATAAACCACTCATTCCACGTTCACTGCATAAACCAACCAAAAGACCAGCTGCACCAACTATATAGCCAACCCGTTCGCCTGCATCAAACTGAATGCCAAGCCCTTTGTATTTCTTTAGAAGTTTTTCATCTGTTATTGCTCCTACTACTTCTGGTTTCTTTTCCATCTCTCCTGTGGCGAGTCCTCCTATTGTTATAACATCTTTGACTCCCATCTTTTGCGCAAAATCAAGAACAGTTTCCATTATTTCATAATGGCCGTGTGGTGATAGTGATTGACAATCTCCGACCATGAATATGATATCCCTCTGTCCAGCTTTTTTTGCTTTCCAATAATAGAACTCATTTTTTAAAAGATGAACTTTATACTCATCCTGCAACATGACAAAGGGGAAGAAATGTTTTGAATAAAGTTCAGCGAATTTAACCGCTTTTAATTCTTCTATCATGTAGCCTACAGCCACCCTACCTATATTGCCCACACCAGGCAAACCTTCAATAAGAATAGGATTTTTTAACTTGGGTTTGGAAAGTATTTTTATCTTAACCATTAAATAACCTCACTTGATTATAACAATTACGGGTTCATAGTATATATTTGTAGTGAGTTCTATTAAATTAATATATATTAGATAAAATAACATTTTATGCCCCCGTAGTGTAGCGGCAAGCACATGAGCTTCTCGAGCTTATAACTCGGGTTCGAGTCCCGGCGGGGGCATTTAAAGGTTGACGGCTATAAACAATTGATATTAGTCGTCTAGTTGTTAGGGCCCGTGGCTCAGTGGTTAGAGCACTCGACTGATAATCAGCGAAGGTATCGGAACCGAATTCGATATCTACGCAGGTTCTGATATCGAGGGGTCGCGAGTTCGATTCTCGTCGGGCCCATTACAATTCTCCATGAACTTCCTTTTCCAATCTATCCAAAAAATTCTTGAAATATTCTGCTCTCTCCTTTGCCATTTTTTTTGCTTGAGGAGTGTGAAGCATATCAACTAAAAACTTGCCTTTGATTTCATAGTCTATCTGTGGACTGTGTTTTGTTTTGTCAATTATTCTTCCATTAATTTTTCCGCCTGTTAAATTTTCTTTAGAATATTCTTCTATGTTTACCTTTCTGTAAATATGTGCATCATTTCGACCAACCCATGAATAAACACGTGCAACGCCTATTGCACCAACTGCATCAATCTTGTCTGCATCAAAAACTATCTCAGCTTCTCTAGTTTTTGGCCTGTTATCAGTTTTATATCTATGTGAAATTATACAATCTTGAATGTGCTTGATTTTTTCATCTGAGAATCCAATCCTTTTTAGAATTGGCGCTGCCATTTCAGCTCCAACAACAGCATGATCTGTATTTCCAGAGCTATCATTCATTTCTTTGATAACACCTAAGTCATGTAGCAAGGCTGATGCCTGTATGACTTCCATGTCAACCTTATCGCCTTTTGCAAGGGTCATGCAAAGATTGTAAACCCTCATAATATGATCCATGTTATGAGCTGAACAAGATAATTCTTTTTCCATGACTTCCTTGATTTTTTGAATTTTAGGGTCCATATACAGATTTAAAATTAATGCTTAAGAGTTTATTGGTTTATCTTATAAATATTTACAAAAACAATTATTTACAGAGGAAAGAATGTTAGTAGAACCATTAATGTCATTGAAGAGGGATAGAATATCATTCTTGAAGCACTATCTTCTAGCCATCATTGTTTTTGTTTTTGCTCTCACATTTAACATGCCTTCTTTATTCTTCTTACCGCTTATAGGAGCTGCTCTAATATTAGTTTTGGTTGTTTACCCTGAAGCTGTTAGAAAACTTAATTATTATGATATACATGAGGTTCAGATTGTTTCTAATAATGGATTATTTAGAAAAGAGAAAATGCATTACGCAATGCACTCTGTTATAGATGTGAAGGTTAATCAAAACACAATTCAGCAAATACTGGGATATGGAACAATTGTTATTGGTGCTTCCTATGGAGGCGAACATATAATAATAAACGGTATTAAAAAGCCTTTACATGTTGCTTCAAAAATAGAAACTTTAATGGAAAGGGATGAGCAGCAAATGCATCCTAGACCTAAATTATCAGTAAGTTAGTTAAAAAGCCTATAATATAATATATCTTTCTACTAATTATATTAAATGGCATTTGATATTTTAAGTGTTTTCAATATATTCATACTTGTTGAAGCTATATGGTTAATTTTGCCTGCTTATGCGGCAAACGGACTTGTTCCGTTCTTCAAAGGCAAACATCCTGTGGATTTTAACAAAAAATTCTTTGATGGCAGGCCCATTCTTGGACCAGGCAAAACATGGGAAGGTCTTTTTTATGGAACTGTCTTCGGGATATTAATAGCTGCCATAGAAATTTTCTCTTTCCCTTATTTGGAGCCATTTTTTAGCCTTTCTCCTGTTCAATTGAATATTGTTCCCATGTCAGGGGTTTTGGGTCTGCTACTCGGAATAGGAGCTATATCAGGTGATATGATTGCTTCTTTCTTTAAAAGACGTTTTGGCT
The DNA here is from genome assembly GCA_043814765.1 of Nanobdellota archaeon. GTDB lineage: Archaea > Aenigmatarchaeota > Aenigmatarchaeia > QMZP01 > QMZP01 > JAHIRU01. Next base: position 19,565 of record JBDRJQ010000035.1, on the reverse strand, counting down.
TGAAAAGGGGACAGGCTGCTCCAATACTTGATCAAGATGATTTTATTGTTGGTGCTCTGATATTCGCAGCATTTCTAGTTGTTATAAAGACAGAATGGATTATACTGTTATTGGTTATAACTCCCCTATTCCATTTACTTGCCAATGCTATAGGTTACTTGATTAAAGTAAAAAAACAGCCATATTAAAATTCCAGAATGTTTTTAATTTCTTCAAAAACCTCTTTCTTTGTTTTTTCGCCATCAACAACAAACCATTTGCCTAACACATTGTCTTCAGCGAGTCTTTTGTACTCTTTGGAAATCCTTAATTGAAGTTCAATGTTTTCTTCATTCCTGTCCATGTCTCCTTTCTTTTCTTCTTTTTTTCTTTCAATAGAAGTTTCAGGCAAAATATCTAGAAAAATTATAATATCTGGTTTTCTTATGCCAAACTGTTCTGCAAAATTAAGAGCGTTGTTTATAGGGAATCCGTGCATACACTGATAAGCTAATGTAGATGTAAAGTACCTGTCACAAATAACAGTTTTACCTTCTTCTAGCCATTTGTTTATTTTTTCTTTATCCTTAACCATATCGCTAGCATACATTAGAAACTGCATCTCTACAGAAAAATCCTGTTTTTTATGCAAATAATCATGTATAAAATTTCCTATAGGGCTTCCATAATCAGGATAGTAAACTCTTTCTGCGGGAATATTTTGTTTTCTTAAGAATTCTAATAGTAGCTTGCTCTGTGTTTCTGAGCCTGCTCCATCTATGCCTTCTATAACAATTAGTTTCCCAGACACAATCGTCACATCTATTTAATATGTTCTTTTATGAATTTTTTTATTTTTATTTCTACTTCATGAACAGGTCCGTTACAATTAAAATCTACTAGAATACCTCTTTCCTTGTAATAACCTATAAGCGGTGCAGTTTCCTTTTCATACGTCTCTAATCTTTGCTTTACAATTTCTGGTTTTTGATCTTCTCTCATAAAAAGCTTGCCTTCGTCTCCACAGTCATCGCAATAGCCGTCTCTTTTTGGCGGATCGTTCCTCAGATTATAGACTCTCTGGCATTTTGGGCATGTAAGCCTATTCGTAATGCGCGTCATGAGCTCCTCTAATGGTAAAACAAAATTAACAACAAGTTCTATTTCAGTTATTTTTTCAAGTGCGTCTGCTTGCTCTATTGTCCTTGGATAACCATCAAGTATGAACCCGTTTTCACAGTCAGGCTCTGATATACGTTTTTTCAGTGTCTCTATTGTTATCTCATTAGGAACTAAAACGCCTCTTTCCATGTAACTATTTAATTTGTTACCAAGTTTTGTATTCTTCTTTACCTCGTTTCTGAAGATCTCTCCTACTGATATTTTTGGTATATTATAATCATTGGAAATATGTCTAGCATGAGTGCCTTTACCAGCCCCGGGAGGGCTCATAAAAATCATTCTCATCTTTTTCATAAGTACTATTTGCAACATCAAGTATAAATTATTAGCGTATACGCATCTTTAAAGTTTTTTTCCAATTTATTTTTATGAAAGAGTTTACAGCACAACAAGAAGCAGCTATAGAGGAGAAGGCTACGCTTTTAGGTCGTTATCCAATAAAGGAATTGGAATTTATAGTAACCGAAAAAAGATTAAATTGGATTGATAAATATAGAAACGATTTTGAAGAAATTAAAGGTGATTATGGGGTTGCTGGAGTATACCCTCTTATACGTGCTTTTTTTGAATTATACATGGGTGTACCTAAATACTCTTATGATATTTCTATTAATCATGATATGGATTCTGGAATTTTTGGTTTAGATATAAAGTCAAGTAATTTCTGTCCATACTTAGAAGCATGTAAAAAATTAGAAATATCTAGTGAAATTGTATGTAAAGATGTTTTAGAACAACCACTACAAACAGTTCTAGATGAAATATATCCAGAAAGGTTTACGTTTTTTAGGAGTTTTTACAGACCCTCTCACGATTATTGTCTCGAACATGTTAGTACATTTGTATCAATACCAGAGTCCCTAGAAATAATAAAATTCTTTGAGCCTGAAAGATATGAAGAAATTATTAAGGTTTGGCCACTTTCAGAAATTGTGCAAGAAGTGCCTCTAGTTGAATCTCTTCTGATCCGCCCTGATTGAGCCTAAACTCAAACTCTCCTATCTTCTCTATGAGCTCTAATTTACTGCCTTCTTGAATAGGCAATTCAAAGACCTGTTTGTGCATCTCTTTTATTATGTCTTCTCCCGAAAGGCCTTGATGTAAAAGCAGTTGGTACAACTTATCTCTTGCACCCGGAAAATTTCCATTAAGGGCAAAATCAATCATATCTCTTATGTCCTTTGGTTTTGCCTGCGCAGTGGCATCATATACATTTTCTCTTGTTATTTTACCCATGGTAGCAGAAGTTTGCAAAACATTTGTTGATTTTCTCAAATCTCCGCCTGATATTTCAAAAACAGCTTTTAATCCGTCTTTATCTGCAAGTATTTTTTCTTGTTTTACTATCCGATCTAGATACTTTAGCACATCTTCCTCTTTTAGTGATTTGAATCTGAAGACTGCTGTTCTAGATTGTAACGGTTCAATTATGCGACTTGAATAATTACAACTCAATATGAAACGACAGACATTGGAAAACTTTTCCATTGTGCGCCTCAAAGCCTGCTGTGCTTCTGGCGTAAGAGCATCGCTTTCATCTAGAAATATTATTTTGAAATCAGCATCCAAAGGTTTCATTTTAGCAAAATCCTTTATTCTGCCTCTTACAACATTAATTCCTCTCTCATCAGAGGCGTTAGTTTCCTGAAAGTTGTGATGCCAGTTATCACCGTAAAGTTCTCGTGCAAGCGCAAGCGCAACTGTTGTTTTACCAACGCCAGCAGAACCAGCGAAAAGCATGTTCGGTATAGAACCCTCTTTTACCCAAACTTTAAGCCTGTCAACAACGTGTTTTTGATTAATGACATCGTTTAGCTTTCTAGGCCTGTATTTTTCTGTCCAAATTTCAATAGTCATAAGAAATAATGGTATGAATGTTTTTTAAGTATTGATTATTCAGATATCTGTATGATAATAGCAGTCACAGGTACGCCTGGTACAGGTAAGAGTGAGGTAGCTAAACTGCTGGCTAAAGAACTAGACTGGAAATTTGTTAATTTAAACGTGTTAGCAGAAAAAAACGATCTCTATGAAGGTTATGACAAAGAAAGAAAATGTAAGATAGTTGACATGAATAGGCTTGCTGAAGAAGTAGAAATAATGGGAAAGTTAAAGGATATTGTTCTAGACGGACATTTTTCTCATGACTTGCCTTGCGACGTTGTCATAATTTTGCGATGCAATCCAAGAGAATTAAGAAAACGCATGGAAAAACGCAATTGGTTTGAGGAAAAAATTGAAGAAAACATTGAAGCAGAGATAATGGACGTCATTAAGGAAGAGGCGCTTGAAAAGAGTAAAAAAATAATTGAAATTGATACTACTGGAAAAACTGTCCAGGAAACAGTAAAAATTGCTAAAATAAAGCTTAAAAGGGAGTAAAGTAAAAATTGGTTATATGTTCAACACAGTTATACTTTTGGGCACATTAACTGCAATTTTATTAGCAATAGGTTGGTTAATTGCAGGTCCGGTTGGTATGACTTTTGCTCTGGTTTTTGCTGTGATAATTAATTTTGCTTCATACTGGTATTCAGATAGAATTGTTCTTAAAATGTACAAGGCAAAACCATCCAACAACCAATTCTTGAATAATATCGTAGAAAGACTTGCTAATGAAGCAAAAATACCAAAGCCTCGTGTATATACTGTTCCTACACAGGCTCCAAACGCCTTTGCTACAGGCAGGAGTAAACAAAAGGCTGTTGTTGCTATAACAGACGGTTTGTTAAATTTTGAGGAAGAAGAGATAGAAGGTGTTCTGGCACACGAAATTGGCCATATTAAGAGTAATGATATGTTAACCTCAGCAGTTGCTGCAACTGTTGCTGGTGCAATAGCTTACATGGCGCATATTGGTTATTGGTCGATGTTTATGGGAAACTCCAGAAATGAGGGTAGCGTATTAGGATTGATATTAATGATTGTTTTTGCACCTCTAGCAGCACTATTGGTAAGAATGGCTATATCAAGAAAAAGAGAATATGAAGCTGACAGAAAAGCAGCACTGCTTACAAAAAATCCCATGGGTCTTGCTTCTGCTTTGAGAAAAATAGAAGCCATGGCTAAAATGAGACCTCTCAAAGGATCTAACGCAACATCACATATGTGGATAGCTAATCCATTTAAAAGGGATAGCTTTGGTAACTTGTTTGCAACTCACCCACCCATGGAAAAAAGGATAGCAATGTTAGAAAATATGGCTATTGAAATATAAGGTAGTTTGAATGAATAAGGTAATAAAACGATTGATAAATATTGGTGCCAACATCAGTACTAAAAAAGCCCTCAAAGTTGCTCTAAAAACTATTGGTGCTGAAGAAGAGAATATTGATAAAATTTACATAGAAGTGAATAATGCTGTTAACAAAGACAAATTCTTGAAAATTAAAAACAAAGACAAAGCTGTATTTCTTCCACAATGCTTAAAGAACTCGAAAAAATGCAAAGGTATTCTAACAGAAGATGGGCATAAATGTGTCCATTGCGGTGCGTGTAAAATTTCTGAAATAACAAAACGTGCAGAAAATATGGGATACAAAGTTTTTATTGTACCTGGAGGATCAATGATTGAGAAGCTAATTAAAAAACATAAACCAAAAGCTGTCTTTGGTGTCGCTTGCTTGAAAGAACTCACAATGGCTGTTGAAAACATACCGCTACCAACCCAAACTGTAAAACTAAAAAAAGATGGCTGTTTGGATACTGATGCTGACATAAACGAGATATTTGATGTTCTCGAAGGCAATGGTAAAGATTAGTTCCTGCTAAGAATTTCTTTCATACCAACATAGTGCCCTGCGCCGATTACTACAACTATGCTATCGAATCGCTCTAATAGCTTTTTTACATTATTCGCCATGTAAATGTTTCTGTCTGTGACGAGTATTTTGTAGAACACAGGAAATTCATCCTCAAAAAGCTGCATTGCTTCGCTAATTATTTCTTTGCTAGGAACTTTTCTGAGATCTATTTTCTTTGATGATTTGAAAAACTTGGATAGTGGTATAATTACAGGAACCTTTATCAAAAACCATAGAAGCTTTAGTTTCTCTTTTTTCGGAATGTTCTTTATCTTGAAGAAAGTTGCTCTTACATCCTGATCTATAAAGACTACGGGTATTTTCCTTTTAACAGATTCATCAACTGCACTTATCATCTCTGTTCCAGGAAAGATGCCCACCTTTGCACCTAACCATGATTGAATTGATTTCATGAAGAAATATATGAAAAAGGTTATGACACCTAACGTTTTTAGTGCTTCCATGTTAGAAGATTTAAATTGACTTTTTAGAGTATAATATCGGTTCTTGTCCAATTCAACTGCCACACAATCTGGATTCTCCTTTTCTATCGCATGTTGAACAGCTATCAAACTTTGCTCTGCTATATGAGAAGTTGGCACGAAAATAACGCGTTTCATGGAGAATGTTTAAATAGCATCATTTAAAAATAACATAGTATGGTGCCGAGGTGGCTGAATGGCTAAAGCGCCAGACTTGAGTCTTCACTAGATCTTATGATGATGCCAGCTTTTGTTGGCACTCAGGTGATTATTTGGCTTGACTTTGATCGGCGGATATGAAAAGTTTAGCTAGTGAGAGATCTGGTGCCCTTCTGGGCGTGCAGGTTCGAAATAAACCTTTTTCAGAAAAGGTTTAATCCAAAAGAAGGCTGAAGCCTTTCATGGAACGGAAATCCTGTCCTCGGCGCTATCTTATTTTTTTAATATTAGCACCAGACAGATCAAAAATTTCAGAACTAGGGTTGTTTAGCAGTCCTGCATCTATTATGACATCTACGCTCTCCACCATTGATTTTGTAAGGTCTTTAAGATCCGTTAAAACTTTCTTACCGGAAATGTTTAGGCTTGTTGTAACAAACGGTTTTCCAGAAGCTTGAATTATGTCAGTAAACGGATGCATGGGTATCCTTATGCCAAGTTTGTCGTTTTCTGAAACCCATATCATATCGCCTGGTTTTTTCTTTTTCATTATTAAGGTGTATGGTCCTGGAAGTCTTTTGAGGAATTCAACGTGGCTTACGGTAAGGTTTTTGTCTATCCACTCTAAAGAAGGAGCTATAACAGAAAACGGATGATCAGAACATTTTATATCCTTAATTCTCTGGACTGAATGAGCATTAGTTGCATCGCAGCCAAGACCGTAAACAGTATCAGTCGGGTAAATAAAAACATCTCCTGACTTTATTTTTTCAATCATCTCCTTTTTTGTTTTAATAACTATTTCCATTGAAATTTCTAGAGTCATGTTTTATTTACTCTCAAACAAACTATATATTATGAACCCCTTCAACAAACGCTTAAAGGAAGTACAGATGTTGATGTCAAGGGCTGGTTTAAACGCTGTTTTGACTACTAGTTTAAACAATATACTCTACTACACTGGAGCTGAGATGCTGCAGGGAGAGAGAGCATTTCTTGTAATTTCAAAATCAGGTAATATTGATTTGTTCGTATCGCCACTTGTCAATTTTTTAGAGGGTCTTAAAACGGCAAATATTCATTTTTTAAATAATTTCAAAGATTTGAAAAAAGTGATAGCTAAACATAAGAAAATTGGATATGATGAACGAAGCATTAGCGTAAACCTTTACAAAAAACTTAATATTAAGGGCGTTAGATTTTATCCTGCCGGAGATATCACCAGAAAACCTCGTGAGATAAAGGATAGCACTGAGATAAGCAGCATAACCAAAGCTATAAAGGTTACTGAAAGTGTTTTGAAAAATATTAAGTTTGGTGGCAAAACAGAGTTCCAGACAACAGCTGATGTTGATTATGGCTTCAGGGAAAGAGGAGCGCTCAACGCATTTGAAACAATTGTTTCTTCTGGCAAGAGAACTGCTCTCATACACTGTACGCCACAAAATAAAAAGATACAGAAAAATGATATGGTTCTAATTGACTGCGGTGCTAAGGTAAACGGTTATTGTGCTGATATGACAAGAATGTTCTGTAAAAAACCAGACAAAAAACAGAGACTGATTTTAGAGGATGTTGTTGATACGCAGAAATCTGTAATCGATAAAATCACAGAAGGGGTCAACATGAAGAACGTGGATAATCACTACAAAAAATTGATGAATAAAAAAGGATATCAGGTTTTTCATTCGTTTGGTCACGGTGTCGGTATTAACGTGCATGAAGGACCGTTTAACGGAGAACTAAAGTCAGGTATGATATTAACAGTGGAACCGGGGGTATACATAAAGGGTTTTGGTGGCTGTAGGATAGAGGATATGGTCCTTGTAAGAAAGGACAAACCTAAAATCTTATCTGTACTTCCTAGGAGCTTCTGATTCCATTGGCTCTACCATTTCATCTTGCATAGGAGTAGTTACGTGTTTTATGAGTATTACATCTCCTATTGCTTCTACCATTGGAAAAGGAATTATCATGCCCTTTTTTGATCCCAACATATCTGTCATGTAGGAGCCTTTAACTGCTTTTACGATTAAAGCCCTTAACTTAAATCTCCTTAAATCGCACTCAACATCTTCAACTTTACCGCAATAAAGTCCAGATGTAGTGAAAACGTCTTTCTGCCATGTATCTGAAACACTAACAACCTTGACCATACAACCACCCCTTTTTTAATAGAAAACCTGACTATAAAACAATATAAAAATAAGACTTATAAACCTTTAGTATAGAAAAATTTGTCGGGGTGTCCGAGCGGCTTAAGGAGCACGGTTGCTAACCGTGTGTGCATCTGCACTCGAGGGTTCGAATCCCTTCCCCGACGCTAATCTTTTTTCAAGAAAAAGATTAAACAAAAAGGAGCTAACGCTTCCTGAGGTAAATATGGACATTAATGATTTCGCAAAGATGAACCATGACCGCGCAAAACTTAACGATAAAGACAGTAGGTTCAATTGGGAATACTTCCTAATAGCAATGAGTGGTGAATGCGGAGAGCTGTTAAACAAATTGAAAAAAATAAAAAGAGGTGACTTTCCACTTGAAAAGGAAGACATGGCTGAGGAAGCTGCTGATGTAATAACCTATGCATTTCTTTTGCTTTCTGAACTTGGAGTTGATCCAAAGAAAGTTATTTTGGATAAATTTGAGAAAGTTAATGAAAGACTTGCAAAAGGCGGATTTCACATGAGATAGTTTTTATCTCTGAAAAACAATTATCTTCTATGGGTATTGTTTCAGGTTATTTTGGCGGAGTAATCTTAATGCTTATATTCATCGTACTAATAGTGCTTATGGGATTTCTTTTCAAGGTGGGCAGTGCTGGTGACGCTTTCGAGCCGCTTGTAATGGGCATGCAGGGAGAAAAACTTTATCTGTCTGGCAATGATTTTTTTGTTTTAAGGATAGTGAGGACATTTATTAGAGGAATGTGCATGATCACTATGCCTAGCTGTGTTTTCATAATATAATCGATATATTTATATCATTATATTGAATTGTTATATCATGGTTGACGACTTATACTGAATATAGTCGTCTCAGCATCCCGGGTCCGTGGTCTAGTGGTTATGACACCGCCCTTACAAGGCGGGGGTCGCAGGTTCAAATCCTGCCGGACCCATTGCTTCTATTTTAATACTATTCAACATATTTCTTTACATGGGCCTGTAGATCAACGGTAGATCACTTGCTCGGCATAAACCTTTTTCAAGAAAAGGTTTAATCCAAAAGGAGCTTACGCTTCCAGAGGTTTACGAAATGCAAGAGGCTGGGGGTTCAAATCCCCCCGGGTCCACTAGAAATTAGTATATAAACACAAAAGTCAATTCTAAAGCAGATGATGAAAGCTAGTTGTATGAGCCTCGGCAGATGATTATGACGGGCAATCTGATTTTCTATTTTTTATTTGTCTGATACAATTATTAAACATGGGTTCTGTGTGTCCATACATAGGCCAGTGCGATGAAATTCTAGATGCAGGTCCATGCAGGTACCGTCTTTGCAATAATGGATATAATAGTTGTATTTTCTATCTGGAAGAGGAAAAAAGGCAAAAAGAACTTGAGGAAATTGGTTATTGGTGCTGGTGGATGAACCAGCCATCAGAATACAGCTCGTCTACGGGATAATTATGAAAACTACAAAACCGACACAATTGATGAAAAGAATGATTCACGCGTTCAAGTACGCTGGAAGTGAGACCGAGCTTAGAAGGTGGCGCAAAATAAGAAGCACTCCTATAATTATGAGAAATTTCCTTATCATAAATTTATGCAAGCGTCTTCCTGCCTCAGAATTCAAAAACAAACTGTATCGCAGAATAGGTATGAAGATAGGTAAAAATGTTTCTATATTCGGAAGCAACTTTGATATATTTTTTCCTGAGCTGATAGAGATAGGCGACAACACAATAATAGGACAGAGCAATATGTTCATAACACACGAGTTCCTGCAGAACGAATGGCATAATGGAGGCATTAAAATAGGTAAAAACGTCCTAATAGGAACAATGGTTTTGGTAATTCCTGGCGTTAAAATCGGCGATAATTCGACTATTGCAGCTTACTCTCTTGTAAACAAGAGCGTACCAAAAAACTCTTTTGTGGGCGGAGTTCCAATAAAAATATTAGGTCAGCATGCTGAAGAAAATTAACAAATTAAAAGAGAAAGCATTTTCTATAAAACTGATACCAATACTGATAATAATTATAAGTGTATTGGGCTTCTTAGCAGGATTGTATTTCTATTTAGGCCAATTATTTTCAACGCCATTATATTTTTGGATTTTCGTTATAGACTGTCCGCTATACGTTATTTTGTTTTCTGTTATAGTTGCAATGAGAATGGGAGGAAGAACCAATAGCCTGCTTAACAACATCGTGTCAGTTGGTTTGATTAAATATGGTTTATGGACAATTCTTGTAACAATATTAAACAATGGTAGTATCTTTATGTTTGCTCTACCACACTCCTTGATGGTTCTAGGTGGTTTTTTGCTCATGTTTTTTTCCAAAACAAAGTTTAAAGGTTTTTTGTTGGTACTTTCCTGGTTCTTGTTGAATGATTTTATGGACTACATTGTAGGCATAGTGGGGTTTATTCCCAGAGCTTATGTTGATTTTGTGACATATTTCAGTCTCTTCACTACTGTCTTTTTTGTCTCCTTGGTTTACGTGGTTAATAGATTCGTCACGAACCAGAGCAAGTGAGTTTAAAATTCTTTTTAGTTTTTTCAATATCGAAAGAAACATCCAAAAATTGTTTTATCACCCATATATTGGTTTCTGTATGTGCGGTTATTTTTGGAGTTGTTATCATGGATTCACCGTCGGCCAGAGCCATGAATGGAAGAAGCTGGTCGCATAAATGTTCATCTACTGTAGCTTCTGCTCTTAGTGTTTTCAAAAACTCTTCTGCTGCTTCTTTTCCAACAGCCTCTGCTGGTTTTCCTCTCTCACCAAGTCCGCATGCGCCAAAAGTTTCTGCCCACAAAACAATACCAGAGCCAGGGCACAGAGCGTCGACGTATTGCGTCTTTATTTTTACGTCATAATTTGTTCCTAAGATTTTAAGGACGCTTTCCTTCTGCCTTTCAGCAACTCTTGCTTTTTTCAGATGTGTTGTTGTGATAGAGAGACCTAAAATATTTTTTGTTTTTTTGTTTTCAAATTTAAGGGGTTTGAATGATTTACAGGGGTGCACAATTATCTTAACCTTAGCCCCACCTTTTGGATAGAAGCCGTGTCTTTCTATGCTTATGTCTGCTTTATATCCCATCTTTGCAACTGTTGGGAGAAGGACATTTTGTATGTAGGGAATATGAGGCGCCCATTTGTTGAATGTTGCTCCGCCTTCTATACTGACTGTGACAGGATGTCTTGCATAAGCGAGCGGCAGCTTTAGTATTTGGAACAAAAGGCCGATAGAGCCTGCTGTCGGGATTTTTATATTCAGCTCTTTTTTGAACGAGGCGCCGGGCTCGAATGTTATTTCAGTCGAAGCCATCTTAGCGCCTTCTAATTTCGCGCTGCAGAAATCTGTCACAGCCTTTAGGCCTTCAAGGTGCTGCGTCTTGAGGCCAGGCGGAGAGCGGTTCTTCCTGATGTTGAAAACATGAATTGGTTTTTTTGTTATGACAGACATGGCAGTCGCTGTCCTGAGTACCTGGCCGCCACCTTCTTTATAGGAGCCGTCTATTTCTATCATTGTTTTATTTTGTAGTAGAAGTAATGAATAAGTTGCTGTTTTGATCATTTAAATCGGTTTGCCATATTATCAGTTACCCAAATTGTATGTAAGTCCGATTAGGTATGTAGAATCTTTGACATCGAAATTGGACATTTCTATTCTGAAGAAGCCGTTGTAGTCTGGGTTTCCATCAATTGCTCTGTTAAATTGCAATTCAGTATAATAGTTTGGCCTTGCTTGGAACGGGAAATTGACTGATTGTAGAATCTCCAGGCTGCCTTCTTTAACAGGTTTTCCATAAAAGGCATTAATTCCTACAAGGTCTTTATTGGTTTCCATATCAACATAGCCATAACCACCCAAATATCTCATCAAGCTCATATTTCTTATGCCATATCTTGTATCTATAATTCCACCACTGTTGGCTATTGTATCTATCAGCAAATAGTTTTCTGAGTCTTCGGGACCCAAATACAGCCTGTTTCTTCCGAAGTATGTGTCAAAATCTAAATCATTGATTTCATTCAGGCCCTGAAAACCTACTTCCCAACCGTTTATTTCAACGGTTGCATTTGTAAACAGCCTGTTTCTAGCATAATCTTCTGAAACTCCTGTTTCAAGGGCATTATATCCTAATTCTATCTTGCTTTCATTATCACTTGCGAAGGCGGGCTTTGACGTTGCTAAACCTAGGGCTGTTATACTTGCTATAACTGCGGACGTTATTTTATTAACCGTATTTATTCGAAGCATTTTTATCACATTTTATTTTTTTAACTACTTTTTAATGGTATCTATTGTATTTAAATATTCATACTACTATAACAATATAGTAGTATGAATAAGCTGGAAGAGATTTTGGTGAAGGTAGGCCTGACAAAACAAGAAGCAAGAGTCTACAAATCATTGTTGGAATTGCAGGAATCGCAGACTGGACAACTGTGCAAAAATACCAAGATTGCAAGCTCTAACATATACAATGTTCTCGACTCGCTTATCAAGAAAGGCCTTGTCAACTACAAAATTCAAAATAATGTAAAGACATTCTTGCCTTCTACGCCTGAAATTTTAAATGACATTTTTTTAGAAAAGCAAAAGAGCCTTGATGAGGAAAGAAGGGAACTCAATAAGCTCATAATAAACATGAAAACAAAAGGTGTTCAGAAAATGCCATTTTCTAATTATAAATATTTCGAAGGGCTTAATGGTGTCAAGTCAATGTGGCATGAGATAAATCATCTGATGGATAAAAATTCTGTCAATAAATACTATACAGTTGGAAAGGGAAGTTTTGAAAGGCTTTTGGCTTCATATGAAAATCATCATAAATTAAGGAAAGAGAAAGGAGTTAAGTGCCAGATGATATTTGATGAAAAGAATACTACAATTGCCAGAAAAAGAAAAAATAATATTACACAAATTCGTTTTATGCAACTTAAAAACGAGGCGGAATGGGGAATAATAAAGGACAATCTGTATATACAATACATAACAGGAAAAACACCAAGAAGTTTTTTGATAAAAGATGAAATTTTTTCCAAAACATTCGAACAAGTCTTTGATCAATTATGGAAAGAGGCTAAGTTATTATAGTTTTATCTTCTGCCCGTTCTTTGGTGCTATAACATCAAAACCCTTACCTTTTACCTGATTTACAAACTCATCACTATGTTCACCATGCACCAGTATTATCTTCTTTGGATTGATTTTTTCATAGAATTTTATAAGCTCATTTTTACCAGCATGTCCAGAAAAATCCATAAACTCGAGTTTCATTTTAAGTTTTTCATCAATGCCCTCATTAATGTATCTGCCTGTATCCATTAATGTTCGTCCGACCGTGCCTTCAACTTGATATCCTGTCAATATTAGAGAGCATCCCGGTCTTTTGTAAAGATTTTCTATATAATAATTAACCGGTCCGCCCTGGAGCATTCCTGCTGTTGTAATCACAATAGATGGGTTTTTAATAGCACTCTGTCTTTGGCGAGAATGCTTTATTTTATGCGCTCTGCTAAATGCTTTTCTGAGCTCTTGTGGATTTTTTATAGACCTGGGGTGCAGTAATATTCTCTGGGTAGCCTCTATGCCCATGCCATCCATATAAACAGGGAAACCAAGTTTGTAAACTAAAAGTAACAATTCCTGCGTTCGTCCTACCGCAAAACTTGGAAGAACAGCTATACTGTTGTTGTAAAGTATTTCCTGTATCTTTTCTTTTAACTCTTCTGCAAGCTCGCTTCTTTTAGGATGATTTTTGTAACAATAAGTAGTTTCTGAAACTAAAACATCAACATTCTTTATTTTCGTATCAGCTCCGCTCATTAGAACAGTATCCTCAAACTTAATATCGCCAGTATATAGTATTCTCTTTCCACCTGTTTCGAGAAGTGTTAAAGATGATCCTGGTATGTGACCGGCGTCGTGAAATTCTGCTCTGGCGCCATTTAGTTTTATTGATTGTTTGTAGTTGGCTCTGTAATGATTTTTCATAAATCTTTTAGCATCCGGCATTAGAAAATGAGGTATTTGTCCGCGACGTTCCTGAACTTTTATAGAATCTTTGAGCAGCATTTCTGTTAGTGATAATGTGGGCGCTGTCAAATAAACTTTGCCTTTGTATCCCTGTTTATACAGAACAGGGATTGCACCGCAGTGATCTAAATGTGAATGGCTAAGAAAAACACCGTCCAAGCCGTCTGGTGGCTTCATTGGAATAAGAGAGTCTTGCACCTGTAGGCCATAATCCATCAAGTACTTTCCTTTATCAGACTCGAAAAGAAAGGCGTTTTTTCCAACCTCTTGACAGCCACCTAAAGCAGTAAAAGTCACAAACGACATAGACTATTATTGGCGGCGGAACAATTTAAAGAAGAAAAGGCAATTATAATTATGGTCTTCGACTGGCTTGTTTTAAAAATACCTGGATGGAGTAGAAAAGTTAGGCGTCTGAGAAGAAACTGGGACAGGGCAAGAGAAGAGGCTCTGACTAAGAAAAAACAAGTCAGGATGATGCTTCTTGAAAAGCTTGATAGAATAGAAATGAATTTGCGATTATTAGAAGAGCAAAAATTAGGAATAATGCAAAAAAAGAAAACTGCACGAGAGATAGAACTGGGTCTTGTAGAGGTCAAGATTATCTTAAAAACAAAAGAAGAGGACATAATTAATGAAAACTCCAATATTGAAATGATAAAACAAGAAAAATACAAAAAATCTGATTTTTAACGCGTCTTTTAAATATTTGACATCCTAGGTTTTGTTATGAGAATGGCTTTATTGGGTCCCAGGGAAGCTGCTAGCGCTTACACAACTAAAAGGCTTATTGAAGAGGCTAGAAAAGAGATGCAAGTTAAGCAAATTCCTCTGGTAGATGTCGAGTTGAGGATAGACAAAAAACTTGATGCTGTTTATGAGAAGGAGAGCCTTGGAGAATTCGATTACATACTCACGCGCATAGATTCCAAAAGGGCTGAGATAGGATATCCCGTAGTCAGGATTCTTGACCATATGGAAGTCAAGAAGCCGTATCCTGCAGAGACTATTCTCATAGCTCACAACAAGTTCCTGACACTGGAACAGTTTGTAAAGAACGGGATAAATGTGCCTGAAACCTACATGACATCTTCGAAAGAGACTGCCAACAAGATACTGGACAAGCAGAAGCTTCCTGTTATATTGAAATTACTTTCAGGGTTCGGAGGCGGTGGCGTCATGGTCATGGACACCAGGGAAGCAGCACAGACAGCGCTGGACACAATGAAGACTCTGAACCAGAAAGTGCTTATTGAAAAATATATTGAAAACCCAGGCGAGGACATAAGAGGCATTGTAGCAGGCGATGAAATCATAGCATCATTTAAGAGGATTGCAGCAGAAGGCGAAAGAAGGGCTAACATAAAGCTTGGCGGCAAAGGAGTAGCATTCAAGCTCAGTGATGAAATGGAAGACATATGCTTCAAATGCGCAAGGGCTATAAGGTCAGAGATCTGCGCAGTAGACATGATAGAGGGAAAAGATGGTGTTCAGGTAATAGAAGTCAACATAAATCCAGGCATTGAGGGCATTGAGAAGGCCACCAACACAAACGTCGCAAAAAAAATAATTGATTTCGTAAAGAACGAGATTAAACAATGATACCTCTTTTAGTTGACAGATACAACAAAAAACCACACTTGGTGGTTTTTTTATTCTCTGACGCAACTGTTTAGGTTGTGTATATAATTATCAACCATCACCTTCAACGGCAAGCCAGCATGCTGTTAAGTGTTCGGCGTCTTTTTTGGACTTAGCACCACAATTACTGCAAGGAAATTTTTTCATTGGTCGGTTACAGTGTGGACAAGTTTTGCTGGTTTCACAACCACACTTACATGGAAACTTCTTGACCAACCTAAAACAAACTGGACATCTTGCGGCCATTGTGTCTCACTCCTTTATGGTGAATTTGAATCAGAAATTGTGATTAGTCAATCGGCATCTGATGATGTGCTTTAGTTCACAGAAGCACGCAATGAATTGCGCTTCTCCAGAAATCTGGTAATAGCGCTCTTTCCGCATTTTTTGAAGATTTTTTGGAAAAGTTTTTTTTCTGTCCATGTACCAGTAGTAACCATTGCGCATTCATACGGCACAGTAAGTTTGAATAGTGCCCCGCGCCACACGCTGCATGGAATATCACCTGAAACTATCACTCTATCAAGCCCATCACTTAGGGGGCACGCAGAACAAATGATTGCTTCATACTCCTTTGAGTAGAACTCCCTTTTCATTTTTGAGTACCAATCCCAATAGTAAATCTTTCCTTCCGGGGCAGGCGGGACGTTTTTATCATAGCGATTGGGAGAATCCTTTGGAAGAATGACTCCAAATTTTTCAACGATTTCATTGACTAGATATTCTTGAAACCTTTGAGCGCCTTCAATAAAATCCCATACTTTATCGCGTTTCTCCTCAGGAACGCGGTGTATATCATGTCTGCTCCAAAAGATATGGCCACCGAGTTCTTCTATCAAGCTCCAATAGTCCATCTCGGTTTTTGGCTGTTTTTTTAACCAATCATTTTTAAGAGATTCTGTGTCTGTTTCAGACATTGTCTTTTCCTCTCTTTTCGAGAATTAGTATTTACCCTGCACAAACACTTTAATTCTCTTTCCTTCGTAAGGCAATGTCTTGCGTTACGGGATTAGTGAATGTATAGGGTAGCATGATAGTGATTGTTGCATAAGTGTTACTTTTGGGGTATAAAAAGATATTAATCAATCCTGTCCATGTCTTCTGCATTTATTATCGGCATCTTGAACTGCTTGAAATCATCACGGATTCTAGGACATGCGCAATTAACAAGACAGTCTATTTTCATTCCGAGGATTTTTTCTGGTGTTATTTCATTGGCTACCAGAACCCATGCGTTCTTGTTTTTGAGAAACTCTTTTGCTTTTATTGCTTTTTCAATGAACATCTGGCCAGGCTTGGTTGAAACAAACAGCCCGAAGTTTTCACAGTCTTTTGCTTTTTCAATGTTAGCAAAACGGATTCTCTGCATTTTATCCTTTTCATCATTCATGTTTGTTATTTCACCGCTTTCAAGATTCAGGGAAAAAACTGGTTTATCAGTTTGAATAGCAAACTCTACTGGATGGAACATTCCGGTTCCAATGAACAAAAATATATCAACATCATTTTCTATTGACTTCGGACTGGAGAAATTGCATCCTAGAATCTGGCCTGGGTATCCTGTTCCTTGGCCTTCACCAATGAGAATGGTTTTTCCATGAGACTCCAGAAACTCTTTTGCCTTAGGCAAAGAATCTACATACTGCAACGTGGTTGCCAGACCAATTGATTTGCCTTCCAGAACATTCCAGTGTTTTTCTAGGGCTGGAATTGGATTTGTTTTTATTCTAAGTTCTTCATATATGACTGGAATGTCAGTTTTCACACCGAAATTGGTATGGCCTATATGGACGATCAGGTCGCAATTGAGGGCCTTGGCCTCGTGTTCTCTTATGTCACAGGCACCGTAGCATGGCTCTACAGAGACCATCACCTCTATACCCATAATTTCAATCTGTTTGGCTACCCTACTATAGACCTGCATCTTAAGCCCTTCAGGAACCTGCAGATAGATTCTCTTGGCTCCATGTTCCTTTATCTTCTCTAGCAATCGATTTATGTCGAGCATGACTCTTATTTTGCTTAGCTATTTAAAAATAAAGAACTAAAAGCCGCCCTTTGGGATTATCTTGCCTCTGAAAAAGAACAGAACTGCTGCTATAGCTATTATTGCAATAACTATTATTAGGTATATGGTGTAGTCAATTGGTACGCCTTCCTTACAAGCGCTGTTCTCGCAGCCGAATTCACATCTTTCTTGCGTTGCCCATTCGTTTCCTCTACTGCTACACTTCTTGACATCGTCTCCCATGCAGGTTATCTCATCAGGTGTGCAGACAGATGGTTCTGTTGTGCAGGTGAAGGTTTCGCTGTCGCATTCATATGTACAATAATCTGATATTGTCCAGCCAATTCCTTCTGTATTGCATGTTTCTACATTGTATTCATAACATCTCTTCTCAGCTGCTGTACAAGCTGGTTCTGTTAAGAAATCAGCAGCTATTACAAAGTAAGAGAATCCAGGCGTGTCTGCTTCATAATAATAGTAATCATCATCATCAGTTATGTAAGATGTTGTTAATACATTCCAGTTATTGTCTTTATACCTATACAGCATGACAGTATTTTGATTAACATTATGATCACCAAGCCAACTCTTTAGTAACTTAAACTTTATAGTAGCTTTCTCTATATTATTCTCAAATATGTTTGATGTTGTTAATTTGAAATATTGGTAAGCTATACCAGTTATAGTTTGTGTAACATCAGCCGGTTCTCCAGAAAGCTTCTCTATTTTCATATTAACATTGCTAATTCTGTTTTTAACCGCTATGCGTATTTCACTAAAACCAAAATCTGTTTTGGTTATTGACATAATAACTGCTGCTCCTGGCTCTATTTTAGACCACGATTTTGTCATTGATGGTAAGTTTTCTTCATCGTTACCTCCACCACCTCCGCCGCCAGTAGATGTTGCAGTGAAACTTGCTGTCGTGCCCGCAGCATTGCTTGCTGCATTTATAGCAGAGTAAGAAACGCTGTAAGTGCCTGTTTCAGATGTATCGGTGAAATATTCACCACATGTACCAGATACAGCTGTACCTCCAGGTTTTGTGATAGTTAGGGTTGTGTTTGACACGCCACTTCCGCTGTCCGAGGCACTGCAAGATATCAGAACACTATTTCCTCGATGAAAACTGCTCGATGAAACAGATAAACTAACACTTGGAGCTGTTGTGTCCACTACAAGCATCCTTGTAGTTGTGGTGTTGGAGTTGGAAACGTTATCCCAACAGGTTATGTTCCAGTAGTAGGTGTCATCATTAAAGGCTTTGGTAAAAGTCGTCAGGGCATTGTTTACCGCGTTTGTTGTGTTTTTATAGACGTCGTCGACCGTAAGATTGCACGTAAAGCTTGCATCAGTATCATCTGTGGGAGTGAAACTAAACGCTACGGTGCTGTTGCTTGTTTTCCAGTTATCTGCAGGAACGCTTATTACCATTTGCACGTCACTAACGTCAATGGTTATGTATCTTGTTGATGTTCCCTCAAGGCCTGCATAATCAGTACAATTTATTTCATTAACGTAGCCGCCGCTTGGTAGAGATGTGTTGACCTGCATGTTTGTGTTTGTACTATTAGCAACAACTGTATTTGCCGCGTACATCGTGTCATTCATGAACAGCTGGCAATTAAATAAAGAGTATACGGCATTTACAACATGGTCTACCATACTGAAAGTGAATACAGGTGTTGTGTTGGTTGTTACATTCTGGTCTGCATAAGGAGAGCCTATGGTTACTGCGGGAGGGTTGAAGTCAAAAGTGACAGATGTTATATTAGAAGAGTTGCTTGGTATACCTGTATTGTTTGTAACCGCTCTAACCGTGTAGTTACCATCTGGTATTAAACCAGAATTAAGTGTTATAGACTTGTTAAAATATGTGTTGTTAATACCAGTTGTTCCATTCACTGTAATATCAGACCAAACACCATCTGAATAATACTGCCATGTCATGTCAGGAGCACTCATATTTGTGGTAGCCTTAAAAATAAACGCAGAGGTGTTAGTTATGTTTTGATTGCTTTCTGGGGCAGTTAGAATGACTATTACAGCGTCAGGGGATGCCTGCCCTACCGGGAAATACCAGAAGAC
>JBDRJQ010000034.1:0-7408 GCA_043814765.1 Nanobdellota archaeon | reverse complement strand
GAAGAAGGCAGAGGGATATATAATAACACCAAGAAATTCATAAATTTTATGTTAAGCACGAATATGGGAGAGATACTGCTGTTGTTCTTTGCCATGATAATAGGCTTTAGAAATCATGAAGGCTTATTTATTGTGCCTTTGCTAGCTGTCCAGATATTGTGGTTGAACCTAGTAACAGATGGTTTGCCTGCAGTCGCTCTAGGAGTTGATCCTGTGAAGAAAGACATCATGAAAGAAAAGCCCAGAAATCCTAAAGAACACATAATCACTAAGAGCATGGCTTGCAGCATAATTTGGTTGGGCGTCCTGATAGCTGCGGCTTGTCTTTACATCTTTGATTACGGATTGAAGATAGGTGGAGATGCACATGCAAGGACTTTAGTCCTTACTTTGTTGGTGATTGTTGAGATGGCCCAAATAAGTTTGATAAGGAGTAAATACTACACCAAATTCTTTTCTAACATCTGGCTGTGGCTGGCGATTCTGTTAAGTATCATTTTACAGCTAGCCATCATCTATACGCCTATCAACAAACTCTTTAAATTGGTCCCTCTTAATATGATTGACTGGGCGTTCATTGCAGGATTAGTAGCAGGCATATATCTTCTTGGTTGGATAGGTCATAAGATCATAAAAGCTGTGACTAAGCAGGCTGATTAAGATTTATTAATAACTAATTTTAAAAAGCCCTGCTAATTCTTGTTGTTTATGGATGTATATATTAAAGAATTAATTGAAATTATAAAGAAGGAAAAGCCGATTCCAGAAGAGTTGGCTAAGCTTAAGATAAAACTAAGCAGAAAGCATAAGATAAGGCATATTCCTACAAACATTGAGATTCTTATGAAGTGTAAAGAAAAAGACCGTTCTTTTTTGAAAAAACATCTTATTACAAAACCTGTCAGGACCATGAGCGGTGTTGCTGTAGTCGCTATCATGACCAAACCTATGAAGTGTCCGCATGGAAAGTGTTCTATGTGTCCGGGAGGCGTTGGCTCTGTTTTCGGCAGCGTTCCTCAATCGTATACTGGAAAAGAACCGGCAACCCGCCGCGCTATACGGAACAATTTTGATCCTTATATGCAAATTTTTAACAGGTTAGAGCAATATGTTTTACTGGGGCAAACTCCTGATAAAACAGAACTGATTATTATGGGTGGAACTTTCCCTAGTTTTCCAAGAAGATACCAAGATGATTTTGTTAAGTTTTCTTTTAAAGCTATGAATGATTTCTCTAAAAAATTTTTTCCAAAGGAACAATTACACCTAAGCAGATTCAAAAAATTTTTTGAATTACCAGGAATAGTGCAAGACCCAGAAAGAACAAAAAAGATTCAAAGTAAAGTTATGGCTTTGAAAAATAAAGCAAAGACAACTCTTGAGAAAGAACAAAAAAGAAACGAGAAAGCAAAAATAAAATGTGTTGGGATGACCATTGAAACAAGACCTGATTATGGTATGTTAAAAGATGGGAATGAGATGTTACGCCTTGGTGCTACCCGCGTTGAACTTGGTGTGCAAAGCGTTTATAATTCTGCACTGAAAAACATCGACAGGGGACATACAGTACAAGACTCTATTGATTCCATTAGAACTCTGAAAGACCTTGGTTTCAAGTTAAACTTTCATTATATGTTGGGAATGCCTAGTGTATCTAAAAGAAAAGACGTAGCTGGTTTTAAAAAATTATTCTCTAAACCTGATTTTCGACCAGATATGTTAAAGATATATCCGTTAATGGTTTTGAAGGGTACGAAATTGTATGATAAATACAAAAAAGGAAAATTTAAACCAATTAATACCAAAAAAGCCGCAGAGATTGTGATTGCTTTGAAAAAAATCATTCCTAAATATTGCAGGATTATGCGGGTGCAAAGAGACATCCCTACTTATATGACAGAAGCAGGTGTAGATAGAACAAATCTGCGACAGTATATTCATGAAATTATGAAAAAGAAAAAAAGAAAATGTAATTGCATACGCTGTAGAGAGATAAAAGGAGAAGAAATAACAGGTAAAGTTACAGAAGAAATCCTCGAATATTCTGCCAGTCAGGGAAAAGAATTCTTTATCTCTATGGTGAATAATGATAAGCTTCTTGGATTCTGCAGGATGCGATTTCCAAGCCAACAATTACGAAAAGAGATAACCAAAGATTCCGCAATAATAAGAGAATTGCATGTCTACGGCTCTGCAGTTAGCGTTGGCAAACAAGGAAAAGTACAGCATAAAGGATTGGGTAGAAAACTCCTAAAAAGCGCAGAGCTAATCGCAAAGAAAAACAAAAAGAAAAAGATGCTGGTGATTTCAGGTATTGGTGTTAGAGAATATTATAGAAAGTTTAGTTATAAAAAAGAAGGGGTGTATATGGTTAAGAAATTATAATTTTTTCTTATTTTTAGCGCGGGACTTCTCATATTTTGTTTCAAAAGAAAAACCAACTATTATGATTGTTGACATTAAGATTATGATTATTGAAAAAGAAAAATTTTCTTGTGCAAAATTACCATATGCCAATCCTACTAAGTTTTTTTTTCCGGAAACAGATTTTTTGTTTGTATCATCTTCCTGGTTGTTACCCACACCCAAATCAGCTTGATTCATACCATCTTCTATGTCGTCGTCACCAGAAGTCGAAAATATTTGTGTGTTTGTATCAATATCTTCTTCTTCCATAATAGTCAAGACTTTTCCAGAATAAGTTTTGATTGTTATCTCTGCCTCATTATTAAGAATATTTTTTAAAGTCAAGCTGATATCATACTCTCCATCGTCATCAAGGTCTATGTCTTCTTGTTCATCAGGACAAAGATTTATCGTCTTAAAATCAGAATAAACAGCCACTTCTACACAGTCTTCCTGTAAATCAGTTATTTTTATAAAATAGCCCACATTATTAACTTTAAACTTCTTTATGGACCCAGTCCTAAGCGTAAAACTATCCGCCATTTGCCCAGGATGCATAACCGCAGAAGAAGGTCTTTTTGGCGAGGGATTTGGTGTTTCGCCTGCCGAATAAGTACTAAACGAAGTGACATCGAAAATGAATATGTCTGTATCTGCATCATAGCTAACTTCTACACAGGCTGGAGAAGAACAAGCAACTCCATCTTTCAAAACCCTCGGATTATCAAAGTTAATATTTTTCAGAGTCAACCTCGCCGCCTTATCTAAAGCTGGCAGGGCAGTAGTGTTGATGTTGATACTGTTGTTGCTGATGTTGACATATGTATCAATATCCCCACCACTACTTAGATTAACTGATTCTGTGAAATTAATCATACCATAAGACGGCTGGTCAATCACTAGATTTGTAATGTTAGAAATATTGACTAAAGAAAGGTTTGTTGAATTACCCGTAAAATTTGTCATCAAAACAACTGCGAAGTTTCTTGCTGAAGTGGTGTTAGTGTTGGGGGTGAATGCCTGTATAGAATAATCTGAGTCGTTGTTGTAAGCGTAATCAACGCAGCTTATTGACCAGTTGTAACCACCTACAGACATGTTGTTCAATGTAAAGTTAGTTGTGGTGTCCTTTTGCATTGTTGAATTGGTCTGATTCACCAAGCCGTTTATTAACAAGCTGCAATTAGATATGTTAGATGCATCTGTTGTGTTAAAGCTGAAGGTTATGTTACCGTTGTTCCAAATGTTATTTGAAGGTGAGATTATGTTCACGCGAGGAGCCAAACGGTCAAGGGTTATGTTAACTACTGTTTCTTCATCAATGTTTACATAATATACCTGAGCTAATTCATCTGTCAAGACCTCTACTTTTGTACGGCCGTGCTCATTCCAGTATTTTGTATAACCTGCGGTGAAAAAGAAACTATGCCCTGCATTACCTGCTTGGATATAATGTATGCTGTCCACGACTATATCTGTGAATAAATGATCATGGCCATGAAAAAAAGCCTGGACCTCGTTGTCAATCATCATCTGATGGACTGTGGCCTGCTCTCCTTCATAAGCTGCTCTTCCGCCTCCTCGCCCATACTCGGTTCCTATATCTGTTGTCCAGTTTCCGCCAACAGTGTGGTGTATCATGATGAACTTCCAAGGTTCTGTTGAATTCTGAAGCGTCTCATTGAGCCATTCTAGCTGGGCCGTTCCCAAAGTCCAGTTGTCAGCTGAGTTTCCGTCTGCTGAAGGATCAACAGGTGTGTAGCTTATAACATTAAGAACGACGAATAGTGCGTTGCCCCATGTGAACGCGTAATAATCTTCGTGCTGGCCTCCACCCTGAGAATACGTTGTGTTTAATGGGTTTGGCACATATTTTTTTCTGAGATTCCTTACAAAGCTCACATTGTCCGGGTTATCCCAACCAGTCTCCCCTTCCCAATTACCAATTAAGAAATGTAATGGGATTGAAAACCAGTCAGGGTGCAAATCATCTCTCCAAAGCTCGTATTCTATTACTGGCTGTGTCTGATTGGGTATGGTACCTGATCCGTTCTTTGCCAGCTGCACGTTGTCACCTAAAAACATCGCAAAGTCAGAGTTGTCGTTTGCTGACATGTTCCCTACAATGCTTCTGAGCCTAGTGGAACCTGTTGGAGAAGCAGGGTCTATATGAGAATCAGTGAGCATCGTGAAAGTAAACGGCGCATCTGCGCGTCTTGTCCTGAAGCTTCCTTCAGAAGAGTTAGCATATGCTGTCTCGTTCATTAGCTTTGCCATCACCCTGAAATAATACGTTGTGTCTGGAGAAAGGCCTGTCAGATTGAACTCTATCAAAGACCTGTTGGTCGTTGCATTTATTACTGAAGTGTTATGAGAATAATTACCTATAACTGTTGAATAATTTCCATATTCAATATATGTTGATGTGTTTTCCGCACCGTTTATTAAGTTTATGGAGATAGATGTATTGGTTGGCCTGCCCATAATCTCTCTACAGGCAAAATTAGGCATAGACGCATTTGTATAATCTACTGTAACATTATAAAGTTCAGGGGTGTAAGTTGAGTTGTCTGTGCCAAAGTCAAACTTGTACTGAAAATAAGGATTTCCTGTAAGTGAAAGATTGCTTGGTGAAGAGTTAATAGCTGAACTCCATGATTCACCATCACAAATAGAATCATCACAGCTGCGCACACTGGCATTTAATCTCAATATGCCTCTCTTGTAATGGTTCAGTATTTCATCTGCAGATAACGTTCTGTTGTAAATTGCCACTTCATCCATTGTGGCGTTTGGAGAATAATGAGTTGCATGATTTGACCCAATAGTGATATCGTATGCGTTTGACTCTATATTACCACCCGCAGAATGTGTTTCATTATTATCTAATTGACCATCCACATAAATTTTCATGACTGTTCCATTATATGTACTAACAACGTGGTGCCAGTTGGTATCAACAAAAGAAGTTGTTGTATCTACCGTATCAGAAGAGGAAGTATCTATTGCGAATCTCATAGTATACAAATTAGCGTTTCCTCCGACAAACCAGGTTGAACTGGCATATAACAACCCTGAAGAAGTTCCTTTTCTTACAAAAAACTCATATTTTCCTGCCGCTCCAAAAACCCCTGTATTTCTTCTTTTGAACCAAAATTCTACAGAAAGCTCATTACTGAAAATTGATGATGGATTTGTAATTCCTATTGAGTTTGTGCCAAGAGATTTATCTAAACTTATTGCTGTTTCAAATTTTCCTGTCTCACCATATGTTACACTACCAATAATTGTACCATCATTATTGTTTCCAGAAGAATCATTAATTTCTCCGCTACTTTCGTCTAAATGCATTAGCAAAATACACCCAGTCATGTTTGCGCCGCCTAAAACAGACTCTGTTGCTCCATCATTAGGAAGATCTTCTCCATAAGGAGTGCCTTCTGTCCAAGATATATTGTTCCAAACAGCATTGTTGCTTAGGTTATAAACTTTACTAGTATAATTTCCAGAAGTATTAGTTCCTGCGAGCTGGACAAAGCCAGAAGCATTGTATTCTGTGTTGGTATAGGTTCCGTTGTCGAAATTTGCTTGAGAAGTTGTTGCCCATTCATCAGCATAGACACAAAAAACCGCAAAACAAAGCACGAACACAAGTATAAATAATAGAATACTACTATTTCTCATTCTAACTAATGGTGCTTTTATTTCCACCTTACCCATAGCCTGATTCAAGAACAATTCCTTTATATATTTTGCTGTTCTGAAGAGGGAAAAGATAGATTCTTAAGGAAAAATGTGTTTAGATAATTAGGATTGCACCCACCACCACAAAAACTGTTGCCATAAGCTTCAGAAAAACTGTTTTCTTGGAGACTTCTTCTTTTAGTATTTTAGGGAAGAATATACTCAATATGACTGCGAAGAGCAAGACAAAAAAGGGCTGGACCGAAGAGAGGGACTGTACTAAAGTTACAAATCCGACTGCTGTAGCTATAGTGAATAAAAATAATGCAAAGATATTTACAGTTTCGTTTGCAGCCATAACGATTATGGGTTTTTTTCCATGTTTTTTGCCTATAGCTACGAGATCTGGAAGATAAAGGAACATTACAGGTATCAATACAAAGATGCTCGCGATTTTCATATATGCAAATACTGTCCAGTAATCTGCGCTGTTAAGCAGATGTTTTGTTATAACTGCGACGACTGCAGAAGAAATGGCTGCCAATAGCATGAACCAGAATCCTTTTCCTAATCTTATTCTAAACGGAAACCTTATAGAAACTGCTATGGCACTAATTATTAAAAATGCTATTCCTAAATATTTTATAGGTGTGAAAACTTCTCCCAAAAATATCGCTGCGAATATCAAAACAAAAACTGGCGTAAGATAAAAAACAGGTATAACTCTTGACACTTCATCATGTTTTACTGAAGAAAAGAAAAGCCAGGTCATAATTGTATGCAATATACCCGAAATTATTACCCAGATAAAATTAGGAATTGAAAAAAGTGTAACTCCTCTGAACAATAAGATAATAATTCCCGCAGTAATGCCAATGATACCTGTGAATATGACTGGCACCACAGGATTCTTGACCCATTTTGTAAGAACATACTTATCAACTATATTAACTGCTGCCCAGATGAAGGCCGCCAATATCGCAAGCAAAACCCATAACATTTTATTATTGATATTTTGTCTAGTTAATAAAGTTTACTTTATTATCTCTGTCTCTAACTTCTCCAAATCGCAGAAATCTGTTGTGAAATTGTATGCGCCTGCATTGAGAAAGATTATTTCGTCGCCTACTTTTGGATCTTTTAGGTAGACTCTGTATCTGAAGAGGTCCATTGAGCAGGGAGTGTAGCCTTTTATTATATATGGCTCTCCTTGTGTTTTTTCAAGCTCTCCTTCTACAAGGAGTTTTACAGGAACTATCAAAGCGTCCATGTCTGTGTTATAAACGCTTGCGTTTACAATGATATTGTTTTCATGGAT
>JBDRJQ010000033.1:0-26041 GCA_043814765.1 Nanobdellota archaeon | reverse complement strand
TGCACCGATGTTTACGTTGTTTCCAATAATAGAATCTCCTATGTAAGACAGGTGATTAACATAAGATTTGTTCATTATTATGGAATTTTTTATCTCAACACCATTTCCAACTCTGCAGTTGTTTCCTATGCTTGTGCTTCCTCTTATGAAACAATTAGGTCCTATTGTACAGTTTTCACCGATAACAACAGGGCCTTCTATGTAAGCTCCGTTTTTTACTAGGGTTCCTTTTCCTATTTTCACTTTGCCTTTTATTGTTGCATTTGGTTCAACTTCTCCCTTTATATCATTCTCAATGCTCTTTAGAATATGGGCATTAGCGTCAAGTAAACTCCATGGATAACCGACAGGTATCCAGTAATCTTTAACTGTTTCACAACGAACTTTTCCTGTGCCAGCTAAGCTTCTCACTATATCAACTATTTCATATTCGCCCCTTGGAGAACGTTCAACCTTAACATTAAGAGCTTTTTTATCAAAAACATAAAAACCAGCATTAGCAAGATTTGAAACAAAATTTTTAGGTTTTTCCACGATTTCTTTTACGAGACCATTCTCTGTAACATAAACACCAAATCTTTCTGGTTCATCAACAGGCTGAGCTAGAACACAAGCATCATGTTCATCAAACTTTTTTATGCAGCCATTCATGTCATTGCAAGAATAAATATCATCCCCATTCATTACAATGAAGCGATCCTTTAGCAAATCCTTTGCCTGCATAAGAGCATGAGCTGTTCCAAGCTGCTCTTTTTGCTCAACATATTTTATAGGAACAGTGTTGAAACTTTTTCCGAATTGCTTCATTATCTGTTCCTTTTCAAAGCCGACAATAATTATTATCTCTGTTGCTATCCCTTTCAGCTCTTCCAGACCGTACTGAAGTAGTGGCTTGTTTGCAATTGGTAATAAAGCTTTTGGCCTGTTCAATGTTAATGGATAAGTTCTAGTTGACTTCCCTGCTGCTAGTATTACTGCCTGCATAATATCATCCGTATATTCAATCTATTTAAATCACTCAACTGTTACACTTTTGGCAAGGTGCCTTGGCTTGTCTGGATCCTTGCCCAGAGCAACTGAAGTGTAATATGCCAGCAATTGATAAGCCGGTGCGAACACAATCGGTGAAATAATATCATGAACTTTTGGTACGCTTATTATATCATCAAAATGTTTCGCTGTGCCTGAAACAATTCCTATAACCTTCCCCCCACGCGATTTTATTTCTTCAACGTTGCTTAATATCTTTCTGTCGTCTCGCGGAACAAAGGCTACTGTATACATATCATCTGCTATAAGGGAGATTGTTCCATGCTTAAGAAAACCTGCGGGCATGCCCTCTGCATGCAGGTAGCTTATCTCCTTCAATTTCAGGGCTCCTTCCATTGCAGTGGGGTAGTTTATTCCCTTTCCTATATACAGCAGGTTCCTAACATTGGCACAATATTTTTCTGCTACTGTTTTTATTTTGTCTTTTTGTGTCAGACACTCCTCAATTAATTTTGGCAGCTCCTTTACTTGCTCTTCTATATCTGAAATCTCGTCTCTAATATCACTGAACGAGAGACATCTCTCATCCTTCATAGTGGGAGATGAGACATTGTTCCCGTTCTTTTTCGATAAACTGAGCACTAATCTCAACAAAACCATTAACTGTGTTGTAAATGTTTTAGTGGCTGCAACACCCACTTCCAGATCAGACCCTTGCAATATTGTTATGTCAGAAATCTGGGTTGCTGTTGAATCAGGTACGTTGACTATGGATGCTGTCTTAGCTTTTTTGCTGATTGCATATCTCATTGCCTTTAAAGTGTCATAGGTTTCACCTGACTGTGTTATTCCTATTACCAATGTCTTATCATTTATTATGGCTTTATCTTCAAACTCAGACGAATCAACAACTCTAACAGGTAGCTTAGCTAGTTTTGAAAACCAATACTCACTTGTCATGGCTGCATGAAGTGATGTTCCTGTAGCGGTTATGTAAACATTTTCAGCATCCTTTATAACATCTGCCAATTGTGATATCTCTTCTTCAGATATGCTAAGAGCCCTTTTTAAGATAGTGGGCTGTTCAAATATCTCCTTTAGCATGAAATGATCAAATCCTTCTTTACTGCTCTCCTTCTGATTCCATTCTATTTTCTTTATCTCCCTTTCCTTCAGAAGCCCTGTTCTGTAGTCCATAATAGTGTATGACCCTGGCTCTATGACTGCCATCTCAAAATCGTTTAATGAAATTGTTTCATTGGTGTACGGCAGGAACGAGCTTATATCTGATCCCAGATACATGCCTGGGTTGCTTACTCCCAAAACAAGCGGAGATTCATTCTTTACGCCAACCAGTTTTTTCTCTGACTCAGAAACAACAACGATTGCATAGGCTCCTTCAATCTGCTCTAGTGCCTTTGCAACTGCATCCTCAAGTTTTGTTTCTGGTTTATAATGCTCTTCTATTAGGTGAGCTAAGACTTCTGTATCTGTTTCTGACTTGAAAACATGGCACCTTTCCTTTAGCATATTTCTTAACGAAAGATAGTTTACAATTATTCCATTATGAACCAATGCTATTCTATTTTTGCAATCAGTATGCGGGTGCGCATTTATTTTTGAAGGCGGTCCGTGTGTTGCCCACCTTGTATGCGATATGCCAATAGAGCCTGGAAGGTTTATCTGGCCAACTTCGCTTATTTTTCCCTTGTCTTTTGTTGTCCAGAGTTTATTATTATCTACTGTAGCAAAGCCAAAGCTGTCATAGCCCCTGTACTCCAAACGCTTCAATGATTCAAACAGTATAGAAGAAGCTTCCTTGTCTCCCAAATAACCAACTATGCCACACATAAACACCACTATATTTAACAAAGACAGCAATCATAATAAATTAGATAGAAATTATAAGTATTTTACAGTATTTTAGGCATTTTTTATAAAACTGTTAAAAAGTCTTATTTCTTTTTTTAAAGACCAATTAGGACTAATGAAACATTTAAGATGGTTTTTACATTCTTTTAGCGGTTAATAAAAAATTGAACAGTGTTTGGAACAGTTACAGAAACAGTTTCACGGTGATTTAATATAGGTAGAGAGCCAAACTACTATAAAACATCGGCTCTTTACGCGGTTGATGTTATAATCTAAAGTTTAAAAGGAGGGAAATTAATGAGAATTAAAAGAATTTTAGCAGGTGGCCTCGCTGCAGCATTTGCAGGAGCAACCTTGTTAGCTGGCGGATTTGCCGCACCA
Source organism: Nanobdellota archaeon (assembly GCA_043814765.1). GTDB lineage: Archaea > Aenigmatarchaeota > Aenigmatarchaeia > QMZP01 > QMZP01 > JAHIRU01. The sequence continues at coordinate 22,798 of JBDRJQ010000033.1, read as the reverse complement.
GGATTGGGTGATTACGTAACTGTTTCTGGTAATAAAATGACATCACCTAATATCGTGGTCGGCACAGGCGCACAAGTCATAGACGTACTTGGAGCAGCTGACATTGGTGTTGCACTAGCAGGATATGCAACAACAGCAGGCACATGCGCTTCAACAAGTTCAGTAGGCGTTTCAAACGGTATTGACGTAGCATCCAGCAGCCTAAAACTGTACTTAGGAAGCGAGCTTAACAGAGCAAAGCAAACATTGACAGCAAGTGATTTGCCAACAATATTAGCAAAGGGAACCGCTGAAGTTGACTTGTCTGGCACTTACACCTATGAGCAGTTCATAGAGCTTGGATCCAGAGAAACTGTTTTCGGTACAAGTGGTGGCAGTTACACAGATCCTGTATTGTATGTAGATATGGGAAGTAGTTCTGCCTTGCCTCTATACAATTTGACAGTAGTTTTCAATAAGGTTCTTGACCTTGAAAGCACTGATGTAAGAGGTACTGGAGAGTTAACATTATTCGGCATTGATTACATAATATCCAGTGAATCTAACAGCTCAGACACAGCAAGTGAGAACAAACTTGTATTGCTTGGCGGTGCAGGAAAAGTAACTCTGGGTCTGGATGAGACAGCAGAGGTAGAAGCAGCAGGAATAACGCATGAGATTACTCTTGACTATGTGGACAGCACAACAACATGTGGTTTCACAGTAGACGGCAAAACAAAAGACTCAGCAACAGAAGCTAGCACATACACACTAAAGGGCAGCCAGGGAGATGTAGACGTTTATGTGAAAAATGTTGTTTATCAGGAATACACTGGTTCTTCAAAAGTAACCTTTATAGTAGGTTCAAGCAAGATAACAATGCAGGATGGAAACAAGGTAAAAATGGGCACATCTGACACAAATGTAGACGGAACCTGGGTTGACCTAGTGGGCGACAACAGCGGTATTTCACAGATAGTCATCTCTGTTGCAGGACCGGATTCAAGTGCGGACAGCATACCAGCAGGCACGCCATTTGCAGATCCAGTATTTGGTTCGTTCAAAGTTGCATACCATGGTCTAAACCCAGCAACAGCCAGCGACCTCAGGGAAGAGATAGCAATTGACGACTCTGGAACAACAGGCGCCACACTGAAGTTGACTGACTACAGGAACAATGAGCAGACAATAACATGGATGTACATGCCAACAACAACCCCATACGACATAGACCTTAACGTAAGTTCTACAAGGAAATATGTTGTTGCTGAGGGCATGCCGGTAGCTGAAAATGACTATGTCGTTTTGGCACCTGAGCAGTTGTCTGATTTCGGACACCTGTACCAGCTTAGTGACATAAACAGCATAGGAAGCACAAGTGCGACAATAACACTGGTGGACGCCTTTTCAGGAGACTCAAAGACAGTAGCAATGTCACCTAGTTCAAGATACACAAGCAAGCAGTTCTACATAGACGGACAGGCATTCTACGCAGTTAACGCAAGCAAAAGCGATGGCGACATGTCATTCGTGTGGGGCGGCAGTGCCGGACTAGGAAACGCAACAGGTACTGTAAGCGGACTATCAGACGGAGATTTGGTTCTAGACGCAGGCACAAAGTACACTGTATGGCCAACTTTCAGGACAAAGAACGGAGGGCACGTGGCATTGGTAACAACTGTTGGTTTGGCATACAACACAACATACGACCAGACCTGGCTGGCAGACAATCTAGATGTTCAGTTGAACGGTGATTTAGAATACCCATTCAACCTAACTGCTAACGGAGCAAACTTCACGCTAGAGTTGCCAACAGGAGACATGAACATAACATACCAAGAGGAAAGTGGTGTTGGACCTGAATTATGGATAAACGGAGTGAATCAGACACTACACTATGAAATAGATGCACAAGACAACCACTTTGCAATAACAATAGGTAATTTGGTCTACAACGTAACTGCTGTTGCTGCTGGTGGAGGAGTAGGATTAAACTTCACAGAAATCATAAGCATAGAAATAGACGATGGTTACTTCACCGCGTCTGAGAACCCGGACGGTGTTGCTGTACTGTTCATAGAAGAGAAGGACAACACAACAAGCGACAGGGGTGTAGTAATATCCACGGTTGGAAGAGATTCTAACAACTATGTAGACATAGAAGTTCCACATTTTGGAACAACAAGCTATGACACCGCAACGCAGCAGAGTGATGCAAGCATAACAGAATATGTCACAATACCATACGGAACATATGTAAAGCACGACAGCGACAGCAGAGGTGCTCTATGGATTCGTTATCCAGATGAACAGGCAATTTCAACAGTAGCATTCGGAGCAAACCCAACATTCACTGAATCATCAGCTGGCGGATCATACAACGCAGCTGTTAAGATACAAGAACCTGTAGCAAAGTTCGATAACGAAATAAGCACAAGTTCACTAAGCGCAGACTTAATCTTGCTGGGTGGACCATGCGTTAACACACTTGTAGCAACATTGATGGCAGACGATGATGTAACATGTGCCAACTTCAATGACAACTACAGCACAGGTGTAATCAAGGAATATGAAAGCGCATTCGGAACATCACAGAAAGCATTGGTCGTAGCTGGTTGGACAGGCGCTGACACAAGGAACCTAGCTAAGATGGTTATGGCAGGAACTGTTTCATACGCAGCATAAATCATCTCAAAATTTAAATAATTAAAATTTAGTGTGTGGGTGAACAACCCACACCACCTTTACATTTTATAAACCTTTTCAAGCTAGCAGACAAAAAGTTTAGATTGTTTCACTCTACGCATAGGTATAGGCTTAAAAAGTTTCGTGTGAATCTTAAATCATGAAACAATTAGCTATAGATGTGAAACAGTTGCAGATAGTGCTAATAACCGGTTTTATCATGGTTTTATTCATTTTACCAGCCACGGCTTCTGCTGCTGACTTTGAGTATTTCGGTATAAGCATAAAGATATTGAACAGCAGACTTATAGAGAATGAAATGGCATTGGAGTTTGATAATTCAGTGAAGCATCTTGATTATAGTTTAGGCTTTGATGTTGAAAACCTGAAGGTTATTGCAAATTTTGATGACCCAGAATGCAACATAATTGACACAGAAGCTGGCAGTGATATAATATGTGATTTTTTTAATAATGCAGAAGATAAAAGATTCATCAGGCTGTTTTTTGATACAAAGGACGGAATAAAAAAAGTGAACAATCAGTTCATCTTCAGTGCTAATTATGATTTACCAGCATCTGTTAATGATGTTATAATAAAGGTGAAATTGCCTGAAAACGCAGCTCTTACTGACGTCTTTCCCCCAAATCCAAGAACAGCAACAGCCAACAAAACAATAACGCTTCTTTGGAGTGAAGAGGATCTGGTAGACAATAAAATCAATTTCCTGGTTAAATACAATATCCCGATATTTGGTGAAGAATTCTATATTTTGTTCATAGTAACAGTAACGCTGATTGTTATAATAGTAATGATAGCGATGGTTCTATATGTTAAAAGATCTCCAAAGAAGCCTGAAACAAAAGAGGAACCGGAAGTTGACACTGTTAGAGTTGTAACATCAGTGCTTCGTGAGGATGAAAAAAGAATAGTGGACATACTAGAAAGACATGATGGTGAAGTTATTCAAAAAGTGTTAGTGCGCGAAACAGATTTCTCCAAGGCAAAGGTTTCAAGGCTAGTAAAGAACCTGAAAGAAAGAGGCATAGTTGATGCTGAACCTCTAGGCAGAACTACAAAAGTAACACTTAAGATAAGACCATTTGTTTCAGAAAAATCAAGCAAAGAAGGTGAAACGTTCTCGCCTAATGAAGCTAAAACTGATAGTGAAACAGTTACAAAAGCTGATTCTGAAAGCAACATATAAAGAGAATGATTGAAAATATAAAGATGATTCAAAGAAAATCCTCAGTTAAACCAGAATGGCAGAAAAAAATTGTAAAAGAACGGATTGAAAAACTGTTCAAACAAGCAGAAAACCAGTTTCAAGAGCATCCTGAACGTTCTCATAGATATGTTGAAATGGCTCGAAAGATATCAATGAGATACAATACCAGTATTCCTAAAACACTAAAGAGAAAGTTCTGCAAGAAATGCTATAAGTTCTTGGTTCCTGGGAAAAACTCCAGAACAAGAACAAGTTCAAAGCAGCAGGCAGTTATAGTGAATTGCCTGGAATGCGGCAAGGTAACGAGATACCCTTACAGGAAAGAAAAACAGGCCAAGAAGAGGGCAAAATAACAACCCTTTACCAAAATGTTGTATCCAAAAGCCCTAAATACACCTCTTCTTATATAATTATTTAAATATAGTTGCTCTACATTATTGATAACCAGCTTTTCCGAGAGCTAACGCTTCTGCAAAAGCTGGTGAGCAAAAGGTAAAATAACGTCTGCAAAAGGTAAAATAACGTCTGCATATGTTATATTAAGACGTTCTTAAACCAATCAAACAATATAAGCAAGGAAATAAAGATGGTAATATGGTATCGGTTAAAGACGTAGATTCGCAGGAATTCATAGAAAAGCTAGCTGAAACCCTAGAAAAAACAGAGGGTTTAGAGCAGCCTGAATGGTCAAAATTCGTAAAAACAGGTGTTCACAAGGAAAGACCACCTGAACAGAAAAACTGGTGGTGGTTGAGAGAAGCCTCTATTATGAGGAAATTATACTTAAAGCAGAATCTTGGCGTTTCAAAATTCAGAAAGCTTTATGGTGGCAGAAAGAACCTTGGTCACCAGCCTGAACACAAAAGAAAGGCATCTGGAGCCATCATAAGAAGAATGATGCAACAGATGGAAACCAAACAGTTAATAAAGAAGGATAAAAAGGGCCGTGCATTGACAGCAAAGGGAAAGGCCTTCATGAATGAAATTGCAAAAACTATCAAATAATTATTATGAACATAGATGATCCTAATGAGCTGGCTAAAGCTCAGCAAATAGAGCAGATTAAAAAACAGGTATTGTCTGTTATGCTGAGTAAAGAGGCATATGAAAGGCTCTCTCGAATTAGATCAGCCAACCCTCAGCTGGCTGCACAGATTGAATTATACATGGTGCAGATATTCCAGTCAGGAAGATTTGATCAGAGAATTACAGACGATAAAATGAAAGAAATCTTGATAATGCTATCAGAAAAAAAGGAGTTTAATATAACTAGAAAATAGGAGCAAAATGTCCAGAAACAAGCCACTTGGAAAGAAATTAAGGCTAATAGCAAAGGGTAAAATTAGGTCTGCCCCTAGATGGGCTGATATTAGGAAATTTGGCCTCAAAAGGGCCAGGACAAGAAGGATAAGAGTGTCTACAAAGAACTGGAGACGAAGTAAGCTCAAGGTATAGGTGTTTATATGGCAAAGGACGTGCAAGTTAAGGCTGAGAAGGCTTCTGCAAGCGCAGACGAACGCATCTATACAGTGCCACTAAGGAGCGCCTGGATAAAGGTTCCAAGGAATAAAAGAGTCAAAAAATCAGTTAATACTATTAGATTGTTTCTCAACAGGCATATGCATAGTGATAATGTTAAAATATCACGCAGTTTAAACGAACAGCTCTGGTACAGGGGAATTGAGAAACCTCCTGGAAAGATAAAAATAAAGGTTAGGAAAAACAAGGAAGGAGTTGTTTGGGCCCGTTTGCCTAATGAACTAGACATAGAAGACAAGGGAAATAAAGGCCGTGTAGATAAGCTAAAAGACAGGCTCGGCGGCAAGAAAGAGACTCCTGTAGAAAAGCTTGCATCAAAACTAGAAAAAAAGAAAGGGGAAATAAAGGCAAAAAAGGAAGAGAAGCCTTTAGAAAAGGTTGAACCTAAAACAGAAGAAAAGCCTAAAAATGAACCCGAGAAAGAAGAGAAACCTAAAGAGGCAAAGAAAGAACCAAAAAGGACAGAAACCAAGAAAAAGTAAAATATTAATGCTTAAACTAAATTATTTTTATGTCTCATGAAACAACTACATGCAGGATAACAAAAGCTAAATGGAAACTGAGAAGATTAGACCCAGATAACCCGCTTCTTCCTCTGATAATTGTTTATGATTATTATATAACCCAAACCAAAGAGTTCGGCATAAGATATCATGGTTTTGATTCTGATTTAGCACTTGACGTATATGCTACTGATTTGGAAGAAGAATTTAGAAAAGAGAAGAAAAAATTAGGAAAGAAGAAGATAAAGGAATATTATTTATAAGAAACCTTTAGGAAAGGTTTCATCCAAAAACTCAATAATACATATTAAACAATAAATCCAATTATTATTTATGTACTCAAAAAGGATTGAATCAGTTCTAAAGAGACAAAAAGTCAGAACAGGCGATCGAATTATTTTGTCCAATGGCAAGAAGAAATATGACGGTGTCTTAATGCCTAAAACAGAGGTAGGAGACCCTGACTCTGTTGTAATAAAATTAGACAACGGGTACAATGTTGGCATAAAATTTGGTAAAGGAGTGTCTATTAAAAAGTCATCTACTAAAACACCTGAAGGCGTAAAAGAAGAAAGGAAATATGAACTGGGAAAGATAGATAAAAAGCTTCTAAAAATAAAATTCGATCCAAAAAAACCTCCCATATCATTTGTTTCAACTGGCGGAACAATTGCTTCCCGCATAGAATATGAAACTGGTGGCGTCATTGCTTCTATGAAACCAGAAGAGGTTCTGCACAATATTCCCGAGCTGAAAGAATTTGTCAACATAAAATACATGTCAAACCCGCTCAATATTATGAGCGAAGACATGGACCACAAACACTGGCAAGCAATAGCAAAAGAGGTTGCAAAGCAACTCAACAGCGATGCTAAAGGTGTTATAGTTGCGCACGGTACTGATACCATGCACTATACAACTGCTGCTCTGTCATTTATGCTAAAGAACATAACAAAACCTGTTGTTTTTGTGGGCGCGCAGAGATCCAGCGACAGAGGTTCATCAGATGCAGGTTTCAATATTATATGTGCAGCCCATGCAGCTCTATCTCACATAGCAGAGGTTGGCACATGCATGCACGCCGAGGCTGGTGACAGTTATTGTTATTTCATACGCGGTACAAAAGTCAGAAAGATGCACACATCCAGAAGAGACGCATTCAGGCCAATAAACGATCTTCCCTTGGCAAAGGTTTGGCCTAACGGAAAGGTAGAGACTGTTTCAAGCAATGTCAGAAAGCGCGGAGAAGGCAAGGTTACAGTTGAGCCAAACTTTGATCCAAAAGTTGCACTAATCAAAGCTTATCCAGGATCCACTCCGGATCTCATAGATTATTACAAAAAGAAGGGCTATCATGGTTTTGTTATAGAAGGAACTGGCCTGGGACATGTTCCAACAAGCGGAGCAAACAGCTGGATAGAAACCATAAAGAGAACTGTGGACGCAGGCATTCCAGTAGTTATCGCGCCTCAGACAATATACGGCAGAATAAATCCAAATGTCTATACTAATCTGAGAATACTTTATCACGAAGCCGGTGCAATACCAGGAGAGGATATGACACCAGAGACAGCATACATTAAGCTCTGCTGGGTTCTGGGACAGACTAAAAACTTCAAAAAAATCCAGAATATGATGCTAACCAATATAGCAGGTGAAATAACTGAAAGAAGCGAGTACGAAAAGGATTTTGTTAATTTCTAACCAATCACAGTTCTATAATTAATCATTATGGTCTGTTAAAACAACATGCGTCTCTGTATCTTTAACAAATTCTGTCTCCCTGAGCGACTTTCCTACAAAATTGCTGAGGGTGCTTAAATTATCTGTTCTTACTTTTAGCACAATATCCATAATACCAGTTACGAAACTTATGTCCTCTATTATACCGTGCGGCTCTATCAGCTTTCTCAGTTCCGATTCGACACTGTCCCTGTGCATTAGCCTGTAATTTATGTGAAGAAAGATGTATGCAAGTATGCCCATTCCAAGCTTGTTGTAATCAGGCACAATTGTATATTTTTTTATTAAGCCGTTCTTCCGCATCCTTTTTATCCTGTTGTGCACAGTAGTAATCGGCAACATGGTCTTTTTGGATATCTCTCTTGTGCTCGTCCTCGCATTATTTTTTAAAATAGATAAAATTTTCGCATCTTTCTCGTCCATATTGAATAATGTTCCATTATACTTAAAAAACTTACTGTAATTGTAGTGTTTGGTTCCATATTTGGAAAAGCATACTATTATAGATATTATTCTAACGCTTAATTAGAAATATTGAGGTGTGTTTATATTCCATTAAAAGACTCTGAACCTATTGAAGTGCCTGAATTTCGTTCTCCGGATGATTATGCATCAAGACTAGAAAATTCATTCAATTCTATCGAAGCTTATGACATTCTATCAGAAAATAAAAACATTCCAGTCAGAAGGAACGAAGTTAGCACTGAAAAAAAATACCAAATATAGAAAAATTATTCAAGTATCCACATAGTTGTATAAATCTCGATTGTATTGGTGGTCTTATATTGTTATTATTGTCGGCTTGAAGGGCTAAATAAACATAGCTGATCCTGCAAAAATATATTATCATTGAATGTCCTTCAAAACAATCAATGTCTCTGTCTTTGTTGCGAAATCCAATTGCCTGAGTCTTTGAACCAGGAAATTGTTTAGCGTGTCTATATCTGTTGTTCTTATTCTCAGTATTGCATCTGTGACCCCTGTAACAAGGCTGAAATTCTCAACTATCCCGTACTGGCTTATCATTTTTTCTATTTCCTTCTTGGCTTGCTCGTTTGTCCCCAGCAGTTTATAATCCACTGTTATAAGGACATAAGCTACTACGCTCATTCCTATTTTTTTGTAATTGGGGATTATTGTGTACTTTTCTATAATTCCATCTCTTTTCATCTTTTTTATCCTGTTGTGGGCTGTTGTAATTGGAAGTAAGGCTTTCTTTGCAATCTGCCTTGTGCTCAGCTTGGAATTCTCCTGCAAAATAGACAGGATTTTTCTGTCTTTTTCATCCATAAGGAGTATTTGTACAATTGGATATAAAAAGTTAATGTTTTTCTTTATTAATTAATGAATATTCGGAACGTTTGTTTATTTGATGAAACATATGTACCATCTAATATAAAAAGGTAGTGTTTTTTCAGTATATACATTCAGTTTTTGGAATGATAGGTTAATATATAATTGTTTTTAAGGTTAAAACAGTCATTTTAATGTTCACACAATCTCATAAAATTTTGCACAAGATTTGTCTTGCGTAAAACGTCTAGAGTATTTAGACATCAAAGGAGCTGAGAAAAATGGCAACAACAGTATTCATTATGCTGGCTATGATGGTTGTACCGCCATTAACTTTAACCGGTTACGGTCTCGTGATTGGGGTAATAGAGCTAGTTAGAGTTATGCTTTCAGTATGGTTAAAGGTTTCGCTCTAAAGAGCTATACGTTCTATTCAACGCTCTAAAGAGCTTTTTCATATAATTTCAAATTCTTTTGACAAGGAGAAAAACGATGAACGCAGCATTTTTCATATTACAAACACCAGCGTGGTATATTGTGGCCACGCTTCTGATTCTTGGCGGTGGGACAGTAACCGTCCTGGGAATTACAGCAAAAATCCCGCAACGAATAATTCTTATGCATAACCTTACACTGGTTTTGTTAGGAATTATGTTAACTGTCTCAGTTATGGTGTGGCAATACGCTGCACAACACTCAGGTTTATGGATCCTCGTTCTTGGTGGAACCATGTTCGAGGTTCTTATCGGATGGTGGTATTATTCTTCAAAAAAGAAGGAAGAGCAACGACAAATCAAGACAGGTGAATCAAAATCAGGAAAACTGATCATGTATCATATGGGGTACTTGGTCATGTTAACCGCCCTAACTTTTGGAGGCACCGTAGCCTGGCAGAAGGGTATGCAGTTAGCATATGGTGACGCTCCATTGGCAGGAATACTTGTTATTTCTGTTCTGCTTTTCGTTCTTGCTGTGTTAGTAGGATTTTTTACATATCTTTATGTTGATGGTTCGGTAAGACCTATAATGATGTTGATTCCGAAAGGAAGCGTCATTGATGGTGTATACAAAGCTGCCGCTAAGAGAGCTGCTGCCAAATTAGGTAGACCTAATGATTGGCACAAACTTCTGAATGACATCAAATCCATGTTACCTCCTTCCGAGTTGATGTCCAAATCACATGACATCTTGAGAAAATTTCTCATGGATTCAAACCCCAATTTCGAGATTGATATGTGGATGATCGCGATTCTCGGAAGCGAGCTCGGTTATTCGGAATGGTTGAATGCTCGCAAAGCCTGTGTCAAGGAACTTGTCAATATGCTCATTGAGCATAACACCCCAGATGACGCCCCAGATGACGCCCCAGATGACGCCCCAAGCTTGGTACCGTTTGGTTTACCTGGTGGAGGCAACGGCAGTTATGACGATGAAGTACCCGTAGTTACTTCATACTATGGGACTGCTTTTGATATGGAGGTTGAATAAAATGAAAAAATTCATTCTTTTACTCATTCTGGTTTCATTTCTTCTGGTAAGCTGTGATGGTGCATCAATATTCGAAATTAAAAGATTCGGACCAGTGATTGTTATTGATCTGAATCCTTTTTTCATTGATGAACTTCGCAGTGAAGAAAGCAAGAGAATTATTGTGCGTGTCATAATGGCATCACAACCAGGTCCTCTGACTATTTACACTCTAGAAGACACTCCACAGATAATCAGGTACACGGACGCTACTTCTCTTACATCTGAAACAATACTTGAGGATGTCTTCAATGGGAAAGAACATCCACCCACACAGAATGTTGATTATGGGTCATTGTTTGAATCCATATCCAGAGACAGACTACCAGATACCCCGTTTTTATTGGTGGGATTAGTTCATGGTGGAAGTGTTTCTGCAAACTATGACGATATTGTTTACTCAATAAATGATATCTACAATTCTGGACCGACCAGAATGATATTTCTCGGTCTGTCCAGAATTGACCTAATCGGCACTCAAACAGTATTCGATTCCTGGAGGGATGTTTTTGAAGCTGCAGAAGCGGTTGATCTTTACACATTCCCTTCAGATGGAAGAGGATACTATCTCAGCACTTCAGTCGATCTTTCTTCAGAACTCTTAACGTATCCTTCTGGTAGCACTAGAAGGAATTTTCCTGTGGTTATAGAGCGTGAAGAAATAATCGAACCTGAACTAAAAGCTACGGAAAGATCTTCAATCAATCTTGTAGTAATGCTCGATGTTTCGGGCAGTTTTCGCACATTTCTTCCAGAGGCAAAAGAGAGTTTAAGTGAAATGGTAATCTCTCTGAGAGAGAACGATTTCATAACAATTCTCACAGTTGATGACAGCATCGATGTGGTAGTTTCTCGGATGATAACTAATCCCATACGAGACATTATAGATATTAGGGATCTTGTCGAAACTATCACACCATCTCGTGATCGTGGCACTGATGTCGTTGGTGGATTCATGTGGTCTGTTAATTATTTACAGACTCACGACACAGGAAATGATCAGGGGAAAATACTTGTCTGCGTAACAGACGGTGAACCTGATTACCATCCACTCTCTCCTGAAATAGCAAACGGTTGGAGTGCGCCCAGTGTTCTTCATGACACTGAGTTATATATTGTTGGCTACAACAACGACATGACAGAACTCAGCATGCATACGCTTCTGCATAATGAGAACCTGTCGTACTCGGAAAGTCCACTGTCAGGATTTGGTGGACTTCTCGAAACATTTAGAGAGGAACTCTCTATCAGACCGCCTGCAGAAGGAGGTGATGAATGATGTACTGGTACATCACATCAGCCACAGTATTGATGGCAGGATACTATATGTATGAGAGGGGAACTACAGTTGCAGGTATCCTTGCTCTCTGTGCTGCTCTGTTCATGGTATTCTATGTTGTCTCCTGGTTCACCATCACTTACAACAACCTCAATGTCATGAAAAGGAAGACAGAAAAAGCCTTCGCTGATATTGGCAACCAGCTTAAAAGGCGCCGAGATCAGGTTATCAAGAGTCTTCCATCTTTCATTGGATTGTTGCCTAAAGAGTTTAGACAGACTCTTGTGGAAACAATGATAGGGCGCTACAAACAGGAAGATTTGAGTGGCGGAATTCCCATCAACTCGATGATAGGATGGGGCCTTTCGAGATTCGAAGAAAACTATCCTGAGGAGGTCAACAGGATTTCGGAAGCGTTTCACAAATTCCGGGAAGAGATTCTTGGAATTGAAGCTACTATCATAGCAGCAAGGAATTCTTATAATGTTGTTGTGGCGGAATACAACACTCTTGTCACATCAATGCCGGAGTGCTTTGTTGCGCAGATATGTGGGTTCAATAGTATCGTTATGCTTCAAGTTGATGAGAATGATGAGGAATATATAGCTTTGGATCTTAACAAAATCGCCACAGGCGATATTCCTCTGATTTCTGATCCTTACTTCAAGCCCCAAGCTCAAAAATCAACCTCTATTGTTTAAAACAAATGACCCGCCTAAGCGGGTCTCTATTGTTTAAAACAAATGACCCGCCTAAGCGGGTCTTTCTATTTTCATCTGTCAACTTAAAGGTATTTAAAGTTCTCTCAGCACTAACATTGTTTCTGTATCCTTTACATATTTCAACTTTCTCAAATTTGCAGCAACTAGAAACTTATCAAGACCTTCTATTCCACGCGTTCTTATTTTAAGGACCATATCTGTAGTACCTGTAACTGCGTCAAAACTCTCTATAATACCATTGTCACCAATTGATTCTTTGAATTCTTTTTTCATGATTTCAACAGTTTCAAAATTTGTATAATCAACAGAAACTAGCACATAAGCCACTGCACTGAATCCAATTTTTTTATAATCTGGTACGGCAATGTATTTCTTTATAACGCCATCCTTTTCCATGTTCCTTATTCTGTTGTTAACTGTTGACAATGGTATTAAAAGTTTCTTGGAGATCTGTCTATTTGTCATTTTGGCATCTTCCCTCACGATTGAGAGTATTTTCATATCCTTTTCATCCATAATAAGAATTTGTCCCACAATACTTATAAATATATGTTACTTTTTTAGAAAAAATACAAAAATGTGGTTGATGTCTTTAAATACCACTATTATCAAGGAATAAACATGATATTTGCCAATTTTATGTTTACAACAAGTTTCATTACAGCTACTGCAAATAGCATTGCAGTCGCTCTGAGGTAAAGCAGTCTCGCGTTAAGTTATTTTCTTATCATAATCTATTCGCTTCTGTTCTGAAACTCAAGATAATCCCGAAAGGGTTTGATAAAAACAATTTCTCAAAAGGAGAGAAAAATGTCAAAGTTTTACACATTGGTATCAACCATTATCCTCCTCACAATCCTTTCGGGATGTGGAGGAGGCGGAGGCAACGGGTCGCCAACAGTGCCACCCGCAGGGAACGACAATCCTTCGAACAATGATGGAGGAAACAATAATCCAGAATTCGATCCTCAGGTAGAGGATGATATGGTACTGGAGGCTGAATGGTGTTCTGAATTGGGCTCTAATTTTACCGTATATGGCAAGATAACTAATCCTGATGGCACTCCTATTGCATCAGGTGATGTGCAAGTGGTGGATCCTTACAAAGGAACATGTAGTTTTGTAAAATCCGATAAGGATGGGAAATTTTCTTATACAACAACTCTTACTCAACCCGGCATAAAGTATCTGGTCTTCAGTTTCTTCTCAGAAACAAGGTATGTGCCTGTCAATGCTGGAAATGGCCCGTGGGCAGATTGCTACGCATATGAGATTAAGGTTGATGATGTCATTGAAGGATATCTAATACCGTTCGTCAACAACAACATGGATCTTTTGTACGGTCTCCTTCCAGCAGCAACTGTCGCTAATATCGGTAAAATACCGAACTATGTTCCTGGCAAGGGCAATGCTGTCGTGAAGTTTAGCTTTTTCGATTACTTCGTGCATCTGGATGCTCCGGTAGGTACAGAGAATGCTATGCCTTATCGTCATCGCTTCTGGCACGTGCATATAGAAAGGTTCAGGCAGAGCCCGATATACAGAAACCTGCCTGGGAATATAGAAAGTATTGAAGGATTTATCAGCAATGACTTGTTCAAAAAGGGAGGCAAAATTCCTAGCATCCCTAATGGCCCGTTCAACATATTTAGAGATGCAACCGGTAAATTTGCTTCCATTCTTCAGAATCCAGGAGCATTGCTTGAGAGATCAGCTTTTCTAACAATTTCTTTGGTTATGATGGCTAATCTTGTCAATGCCCCAGACCTTAATCCGAAGTTAAGAATTTCAAATGAATTCGAAGCTGAGGGATTCACTGATGGATTTGTATGCGGAAGTGATGGTGTTTGCACAAACGCCCAATGGTCAAGCAAGCTCGTAATCGACTTATCAGAACATGCTGATGATATTACGGCAGTCTCATTCAGTATTAAAAACATGGATGATGATTCACATCAAATTGATTGTCTTATAGATAATCAGCATGTGAAATCTCTGCAGCTAGATAGTGGAGATGAATATCCCACAATACAAGACGGGCAACCTGTCTTGAATGAGCTCTTTGAAGTGGAACCGGAAAAGATCCACACATGCAAGATTGAATGGTATGACGAAGGAGAAGACCGATACCAGACTAGCAGCCAGTATTTCGGACTGAATGAACAGAAAATTGTCACCTTCACCATACCTTTAATTATCAGCGATGATCCCGGCCCCCCACCTCCGCCGCTGGATGGTTACATCAAAGTCAAAGTGGCGAACCACGACAATGATGACGTAACCGTGTACTATTCGGTTGATGATACATCATACGATCATTCATTGTTCGTATCTTCGGGCGGCTCAAAAACAGGAGCATCGATTCATGTCAAAGGAAATGCGAATCACACAGTCAACATAAAATGGTTTGACTCCAGCATGAAACAAGAGTATTATGATTCCTCTGGAGCCAAACATGTGGAATCTTCAAAAACAGTGACAGTTGATTTCGGTCTGCCGCTGCACGATCCTCCTCTAAACAAAGGCAACATACACGTTTCCGCAACCAGCAACGATAACAGCGATGTTACGGTCTCGTTTTCCATTGATGAACCTTCTTATGACCATTCTTTCCAGGTCCCTGCCTATGGTAACGGGTATTCAAATCCCGACATTGAAGTCGATTCTGGCAATCATACTGTTTACATCAAATGGTATGATCCTGATACAGGAGCGCACTACACCAAAGAGCAGTCTAAAAATGTTCTTTCGGGAATGTGTTCCTTTTTTGATTTCGTTGTTGATTATCATGTACAGTCTGGCCCTGCAGATGGCTACATAAAGGTTTCCGCCAACAGTGGTGATGATGATGCTGTCATGGTGGAATTTTCCATAGACATCATGGATTATGGGAGCTATTTCAACGTTCCTGCATACGGAAATGGTTCAGACCCTACCAGCTATAATGTGTCTGGAAATGAAAGTCATACTGTCTATATGCAATGGCAGGATCCGGATACGGGGACACAATGGTATTCAAAGCAGGAGACAAAAAACGTTTCCGAAAACACGACTGTGGATTTCGTGTTCACAGTTGATGCGCACAGCGAACCGCAGGCGGATGATGGTTATGCACGCATATCACTGGACAATAACGACGACGACTGGATCACAGTTCAATATTCAATTGACAACCAATCATATGATAATGCAATAAACGCATCTCCTGGTGGTTATGACCAAACGGGTCCACAATTGCCTGTACTCGGAGACGAATGCCACACCATGTATATACGGTGGCAGGATCCGGATACAGGGTCTCAGTATTATTACAATGACAAGGAGAAGTTTGTTTCCTCCGGGCAGGTCAAGCTGTTCACTTTCGACATTGATCCATATGGCGGAAGCGGCGGAACTCCTACAGCAAGTATAAATGATGTTATATCCACATCAGGAGATGGTTCTGAAAACGAGAAAACATCATTCAATCAGGGCGATCCGATGTGCACTCACATACATTGGACTCATGGCGGACCCGCATGCTATGTATGGATTACATGGAATATCGTCAGAAGTTCTGATTATCACATCGTTCATACCCATAGCAACGGATACAACATAGCGGAAAACTGGATCAATAACGACTCCAAGAGTACAACCACTCTGAACATTGGCTCTGGAAATTATTACGTTGTGGGAATAATAGAAGTGTACACAGAAAGTGGTGGAGAATTGGTTACCACTGAAATTGAAAGCGGTACGCATTTCACTGTATATTAACTTCACAATTTCTGGAAAAAAACGGCGACCTCGAAAGAGATCGCCATTCTGTTTATCATTGTCAACTTAAAGAGATCTAAATAGTACACTGATTTTCAATGCATTTAGGTTTAGCAAAACAAGTTGGATCGCTTGATATAATCATAGGACACATTATACCTAGGCATTTGGCGTGCCTAGAGTCTATATACTGCTTCTCAAGGGCTTTGTTAATGCTTGTTGCTTTTCCTCCGTTACTGCATGTGCAACATCCATCAGGAACAGATATGCAGTCGCTGTCAGAATCACATTGCTTGAAATCAACTTCTTTTATTCTGACACAGCCGCTAGCAATTATTATTAAAACAAAACCTAAAGCAAGAAGTCCTATTCTTAGACTGGCTCTCATGATTTAAATTAGGCTTAATTTCTTATATAGATTCTTTACAAACATTATACATGGCTCTTGATTATGCGAAGCTTGGTCTAAAGTCTGGAATAGAAATACACCAGCAGCTCAGCAGCCACAAGCTTTTTTGTGACTGCGACTCGCAGATGGCGCAACAATCCAATGATGAGATTGTTAGAAAGATGCGCGCAGTAGCCGGCGAACTTGGTGATGTTGACGCCGCAGCACTGCATGAAGTTTTACAGAACAAAGAGTTCCATTACATGACATATCCTGAAGAGACTTGCCTAGTGGAGACTGATTCTGAACCGCCACATGAAATGAACAGAGATGCTCTTGAGATAGGACTCAAGATAGCGCTTATGTTAAACTGTGAAATACCTGATGAGATTCATGTTATGAGAAAGCAGGTTGTAGACGGATCCAACACATCAGGTTTCCAGCGCACTGCAATAATTGGCATGAACGGCTGGATTAAGACATCTTTTGGAAAGGTTGGCATAACCAATATATCTGTAGAAGAGGATGCCTGCCAGATAATAGAGAAAAACAACAAAAAAGTTGTTTATGGATTGCATAGATTAGGCATTCCTCTGGTTGAAATAGGAACTTCTCCTGACATGAGGCTACCAGAACAGGTCAAGGAGGCTTCAGAAAAGCTTGGCATGATTCTAAGATCTACAGGACGCGTTAGACGCGGGCTTGGAACAATAAGACAGGATGTTAATGTTTCCATTAAAAATGGGACAAGGATAGAGCTGAAAGGTGTGCAGGACCTTGACATGATACCCAAGCATGTTGACGATGAGATAATAAGACAGCAAGGTTTCATTAAGAAAAAGGAGAGTGTTCCCAAAGAAGTTCGCCGTGTTACAGATAATGGAAGCGAATTCATGCGACCACTTACAGGCGGTGCAAGAATGTATCCTGAAACAGACATTCCTCCTATCAGTATTGATAGAAATTATCTTTCTCAACTGAAGAAAGAACTTCCAGAACTGTGGGATGCCAGGGAAAAACGTTTCATGAAACAATACGGCCTTGCAAAAGACACAGTGAAACAATTGAACAGGATGGACAAAGCTTACATTTTCGAAGATATTGTAAAGAAAGGCCATGATGCGAAGCTGGTTGCTAACACGCTAACTGCTGGTTTAACTCAGTTAAAGAGAAAAGAAAACATAAACATAGAAAATCTGCATGAGAAGCAATTTGAAATTGTGTTTGACGCTTTCAAATCTGGAAAGCTAATCAAAGATGCAATTTTGACAGCACTGAAACAGTTAGCAGAAAATCCTGATGCAGAGATTGGAGAAGGCAAAGTTTCAGACGAAGCAGAGCTTCGTGGAAAGATACGCGACATTATCAAGAAGAATCCCAAAGCAAAGGATGCGCCAAGACCTGAACAGGCTTACATGGGATTGGTAATGAAAGAGCTTCGCGGAAAGGCTGACGGCAAGATGGTTATGAAGATTCTAAAGGAAGAACTGAAATAACTATTAGTGGTTTAGTTATATAATTATACAATATTCTCTAAAATGTGCTTTCAAGTAGCTATTTAAGGTTTTGTTCTAATTTTTTTATAGGGGGTGCTAATATGCGATTAAACAGAAAAATAATAGCAACTCTGGTAATTGCAGCCACGTTAGTACTGGTAGCTAGTTCTCAGCAAATAGCAAGCGGTTTATCATCTGACTTAACTAATGAAAACGGTTGCGAACTTCTTCCTGTTGCAGACAGAGCACAGGTGCAAGAACTTGTTCGTGACTGTTCAGAACAGTTTCCTGGATATGGCATGGATTGGAGAGTGTGCATCATAGAGAATCCTACAGAATGGATGTATGACGATCTGATTCTGGTAAGCACCAAGGAAACAAGCATTTCAATGACGCAGTTATACAATACTCCTGCGGAAGAAATTGGAAGGGTGCAGCTACAGTACAAACAAAGAACAGATTTCAACAATATAGAAGTTGTTAATCTGGGTATTGAGCCAGAGTTCAAAGAGGGCCTTAAAGGAATAATTATGTCTACAAGCGCAGTTTGTCCAGCAGATATAGGATATGATGGAGGTATAACAGTATGCGAGCAAACATGTGAAAAAACATGCATGCCTCTTCCTAACTCTGATAGCCCAATACAAATGCGAATAGACTGCATACCGGCAAACGATTGTGTGTGCTTGATTAGATAGGCTTTTAAGTAATGAACGATTAGGGGTAAAAATGAAATACAAAGATGGAATGGAAAATGAAGGTTTGGATAATCCTAGACCTGATTCTGATTATTTTTCTGCTTTTGTTAAAAACATAAAACATGGCATAACAGCAGGCCTAATTGGATTTATGCTGTTTTCTTGTAGTCCAAAAGATGAGCATATAAGAAGTGTTAATATTACAGCGTGCGAGGGCACTCCTATAGGTGCTATAGCAACAGACTATGATAATTCAATTAGCTGCGAGATATCCTTGTACAGCAAAATAATAATAGATGATCAGGAAATATCATTTGATCAACTAGAGTCATCAATTGATTCTCATGATGATGATTATACGCTAAGCTTTCAATTAGTGCCATACTTGAAGTATAACATAAATATAAACGATGCTGGCGAAAATGAAGTAACTTCTTACGTTAATCCTTTTGGTTTCTTTGACGAAAGCGAATTTAACCATTACTCAGAAACAATAAAGACCTTAGAAGACTATGTAAGAAACAGCCTTGCTGAAGATAATGTCCCCAAAGTAGAATACATCAGAAGAACTGAATCTGATAGCGCAAGACCTTATGGGGATCTTCACTGGACTGATGATAATGAAACATGCATTGGTATAGCGGAGTTTGTTGACAGAAATGGGTATCTCACAATAAAAGACGATACGATTATAATAGACATGCTTACTGGTTCTGGAGATTACAGCATGACTGTTATAGAGCTGCGCAACTATATTAGAGAATTTAAAGAATCATTATAAATCAAGCTCGCCGAGATTGCTGTTTTCTTCTTTAGGTGTTAAAGTAGATTGCTTCTCTGCTGTTTCAAAAATTGTCTCCTTTGGCGATTCTTCTTTTGGCTTCTCTGTGGTTATAATGTTCCTCTTTTCAACTGTTTTTGGATTTGCAAATTCTTCAGGCATTTTTGGTGCGAATTCTCCAAGATCCCCGCTATCAAGTTTCTGGTTTATTATTGATTTCAAAACATCGATCTCAACCTGCAGCTCTGCTATCCTTCCTGATCTTGATTTTACAAGCCGTTTCAATTCTGTAACCGGAAGTTTTTTCCATTCATTCATTGGTTAGAATTGTTTTTTACGTATTTAAGATTGATACTAAACTTATAAATTCTAACAGATTATGACTATACATGAGCCGGAAAGTTCTTTTGGTACAATCAAGTGCAGGCAGGTATGAAAAACTAGGCACGCGCATGCCACTTGGTCTTTTATACATAGCCACATATCTAAAGAAAAACGGGATTGATGCAAGGATAATAGACACCAGAATCAATAGCGGATGGAAGAAAGAGCTTTTGAATGAACTGAAAACAGCTGATATTGTTGGGACTACATGCATGATAGGGCACCAGGTAACAGAGGCCCTTAAAATAGCAAGATTTGTAAAGGCAGAGAAGCCTGACACTATGGTTGTTTTTGGAGGTGTTCATCCGTCAATAGTTCCAGAAGAAGCACTGAAAGAAGACTCTGTAGATGTTGTTGTTAGAGGCGAGGGAGAGAAACAGTTTCTTGAGCTTGCCAAGAAAAGGGGCATGTCAGAAATAAAAGGTATAAGCTACAAAGAAAAGGGCTCTATAAAACATAATCCTGTGCAAACCCTCTTAAAACCAGAAGAGATTCCGATTCCTGACTACAGCCTCTTGGATATGAGCAAGTATTCTTCTATAACTTATGCAGGAGAAAAGGGATTATCTATACAAGGCAGCAGAGGATGCCCTTATAGATGCGGTTTCTGCTATAATGAGGATTTTAACTGCGGTACATGGAGACCGTTTCCAATAGACACTGTTCTTAAAAATATAGACGTTCTTGTCAATGATTATGGTGCAAAAACGATTTATTTTGTAGATGATAATGTTGCTGCAAACCCAGACAGATTATATGAGCTGTTAAAGAAAATAAAGGAAAAGCCATACAAAATAAATCTGGCTTTTCAAGGACTTAGAATAGACGCCCTTGAAAAATTCACAGATGAAGTCTTTGATTTACTGTATGAAAGCGGAGTAAGGAGCATTGATATCGGAGTTGAAACACTTAATGAACGGCTTCTAAAGAAAGTTGATAAACACCTGACGCCTGAACAGATAATAAGGGTTTTGAAGAGCGTTGAAAAAAGAAACTTTAATCTCAAGCTAAACTTTATTGCCGGCTTGCCAGGACAGACTGAAAAGGAGATAAAAGAGGATATAGAGGCAGCTCAAAAATTGGCTAGGAAGCACAAGAAGAGCTATATACTATACAACATATACATGCCTTTCCCTGGAACTAAATTATATGATGACTGTCTTAAAGCAGGCTTCAGGAAACCGCTTAATTTTGAGGAATGGGGTATCTTCACAGGAACTTCCTGGATGAAAAAGCATAGCTGGCTACCGCCAAAGACAAGAAAGTATCTTGAGGATACAAGTTTCTTGTTCCTGTTCAGCAACAAAAACATTCTCTCAAAGGTAAGCAACAAGTTCGCAAGATTCGCCATAAGCGTGTATCAGCCTGTTGCAGCGTTCAGGCTGAAATATAAGTTTTATCATTTCCTGATAGAAAGAAAGTTAGCAGAGCTTCTGGATTAAAGACTGTTTTTATTATTCCGTCTATTTCCGAGACTACAATCTGGTCGTGGAGCTCGCAAGCACGTTCCTTTCTAGGGGCTATCTCATCAGTACTTTCTATCAAATCATCATAGCTAACAGCTAAGAAAGCTTGATTGGCTTCTATTAACTTATCTGTCGCAAAGACCCTTACCAAATCCAGCGTTTTCCATCTCTTTTATGTCTAGTTTAGCCTGATTAATGGCGCTTGATACTTCTTATGATATTAAAACCTAAGATTGCATCAATGCATTTACTATAATTGAATCTGTTTTAGAAAAAATTTATTTATTATTTTATCTTTACAATAATTAACTAATGAAAAAAGTATCTAAACCTAAGAAGCGTAATAATCTATTTCTTTTAAAAGTTGTTTTAATTATAATAATTTTATTTTCATTACCAGTATTCTTTTTTATCAGAACAAATTTTATAGGATTTGTTGTATGGCAAACTACTAATCAATCATCCTTTGAAGAGGGAACTTTTGTGAGTACATTCTTTAATACAGCAGATAACACTATGCAATTAAATTCAACGTACGCTTCAGGGAATTACACAAGCCCTGTTTTTGACTCGGGATCAAACGCTACATGGAACAGCATAAACTGGACAGAGTTACTGGTAACAGAAATCCGTTTGATGGTTGTTGATGGGCAGGCTGATGTGTGGAAATCAACAGACTCCGGAGCCAATTGGACACTGGTCAAGGATGATTATAACAGTGAAGAAAGCAACAATCCCATGCATATGCTTTCAGACAGCAATGACTATCTTTACATAATAGAAGATGATGATGACGTCTGGCAGTCGACTGATTTGGGTGAGAATTGGACCAAGATAAACGATGATTATAATGGCGAAGGCGAGCATATCAAAGTTGGTATTGCTGATAGTGATGATAATGTGTTTATCATAGAAGGAGATGAAGATGTTTGGAAATCTTCTGATGGCGGGCTTAACTGGACAAAGACCATCACCAATTTCAACAGTGACAATGGGAATGCCAAGGGAATGGCTGTTATAGAAACTGTCTTGTATGTTGTGGACGCCCAGTCAGATGTCTGGAGGTCGGAAGACTCTGGACTTAATTGGACCCTGATTAAGGACGACTACAATGGTGAAGAAGGCAACACCGTTGCCAGTTATATGTTGGTTGATAGTGATAATTATCTTTACATAATAGAAGATGATGATGACGTCTGGCAGTCGACTGATTTGGGTGAGAATTGGACCAAGATAAACGATGATTATAATGGCGAAGGACAACACATAAAAACCGGTATTGTTGATAGTGATGATAATGTGTTTATCATAGAAGGAGATGAAGATGT
>JBDRJQ010000032.1:0-34707 GCA_043814765.1 Nanobdellota archaeon | reverse complement strand
TGGAACAGCTCATGCTCTTATGCAGGCAAAGGATTTGCTAAAGGATCGCTTCATTGTAATGAATGGGGATGATATTTATTCTTGCAATGACATGAATGGCTGCATAAAAAAGTTTGACGAACATGATGCTTGTGTTCTGGCTCAGCCTGTTGATGAACCGGAAAGGTTCGGCGTCTATGTCACAGAAAACGGTCTTGTAAAGGAAATTGTGGAAAAGCCTAAAAACTATGTTTCAAATCTTGCCAATGCTGGCTTCTATGTGTTTGACAAGAAAGCCTTTGATGTTAAGATGGATCGCTCTTCAAGGGGCGAATATGAAATAGTTGATATAGTGAGAAGCTTAGCTGGCACAGGAAAAGTTCGTTGTGAAACAGTTAAAGATTACTGGATACCTGTCGGTTATCCGTGGAGCCTATTGGACGCTAATGCCCATATTCTAAAGAGCATTGAGAATGATATACAGGGAGAAGTTGAGCCAAATGCAACAATAAAAGGCAAAGTGAAAATAGGAAAAGGAACCTTAGTAAAAAACGGAGCTTACATAGAAGGCCCTGTTGTTATCGGCGAAAACTGCACTATAGGACCCAATTGTTTCATAAGAGGAAGCACCAGCATAGGAAACAACTGCAGGGTTGGTAATGGTGTTGAGATAAAAAATTCCATAATAATGAACAAATCTTATGTTAATCACCTGTCTTACATAGGAGATTCTATTATTGGAAACAACGTAAACATCGGTGCAGGCAATGTTACTGCAAACCTGAGACACGACAACAAGACAGTGAAAACACCTATAGGAGACGATGTTGTTGACAGCGGAAGAAGGAAGCTGGGCGCTGTGATAGGGGACGGAGTTCACACAGGAATAAACACAACAATTTATCCTGGTCGCAAGATATGGCCAAATAAAACAACCTTTCCTGGTGAAATTGTTAGGGAAGATGTTAAGTAAACTTTTTAGAAAAAAGTTTAATCAAAAATCTAGTTTTTAAAGTCCTGTAAACAATAATATAATATGGCTGGCTTACCTTTTGGTTTGGATGCGGTATATTCGCTCGCAACATCGCAAGGATATACTGCTTGGATAAATATCGGTGTCAGCATAATATTAGCAACCATAATAGGCGGTGTAGTTCTAATAATTCTTACAAAGGCTCTGAGCAAATGGACTGGTTCTATAAACAACTATGCACATGTGTTCATGGTTGTGCTGATAGTTAACATAATAAATCTTTTTGGGTTTGGGGTCATTTTAGGCGGATTTATATCCTTTATACCTTTTATGGGATTAATATTGCCAGTGTTAATCTGGATGGGCCTGCTTAAGATGTTTTTCAGAGAACTGAGTTTGCAGGGAGTGGTAATATTGGGTGTTGCTATGTTTATACTGAGTTTCACTTTAGTGCAGATTTTACTCACAATGGCAACTAGTTTTATATTCTAGAAACGCGCCCTGGCCGGGATTTACCCACTTACTACATCACATGGCATAGGCATTTTTAATGAAGCTCTCTTTAATGCTTTCTTAAGTAGTGCTTCTTTTCCAGCATTAACTCTGGCTTCAATAATCTTCTGTCCAGTCTTAACCCGTGCTGCTGTTCCTATAGGTCTTCCAAAAGCCTTTCTCATTCCTGTCTGGAACCTGTCTGCACCAGCACCTGATGCAAGAGGATTCTCTCTCATTACGTGGTGAGGAAAAACACGAACTTTCAAGAAATAACCGGTTTTTCCAAGACCATCATTTAACGGCTTGTTTGCACTTACACGAGCAGCTTCAAGGGCATTGTGCCTAACCTGAGCTGGTTTTTTGGCTACCAAAAACATCTTTACAGGAAAATTACCCTTGTTGTCACCAACTTCAAACCTGTGTATTTTAGATCCAGGAACACCCTTAACAAACCCTTTTTTTGGTTTTCTCCTGGACTGTCTGGTGTAAGGTCTTTCCATTTTTTTATAGCATCTTGCTGGTCTTATTCCCATAACAGCACCTTGTAATTGATAATACTATTGTATCTATTAATAGTATTTAAAGATTGTGACAATTTAATAGCTAGGAGGCTGCATGAGCGTGAAACTATCTGTCATACTACCGGTTTATCAAAATGAAAAAGTTGAAACAATCATAAAGGATATACATGAAAAAATTGTGAAACAATTCCGTAGTGGTGATGTTGAAATAATTGTTGCAGAAGATGGCAGCAAAGATAACACTAGAAAAATCCTCAAATCAATAAGCAAAAAATACGGTTTGACATTAAACCTATGCGATGATCGTAGAGGCTACATAAAAGCTGTTAAAGAAATCTACATGCAGGCACAGGGAGATTACGTGTTCTTTACAGACGGTGATGGCGAACATGATCCTTCTGATTTCTGGAAGCTTTGGAATAAAATACAAAAAGAAAATCTGGATCTGGTTATTGGCTACAAAACATTCAGAAGCCCTTTCTATAGGGTGTTCATATCAAAGATAAACAATTCGCTTATAGGATTCTTGTTCGGTGTTTGGCTGAGAGACGCCAACTGCGGATTCAGAATACTAAAAAATCATGTTGTAAAAGACATAATACCCTCAACAGGTGACATGAAAATTGCATGGAACGCTGAGACTCCTATTCGTGCAAAAAAGAAGGGCTACAAATATTCACAAGTGCCTGTCAAACACTTCCCAATAGAGAGCGTGGTTTTCTCTAAGAAAAAGCTTCCAATAGATTTGACAAAAGCGTTTATAGAACTTTTTAAGTTCAGGGTCAAAATGTTATAGGTGCGTCTATGGTAAAGAACTGTATAATTGGTGCAGGAATAACCGGTCTGTCATTAGCTCATTTTCTAGGCGAAGAAGCTGTTATTCTCGAGAAAGATGCTGTGGCAGGAGGACTCTGCAGAAGCTTCAAGAAAGAACCCTTCACGTATGACATAGGCGGTCATATCATATTCTCAAAGGACAAGGAAGCACTGGATTTCATGCTGAACATAGTCGGAGAGAACAAGAGAAAACTATATAGAAACAATAAAATCTACTACAAAGGCACTTATGTTAAATACCCGTTTGAGAATGGTTTGCACCAATTACCCAAAGAAGACATATTCAAATGTCTTTACAATTTCATAAACAACAAGAACCCAGAACCGACTAATTTTAAGGAGTGGATATATCACCGCTTTGGTGATGGGTTCGCAGAGCTTTACCTAGTTCCTTATAATGAAAAGATATGGAAACACCCGTTAGAAAATATGAACATAGAATGGGTAGAGAGAATACCAAGACCTCCTTCAGAGGATATTATAAAAGCTGCTGTTGGAATAGAGACAGAGGGCTACACCCATCAACTTTATTTTCATTATCCAATTAGCGGTGGAATTCAATCCATGATAGAGTCAATCAGAGATTCGTTGCCAAAAGACAAAATGGAATTAAAACTAAACAGTGAAGTGAGTTCGATTAGAAAAAAAGGCAACGGCTGGATGGTTGAAACAGTTTCAGGAGATAAAATAGAAGCAGACAGAATCATAAGCACTATGCCTATATTTCATCTCATAAAAGCCATGGATGATATTCCTCAAGAAGTAAAAGATGCTGCTGATAAACTTGTTTACAACAGCATGTATGTTGTTCTTGTTGGTGTAAACAATTCAAACGCAAAGGATAAGCTGGGCATATACATTCCAGACAAAGATGTTATATTTCACAGACTAGTTATGACAGGTTACTTTGGAGATGAATACACAGGAAAGGACAGCTCTGCTCTGGTTGCTGAAGTGACATTCCCGCCTGGAAGTGATTTAGAAAAGATGAGTGAAGATGAGATAAAGGAAAGAGTTGTTTCAGACCTTGTAAAGCTGAACATGATAAAGAGAGAAGAAGTCACTGAAACAGAAGTGAAGAAGATACCTTATGCGTATGTTGTTTATGATAAAGATTATAAAGAAAACGTCGAAGTAATACACAGGCACTTTCAAGAAAGAGGTATTCACCTCTGTGGAAGGTTTTCCGAGTTCGAATACATAAACATGGATGCGTGCATCAGGCACGCAATGGAACTCGCAAAGAAGCTTAGGGGAGAATGATATGAAGATTTTTATTACTGGTGGTGCAGGATTCATAGGAAGCAACATGACTGATCGCCTGATAAAAGAAGGTCATAGTGTTACTGTTTATGATAACTTAATCAGCGGCAGAGAGGATTTCATAAAACATCACTATGATAATCCAAATTTTAAAATTATAAATGCTGATCTGCTTGACAAGGAAAAGGTCATCGAGTCAATGAAAGGGCATGACATGGTTTTTCATTTTGCTGCTAATCCAGATATAGCAAAGAGCATGATTGAGACAGATATTGACCTGAGACTAGGAATAGTTGCAACGTATAATGTTGTTGAGGCAATGCGTCTCAATGGTGTAAAGAAATTAGGTTATCCTTCTGGAAGCGGAGTTTACGGTGATGTCGGGCTAACTCCAACCCCAGAGAACTTCGGTCCTCTTTTGCCAATCTCAATGTACGGCGCAAGCAAGCTTGGTGCAGAGGGCGTGATAAGCGCATTCTGCCACATGTTTGACATGCAGGCATGGATCTTTCGCTTTGCCAATGTTGTTGGTAGAAAGCAAACCCATGGCGTGGGATACGACTTCATAAGGAAGCTGAAGAAGGATTCTAAAAGACTTGAGATTCTAGGAGATGGAAGCCAGAGCAAGTCATATATACATGTGGATGATGTTATTGATGCAATGCTGTTTGCTATAGAGAAATCTAATGACAAGGTCAATTTGTTTAACGTCGCAACAGACGAATACATAACAGTAAATGACATTGCAAGCATTGTCATAGAAGAAATGGGTTTAAGCAGCGTTGAACTTCAGCACACCGGTGGTGACAGAGGATGGAAAGGCGATGTTCCTGTAGTAAGATTCGACATCACAAAAATTCATAATCTCGGCTGGAAGTCAAAACACAATTCATCTGAAGCAATTAGGTTATCCATAAAGGAACTCCTGGAACTATAAAAACCAGCAAAACATCATTTTATTATGAAAAAACTCCTGAAATTATCCCCGTTAATAGGCATAATTCTGTTCGCTTACATAATTCTGAACATAAATCTTAGCAGTGTAATTAAAATCTTTTCTGAATTCAATGTGCTCTATTTGGGTTTGGCGT
This sequence comes from Nanobdellota archaeon, assembly GCA_043814765.1. GTDB lineage: Archaea > Aenigmatarchaeota > Aenigmatarchaeia > QMZP01 > QMZP01 > JAHIRU01. The sequence continues at coordinate 29,548 of JBDRJQ010000032.1, read as the reverse complement.
TTGTGATCAGCCTGTTCTTTTCTATACCCAAATCATGGAAATGGAAGATGCTGATAAAATCCTGCGGTATTTATTACAGCCTGCGCGAGGCAGTGTTAGTGTATTTTATATCAGGCTTTATTGCGCTTGTGACACCTGGAAGAATTGGAGAATTTGTGAAAGGTTTCTATCTCAAGGAGTCATCAAAATCCACATTAGGTAAATCCATATCCACAGTTCTCGCAGACAGAATAATAGACATCTTTATCCTAATACTCATGGCATTAGGAGGCATATTTGTTTTTTCATTCCTTTACAATATAGGTACAACATACATGATTGTTATAGCATCATTGCTGATAGCTTTTGTAGCTGTTGCAGTTCTAGCAATTAATAAAAAATATACACAGAAAATACTGAGGCCTATTTTTTACAGATTCATCCCAGAGAAATACAAATCAAAAATAAAAGTTAATTTTGATGAGTTTTATTCTGGCATAGAGATGATACGAAACAAAAAGGGAACTCTGATTGTTGCAGCACTTCTAACGGTATTCATATGGATAGGAGCATTCTTCCAGTTCTGGCTGCTTGCTGTAGGTTTGAACATTGAGCTATCATTTTTAGTTATAATTCTGATATACCCTGTGATAATGATACTTGAAATGGTCCCTATTTCTTTCACAGGCATAGGTACAAGAGAGGCTGTACTGATATTGTTCTTTATGATAATAGGGCTCTCAGCAGCAGAAGCAGTTTCTTTCTCATTAATGGTACTGATTTACCAGTATTTGGCTGTTCTGCCAGGCTTGTTCTTCTGGTTCAAAAAACCAGTAAAGATATAAAACACATAGTGCGAAGATATTGAAATGAAAATAAGAAGAAAGACTATTCCAATCAAATCTAACCTTAAAGATCTTAACAACATTAAAATTCTTCACATAGGCGATCTTCATCTTAGCGGTAAAAACAGCAGAATTGAAAGTTTCATAAGCAGGCTTTCCAAAGAAGACGTGGATTTTTTATTCATAACAGGCGATGTTATTGACAATGATAAGGCAGTGCCTTGGGCATGCAAATACCTAAAAAAGCTTAAACCTAAATACGGATCATGGTTGTGCTTGGGTAATCATGATGAGCATGACTTGGATTTGAGAAATTTCTTTGCTTTTCATAAAATGAGAAAAAGGCTGAAGGCAAACAACATAGATTCGTTTGTTTCGTCAATGAAAAACATAGGAATAAAACCATTACTAAATGAAACTGAAGACGTTGTTATAGGAAAAACTAAAGTAAGCATAGCAGGAATAGTAATACCTTTTGGCATTGACAGGCACAGGCCAAACGATCCTTTTTTCAAGGAGAGCCTTCGAAGACTCAGTGATTTTTTTGCTGAAAAGAAGAATGAAGATTTCAACATAGTGTTAACACATTTACCTGACATGGTTGAAACAATAGAGAATATTCACGGTGATCTTTATCTGGCTGGACATACTCATGGAGGACAGGTAAGACTGCCTTTCATTGGTCCGTTGTTTGCATTTTCTAAGATTCAGAAAAGATATGACAGAGGCATGTTTAAACTAGAAAACTCTTATTTGAACGTTACAGCTGGCTTGGGACAGAGCAGAGAGACACCAATTAGACTATTCTGTCCACCTGAAGCTACGATAATCACCTTGAACTGTAATAAATGTATATAAAGTATTTAGACATAATGTATAGTAATCTGGAGAGCATATGGAACTACTTGACAAAGCTGGTTTAGTGAAGAGTTTGCTATTGGCCAAATCATCCAAACCTAAGCCTATAGTTGTACACATTAACACCACTAATACTTGCAATCTACGCTGCCCTTATTGTTATGGCATATACTGGGGCAGAAAGGATGTTAAAAATTTCACTACAGAAGATTTGACAAAACTTTTTGATGAACTCGCTGAAATGGGAACAAAAAGAATCAATTTCGGTGGTGGAGAACCACTAACAAGAGATGATATTGAATATCTTGTAGGCTATGCAAGAAAAAAAGGCATGGTTTGCAACATGAATTCTAATGGGCATCTTGTCCGTGAAAAGATAGAGGCAGTTAAAAAATTAAACACGCTCTGCATAAGCATAGACGGAGATGAAGAGTCTCATGATTTGGGAAAGGGCAAAGGCTCTTTCAAAAAGGTTCTTGACGCAATACAGTTTGCAAAGGACAATGGCGTTAATGTTCATACAAGCACTGCTATAACAAAACAAAATATTCATTCCATTGACACAATCTTCGAGCTCTCAAAGAAAATGGGGTTTGTTACAGAATGGCTTCTTCCATTCTTCCAAACAGGTTCTGGTATTATAGCAGAGAATGAGGATTACAAAAAAGCTGTTCAGAAGATTATAGATTATAAGAAAAAAGGCTACCCAATCATGCTGTCTTTCAAGTCACTCAAACACACAAAGGAGTGGCCTGACTACAAAAAGAAATCCATGCAAGAATCAGAGCTATCAAATGATCTTGATAAAATAAAATGTCATGCAGGAAGATTCATGTGCATCATAGACTCTAGCGGAAAGGTTTATCCATGCTCGCAGATGATTGATACAGAATTCCCAGCTAAGAATTTCCTAGAAGTCGGCTTCAAGGAGGCCTGGGAAAACCTACAAAAACACAACACATGCAAGAGCTGTTTCGCTTTCATGGCTTTCAATGACTACAACCTAATGATAGACAGGGACTTCAGTGTTATAATGAATTATTTCAAGAACACAATAAAAGAAAGAAGATTCAAGAAAGCTGCTGAACAAAATTAAACCGTTCTCATGTCCTCATTGAATTTCTGATAAAGATCTTCCAATAAATCCATTGCTTTCCTTTTTGCTACAGCTCTTTTTGCGGATTTTAGTATGAATATAGGATGCTTTACAACAGTGTATATTGCTTTTGAAAGAAAGTACGGGCTTCTTAAAAAAGCCAGTATGGTCTGCAGATTGTTCTGAACAAAGAACTGGTTCTGCAGGTCTGCCCTGATTCTGACAAGCTCTTCTGCTCTGAAACTGGCTTCCATCACAGGAGTGTCAGACTGCTTGTTAGTCCATCTCTCATCAAACATTACGTTTTCATCAACGAACCACTTGTTGTCATGAGCCATTTTGTATAACGGCGAGCCTGGATAAGGTACGAGTATAAGGAAGCTGACTCCGCCAGGAGCATGTTTTGCAATCTCTTCTGTCATCTTAATATCTTCCATTGTCTCGCCCGGGTTTCCGACAATAAATGTCGCAAAGGTTTCCATTTTAACCTTTCTTAAGTTTTCAAAGGATTTCATTATCATGTCAGCTGTTATGCCCTTTTTCAAGTTTTTCAATATCTTGTCAGAACCGCTCTCGCATCCTATATCAACCTGAACGCATCCGCCATCTTTCATTGTTTCAAGAATCTCAATGTTGGATGCAATATTGGCTCTTGTCTGGCAACCCCAAACCATGTTGAGACCGCTCTCCTTCAGTTTCTTGCAGAAATTCTTTAGCCATACAATGTCAGTTGCGAAAGTGTCATCGTTAAAATATATGCCTGTTACACCAAACTCATCTTTTAAGTACTTCATCTCCTTGAGGACGTTTTCCACGGATCTCCTTCTTATCCTTGAACCGTGAACAATCTTGCTGGAGCAGAATATGCACTGGTAAGGGCAGCCTCTTGTTGTGTACATTGTAGTGATTCCGTAGTAAAACTTACCACGGAGTATTCCAGGAGGCGACAGATACCATTTAAAATTCCCTAGAAGCGACCTGTCAGGAATAGGTATTGAGTCCAAGTCCTCAATATATTTTGGAGGAGGATTTTTATGCAATTTACCTTTATCAAAATAATACACACCATTTATGCCCTTCAAATCTATACCGCGCTTGCCATCTTTCTTTTTACCCTTTATTTTTTTGCAGACATCGACCATTGTTAGCTCTCCTTCTCCGTAAATAAGGAAATCCAGTTCATTGTCCTTCATTGTCTCTTCAGGCAGTGATGTGGCATGAACACCGCCCCAAAAATAATAAGCGTTGGGAAGCTCCTTTCTTAGCATTTTGTTTAACGCTTGTGTTATAGAGTAAGATGTTGTCATTGCGCTGAAACCTATCATATCAGGATCAATCTTCTTTATTTCTTCAATGACTTCTTTCTGCTCCTTGAGGTTTGCGTCAAATACGCGTACTTCATGGCCTTCCTTTTTTAGCATTGTGCCTACGTATAACAGACCAGTAGGAGGTACTGGTGTAAAATTCTCTTTCAAGTGGATTAGAACCACTTTCATTTATCCACCTTAAATCCTAGCCTTCTCTTTATTTTTTTATTTAGATGCAGAGAGTAGTAGTTCATGTACTGGAATGCGGAATTATCCTTTTTTATAAAAGAAACAATCAGATCTATTGGAAGCAATATTGCTCTTTGTGGAAGCAGATAAAGGTGTTTATGAAAATTATTTCTTAGTATAAAGTCAACCACCTTCTCAGGCAGTATAGGCATAAGCCTGAAAAGCATCTGATAATTTCTGAAGTGTTTTTTCAATTCTTTATCCTTTACAGCCCCTTCAAGATAATAGTAACCAGCTTTGGCTCTGTTTATCTCTTCTATATCCTTATCAGTGATAGCGTTTCTTCTCCTTGCTATAGCAACAAGATCTGTTTTTGGGAAGAACGTGGTCCAGAAACATGTCACTCTTGTGCACTTCTTAAGAGTTTTATAGAAATTTGCAGCCAGCAGTTGATCTTCCTCAGTCTCTCCAGGAAGACCAAACATATGATCGCATGAGTATTCCAGTCCTGCTTCATCGCATGCTCTAAGAGCCTTTTCTATTTCCTCATTTGTTTCAGTTCTTAACAGATGCTTTCTTCTCGTTTCCTCGTTAAGCGATTGTATGCCAAACTGCACTCTGTGGCATCCTGCTCCCTTTAAAGCTTTTGCTATCTCCAAATCCATGCATAAAACATGGCTTAGAGCCCTGAAAGGGACACCAATCTCTTTTTTGTATCTGTCTAGCAGTTCAATAACCCATTCCTTGTTCATTGTCAATATGTTGTCCTTGAAATCCACTTCTCTGTAATTGTATTTTTCCTTCATTATCTTCAGTTCTCTCATCACATTATCTACAGACTTGATTCTTTTGTCCAATCCTTTATTGAACTTCCTTAAGAAGTTCTGCGAACAGAAAGAGCATCCAAACAGGCAGCCTCTTCCTATTACAGTCAGGTAAACCCTGTCAAGAGGCACGTGCCCCTCAAACAACTCTTTATCATAATAAGGCAATTTCTCAATATCCACAGGAGGCCTTTGTGGATTTTTTATAATCTTGCCATCTTTTTTGAACCAAAGATTTCTTATTTTGTAATCAATCTTACCTTTCTGCATGCTGTCAAGAAGCTCTGGCAGGGATTCTTCACCCTCTCCTTCACAAACAATATCCACAAAATCATTTTTTATCACAACTTCAGGGCATGTTGTAGGGTAGATTCCACCGAATATTATGGGAGTGTCCGGAAGCTGTTTCTTCACTTCCTTTGCAATGTCGCATGCCCATTCATTATTATCTGTAAAAACAGTGAATCCGATTGCATCTGGCTTACTGTCTACTATTTTCTTTATAACACGATTTCTGTCACTAAGGAGTTTATGAAGATCCGGATAATAGAAATACATCTTGTCATCAAACAGCGCCGGATCAAAAGCCAGATCCACTTCATGGCCCTTTTGTTTCAGCACTGCTGATAGCTGCTGTGCAGAGAGGTTTTCATACCCCATACAAACGAACATGAATTTCATAACAACTCCGATACACTATATTAATTATATAAGATATTAATGATTGAGTGATATTTTTAAACCTTTCTATTATACGTAGAATATAACAAATAAATACGTGAATTGCGTGCTCTTGGTGCTGATATGGCAGAAAAATTGATGGAAAAGAAAAAAGTAATGAAGGATTATTATGACGAGCTTTTTAGCGAGAAAATGACTTTCAGAGAGCAGTGGGAAGGCAAGATAGCAGTGGTTTACCGCGTACCAAAGGAAGTTGGTTATGTTATAGACTTTCTAAAAGACAAAAATCCGGAGAACTTATCAATTCTAGAGATAGGTGCAGGAGACGGTGTTTCATCTAAAATGATAATAAACGCTCTCAAACCGAAAAGGTATGTTGCTACAGATCTCTCAGAAGAGGGCGTAAAGAAAATCCAGAGCATGGGAATAGAAGGAAAACAGGCAGACGCCACAAACCTAAAGGGATTCAAAGACAACAGTTTCGATATGGTCTGCTGCTTCAATGTCATGCATCATGTTGACAATCCAAGAAGAATGGCTCAGGAAATGCTTCGTGTCACAAGAAAGCATTTCATTCTCTGTGAATCCAATGCAGTTAGTATCCCACGTAAACTTCTAGAACTTACACCAAGGAACCGTAGAGCCAATGAAAATTCTTACAAACCATCCACATATCGCAAGTTCTTTGAGAGCAAATACCTAAAGTGGGTAAAGACAAAACCATTCATGTTTGCCTTCGCGTTCACACCGGATTCTTTTCTAAACTTATCAATCCGAATGAGCGAAGCTTTAGAAAAAATGCCACTTATCAAATGGCAAGGTTCGAGTGTTCTGATTGTCGGTGAGAAGAACTAACCCTTTTCTTTTCAAAAAGAAAAGGCTACAGCCTACCCAAAAGAAAACAAATTATCAAATTCAAATTGCAATATATAATGTAACCCTTTAAGTTGACAATAATAATAAAAAGAGCAGGAGTTCTGCTCATATTCTAGTTTACTTATTTTCAGGAAATCAATCACTCATAAACTGATATTGTGATGAATTCAGGAAATCTTTTAGTATCTTCTTGAAGCTCCGCTCCGGATGAAGCAACTTGAGCAGTATGAAGCTTCCCCCCAACCCCATGCAACATATAAGAATCATCTCAAGTGTATGCATAGGGTAACTGAAGTTTCCCTGATCCCAAATGCAAATACCAAGAGAATAGAACATCTTGCTGATTAAGATGTACCAAAATGCTGGAACGAATATCCAGAAGAGGATTATGCCTGTTATTTTTGATGCTTTGTGGATCATGATGGTCTCCTTTTAGCAATTCGGTTCCTTTTCTCCAAGAGTTTCAGAGTCAAAACAGAGCCGACTGTGCACATTGTTATTATGTTAGCAGTGATAAGCGGAACGTCCTTAAGAAGAATCCCGTGTGTGAGCCAGCAGATTATGCCTATTGTAAGGACAACATAGAACGGAAGCGATATGTCCTCTGTCCTCTTGGTCTTCAGAATTTTGAACACCTGCGGAAGATTGCAGGTGGAAGTCAGAGCAGTCGCCATCAGGCCGACTGCTAATATCCATCCCAACTTGATGAACAGCATAGCCACCATGAAATACATGGCAATGATTACAACCACAACAGCCTTTACAGTTTGGTTGTTGTACTTCACTATGAGATATAAAATACTGGAAATGATTAGCAAGCTGACACTGTTTGCGCCAATTATGACCCAGTTCATTACTAAAATGCCGTAAACAAGCCAGAGCGTGCAACCCTCAATGACCATGATGTACATTATGAGCGATAGATCACCTGTGCTTTTTGTCTTGAGGCTTTTTGTTAATTGGGCAACATAAGAGAACGTCGTGAGTGTTGCTCCGATGTAGCCTATGAGATAACCTATAAAAATTGTATCCACTATGGAATCCTCCGCTAGAATTAGTTCTGCACGATTCGGCTTACTTTCGGAAGAACTCCGAGAGTTTCCGGATTGCAGCTGATTCTGCTTCGCTGCCATCTAGAGCATCATCGTAAACGGCTCTTACTTCTTCGATGGTGGAAGCTTCTTCAACTGCCTTGAGTGAAAGTTTATTCCACTTCTCCAATGCAGCTGATTCTGCTTCGCTGCCATATGAAGCATCATTGTAAGCTGCTCTTACTTCTTCGATGGTGGAAGCTAATTCTATACACTTGTTAAATGCAGCTGCTTGTGCTTCGCTGCCATCTGGAGCATCATCGTAAACGGCTCTTACTTCTTCGATGGTGGAATCTTTGCATTCCTCCAGCGGAATGCCAAGGGCATTCTTGATTGCAGAGACGCCTATGTCTGTTTCTTTAGACATTCTTTCAATGTCTACATTCATTTCCATTTGTTTCTCCAAAAATAGAAATTTCTCTACGCAAATGCTGTTGCGAGCTTGGATTCAATAGCAATAGCCTGTTTCGACTGAACAGACTTCATCGAAGTAAATGTGTAGAGCATGATAGCGATTAATTAGAATAACTGTTACTATGATGATATAAAAGCTTTACAGTTTAACTGCATCATCCAGGAACATTTTAACTGTTTCCTTTGTGTACGGGTGTACTAGCATCCCGTTCAAGAAAGGTGGCAATACTGTAACTATATGGGCTCCTGCTTCAAGCCAGTCTATAACGTTTATGACTTCTCTTGTTGAAGCTGCGATTATCTTTGCCTTGAGTTTATGCTCATCCAAAAGCTTTCTCAGCTTTCTAATCTCTACTTTTGCATCATGTCCCATGTTATTAACTCTCCCACAGAATAAAGAAACATAACTTGCACCAGCCATCGCAGCAAGGAAACACTGCTGTGCACTCATCATTGCAGTTACGTTAACACGCACATTGGCTTTGGTTTCAAGATCATGAATTATATTGAAGTTGTCCAGCTCGCCGTTTGGTCCATGAGCTGGTATTTTGATAACAATATTATCTGCCCATTTTGAGAATTCTATTGCCTGTTCAGCCATGCCCTTTGGGTCGTTGTTAAGAACCTCAACAGAAAGAGGATAAGGAGCAATTATGTTGGCGATTTCTATTGAAACCTTTTTGATGCCTTCCAGACCGCCTGTAACTCCATCCTTCATCAGGATAGTTGGGTTTGTTGTTGCACCTCTAATGATACCCATGTTCATGTACTTCTTTACCTCTTCTACATTTCCTGAGTCTATGAATATAGCCATAAGACATCTCTGTTACCAATATACTCTGTTAACATTTTAAAGACGACTGTATGCAGACAGCATAAGTCATTCAACTATATCATTTTGGTTAATTGTTTAATTCCTTTCATCCTTTGATTCCCAGCAGAAGTTTATCTGCTTATCAGTCTCCTGATAATATATCGTCGGCGTGAAGACTGATTTGGGATGCTGGAACATCACCAGTGTTACATTGTCTCTGAACGGCATCATTGTTTTGCCGCTCTTTGTGCAGTCGTCAATAACTACAGTGCTGCTTGTTACCTTGCTGGGATCTGTTATCAGTGGTATCTTAGTCATATATGAAAGCTTAACTCCTAAGCACAGTCCTCCTCTTGGAGGCGCGTATATGGCATCAAACTCCAGTTGTTTTTCTTTTTGGTGGTCTATCAGTTTTCCGTGAAGCGTTTCCATTGCTTCTTCAAACATGTTCCATGTGACAAAGACCCTGTCTTCTACATCAATCTCGTCATATATGGTGTAGTTGATAATGTTATCAGCCACAACCTTGTTTTTATTGCTAAACATTTACATCCTCATAGTTTGCTATCAGTTCCTTGAGCCTGAAAATTATTAGGTGCTGTATGTCGCTATGGAAGCCCTCTACAAGCGGAGTTGAATTTTTTGGAACTATTATGCAGGCATCGCACAGCTCTTTAAAAGCGCCGCCATCAAAACCAGCCAGACCGATGCATTTACCACCATTCTCTTTGACGAATTGCATTGCAACAGTAAGATTTTGTGACCAGTCTCCTGCATTTCCTTTGCCGCTTCCCCCATGAACACTGATGCCAACAACCACATCCCCTGGTTGCATGAAGTTTCTTATCTGCTCTTTGAAAACAGAGTTCCATCCGTCATCATTTATCCATGCAGTCTTTAATGATGGGTTGTCTACAAGCGAATGCGCCCTGAATCTTTTTTTATCACCCACAATTGTTGTCTTGGCAAGATCCGCAGCGAAATGAGAAGCTGTTCCAGCACTTCCACCACAGCCCATAAAATAAACATTATTTCCATTTTTCCATGCTTCAAAAAGTATGTCTATAGCTTTGGATATTTGTTCCCTGTCAATATCTCTTACAATATCTTCTATTTCTGTCATGTGCTTGTTAATGTAATCATTGTGCATACTGTCTCTCCCAAAATTGCATGCAGTTGACTTGTTAATATAATCAGGATGCATACTAACCTCCTAAAACTGCATTCCATTGAATACAATTCTTGTGCCGTCAAAGTCGAACTTGAAGTCTGTTCTAACAAGGCCCTCCTTTTCAAGTGCTTTCTGTATATCGCTGTGGCTTGTTTCAGTATAGAGCATCAAGAATCCTCCGCCACCAGCGCCGACAATCTTTCCCCCGAGCGCACCGTTTTGAAGAGCTATGTTATACCATTCATCTATCTTTGGATTAGTCATTTTTGTTGAAATCCCCTTTTTCAAATCCCAGTGAATGTTCATCCACTGTCCAAACTTTCTTAGATTTCCAGATTCAAGGCATTTCAAGCTCTCTGCACCTATTTTTTTTATTTCATGATAATAATCAAAGATTGCTTCTTCGCTTGGCTTTTCTGATTTTTCTTTCTGGTCTTCCAGAATTTCTATAGCGCTTCTCTGAAAGCCTGTGTAGAACATCATTAAGTTGTTTTCCAGTTTCTTCAGGTCCTCATGTGAAATGTTTACAGGTGAAACAGTTACCTTTCCTGATGTGTTTATTTTCAGGTGGTTTAAATTGCCAAAAGATGCAGCGTACTGATCCTGTTTTCCGCAAGGCTCTTTCAGTATGTCCATTGTGATGCGTGATGCATCTTCAGCCAATTTGTATTTGGAGACAATCTCCCCCTTGTAATAATACAAGGCATTCAATAATCCCACAAGAAAGACTTGTGATGATCCCAGCCCTGTTCCTGAAGGAAGTTCAGCAACAGAGTGAAGTTCCAGAGGTTTGCTTATTCCGGTAAGCTTTAATGCTTCTCTTATTAGCGGGTGTTTTATTTCATCAACAGAATCAACAATCTCTGTTTTAGAGTAGTTTAATTTTATGGTTTTTTCAACTCTTTTGTTAACAGTTATGTAAATGTATTTGTTAATAGCAGCAGTTATTAGGGATGCTCCGTGCTTTGAGCAATAGAAAGGTAAATCTGTTCCTCCGCCACCCAATGATATTCTCAAAGGAGTTCTCGTAACAATCATTTTTTACACCAAAATTTGCAAATAACTAAGAATCAATATTATAATTAATGACGCAATTATATAAACCTTTCGCCGAAAGCTTTATATAGTAGAGAAAATTCTAAGATTTTATTATAAAATCAACAGCTTCTTTCAGATTATAGACAATTAAGTCTGGGCGGACTTCGCCAAGCGCTAGTTCCTCTTTGCTCTTTGCACCTTCGCTGCAGGTCACCCTTATCGTTCTCACGCCTGCTGCCTGGCCTGCGACTATGTCTGTTTTTGAATCACCAATCATCCATGATTGTTCTGAATCAATGTTGTATTCTTTCATAGCTTGAAGCAGAAGTCCTGGTTTGGGTTTTCTGCATTCGCATTTCATTTTCAGTTCAGGGATTTCTCCTTTAAATCCCTTTGTGGGATGGTGCGGGCATATGTAGACTGCATCAAGATGCGCGCCAGCTTTTGTCAGGATTTTTTTCATCTTCTCGTGCATCTCTTCTAGACCTTTGAAAGTCAATAAACCCTTTGCTATGTCAGGTTGGTTCGTTACGATAATTACAAGGTATCCTTTTTCATTTAATTTCTTAATAGCCTCTGATACGCCGTCCATGATAAAAAACCTGTCTGCGCTTAACGGAGCATTACCGTCGGTGCTGTTTATAACACCGTCCCTATCCAAAAATACTGCTTTGTTCATATAGTGCTCCATTCGATGTTCATTCCAATACCTTACCTCTTTCCTTTAATTCTTCTTTGAATTTTTCGTATTTCTCAACCCTTCCAAGCTCTCGAAAAAATTCACTGGAAACATAACCGTAGAAATTCATGCTCCTTTCCATCAATAAAGGTATCAAATCTTTCGCAAAATCAAACTTTGTGTTTTTAGGTATTAGTGAGAACACGTTTCTGTTCATTATGTAAATGCCGTCATTTATGTACATTTTCTCTTCTTCATGCTTATCAAATTCCTCTTGTGGAGGCTTCTCAAAGAAGGTTGTAACCTTTCCTGATTCATCAAGGGTTATTATGCTACTAGATTTGTAGCCTTCTGGAAGAGGCCGCAGAAGAACTGTAAAGTCGCTGTTCTTTAACCTGTGAAATTCAAGCGCCTTGTCAAAATCTATTGTTGTGAGATTGTCCCCGTAATATACTATGCATATATCACCTACCATATTCTCGACGAATTTAACGGCACCAGCTGTTCCTAACAGCTCCTTTGGCTCGTGTGAATATTTTACATTAATACCGAAAGCAGAGCCATCATCAAAGTGTTCTTTAACCTTGTCTGCTAAATGCGCTACGCAGAATATGAAATCATTGTAGCCTCTTTTAGCTAGATATTCTACTTGATGCTGTATTAGTGGCTTCCCACTAACGTCAATAAGGCATTTTGGAATCTCTTCTGTGACGGGCTTCATTCGCGTAGCAAGGCCGCCTGCAATTATCACAAAAACTGGTTTTGGCATATATCGCTCCTAATGTAGTATTTAAAAATATGCTTAAATATAAAAGAGTATGGTTAAGGAATTACTTACACAAAGAAGGATCTTGTATCTGATTTTGATAGCCTCTTTCCTAATACCATTACTATCCATATCCATATACCAATCATTCACTTATGATGAAGCAGCTGCTATTTACAATTCCTGGCTGGAGTTGAATGGCAAGCATGCGTTTGTTGATTATTTCAATGGCCTTCAAAAGCCACCAGCAATAATATGGATATCTGTTCCAATAACATTCCTTTTTGGCAACACTTTCACAACCCTGTTAGCCATGAGAGTGCTTTCAGTCCTGATTAACGTCTTAACAACATGGCTAGTCTATTTGATAGCACTGAAACTATTCAAAAATCATGACAAGAAAGAAAAAATAGCTCTGGTAGCCGCATTGTTTTTCGGTATTTCATCCCTAGTTAACAGCGTAGCTGGTGTTTTGTTCACAGAGCCTTTCACCACATTTCTAATGTCACTGGCCTTTTTGATATACCTGTCAGACCATAAACACAAGTTCCTTTTCTCTGGAATTATGATTGGTGCTGCTGGAATGTTCAGACAGTCACCTATAATCTTTGCAGCATTGCTTTTCCTGTTCATTCTAGCTTATGACAGAAAGGACCTTTTGGACAAATGCTCTAAATATTTAGCTGGATTGCTGATAGGGTTTTCCCCATTTTTAATTTACCTATTCGCTACAAATTCCTTTGAAGCCTTTTTCCGTTCAATAATCACATACCAGTCATATCACAACCCAGTAACGCCTGCTGTGTGGATGGAATCGGCACTTCCAAAAATAAACGCAATTATAAACTCTTTTAGATGGGATACTTACCTGTTGCTATTATTGGGCATAGGTTTGATTTTTTACATGATTAAAGGCAGAATTGGTTTAAAGAACCTAAAAAGCCCTTCAGATAAGGGATATCTCTTCATATTGCTTTGGTTAGCAGTTTATTCAATCTCTTTCATTTTTACAGGTGCTTTATTCAGGCACTACCTCTACGAGATAATGGTGCCTGTGGTTTTGATAACAGCGAAGATATTCTTTGATTTGGGGATTGATAAAAAAAGAATCGTTGGCTATTTGTTCATCTTACTGGTTATATTTTCAGTATTTGGCGGTGTTGTATATCCATTACGCATTGTAGACAATACAGACTGGTATCTTTATCAGGAATTTGAAAAATATAACCCAGAAACAATCTTTACAGATAACCCATCCATTCTGTTCTTATTTGGCAAGACGACTGATTTCTATATTTGGAAAGAGGGAGAAACGGCTTATGAAAAATCCGGTCTGGACAAGTTACTCGGAGATAGAGGCATGGCAGACGCAATAGCATATGCAAACGAACATGAACCGGATATTGTTTACGTTTATGAGATTAGAGACACGTTTGATAATGAAAATTATACTAAATTTAGTGTAACGGGTCTGCCATCCCATTCAGAATTTAGATATCTTCTGTATATTGAAATAAGAAAAATAGTGCATCATACCCTGTCTATAGATAAGGGCATAGTACCATATGAAAACGCCTATTACGTGCACAATCGTCTATTAGAAAACTAGTTTCCGTCAAACTCTTCATGAATCTTGCTCTGCATGTTTGTGTTGTCTTGACCGTGATAAAGAACACCTTTTTTTATGTTGTAAGGTTTTTCTGATGGTGACGACAGTTTATGCAATGCAAGTTTTGCTATGCGCATTCCTGGGTAAAGTGCAACAGGCATCTTTCCCACGTTTGATATCTCCAAAACAAGTATTCCTTCCCAGCCAGGGTTTATGGAAGATGAAGTCGTGTGTATTGATACGCCCAATCTTCCTATGCCAGATCTGCCGTCCAGAGAACCGACTAGGTCATCAGGCAATTTAATGAATTCTTTAACAGAGCCTAAAACGAATTCACTGGGATGTATTATAAATTGATTTCCGTCTTCAATCTCAACCAATTCTGTGTAGTCTTCTGCTTTCTTTTTTGTGTCTATGTAAGGCACTGCAGATGTCTTGAATATCCTAAACGTGTTGCCAAGTCTAAGATCAACACCAGCAGGTTGTATTTGATTTTCAGGATCATCCAAAGGCTCTATTTTTAGCCTGCCTTCAACAAGAAGCTTTTTGATTTCATGATCTGGTAGTATCATTTTTTTAACCTCACTAAATTTTAACTATACACTTCTCGCGCTTTCATACACTTCTTCATAAACCTGCATTGACACGGAAAAATGCGTGTAGTGACCCACGCCGATGCCTAGCTGGTCAGCCATATATTTCTGCAATGTTGTGAATGCGTAAGCGTTGCCTGGCCATGCGCTGAACAGGTCATTGGTTTTCATCACAATGTTAAAATGCAGCTTGTCTTCTGCTATCTGAGGATGGCATATAACCAAACATGGCGACGAAGTATCTTTTCTCTCTGGTGTGAATTTTGCCAGATCCCGCATTGGTATCCATGTGTGCATGACAGCTGTTCTTCGTGTCGGATCCTTTTTGAGTATTTCAATAACCTTTTCCACCTGATCAATTCTCTGAACAACACATTTGCCTTCGCAGACTTTATGAACATATTGTTTCATTTCATGCTCATCAGAGACGTTGGGCATTCCTGCCCTGACTATGCAGTCGGGATAGTGTCTCAATCGGGAGTAGTAAGTGTAATCGAAACTGTTCTCCTTTTCCTTTTCCATGCCGTTTAACATCTTTTCTGAATACTGATCAGCTATGCTTTGTGTTATCGGAGCCTTAGCAGAAAATCTCGGTGCTGCCATAGGATCCTTCACCATTATAAACATTGGAGAGTCTTTTGTCCATGTTTGATACTCAGGAGCTTTAATAAACCTGTTAAATCCTTTAGCCATCATAGTCCTTACTGCACTCTCCCAAGCTTCACCTAAATTTTGTCCTTCAACAACCAATGGTTGATAAGGAACCTGTGGCATATTTTCATCCATAACATCACTCCTAAAAAACCCTGCACATTCCTATTTCCTGCAGAACTTTTTTCAAATCCTCGTCATGATCCACCTTTTCTATGAACACTGGACTGTTCTTTTCATTCTTTGTCATGTAGGTTTTCTTTTCCATATTGTGCCCGTGTATTCTTATCTCGCTTCTTTTCTCAACTTTTGTTGGTATTATGAGCTCGCTGTCCTGTATATAATCCAGTTTGTTTTTCATCGCGATTTCAGCCTTTATTAGCTCTGCACCGAGATAAGCGCAATGAGGCTTTTCTGATACAAGATTCTTTGCTATAATAGTTTTGAATATCTCTTCTGCGTTAATTCCTATTATAGTGCCTAAAATCTTACCATCATGAGCGTGATATTCAACAATTATTTCATTTCTATGAGAATCTGGGCATATTATAAAAAATCCCTTTTCATCTTGTTTCCAAGACAGCAAAGAAGCATCAGCTCTTATGCTTCCAATATTCATTGCAGCGACTTCTGCCTCTGCAGCTTTAATTTCTTCTCCTTCCATTTCATTTACCTCCTTGATAATTTCGTTTTCATTGCTGTATTCAAACACTCCCGGATTTTTTTGATAACAGGCCTTAACAACATCCAATATCTTTTCATGTTCTTCTTCACCTGCAATGTTAATGAGAATAACCTGTTTTTTGAATTTTTCAACATCCTCCTTTGTTAAATTCTTTACAGACGGCATTGCCCCTTTTGCTCCTATTATGTTCATTTGGTCATCGACACCATTTTCTATCAATGACTCTATAGCCTGCTCAACAAAATGACCTTTTGATATCTTCCCGCACATGATTAGGAATCTTATTTTCGGGTTCGATACGATGTTTTTTACAATCTTCTCAATGCCTATGTTTTCAGTTACGCATTTTCCTAGGATAGCAATTTTTCCCATTGGAAGTTTCAAGTCAACAGAAGCCATCGTGCATACAGCTACCGGAGACGACTCGTCACCAACTTCGTACCTACCCTCTGATACTGGCCAATTAGAACCTGCTATTCTATTGGTTCCGATACTTTCACTGATTTTTTCTCCAGAACCAATTTCAGTTAAATTTTCCATGGACTATTATAGTATTGAAATTTTAAATAGCATAAACTTTTTTCTAAAGGTTTAATCAAAAACCTTAAATAACGTTTTGTGATTATTGAAGTTTGATTCTAAAAAACAAAAACCAGTAAAAAATACACCAGAAAGAGATGCCTGAGCGGCATTATTATATGTTTGTTTTTCTTGAACCCCCAGAGTGCTAATACGTTGTTAACTGCAAAAAACAAAAACCAGGGCATGAAGAACGGAAGGAACATTATGCCTTCTGACATCCTATCAGCTGTCACATCCACCATATAGCCTTCTTCTGAAGCCAGTCTGTGCTTCTTTGCTACGAGGCCGTCTAGCCAGTCAAACAGAAGAGTTATCAGTATCAAAACAAAAGCTAATAAAGCAGAATAATTGAGGCTAAAAACAAAGAGCAGGCTGGTTATTATCGATGCTGCTGATATTGTATTGGGGTTTATTTTAGGCAGAGGAAGCTTTAAGAAAATCTTATCAAGAGCTTCTCTTGTTTTCCCTACAACTTTCATCTTAGCATGCTTAGCCAAAATATCACTCCCAGTATTATGGTTAACGCTATCTCAAAGACAGCTCTCTGTTTTTCACTCAGTATTTTCAGTGAAACCTCTTTTTTAGAGAACGGATAGAAGGGTCTGCTCTTTCCCAGTAAAAAGTCAAAAGCATAATGCAGAATAACAGACATTCCTATAACATATATTATCATTGATTCGACAAAGAGGTAAAGAACAGATAGCACTACAGAGAACAGCGCCAAACCGTATAGCTCATGAAAACGCGATCTGGATTCTGCGCCGAATTTCTTGCTGATTAATTTTTTCCTTGTTCTGATTGTGTATGGAATATGATCCAGATCGAGCATTATTGAGAACAACAGTATGTAGAAAATATAGTTGAACGCATTTCCAAATATCAAATTTATTACAAAATAATTCAAAAGAAAGTGCAGCAAAACATTCATGATAATTATTATGTTTACCGATTTATAACACAAAATTTAGTTGTTTTTGGTTTTAGGAAGCTCTATAGTAAGTATCTTTGATTCACCGTCATCCATAGTAACTCCGTATATCTGGTCTCCTTCTCTAACCAGAGTGTCGTTATGAGAGATAACGATGAACTGGGCCAGCTTGGATTGCTTTTTGATTAGTTCGACAATCTTCTTTGTGTTTACTTCGTCTAGTGCTGCGTCAGCCTCATCAAGAACATAAAATGGCGAAGGCTTGTGCCTCTGTATTGCAAATAAGAAAGCAAATGCTGTGAGTGTTTTTTCTCCTCCTGATAGAGCATCAATGTTAAGCAGTTTTTTGCCTCCAGGAGAAGCTTTTATCATTAAGCCCGTGTTCATGTCATTCTGATTCTCAAGCTCTAAATCTGCGTCACCGCCTGTCAGCTCCCTGTAAACCTGCTTGAAATTGCTTGAAACCTCATTTAAAGTTGCCATGAACGTTGTTAGCCTCTTTGTTTCAATTTTTACAATGGTTTCAGTTATGGAGGTTTTCTCTTTAACTATTTTATCAACCTTTTCTTTGAAGTCGTCAAACTCCTCTTTTATTGTTTCAAAATCATCTATGGCCTTCATGTTAACTGGTCCCATGACCTCTATCTTCTCAACGAGATTGATTTCCATTTCCTTTAATTTTAATACAGAATTTTTCATGAACTCTTCAAGCTCTTTTCCAATATCTTTCTTCTTTGTTTTCTTATGAGCTTCAATGCTTACCTTGAAATTATCATGCTTTGCTTCCCATCGTGCCTTTTGAATATTTAGTTTGCTTATAGTTTGCTGCAGTTCAACTCTTCTCTCGTATGCATCACTTCTCTTTTCTCTTAGCCTTTCTGTCTTCTCATCGATTTTTATGCGTTCCCGCTCAAAGTTTGCAGTAGATGTTCCTACTTCTTTATCAGCAAGTTTTTCAAGCTGTTGATTATAATCCCTTAAAATTACTTCGTATTTTTCAATCTCTTTCTCGAGACTGTTTTTTTCATTAACATAACCGGTAACGTCAGTCGTGCTCTTAACTTTATTTTTAAAATAGCCGCCTGTTATAGCTCCAGAAGCTTCCATCATATCGCCGTCAAGGCTAACCATTCTTAGCCTTTGAATTGATGATATCCTTTTGGCTGTTTCAATATCCTTTACGCAAGCGGTTGATCCGAGCACATATTTTACTGCGGCCGAGTATCTGGGGCTGTATTCCACAAGATCTGATAGCCATCCTATAGCAGGTTTAGGCAAGTTGCCCTTCTTGAATGATTGTATCTTATCCAGCGGTATGAATCTCGCTCTGCCTGCTTTGGCTGCTTTCAAGTAGTTTACACCTTTAACAGCAACATCAGTTGTATCCACTACAATGTCATTCATGTGACCGCCAGCGGCTATGCTAACGGCAGTTGAATACTCGTTTGGTACAGAAATTAAGTTTGAAAAGGTTCCTCTAACACCCTTTATCTTTAAAACATCTTTTATTAAGGGGCTTGCACCCCTTCCCATGCTGATTATTTGTATTCTATCAATCATGTCTTGAAGCCTTATAATCTCATTGCGCTTTGTGATTATTTTGTCTTTTGTTATCTCTATATCAGACCTTAATCTCTCTATTTTTTTAGTAACTTCTATTTGGTTAGAAGCTTTTACCACGTTGTCAGTTAATTTTTTAAGGGCCTGCTCTTCCTTTATCAGTTCTTCGTCCAATTTCTTTATTTCCTTTTCAAGATCTTCAAACCCCTTTTCTTTACTTTTGATTTTTTCTTCTGCGCTCTTTAAGCCGCTTTCTGCTTCAGAAAAACTCTTAATTGTTATGGCACTTCTTATGTTGTCTAAATCATCAACACCCTTTTTATATTCTATTGCAGCGTCCCTGTCAGTTTTTAGCTTCTCTATTATCTGAGTTTTTTCATTGAGAATAATATCTGCTTCCTTAACTTTATCATCTATCTTTAGAAGCTCCTTTTCAGCCTTTCTTTTTTTATCATCGTACTCTGCAATACCTGAAATCTCATCCAATATCTCTCTTCTCTCAACAGAATCCATCTCCACAATCTGCGTTACGTCGCCCTGCTGTATCATGTTATGACCGTCATGATGAATGCCTGCCTGAGCAAACAAGTCAACTATTTGCTGTCTTGTTACAACCTTTCCGTTTAGCCTGTATGTACTCACGCCCTTTTGGTTTATCCTTCTGCTTATAGAAGGGTTTTGTTCAGGCAATGGTAAACTCTTATCCTTGTTATCAAAATAAAGCGTGACGATGGCATAATCAGAGGCTCCCTTTTTCTTTCCTCCGTGAAAAATCAAATCTTGAGCTTTTTTTGCCCTTAAAACACGGGATGAAGTTTTACCCAAAACAAATGATATGGCATCGCCTATGTTAGACTTGCCGCTTCCGTTCGGTCCTGTAACAACAGAGAATCCAGAAGGAAAAGGAACAGATGCTTTCCTTTTGAAGGATTTGAAACCTTGTAAAACCAACCTTTCTAATTTTGCCATGCAATATTATATTGTTGAGATAGTATTTATTCTTTGTTTATTTTATATCTCTTTAAGTTTACATTATTAATTTATTATCATATGCAACCAATTATAATATATGCTAGAATCTCTGATAGACTTTAAAGAAATGCAAAAGAAACCTTATCTGGTTTTTATCTGGACTATAGTCTTATCTAGTGTTGCTGTTTTGTTTAGCGCACAGCTATCTTATGTTTTGCATTTATCCAATGTAGCTATTGACTTGAGTGGCATATTTGCAGTGATGTTTACAATAATACCGTCAGTTTTCTTCTTTACACTTTTATTAAAAAGAAGAGAAATGGAAGAAGAAAAAGAAATATTAAAACACTATAAAAAGAATTTTTGGGACAAACACAATCAGGATATAATATTGTTTCTTGTTTTCTTTTTTGGTCTTGCCATAAGCTTTGCTGTATGGTCATATTACTTGCCACCGGACTTTTTTCAAGTGCAGATGATTAAGATAGCTCAGATGAGAGGCACAGCCTTGCCAACAGGTTATTTTGCAGAGGGCATGTTTGTTGACAACTTCTCTTTGATAGCAGGCAATAATCTTCAAGTGCTGTTCTTTTCTTTCTTGTTCTCATTAATCTTTGGTGCTGGAGCGGTTTTCATAATAGTATGGAATGCATCAATATTGGGTGTTTATCTAGGACAGTATTCTAAAGTTGTGTGGAATGCTCCTATATGGCAAATTCCTTTTTCATTGTTTATGATGCCACACGCAATACCAGAAATAGGAGGTTATGTGTGCGCAGCACTTGCTGGTGGACTTATTTCAGTTTCTATAATAAGAAAGAATGGTTCTAAAGTATTCAAGATAATACTCATAGACAGCATAAAAATCCTTATTTTAGGTATAATACTAGTCCTTATTGGAACTGGTATGGAAGTATTTTTAGCTTTCTAAATATCCCGTTAAATCACGAATAAAAACGTTGATTGCCGAAAAAATCTTTATATTGAGCCTTGTTCATATATAAAAATAAGGTGATTAAAAAATGGTTAATACAGAGTACGGACATTGGGCCTTTATTTTAGGTGTCATCATAGCAATAATAGCAGGATTGGCATCAGGATTTGTTGACCTAGCAACTGGTGGAATGATAACGATTGTACTCATTGTTTTGGGTATTATTGTAGGATTCATAAACATCAATGAAAAAGAAACACAGCCTTTCTTGATTGCAGCAATTGCATTTATGTTAGTTAAAACCGCACTTAGTGGTTTGGACATAGTGAATTTAGGAGTATACCTAACTAACATCGTAACTAACATAGCAGCATTCGTTGCACCTGCAGCATTGATAGTGGCACTAAAGGCTATATACAAATTGGCAGCAAGACCCACAGTGTAAACATTTGGTGATTAAATGGTAGACGTAATTTACATAGTAGCTATATTATTGGCAGTAGTATTCCTAGAGTACGTTAAGCTCAGTAAGGTAATGGTAAAATCATGGAACCTACTCGTACTTACTACAGTGATACTATTCTTATCAGGAACATTCGAATTTACGGTTTGGACAGGACTTGGAATAAACCAAATAATGATATGGGGGTCATATATACTGCAGTTGGTGGCATGGATAATGTTACTGATTGTAACAGTGGTTGGCGCCTTGGAACTATTCGGATTAATTGAATCAAGGCCTTTATAGAAGCCAATTTCTTTTTTTTCTTTCTTTTTGAATTCGTTTAGGCGCATTAATAAAGTTTATATGTGTATTTGCAAACTATTGTACTATGATAGAGGTTAATAAGGACAAATGTGCACGCTGTGGTGGATGTGTCGGAGTATGCCCAACATCAGCACTTACGTTATTAGAGCATGGCATTACATGCAGTGATAAGTGTATAGACTGTGAATTTTGTGTAAGATTCTGTCCGGTTGATGCGCTAAAGGTGAAAAAATGAACATAAAGAATGAATATGACGTTGTTGTAGTTGGTGGCGGACCAGCTGGCTCTGGTGCGGCTGAGGCCATTGCTAAAACAGGCTTAAGCGTTTTAATGATTGAAAAGCGTGCAGAGATTGGTTCACCAAAACGCTGTGGTGAAGGATTATCTAAATCAGCTGCAGATAGAATGGGTATAGAGCCAGATCCTTCATGGATATGCCAGACAATAAAAGGAGCTACTATTTATGCTCCTGACGGCAGGTATGTTAGAGCAGACTTTGATGACATAGAAGGATGGGTCATAGAGAGAAAGATTTTTGACAAGTTTCTTGCAAGAAAAGCTGCAGAAGCTGGTGCAATTGTCATGGCTAAAACAGAAGCGCTTTCCTTACTAAAAAACGGAGATAAGATAGTTGGTGTTAAAATACAGCACCAGAATGAAGAGATGAATGTAAAGGCAAAGATAGTTATAGCCGCAGACGGAGTTGAGTCAAAGCTTGCAAGAGAAGCAGGTATAAACACAACACTGAAACACGAAGATGTTGCTTCTTGTGCACAGTTTGAAATGGCTAATGTTGATGTTGATCAGTATAGGCTTGAACTGTATCTAGGAAACGAAAAAATTGCTCCTGCTGGTTATGCTTGGATATTCCCTAAAGGTGGAAAAAACGCTAATGTTGGCATTGGTGTTAGAAAGCCTTGGGCAAGTAAAAAAGCCATAGAGTATCTTAAAGATTTCATAAATTCCAGGGAAGGCCTGAAAAAAGGTTCAATAATAGAGTTCAATGCAGGCGGAGTGCCTGTGGGAGCTATAATGAAGGATATGGTTTTGGACAACTTTATGGTTGCAGGTGATGCTGCTCATCAGGTTAATCCAATACATGGCGGCGGCATATCCGAATCTTTTGTCGGCGGGCGCATAGCCGGTGAAGTAGCATCAGAAGCCATAAAATCAGGAGACATATCCAAAGAAGCACTCTCAAAATACAATGAGTTATGGTGGAACGAGCGCGGAGAAAAACTGCAAAAAATAGAAAAACTGCGAAAAGTTGTTGAGTCAATGAAGGATGATGACTTCAACTGGCTTGTTGACTATCTTTCTGGTGATGATTTAATTGCTTTATCCAAGGCAAAAAAGTTCAAATTGCTAAGCGATATAATGATTAAAAGACCCAGTATGATTCTTTTAGCAAGAAAGTTACTGTAAAAGTTTTAAATACTGCAAGCTTATTTTAAATGGGACTAGGCTGGGGAGTTAGGCGTTCCCTGTAAGTGCAAACCGCCTTCATGGCGCGGCCGAAGCCTGAGGGCGATGTCAACTGGTAGTTGCGGCCCGCACTTTCAACTGCGAAGCTCTGTCCTATAGGGTTATTGTTATGGTGAACCGAGTCAGGGCAGGGATGCAGCAGCTCTAAGCTGTAGCATTGGCGCTTGTAGGGTTCACAGAGTGGAGGCGAAAGTTCGGTCAACCGTTTCTATTGGTAGGCATCCACCGACGGCGCGTCCCACTATTTTCAAAAACAATATATAGGTTAAAAGCAATAATAATATATGAATAAATTATTTTTTTCTTTTATCATGTCAATAATCTTTTTATTCTTTCTAGTACCGGTTCAGGCTCAAACTGTGTCAGAAAATCCTTTCCATGAAACACATGAAAGGACTGTTATCTCGGATCTGGTTCCTGACATGACAGAGCCGTATTCCATCATATATTCGAATGACTACGAAGTCCTGGTGCCACGAGACATGGTATGCATAGCAACTGCATCAGGAGGCAATATAAATATATTAGAATTTGATGATGACGGGAATGTAATAAATACATACAATTTTGGCGACACACTTCAAGCAACCAGCGATTCTTCATCACGCTCTTCATTATTGCCCCCCGGAGACGCTGTAAAAATGGACACAAAAAAGGTTGTGCTGCGGTTCAAGAACATGGACCTGGAAAAAACAAAAAAGGTCGATATACTGCTTATGAGAATGGAGAATCTGTTTAACAGGCCATCACCTCCTGACAATGACAATGTGAAGTACATCTTGTCAGAAGATGATTTAAGCAACCTAGAGCACGACTCGCTAGGCAATCCTATTTATGAGATACCTGTGACAGAAGATTTAATAGACACGGACTCACCCTACCAGCTGGATGCACTTGTTTTGTCGCATGAGGACAACCATTTCATGGTGTGGCTGGCAAAGGTTTCTCTTACCGGCATGGTCGACGAATATATGATGGTCATAGATTTTGATGACCCTAGTTTTGTTGAGCTTGAAACCAATGCTGATGAAATAGTCGATAGCTATGGTTTCGAGCACCTGAGCTATGCGCTCAACATCATAGTGAATGAAACTAATGCTAATATGGATCTTGGTGTGATGATGGGATGGAAAGAACTTGGGTACGGCCCTTACAAGACGTTCTTCAGGAACTACAATGACTGGGACAGGCATGAATATCATTTCTCGACTGGTTATTACGCTTTTGGCAATCCTGACTATGAATATAGCGCAATGAACATTGCAACAGACTTCCCTCATGAGAAAAATACATGGAACGAAAAGATGCCTGATATAATAGACCAGTCTGAAATAAGGCAGCAGAATTTTGTTTTTCATGATTTCCTTGATTTTCCAATGAATGACATAATTTTTACTGGGAACTACCATATGGAATATGATACCAATTATGAAAACACGTTGCATTCCACGTTAGGTCCTGGCGTGTATTTTGGTGTGATTTCTGACGGAGGCAGCATATCCGATGCGCCAGCAGCTACGATATATGTAAGGGATGCCAAACAGTGCTTCTTTTGCGGCAGCATAATGAAGATAAGAAAAGAGCTGATGAACCATCCCCTTTATGGCTGGTTCAATTTTGAGATGGATCTGGCAAACGGCAATACCTTTGGATACCCGATGATTATGAATGAGGATTGGTCAGGAACAGACATAATATCCATTTTCGAGGGGCCGATAAAACTGGACATAGATGCAAACAAGCAACATCAGGCGAAGGCAAATGTAAACTTAGACACGGACTACCCCCAGTGGTTTTATTATTCGCTTGTATTTAGGGACAGGAGCAGGCATGGCTTCACTGGTGATTTTTACGATGGGAACGCGCCCGGAGAGTTTTCTGTCTCGCCATCAAATCCTGAGGGAAATTACTACCCCAAATGCCAGAATTTATGCAACTATCTGGGAGGATTGGACCAGCATTCGGCATGTGTTGATTGGATATTTCCATATCCGGATCCAGACCCCACAGATTTATGGCCTGCCGGAGCCACAACAATACGTTCGGAGTGGCGTGTGCTAGACTTTTTTGACGACGACCCCTGCATTGAGGCTGTCCATTCGAGAGGTCTCCAAGTGATTGGCAGCGGCCAGACCTTTTATCCGGAGTACTTTGTAGTAAACAAGAAGACCGGCTATTGGGACAATGACAAACAAGAGTGTGTTTTCACAGGCGGGTTTCCCTTTCCCACAAGCGGCTGGGCAGCAGAACCGTTTGGTGGCGCATATAATGTTGTTGTCGTCAGTGCTATAATTATAATGATAGCACTGATAGTGATTTTTTTTGGAGTGGGCATTTTATTTAAAGCAGGCAAGAAAAAGATAAAATCAGGCAAGAAAAGACGAAAGGGATTCTGGATATTCAAACGATAAATATCTTTTTCTCTTAGTAAGCTTTGCCACTAAAAATCTGATTTAAGCCGGCTTTAGGAGCATATTGTTCATTTTAAATCTCTGATAAGATTCACAAATTTATTAAATGAACACCAATGATTAAAGGAACTTAATGAAAAGGAAAATAACGATTCTTATCATAGGAATTTTATTAGGAACATATATTGGTGGTTATTTCAGTTCTGAGACTGTTCACATAATAACAGAACGGCCTATTGTTATAAACGAGGACATATATGCCAACCTTATTGAAAAAAACCTGGAAATATCCATATCTAGCATTAAAGTTCCTGGCGTTGGTGAAGACGGTAAGGGAGTAGCCACTGTGTTAACTGTTCAATTGGTTCCCGGCGAAGGAAGAGTCCTTACAAATATAGACAAACTTCTTTTCTGGACAGACACCCAAACCTCTATAAGAACAGCAAAGAAAGTTGCAGAGGATGTAACAGGCATAAAGTTGTCTGATTTTGACATAATCTACAGCATTCATGCAAACGCCTCTGTTATAGAAGGACCGTCAGCAGGAGCTGCACTGACAATTGCTACCATAGCTGTACTGCAGGATAAGGTTGTCAGTGACAAAGTTATGATAACAGGAACAATTAACCCTGATGGTACAATTGGACCAGTTGGTGGTATTATAGAAAAAGCAAAAGCAGCAAAGGATATAGGAGCCGATACCTTCCTTGTTCCTCTTGGACAATCAAGTGTTGTTCAGTATGAAGAAAAGGAGCATTGTGATCAGCTGGGTGTTGGTCAGATATGCACAACAGAGAGAATACCTCATCAAATATCAGCAAGTGAAGAGGCTGATATAAAGGTAATAGAGATACAGACAATAGAAGATGCAATAGAATATTTCTTCGAGGAAGAATAGTATTTAATAAACAGTTTACAATTCTAAGACATGATAGACATTCATGCACATCTCTGCTTCCCGGATTTTGATAAGGATAGAGAACATGTAATAGAGCAAGCTAAAGGGGAAATGTCAGCTGTTATTATTTCTTCTGCACGCTATGACGAAGGAGTCAAAGTGCTTAAGCTTGCTAAAAAGCATCCAGGGTTTCTTTTTGTCACGCTTGGCCATCATCCCACAGAAGGGGATCATAAAGGTAAAAACTATAACGATGTTATACAACTCATTCGAGAAAACGTAGACAAGATAGTAGCTATAGGAGAAGTTGGTTTGGACTATCATTGGGAGAAGGATGAAAAGAAAAGAGAAGAACAGAAAGTGGTTTTTCAGGAGTTTGTTGATCTCGCAAAGGAATTGAAGAAACCTTTAGTCATTCACTCGTGGGATGCTGAAAGAGAATGCTACGAGATGGTTAAGGATAGTGGTTTAACGTGTATTTTTCACTGCTATTCAGGTCCTAAAGAACTGGCAAATGAGATTCTTGAACATGATAATTTCTATATATCTATTTCTACAGGCGTTGTTTTTTCAAAAGGGCTTCGCAAGATAGCAAAACAAATGCCTCTTGACAGGATGCTTCTGGAAACAGACTCCCCATTTTTGGATCCAGATAGGGAAAGAAAGCATAATGTCCCATGGAACATTAAGATATCCACAGAGAAGATAGCAAAAGAGAGGAAGTGTTCATCAGAAGAAATTCTTAAAACAGCTAAAAATAATGCTGTGAGGGTTTTCGGGCTGAAAATAAAGTAATATATCATTTCTTCACTAATTCTAAACATGGCTACAAAAGAAGAGATGTCTGCGCTAGATTTTCGCTTTCTGGTGCGCGAATTGAGGCAAACACTGGTAGGCGGAGTATTCAGGAAGATATATCAGTATGATAGGTCTAAGAAGCAGTTTCTCTTCGGTTTATGGGCGCCTCAGAAGGGAGAGTACTTACTATATACTGACAAGAGTAAGATGTTCATTACTTTTCATAAGAAATTCTCTGCTGTTGAACCGCCTAATTTTTGCATGTTCTTGCGCAAGCATTTGATGGGAAAGAGAATAAAGGATATAAAGCAGCATGGTTTTGAAAGAATTGTTGAAATACATACAGACGAGAACATAATTATCTTTGAATTCTTTTCTCATGGCAACATCATACTATGCGATTCTTCATTGAATATTATAATGCCTCTAGAGATGCAGAGATGGAAAGACAGAGAAATAAGACCTAAGGTTCCGTACAAATACCCTCCAAGAGTTTTTGATCCTTACGCCATGACATTTGATGAATTCAAATCCATATTCGAGAGATTTCCTGAAAAACCAGTTGTTTCAACACTGGCATCTGTTCTGGGGTTTGGTCCGGTTTATGCAAACGAGATAGCAAAAAGAGTTGATATAGGCAAAGACAAGCTCTGCTCCCATTTAAACATAAGCGATGTGCTGAAACTTCACAAGGTTATAGTAGAACTGGATAAAACAAGGGCAGCTACAAATTATGGAGTAGCTGTATCACCAATAACACTTAATACAGCAGTTGACGGGCCATTAGGAAGCTTTGGAAGTTTTTCAGAAGCGCTTGATGAATTCTTCTCAGGAGAAATAATTGAGACAGAGAAGAAAGAAGTTGAGAAGAAGATTGAAGAAGAAAAACAAAAAGTTGAGCGTATTGTAGAACAACAAGCAGCTTCTGAAGAGAGACTAGAAAGAATACAAAAAGAGTCCAGAAGCACTGCAGATATAATTTATAATTATTACGGAACAGTTGAAGGCGTTTTAAGCGGTATAATGCAGGCTCATGAATCAGGTCTTACCTGGGCAGAAATAAAGCAGCGCATCAAAAGAGAGAACACGCCTGAAGCAGAGGCTATAATAGAGATAAGGGAGCATGATAGCATTGTTGTGGTTGAATTGGGTGGAGAGGAAATAGAGCTGGACTTCAGAAAGAGCGTTGAAGAAAACGCGGCTGATTATTATGAAGATTCCAAATGGGCCAAAAGGAAAGTAGAGAGAATGGAAGAGCATAAGGAGAGAACTCAGGAGCAGCTTGAAGACATAGAAAAGAAGGAAGAAGAAATCAGGTATTTTGGAGATATTGGTTCTGAAAAACCTGCTGATGAGGAAAGAATAGAAGAGGAAGAGTCTGTTAAGAAAGCAAAGAAAAAATGGTATGAAACTTATAGATGGTTCGTATCAACTCAGGGATTTGTTGTTATTGCAGGACGCAACGCTACACAAAACGAAAACATAATTAAAAAGCGTGCGGATGATGGTGATTTTGTCTTTCACGCGGATATAACAGGAGCTGCTTTCACTGTTATTAAGGCTGAAAACAAAGAGATACCAGATGAAACAAAGCGTGAAGCAGCTGAATTCGCTGCTGCTCATTCTAAGGCTTGGGCCAGGGGCCTAGGAACGATAGATGTGTTCGGGGTACCGCGTCCACAGGTTAGCAAGAGCCCTCCCTCAGGTACCTATCTGCCCAAAGGAAGCTTCGTTGTTAATGGTGAGAGAGAATGGTTCAGGAATTTGGAGGTAAAGCTAGCCATCGGAGTGCAAATAAGCAAGGAAGAAAATACATACAAAATTATCTCAGGCCCTGTTATGTCTGTAAGAAAACATAGTGATTATTTTGTTACAATACGACCAGGCTTCAAGAAAGCTATTGATTTATCGAGAACCATTCGAAACAAGCTTTTAATCAAATCCAGACCAGAGGACAAGTTCCATATAGAGCGCATACCACTAGAGGATTTTGAAAAAGCAATCCCAGGCGGAATGGGCGATGTAGTAGAGTCAGCGCAGGATTT
>JBDRJQ010000031.1:0-11602 GCA_043814765.1 Nanobdellota archaeon | reverse complement strand
ATATAATGAAATAATAATAAAGATTGTTTGATAATATATATATAATTATATATCTTTTACAAACTCTATAAAAAATAGTAAAGAACATTTATATTTCTTTAATCCATATATTTATTATAAAAATTGAAGTTGAGGTGTATGATTGAAAATCGAGTGCTAGAGGACCTGTTTTTACGGGAAAAACCTGCAAAGATATTAATGGGACTAAAATCCACAAAGGATTCTGTGTACGCCACAACACTATCAAAGGAAGCCAACTGTACGTACTCTCACACAACCAAAATACTAAATCAGTTTTTGAAGCTAGGCCTTGTTGAATTCGATAAAAAGGGCCGAATAAAGCATGTAAAGCTAACTGATGACGGATGGGATATTGCGCATAATCTAGAAGCAATGCAGAAAAAGTTTGTCCAGATAGAGGAGAATGCTTCAAAAAAGGAGAAATCTCCTGCTAAGAAGAATAAAAGCGTTAGTTCTAAATAATCCATATGAGATTCTGCAGTTATTCATGCAAAGCATCTGATTCTGATAAAGCTCAGGAGATGGCTTGCCACACAGAGAACGGTGTTTATTGTTCTGTATTGGATAGAATAGTAAACAAATCTGCTATTTGTCCTGTTGATGAAGAAAGGTTTGAAAATTATATAAAAGATCTAGAAAGTGAGAGTTAAATTCGGACATTTTCAATCCTTTAGAAAAGGTCTGGACCCCAAAACTTCAATTTTACCACTAAATGAGCTCTAATAGGTTACCCTATGGGTCAAAAAGATGCCTGTATAATGCGGTTTTGAAATTAATGTCCGACAATCCGTATTCTCGGACATTTAAGATCTGAAGACAATTATAGATATGATAAGGAAATTGCCTAGATTTCTTACACCCCTAGAGGTCGCAGAAATGTTCAAAGCATCTGAAGATTCCTCCAGGGATAACATGCTTCTAAAATGTCTTTATTTTTTAGGTTTAAGAAATTCAGAAGCTCAAAAAATGCTCATAGATAACACAGACATTATAAACAGAACAGTTAAGGTGGTCCAGAGTAAAAGAGACAAAGATAGATATGTGCCTATTCCTGGAGACTTTATAGAAGAACTGAAAAATTTCATTAAAGATAGAGAAGGGTTCTTGTTTTCCGGCAGATCTAAAGGCAAGCTAAGCGATAGGCACATAAGGCGTATCGTAAAAATTTATGCTCAAAAAGCAGGTATAAGGAAGTATGATGAGGTGCATCCACACACATTGAGGCACTCCTATGCTACGCATTTACAGAACAGTGGTGTTCCACTAAATGTGATACAAACCATACTTGGTCACGAGAGTTTGGAAACAACTGCAATATATACAAGAACCGGGGTTGAAAAGGCAAAAGAGTGGGTTGACAAAGCCTTCTCAAGCACAAAATGAGGTGCATATGTCCGTTTTTAATACTCACTTATGATGAAAAATATATAGCAAATGAATATCTGTGTAATATATATATATATATCATGTAATATGTTACATAAAGTATCTAACTATATATAGATTATATGAAACAACTAACAAATAATATATATTGTAGAATGTAGTAGAAAAAATATATCCCAGGAATTTTGACCCATATGGTGAGAGTTAAAAGTGAAAGTGAGACCTGTTTGGTAAGGTAAATAGGCTCGCTAGGTAGTGTTTTGTGGATAAAGTGAGTGTAAAACAATGTTTTTATTCGTTTGCGACAAAAATAAACTATGGCAAAAAATGGAAGCTTGGTTTTAAAGGTCAAAAAATATCTTTCTGAAGCTGATGAATTTCGTTCTGTTTATCAACCCAACGGAAAGTGTGTGTTGGAGAACGGTGAATGTCCATACTGCGGAAACTGCCGCGCACACATAGCTTCATATCTTTTCGAAAGAGAAAACCATTTAATGGTTGTTGGTTTTCAGCATAAAGGCAGTGACAATCAAAGAGGAATAAGGGCGATTTGCTCTGATTATGTTAATATGGGCAACGGTGAACGTGAATTATTAGATGAACATTTTTTTGTTCCTATTGAACTGAGCAAAAAACCAACAAATGAGGAAATAGAATTCATGGAAGCTTTATGCGATGAAGCCAATGAAAGCGCCAGAAAACATGGCCAAACAGGATTA
Source organism: Nanobdellota archaeon (assembly GCA_043814765.1). Classification (GTDB taxonomy): domain Archaea; phylum Aenigmatarchaeota; class Aenigmatarchaeia; order QMZP01; family QMZP01; genus JAHIRU01. Next base: position 9,476 of record JBDRJQ010000031.1, on the reverse strand, counting down.
ATGAACAAAACTTCTGCTGTTAAACATAATCTGCATAGGTTGTAAAATTATGAACATAAAAATATATTTAATTGTTATAGCAATTATGGTTTTCTTAACAGCCTACGCGCTGTTTTTTGGTGTAAATCCTTCTGAAAGCACTGTTATTTTCAGCGATGGCACCAAAATAACAGCAGAGCTGGCTGATACCCCAATCGAAAGGCAGCAGGGCCTGATGTTCAGGAAAGAACTATGCAGCGACTGCGGAATGCTGTTTATTTTCGACAGCGAAGAGCCTGTTTCGTTCTGGATGAAAAACACAATAATACCGCTAGATATGATATTCCTTTCAGAAGATGGCAAGATAGTTAATATGCATGAAAACGTGCAGCCATGCAAAGCTGATCCATGCCCAAAATACTCTTCAGTAGAGCCTGCTAAATATGTTATAGAAGTCAACGCTGGTTTTGTTGAGGCGAATGGGATAGAGGTTGGGGACAGCGTGCAGCTTTAGTCATGCAGATTTCTGACAGCGAGATCGAATCTGTTTTCATAAGGCAACCACACTGCTGCTGCGGTTCCCACGCGGAAATCATGTTCTAGCCAGTCATATGTCCATTCGGCCAAATCTTCTGCGGATTTAGCACCGCCGATTTCGATTGAATCTATAGGCACAACCAAATCTGGTATTACTATTTTATGTTTTTCCAAAGAATCGCCTTCATAAGTTGATACAAAACAGGCTTCACCCCTTTCTGGGACAATGAATCTGGCAGTTAAACCATTTTCTGTTACTATACCGAGCGCGGAATCAGGTTTTTTATAATCACGCAAAATATCCAAGACATCCAAAATGCCGGTTATTCTAGGGGTTCTGTAGTCATCTGGCTCTGGCCCACCTGCTTTCATAAAACCATATACAATTTCAGACAGCGAACCAGGCGCTATCAAATCATTGGCTGCATAAAAGCTATGTCTTGTTTGCTCACCGTTAGATACCACTGCCCTTTTGTGTCCAGAATCTGTTATTATGGCATCATAGAAAAGCAAATCCCTCTTCTCTTCCTGTTCTGGCGTGAGTTCTTCTACAAGCGGTTTTGTTTTTACAGTGTTGCCATCTACTTTAAGAATCCTTTCTTTGCTTGCTTCTGAACGGCCAGATATGGCATAAGCACAGTATGGTATGCCCTGATCAGTCAATCCAATAAAAACAACCCTTCCAAGATACATGGATATCTTTTAGAACTAAGTTTTTTAAGCGCTATATGCCGCAAATTCTTATAAAAACAACCTCCTACTTTTAAACATGGACACAGAGAACATGGTGAAGTACATTTTGGATACATACGAACTTAAGCCGAGATTTAGAGAAAAAATAGAAAGAGTAGCCATTGAAGGGGCAAACTACTGGTTTATTCACGATTTTGATACTCTATACGGCTATATTTCAGACCTTATAGAAAAATCCAGAGGTTTTTACAAAACAATAGAATCCCTGGGAATAGAGAGTGCCAATAGCGTTGAACATGAATATCAGGAACATCTTTTTTCAGAAGAAAGCAATGCTGTGCCTGTGTCCGAGATTCCTGTTATACTGGACGGCCAGCTTGATAATCGTTATGCTGGAATTCTGTCACAGCTATTGTCAATGTATGAGGATAATCCAGGCAATCCATTAGAGATATTTCCTGAAGCTGTTTTAGATACGATAGAACATATAAAAGAAACATTGGATGAATTGGAGAGACTGTATGGCGTTAACGGGGAAATACTAATGCCCAGAAGGCCTATAATCAGCATTGAATGCAATCCCCTTGCCATAAAATTCGGCAGAAGAAGGTTTAATGGCAATCCGCTTGCATATTTTAATGAGCATGAAAAAATTTACAGGAAACTCTGCGGGGGAGAAATCACTAGAACGAGACTTATGAAGGTGGATGAGTCATTATATCGAGCGCTGTGGCAACACAAGCAGCTTGATGGAGTTGCGGAAAAAAAGACGATAAGAAGAAAGGAGTTTCGCAGCTGTGCTACAGCTTTGGACTACTTCAGGTCCAATTTCAGAAACAGGGTTCTAACTAGAACAGAACTTAAGCGCATTGATTATCCACTTTATAGGCATCTGCATAATTTTGACCAGATCGATGAGGCTATACCCGAGACATTATGCGACTGGGATAAAACACCCCTATGTGATGAAGACGTTGATTATGTTATTTCATTGCATTCAGTCTATGAAGGAAATGCCCTAAAAGCAGCAGAAAATGAAAAATTCGGTAGAACTACATTCTTAAAATATTGGAAAAACGCAGGCCTGCCGATACTAGATCCCGGGTATCCTAGGTACTCTGATGCGGAGATTGACAGGCTTGTCATGCTCTACAGAGAGCACGGAAACATAAGAAAGTTGGCGGAAATTACTAAGCACGATACAAAAACGATATCCAAATATCTTAAGAAAAGGGGCATCAAAATCGTGAAAGGAGCACCAAAAAAAAAGAACAAAAAGCTCATATTGCCCTAATCACATTGCAGTCTTCATCAACTTCTATGAAATGCTTGGCTATGCCTGCGGCGTAATCTTCACACTGGTTCTCCGGAAAGTTGTCTGTGTCTTGTCTTGGATTGTGCGCAATATCGCAGACCCATATCTCACCTTCTGGCAACTCTCCTACATCATTGCCTAAACAAGGACCATTGCTAATATCCCTTTCCAGGTCAAGCTGTTCCTGGCATAAAGTCTTGCAAACATACTCTATGTCTTCCATTGGTGTTATTGTGGGTTCTACATAATTTTCATCGTATACATCATCACCTAAATCATCAGGAGCTTGTGTGCAGCCTGAGACTAAAACCAGCATAAAAATCAAGAATATGGGTAAAAGTGCTCGTATCATGCCTTTTTATTAGTTTCTTTATTAAAATATTAATATGGTTGCAAAAAAGACTTCAAAGAAAAAGCCCGCTAGAACAACAGCTTTGACAGAAAAAAAAGCTCTGGAAAAACTACAAACAAGAAACGTTACGTCTAAGCCTAGTTCAGCAAAGACTGAATGCACTCCTATTAAAGCCAGCGGTGTTAAGGTGCTTCTTGCAGGCATAGTGTTTGCAATAATAGCGCAGATAATCCATTCTATTGGAGCTTTTGCTACAATGGGATACTATTTGACTGAAGAATACTTTCCTGTTTGGAGCAAGATAATGATGCCTGCAGCAGGATCACCGCCAGCCAGCTTTTTCATGTATTCCATGGGAGCTGGATTGATAGTAGGCGTTTTGTTCGCTCTGGTTTTCTCATTGCTAGCCTGTTGCATAGGTGGAAGTGATAAAACAAAGAGAGGATTAACATTCGGTTTTGCAGTATTCCTAGTGGGTGGAATTCCGTTTATTTTAAGCATGTTCCTATTAATCAATCTTCCAGCAGGCCTTTTGGTCGCATGGGCGTTTGAACAACTGATAATATGTTTAATAGGCGGCGTGGCAGTGGCTCACATAGTGAAGTGAGTCGCTTTTAGTTTTTTTATATAAGATACAGTAATTATAACCCTCTATTTAAATACTTTACGTATTTGTCACTATAAAATAACTAAAATCACAATATATAAACATTTAAACTATACGGGATATAATATATAATATGAAACATCATAACAAAATTGCACTGTTGCTTGTTTTCCAATTAGCAATCGTATTCATATCTGTATTGGGGTTTGCTTCTAACATGGTTAAAGGAGATGCACCTTGGGACCCCGGCGACGAACAAATGCGTATAGTGGACCCTGGTGACGATATAGGCAAATACTCGGTTGGAGCAGGAGCAGGAACAATAATAATACAATCATTGTTACTCGTGATAGTGCTGTTATCAATAGCAACATTCGGATTAACTTATTCGGTTTTCAAGAGGGGTCCGGTTTCGGCAAAAACCGCAACAAAACGAAAGTAATAGTAATTCCTTTTTCTTATTTTTAATATGAAGGCATACATAGCTCTGTGGATACTTTACTTGGTGATACTCCTAGTTTTCTTCAATTATGCAAAAATGGTAATTATTTAATAAACCTTTTTAAAAAAGGTCTTATCTCATATAATATATGGGATAAGAGATAATCTCTAATCCGATATAATAGGAGATTAGATTTAATCCAAAAGATATAATAGGTGAATATGACTAATGAAATTACTCTGGATCAGAAGACCTTTAAGGTTCTTGCCTCAGACACGAGAGTTAGTATAATCAAGAGTCTGGGTCAGCGAAGGAAGATGCTAACCGAGCTCTCTAAGGAGCTAGGGATGAGCGTCTCCACAATCAAAGAGCACCTGGAACGCCTCTCAGAGGCGGGTCTAGTGGTTCAGATCGACGATGGCCATAAATGGAAGTATTATGAGCTCACTGGTATAGGCAAAAAGGTTCTAAATCAAGGAGACGATACAAAGATATGGGTTCTTCTAGGTCTTTCAGGCATAGCAATAGTGGCTACTACATTCAGTTTCATGTCAAGTTTCATGCCTGCAAGCACAATGCAGGCATCATCAATAGCAGACAGAAGTGGTTCGCTTGTTTCAGAAGCTGCTCCCAAGGCAATAGACACAGGAACAGGCTTCATATCATACACGCCAGAGCCAATACTGCATGTATTAGCATTGGTAATATTCGCTGCAATTATAGGAATAAGCATTGGTTATTTGTGGAAGAGGAAAAGAAAGCAAGGTTACTTTTTGGGGTGCAGACCTTTGAAACAATTACACTGAAAGGGTTGCTGTGGAAAAGAAGAAAATCTAAACGCCTATGAAATAATTATTTAAATTTTTTTCATTGACGACTTCATCTGCGTCCTTAAAATCTATATAGAATATCTTATTGCATATTGTTATGCAATCACGGATGGCTCCTACAGCTACAAAACCTTCTCCATTTGGTTTGTAAACCATTCTGTCTTTAAAGGCTTGTCTGCCGTTCTCTTCAAGGAAATCTTCCAGCTTTATGTAGTTGTTCATAACGTATTTCTTATACAATCCCATTTAAATACATATGCAGGCTATCTTTGGAAAAGAAGATATCTAGATGTCCAGAAAATAGGAATTGAGCTCTTTATAATCTATAATTTCACCGATTTCTTCATTATTTTCTATTCTTATGCTGTGTCCATCTGTTGCAAGAAAAACTCTTTCAACATTGCCTAAAAAAACTCCATCACTGTTATAAACATCTTTGTTCAGAAGATCATTTCTATTAAGATTTCTTCCTAAATTTTCAATGTAATCCAGAATGCTGGTTAAAACCATGCTACTTCCTCATAAGAAGAATGAATCTTGCAAGAAGTATCAGTATTATTATCAATGTTATTACTCCGATTGTTAGTGTTTTCCAGAAAGGTATTTCTTCTGTCTCTGCGTCTTCGCCGCCAACAACTTCGCCTGTTACATCATCACCGAAGCTTGTATTGATTTCAAGGACAGAGTCGTCTGCACTCTCATTTTCTGTAACATCAACTGTTTCATCAGGAACAAAATCTGATAAAACATTCATGTTCAGCTCTACTTCTGCATGAGCGTTGAATGAGTCAACAGTTATTTTTGCTGTGTACAGGCCTGCTTCTGTGCCGTAAAGAGGAGCCACATAAACGTACAGGTTTACTTCCTCACCTGTATCTAATGAAGCCTCTATTGGCTCTATGTATACCCAATCAGGTCCTTCTATTCCTACATCAAAATCTGAAAGGAATTCCCCGTTGTTCTTTAGCAATAAGACAACACCTTTTCCTTTAGCGTCTCCGCCGTCTACCACTTCTATTACTTCATCTCCGTCAATTCTTGTCAGTTCAACAGAATAACATGCGTCTTTTGCTAGCACGTTCAAGCCTATTTCTATAGCCTCTGAAACACCGCCTTCTGATGTCAGTGCTGCAGAGAGCAGGTGAACATCTGTTAGTTCGCAATCAACAGCGTAGTCAAAAGCAACTTCCTTGGTCTCTCCTGCTTCCAGATCAAAACTCTTTACCATGTCTTCAAACTGAAGCGTGTAGGTGTCTGGGTTCTTTCCTGTGTTGGTTACAGTGAATGTGTAGCTTACTTCTGAACAGGCGCATCCAGTGTTTATCTCTGGATCCACAGTGAACAAAGTAGTGTAGCACTCATCCACTATCAAGTCAGCTGTTCCTATCTTTTCTACATCTATGCCTTTAACAGTAACAGTGACAGTTTCTGTTCCTGTGATTCCTGCTGTATCAACCACCAGATCAACAAGCTTTGTTTCAAGAGAGCTTATTGTTACAACTTCATTCTCAAGCACACCATGGCTTGTTTCAAGAGTGAATGTATCGCTCTCTGTTCCCAAGTTTTTGATTTTAACAACATAATTTGTGGTATCCCCGCCGCATACAGACTGTTCTGCAGGAGACACTTCGACAGATGCTCCTCTGCAAGGCTCGCTGGTTACAGATGCTGTTACACTCTTTGTTGAGTCTGGATCGTTAGCTGAGTTGACTGTTATTTCAAACTCAGTTGTTCCTTCCTGCGAAGGAGTTGCTGCCAATGATATGCTCACTGACTGTCCGGCTGCTACTGTTACGTCAACCTCTTGCAGTTCTACCCAATTAGGAGCGTTTATCAAATATCTGTCTTCTGTTTGCCCTGTGTTCTGTATGGTTAACAGATACTCGGCGGGTCTTCCAGTGCAGGCATCATTTGCTTCAGGCTCTATGCTAACAGAAAAACCATAACATTCTTCTATATCAAACCAAACCTTTTCAGTGTCTTGCGCATAATTTGACGTAGAAGCCACTTTAACATCAATTTCATGTGTTCCGATTCCCAACTCTGGCGGTGTTACTACCATTTCAAAATCCATTGTTTCACCTGAGTCTAAAATCACATTTGTAACGAAGTTTTGTGTAGCAATATCCCTAAACTTAACCCAGTTGATTTCAGGGGTTGAAAGCTTGAAGGTATCTGTCTCTTGTCCAGTATTTTCAACAGTGATATCGTAAACAATTTCATCTGCATCCACAGAGCAGACGCTCTGCTTATCATTATCTATTTTTAGATCAACAGAATAGCATCCTAGTATTTCTATCTCAAGCGTTCTTGTAGCGAATTCCAGAGAAGAAACATCAGTAACTACGAATTCTATTTCATATATACCAGGGTTCATGTTAGCTGGCAGTGTCATAAACAGTATGTCAACTGTTTTTTTCTCGCCTGACATTAGAACAAGGTTTTTGTTTACATATTCATGGAATGAGCTGCAAACCCACCCGTTACAGTTTATCTTAACAGTGAATGTTCTTGTTGCATCTCCAAGGTTCTGAATTTCTACGTCAACATCATTTGCAGTAAGAACCCTGTCAGGGCATGTTGACATCTGGACTGGATCCAAGCCAATTCCTATTTCTGGAGTGGCTACTACATATTGTGCCGTGCTTAAAGAAAGTAAAAAAATAAATACAACTGATAGTATTAAAGAGTAAAATTGTTTTTTCATACCATTTAATAGATAATAACTTTTTTAAACCTATCGCGCATTTTTGCTTCAAAAGCACTACAATGGTAATGCAAAGTTGTCTTGTTTGAATACCTTAAACAGTCTAGGAATCTCAATAGAGCCCTCTTTATTGTCTGATTTTTCAATAGAGTTTTTTTCAGCATAACCGTGTGATTCAATAATAGCTTTTAATGAATCAATGTCTAATTCTGAGGCTAGAATATAATATGGTCTGTTCAGCATCCCGGCTTCAATATCGCTTCCTGGAATTCTTCTGGTTTCGTAGTCTCCTAGGTAAAATGCAGGATTATCGTAGAAAACGCATGGCGTAACCTGGGATAGCTGATAATTACTTTTTAAATCTTTGAAAAGGTTTCCTCTTAAAAGGCCTGGTCTTCTATGTATAATCAAAACTCTTCTATCAGAGACCATGATAAATAATCAGAAATAAACTTAAAATAGGCACACAGGCATTCTCCCACTCGTTATGCAGTGAGTTTTGGTTATATTATTTGCATAAATTATCTTCAGGATGATAAGCACACAATGCCTCTTTAAGATCCTCTATTTGCTTTTCCAACTCGTTTATTTGAAGCTGTTGTTCATAATTAGCTTTGTAGTTGTAAATCACTACTTCATCTGTGAGTATACTGCTAATGCTGGTGTTTTCATCAGTATCATACAAAGCATCCGGAAGGGATGTTGGATCAAGTTCCACAAGACCTTTATCATTTTTATAATGATATGTATCTTGTTCTTTCTCTTTTGGCGGATAATCGATTATCTCTTCAGTAACATTTCTGTCCGTAAAGGCGGCTGAGCCTTCATTATAAAGATCATCAAAATATATATCATCCCATACTGTTCCGCTTATGCCCAGATCCATTCCCTTATCATTGACTGGACTAAAATAATTCCATGCAAAAATAGCCCTTCTGCTTGAGCCCTTTGAAATCTCTAGTTCGTTCTCAAACCGCAACACAACAGCATTATCATTGACGCCTGCTCCAATCAAGCTCGAACCTTTGCCTAGATATCCTAGTATATTGCTGGTACTGATATCATATACATCATAATAAGATGCTGTGCGAATAGTTCCATTTACATCTAGTTTTCTAGTTGGTGATGTTAAACCAACACCAATTTTGTCATTAGCAGAATCTATATACAAAGTAATACCATCAAACTGTGACGTCCCATTTGGATATAATATAGAATTGTCATTCATGTTCAAATTACCTGTCATCACATCTCCGGACACGTTAACAAAGAAATCCACTAAATCATGACTTACATCATCCAGATGAACTTCTCCCTGACCTCCTCTAAAAACTGAAGGGCCACTGACAAGTTCTGTATTAACATAAAGGCACATATAATAATCGTCATTAAAATCGAGGTTGAGTGTATATGTATCTCCGAGCGTAAGGTCGAATATACCGTTTTGTATTATATCAGTGTATGTGTGATCAAAGAAAACTCCAATCAAACAAGAATTCTCAGTACTTACCTTTACCTGTAAATCACCATCAATTACAGGGCTTCCTCCAGAATCAGTTGCCTTGCCCTGTAAGGACATCTTTGTTGGTTGTGAGTGGTGTTCTACTACTTCTGTTTGATCTGAATCCTGTTCATTTAAAAAAGACAATTCATTAACAGAGTTAAAAACAACATCACCGGTAAAATTATTAGGCAGGGAAAAAACCACCGCAACAATCACAACAAGAATCAAAAGAGTTGGTATAATAAAACGTGAACTGATAAATAATTTCCTTAAACCTGAGGTTTTTGCCTCTATAACACTCACCCTTTTGTTGAATTCTTGGTTTTATGGTTTATAAATATGCTCTTAAACTATGTATCCGTTTTCATCCGTGACGATACTTGTTGAACCGAGGTGGTCTGGGTGGTAGAAGAACTTGGCCCCATCGCCTTCCTGCCTTGCGATGAGCTGGCCGTTATGGTAGATGAAGGCTGTGTCGAATGTTCCAGTGTCATTAATTACGCGGATGAA
>JBDRJQ010000030.1:0-12718 GCA_043814765.1 Nanobdellota archaeon | reverse complement strand
TCCATTGAGACCAATTATAGCAGTGCGCTGAAATCCGCTAGTGTTTGAGCCATCAATAACCTGCTTGCGCATTACGTGAATTTCTTCAGGTATTTCACAATTAAGCATGAGTGCGATCTTCAAGCCGATTTCAAGAGCATCTCTGTTCATGTCGTGTATTGGTTCTTCATCTGCCTCAACAAGGCAGCTCTCTTCAGGATAAATTTTGTAGTGGAATTCCTTGTTTTTCAAAACTTCGTGCAGAGCAGCTGCATCGACATCGCCTAGTTCACCAGCAACTGCACGCTGTTTTCTAAAGATTTCATCTTTGGGTTGTTGCAACATCTGCGAATCACAATTACAAAAAAGTTTATGGCTGCTTAATTGTTGGTGTATTTCCAAGCCACATTTCAACCCCAGTTCTTTATAATTTAACATTTTAATTCCTCATGCCATTCAGGTATTTTATATTCTATTGTATTTCTTTTTATAATTTTTGTGAAAAATAAGTTAAGAACCCCACTACAGAATATAGGTTCCTTTCTTGATGTATATTTTGCTTTAATATCGAACCTGTTTTCTAAAAGCTTTATTATTTTTTCAGGTTTTTCACCAGAGGATTGAATAAACAATCTTGATAAACCAACGCTACCTTCTCTCAATCTCACAAATTCAGCGATTTTAATTATATCTCTATCAAAACGTGATGGTAATTTAACAGAATTCATAGATCCCTTACTCATTTTCCATTTACAATTTGACAATATCTTAAAAATTTTTTTATCAGAAAATCCTTTATTTTCGAGCAAATTAAAAATTTTATAAAATTGCACATTCTTTCTGCCTTTATGTTTAAGTTCGTATTTTCTAAGCAACGCCTTACCATTAACTATATACACTCTACCAGAATCAAACAGTTTCTTGTAATTGATAATTTTATTGATTGTGTACTGTTCTGGTATTTCTACTATATTATCCAAATATACGTTCTTATTTTGTAGATGTTTTTCTAGCCATAGTTTTTTTCTTGGATGATAAAATCCCAACAATTCGGAATATCGTTTAAAGAATGGAGCATTAATAGTGAGTGTAAACACATCGTTATCAGAATAATACATGTTACTGTAGTTACTCCTTTTCGTTACAGATAGTCTAACAATTATACCATTCTTTTTAAGAAATCGTTTAAATGCGAAAACTAGTTTTTTATTGATCATGGCTAAAGCTATCTTTCTACTATATCTGGCTACCATTCCATCCCCATCCATAACACCTAACCAGAAGAACCTTTCTAATTCGTTATCCACATAGATTGATGGGATTTTAAATGATAGACCTTTAGGTCCGGTTTTAATACCAAAACATTCCCTGAATATTATTTCTAGGTTCTTATTTCTAAACTGTAAGACATATCTATTTTTTCTCCTCCTCAAGTTAGGAGTATCTATATCTAATAATTCTTCGATAATCATTTTAATGTCGCCTAGAAATTTCTTAGAATATTTAATTTCGTTTTTAACAGAACTTCCATCACTAAATTCAAATCTACCACAACGACCATCTTTATAATAACTACCATCCGCTGCAAAAAATCCCATAAAATATGCAAATTTTGGATTGTTTATGAGGAGAACCATATTTTGTCTTTCTTGGTTTTTTCGTTTTCTTGTATCCATATACATCAACTTCATATTAAAATCTTACTTTCTGTCCTTTAATTCTTTATTCCTTCTCGGCCAACAAATCCACAGATAAATCCCACCCCACAAAGCGAACGCTATCAAAAGACAATAAATCGAGTTCTCATAACCGAAGAGATAGCACATATTAATCAACTTACCCACTAGTAATATACTATTGGTAAAGAAGCTTTAAATACTTATTGGTATATTACTATTAGTATATGGGTAAAATTACGCTTTCCGGCTTCAAATGTGAACGCTGCGGGCATAAGTGGGTGCCGAGAAATAAGAAAGAAGATCCTAGAGTATGCCCTAAATGCAAGAGTCCTTATTGGGATAGGGCTAGGAAAAAGTGATCATTCTACAATTTCATAATCTATGTCTTTACAAGGAGTTTTCTCTCTACGACCCAGATTATCTAAGAAACCTTTATCAAAACATTCAATTTGATCCAAATTCCAATAATCTGTTGAGCTATACGATATTTTCGCATCTACAAACTTCATAACAGGAAAAGTTGTTTCAGATTCCGCTTTGCACGAATATGTTGGAAAGAAATATTTTATTCCTTCAGATTCAACTATTCTTGCATCTTCGTTTTTAAGATTTCCATTTTCATCGAAAAAATAATCTTCTATTGGATATCCAGGATCAATTATATTGGCATAACCATGATAACCAGATTCGGAACCCTGTTTCTTGTACAGTTCCATTCTTTCTAACGATTCGCTGTCATAAAATTCACAATCTATCTTTAACATGTCCAGTTCAGAAAGCCACATTTGATAGCCTTGTTTATCAATATTATAATGTTCCTCATATTGACAGTTGCATTTAGTTTCAAGTTCTATAATACCGTATATATCAAAATATATATCATCGTAGAATTTTCCATCAAACCAATTAGTGACTCCTAATATGTTTTTTTTATCATGTTTCCAATATTTATTATAATCATATCCCAATAATTTAGAGCTTTCTCCAACAGAGAAAACGTTTTCAAAAATTCTAAAACCGACATAAGATTTCTTCCAAGCCAAGAAATCGGTTTCGATATCATATTTTCTTGATTCAAATTCTAGCGGACCGTATATTTTTGAACTGATGATCACCTGTTTAGTCGCGTAATCCTCTGGAGATTCAAGAATCTCTTCAGCCGTTGTTCTTAGAAAAGGGCCATTTATTTCACTAACATTAGTACATCCAGAAACAAAAATAACAAAACCGATCATTAATAATAGCGGAATCGCTTTCTTCATCTATAAATCTTACATTGTTTATTAAAAAGCCTTTTATAAAAATCCTTATTGGAATAGAGAAAGTGAACTTAAATTCCAACTATATGTTCTCTTTGTAACATATCCTGTACTTCCACGCATTCCTGTGATTGGATTGTAACTTCTTGCAAATCGTTCCATATCCTTGTTAACATGAATGTTTTTATCTCACCAGCTTCTAAGCTGAATGTATCATCATAAGTTTCTATTAACGAATCTGGATGTTTTGTTCCATCTTCATATGTAAGTATAACCAAGAATTCTAATGGAAGTGCACCATTATTGTAAACAACCAATTTAAGTCTTCCTTGTTCATCGCTCAATGGTGTCCAGATACCGCCCTGAATGAATGTGTTAGCATTTAAACAGCTTGGTTCTGTTTGTGTCGGAACGTCAGTTTCTTTAGTTAAATCTAATCCAGTTGGAAAAAGTAATTTACCATCAAAGGTTACAAAAGAAGTGAATTCTCTACCATCTATATCCATTACAATTCTGTAAAGACCACTCTGTTCTTTAACATTTTTGATATTTATTTCAGATCCCTCAAGATCAGGAGTGTTTGTTAAATATTCTTCTATAATACCTATGATCTGTTCGATAGGAACATGCTCTGTATTTTGTTCGCATGATTTTATAAATTCTTCTTGAAAACTGTTTTGTCTTATTGTTAAATCATCGTCATCACAAATAGAATTATCATTATCATCTATACAACAGTCACTACCAACTTGGATATAGGGCTCATTACAAAGAAGATCGTTATTTGAAGTTATGAACATGCCTTGGAATCCTATACCTACTATTGCGACAATTGCCACTATAATCAATACAGATACTATTGCTAATGTTTTCATGTTAAATTTTTATACTAAGGGCATAAAAAGCTTTCTCTTGTGTGTGGTTATATAGAAATACCACATTCTTCGCAGGAATTATATTTATTAAAATACAATTCTAGTATAAATTATGAAAGGTGGTTTGAGGTCCGGAATTTTGATTTCAACAATTTTTGTAATAATAATTGTTAGCGGTTGTGTTACATTCAATCAAGTTGATTTTAAGGCATGCACTTTAGACAGTGATTGTATATCTGTTCCTGATGGTTGCTGCACGTGTAGTTCTGGTGGAAAGGCCACAAGTATTAACAAAAACTATGAGAAAGAGCACATAGATTCAAGGTATGTCGACTGTTTAGGAACGATGTGTCCTATGATAATATCAGATGATCCAACCTGTTTTGCAACACCTAAATGTGTTGAGAATGAATGTACTGTTTAGAACTCTTTAAGTTGATATATATTAAGTAATAAACCTTTGATTTAACAATAAATATGGGTTGGAAGAATTTTTTCAAACCAACGATTGCAAAGATTGTTTTATTCTTGATATTATTTTTAGTAACATCTGTACTTAATAATATGAGTTTATTCTTTGCCACGTGTTGTGATCTAGGTACAAATTATGGATTTCCTATTGCATTTTACGGATATGGTGGTGGCCCACCCTTACTTCATGGACAACAAACTCCATCATATTTTAATATTTCAATTCTCATATTAGATATTTTAATTTGGTATCTAGTTTCATGTGGAATTGCTGGTCTGTATCATAAAATTAGAAAAAATAAAACCTCTTTAAGTTGACAAGTGAAAGAAAAAAGGCGACTTTAGGTCGCCACCAAATGTTAAAATTGTATCATGGGAGAAGGCTTCTACCTTTAAATGAACTTTCTTCCCAAACACCAACATAATAAAGTATATCGCTACGTTTAACTCTTACACTTAGAAACGGATCACCTAAACCTAAGAGACCTCCTACAACCCCAAACGGATTTATAAAAAGAGCTCTCCACATTCTTCTAAGTTCATGAACTTCAAAAACCACAGATAAATCGCTGGCTTTTGCTTTATCATTAATTAACTCTGCCCTCTCTATAATTTTTGTAGGTATATGGCCCTGATATTTCTTTAGTGAAACATTTTCCCATACCCAAAATGAAGGCGTTGGCCATGGGAATAAGATTGTTGCTAAAAAAGAAACGACTGAAACTATGGTAATAGGCCATAAAACATTCCACACTAGTGGAATAAATGATGCTCCGAAAAGAGTACAGATACCTAGAACGATAAGAGAAAGTGTACCTAAGATACCTCCCACCACACCACCAAAATACATAACGGTGGTAATGGTATCAAGTATATTAAAAACAAAATTCTTCTCTACCAACATATTATCCATATATTCATCAACTGTTTCATTGCTGAATACTTTTATACCATTTTCTCTTAGAAGTTTGGCCAATACCACTGATTTCAAAGCTTTCCCAAGAGGTTTATATCCTAAAGATTTCACACGTTTATTGATATCACCCCCAGTGAATTCCCCCACAAAACTTCGATCGAGCATTGAACTTCCGCCAGGCATTATCTCATTAGGATCAATTATTGCTAATTTTTCCAGCTGTAAAAGAAATGAATCCTTTTTTTTCTTCTCTGTTCCAATTACCTGAATTTTGTTTTCTTCCATTAGTTTTCTCCTTACAAAAAAATAATTTCTCAATAATCTAATTAATATTAATAACTGACTGGTTTCCGCCTAGGGAAAAAATCAACACCACCATATTTATCAGTAACGTCAAACTTTTCTGTGACTTTGTCAGCATTTCCGTAAATACATGTAACATCCCCTCTGAGATTTTTAACACTTCCATGTAATAATCTAAAATCTCCATATACATCAGAATGAAGATCTCTAACATTCTCAGTGTTAATTTGTTTTCTGGTAATCGCGTATTCCATATTTATAACCTCTCTAATTTTCAAAAATGGTTTTTAAAAAAAGTAAAGCGCGCCGACACCTTACAATATGTAGGACGCGCTTAAAGATTATGCTGACCGATTGATTTCTTCATCATCATCAGATTCCGAAGAACCATATTTCTTAAAGTGAGAAGGTGGATCTATTGGAATATCACCAGATTCAATCTGATTAAGTTCCAATGTCCTATATTCTTCACTTTCCTCGTCGACAATGATAAGAGGAATTTCTCGAAAGCCACAAAGTTGAGCAACAATAGATTCCGGCATTCTATTGATCAATTCGTTGTACTCAGCGGTAAAATCGTTCTGTGTAACCCTGGCATTTCTTATATCGTTTTCAATGCCAGTAATTTCTCTACGAAAGTTATGAAAAGCCTCTGGCAATCTATTAACTTCTTCAGGATACCTTTCCGTAAAGGTGGTAAACGGAATTAAGCAATTGATAGGAATTCCACCAGACATGTCTCCTGTTTTATAGCGAGAAGCCATGTAGTGTAATGCAAGTTCCTTCAAATCCTTAGGTAACATTGCAAGGAAATATGGGAGTGACGCTATAAGATCTCGGCGACGTTTGAGCTCGACGCCGATATTAGACAACGATTTTTCCACCTTCCTCTTGAGCGAATTCATTGAATTGTAAGTGATTGTAAACCATAGGACACTATACAAAACAACGAATATAGCAAAACATAATACAAGTATCCCTGGTATGCTTGTGCCACGGTCATAGAGAAAGTAACCAGTTATAAGAATTACGAAGGTTGTCATGTACCAAAACATGATCATTCACCTCCATTTAAGATATTATCAGGACGAGATGAAAGTTCGTCTCTGAAAGTGTAAATGAGATCGCTGAAACCTGTAAGGGGTTTCTCTTCGTACGAAATCGATTCGTTATGCAGTAACGTATGCATGCTGAGTTCCTTCATATCGAAACTATAACCCACTACATAAATTTCAGTTTCTTGAAGAATTGCAGGCGATTTCCATGCTTTCGCTGTTTGCTGTGAAAGTGGATGAAAATCCGGTTCGCCATCTGTGACGAAAACCAAGATTTTTCCTTGACTATCGCCGTGATCATTAGCCTCCAAAATATTGAGGGACCAAAGGAAGCCCCCAACAACATCGGTTCCCCTGTCCCTCGAAATCTGAATTGCGTCGACAAGTTCCCGGATTCCTATTATATCCCTAACAGAGTTTGTTATTTCTTGTGATGTAATTGTTTGAACCGAATCCGACACTGTAAGAACTGTGATAGAATCGCCTTCTCTCAACGATAATACCAGTTCATTTAAACTCTCCTTCGCCTTTGGAAGAAATTTCCGGAAACTACCGGATATGTCGAGCATCACTACAATATTAACACTCGTCTTTTCGGTTGCCTTAGGTTTGGGAAAGTCGGCGGGTTTAACAGGAGCTTCTAGGTGGAATTCAGGTTGACGGCGAGAGTTGTTAGGAGGTATTAGCAACAACTCTGAAGGAAGTGATGATCTATCACTTACAAAATACCCCCTACCATCATTCGACCACATGTAAAGATTTTGGGCTTCGATGCTGTCAAACATTTCATTCCAGCGCCTCAACGTTGACTCATAACCATTTGCAACAAAATCCTGTGAAAGCCCCAGAACAATCACTCTTGTCGGACCGTTGTTGAACAGATCGTTGAAAACAAATTTCATTTCTTCGAATTCGCCTTCATTAACCTTTCCATCAGTGATCATCATCAACAGAAGTGGAGTACCTGAAATTCTATCCTTATTTATCAATTCCAAAGATGTTCCATGATTCGGATGCTCAGAAGTTTTGTCAACATCGCTTCGCTGCTCGATTACCTTCTGAGCATCCGAGAGCATCTTTTTCGCATCTATCCCGGATGTATTGGGATATTGTAGGATGACTGGGTGTTCGGAAGTCAGGGCGTAAATTGTCACTGGTCCAGGCCTTGACATCATGATGGTCCTATCGATGATCATTCTTGTCTCCTTACTTTGTAGCTGCTCGGAGAAATTGGGGCTCGCATTCAGCACAATCACTGGACCGACACGGCTAGCGGGGGTGCATGAGAGTAAAAGAAAGCATGCACAAATCAAAATAAAAAGTGATATACTCTTCATCTTTCTTCGCCCCCTTTAAACTCGGCAAAGCTTTTCATATCTTCACCAAATTTTACTCCGTTTTCAGAATCTTTTGCTAGAACAAAAGTTTCATCACCGGAATATTCATTCATTGAATCCTTTAATTCAGCGACAAGCTCGTCAACACAATCCTTTCGAGCCTTTTTAGCTGTATTGCTAAGCCCACGTTTCCGACTAACAATAGCTATTGTCCATATATCTTCAGATTCTTGAAACGTTGTTGACAAGAGACAGTCGCGAAAGTAGTGGAAAACTCCGGTAATTATGCTTGCAGGCGGATTTAATCGGCGAATGAAAAACAGGTACTTACTAACATCCTTGCGGTTTCCTTTGATACCCACAAGCTTATGAACTGCGGTGAGTTGTATATTATGAATCTCAGTAACAACACCCACCAGCATCAGAAGCGGTTTTATCATGCCCTCTATTACAAGATAGGAAAAATATCCTACAGAAAGCACAATCATCAAAAGAATGATGAAAATGACAACCATACCTATTATCGGCGCCTCTCCCATAGAGAGCATCATGCCATTAGCCCAGGCAAACGTGCCACCAGCAACCAAGATGACAACCGCTAACATGTAGAGAAAAGAATAAAAGAACAGTTTGCTTCCACCGGATTGTCCTTCATGATATAGACGTTGTTCCTCTTTATTTTTTGAAGAATAGTAAACCCATCCCGACAGTATTTCAATTAATGTTCCTGCTAGAACCAGAATCCACCATCCTGATTCTCTAGCCGCGTATTGCCAAACTAGAAGTGATATAGTCACCATCGCTCCAAAAAGAAACATAAAAAACAGGAACATCATATTCAGTCGTTGTGGGATTTTTTCAGCAATTGTTATGCAGGTCACTATTGCCATAGCAACTGCAAAAGGAATACCTGCTAAAATCCATGGTGGAGTGTATAGTAGAATATAAGCCGAATTCATAGTATAGTCCTTACGAATTATTGATTCGATTTGTTTGTTGGGTAAAATCTATCTAAATCACACGTCGTTATATACGTGTCTTGCGTAAAAGAAGTTGATATTCAGAACAATTGTTCAACTTAGATTGCTCTATCTATATAAAATATTGAAACGCAATATCTATTGCTGAGTAATTTTCCTTTGATCCCCAATACTCTGGGTTATGTTTAACAAGGCATAATTTTATGTCTCGCGTTTTCGAAGGCGTGTATGAACATGATTTGAGTGGTTATGATTAAAGGAAGAAAATTTAGTTGTTTCTCTAAATATCCTTCTATTTAATAGTTCTAAAAAAGTTGTTATATTAAGATATCATTTCAAAAATGGAATAAAAATACAACAAAAACATTAACTTTTAATACTTAACGGAACACATGTTCTACTGCAAAAACAAGTGTTCCATTTACTATATAATTAATGAAGAAAATGTTAAGTTTTTATATTTAATTGTACAAATATATCGTTATGGACGAAAAAGATGCAAAAATTCTATCAACACTACAAGAAAATTCTAGATTAAGTACAAGACAAATTTCAAAAAAAACCCAACTACCGATCACAACAATTCATAATAGGATAAAAAAAATGAACAATGAGGGGATTATTAAAAAATATACCGTTGTTCCTGATTACAAAAAAATCGGAATGAAAATACTAGCTTACGTACTTCTGTCTGTTGATTATGCTCAAATAAATGATACTAAAAAAATCAGGGAAGATTTTGAACACTCAATGGGTAATAAAGGTATTGTAGAAAATGTTAGTACTGTAACTGGAATAACTGATCTAATTCTTAGAATAAGAACAAAAGGAATAGAAGAGCTTGACCAGTTCGTAGTGCATGAATTAAGAAAACATGGATATGTCAAGAAAACACAGACCATGATAGCATTAACAGATCTTTAATAAGTACCACATAAAAACCAAAACAGTTTTAAATGTATATCCAATTAATTAATATGAAAGCGCTTGAAGTCGAAAAAATAAAAGAAATGCTATCCAACGGGGATGAGAAAAAAACACTGGATGCCTGCATTCAGATATACGAGGATCCTGATAAAAGACTGCTTAAACCTCTTTTGTCAGCGCTGGAAAAAACAGAAGATTATTCGCCGGAGAATAATTTTATTTTAAGAGTATGTTTTAAGATGTGTTTGATGCACCCGGGAGCTATTGATGAATTGATTCAACATTCTGATAAAATAAATAAAGTGACAACCAATTTCCTTTCTTTCTATATATTTCTTGATAAATCATTCCAAAAGAGACGCAGTTTCCCCAAGCAAAATATTTCTAAATTAATTAATCTTGGTAAAACACACTCTGACATTAATGTAAGAATATTAATAATTAAGATTTTCGCTTACATGAGAATAACGGAGCCAGAAGTAATTGATTTTCTTATGGAAGCCTCGAAAAAGGATGTTGATGAAGTCAGATGGTGGGCGCTCTGGAGCTTTAGTATTTTGGGTCTAAAAACAGATGAAATTACTGATTTTTTAATATATGTAATTAAAAATGAGAAAAATCCGTGGGTTGCAGTAGAGCCTATCCTAACCCTTGGCAGACTTCATATGAAAAACGCGAAAACAATGAGATTATTAAAGGGTATTGTGGAAAAAGGCTATTGCGTACAAAAAATTGGCGCCTTCTTTTCATTGATAAAATTTGGCGAGATGATTGATGATGGGATTGACTATTTTATAGAAACTTATTTGAACGATGATGTTGCAAAGATTTTAGAGGAAAATAGAAAAAATAAAGATTTTTTCTATGAAATGTTGTGCTGGACTAAAAAATCTGGTATAGAGCATCTGTTAACCGATAAAAAAATAAATATTGAGAAGGATTTTAAAATATTAGAATACATCCACCATAAAAGAATAAAATCAGAATCGGTTTGGTGCCTGGGTGCAATTGCTGTAGATAATCCGTATTTAAAAGACTATCATAAACAAAAAATAATTAAATTTCTATTAGAAATCATTAAAAATGAAAAAGATAAAGCTTCAGTTCACTGGATAACATGGTCACTTTGCGAGCTTAATGCCAAAGAATATATGTCCGCTGATTTTCATAAACTCAACAATTTATACATCTACAAAAATTTTCACGTTTCAGGTGAATTAAATGAAAAAGACAGATCGATTATTGAATTCCTTCTTAATAAAATAGAAACCAACAAAAACTGGTGGGCAGAGGAAGACGCAATATGGGCACTTAACAAACTAAACAAAGAAGGCAGAATTTTTTTTGTCAGCTTACTAGATAGCAAAAGAGAATCTTTTTATATTACTTCTGATGCTCTATACTTTCTTGAGAGAATGACCAAAAAAGACATACCAGTTTCTTTTTAATTTCCTAAAAACGTGAGACTAAAACCCAACAAAATCCTTTTCGTATTCACTTCTTTCAGTTATTTCTCCAGCTATGTTGATTAACATCATACTCTTCACTTTATCTATTTTTTTTGTCTGTCCTAGGACCCAACCAAGCTTGATGTAAGCTGTTTCTGATGTCATGTCTTCGCCTGGTATTGCACCAGCACCATGGTATAGAAGCCTTAAGTTTTTGTAGACATTTGGATTAACTCTGCCATAGATTGTTTCGGATGTAACTACGACAGGAATTTTGCTTTTGGTCATTTTCTTTATTGTTTCTAACCAATTTGTTGGCACGTGCCCCATACCTGTTCCGATGATGACAAAGCCTTTGTATCCTTTCTTTTTGTAGTAATCAAGTATGTCAGGCTCTGATCCTGGATGAGCTTTTACGATTGCGACTTTAGGCTCAAAGTTTGCGTTTATAGTGACTTTAGCTTTGCCGTCTTTGCGCAGTCTGACATTGCTTGATGTAATTTCTATCTTACCGTTTGGCCAGATTTTTGCCAGCGGAAGATCGTTTATTGCCTGAAAGGCATCTCTTCTTGTTGTATGGAGCTTGCGAACCTTTGTCCCGCGGATGAAATGGCAAAAAGTGTCGCCGGCTTCTGCGTGCATGCAGGTGCCAACCTCTGCAATGTTTGAAAGCGCTGCGTGTGCAGCACAGATAATATTAAAACCCGCATCAGATGAACCGCGATCGCTTGATCTCTGTGCGCCGACAAGGACGACTGGCTTGGTTAAATTCTGTAACATGAACGACAGTGCAGCTGCAGTGTAATGCAGAGTATCTGTCCCATGTGAAACAATTACACCTTCTGCGTCACTGTTAAGATGTTTAACCACTTCCTTTGCTATGGTTTGCCAATCCCTGTAATCCATATCCTCACTCATCTTGTTGAGAGGACTGGACATATATTTTATGTTAACAAACTCTTTCAGCTCTGGAACATTGTGTAGAATTTCATGGGGTTTCATTGTTGCAACAACGCCTCCTGTCGTGTAATCAACACGTGATGCAATTGTACCACCGGTTGAAACAAAAGCTATTGCAGGTTTTTTGGGATCAAACTTTAGTTTTAGAAGATCTTTATCAATTTTTCCAAGTTCGTATTCCTTTTCTTCTTTGGTGTCTTTAGGCGTCTTTGTTGTGGATTTTTTAATACTGGCTCCGCGTTCAAGTTTCATACCAACGTTGTAACCATTGTCGAGTTTTATAACAAGAGCGCTGGGATCACCCACCTCTGTTTTAGGCATTAAAAGACCTTCATATTTCTTTTTACCTTTAGTCAGTAGAATACGATCTCCTATTTTGATTTTTCGCGTCTTTAGAACGGTTTGCATATTTTTTGAGTACATTGTTTATATTTGATATTAGAATAATATATATGGAAAATGCGATTGAAAAAATACAGGAATTTCATGGGCACACAGGCATTTGGGCAGCTTTAGGATATAGAACTGG
>JBDRJQ010000029.1:0-179599 GCA_043814765.1 Nanobdellota archaeon | reverse complement strand
AATTCCATATGAAACGATATTTTTATTTTTGAGAACAAATCATTTCCATATGAAAATAAGGTGTACTAGGTATTTGAACTCTATATGAAATTTCAACAAACAATTTAAACCTTGATTTCATATAGAGATTGTGTGAATATTAATTTAGCGGGTAATTTGTTATGGTTCAAAAAACACTGAAGGACATGCTTTCTGGATTTGAAGGCGGTGATATTATATTTAAGGATAGGGATGTTCTTAGCTTTAGATATACCCCTGAGACAGTTCCTCATAGAGATGAACAAATAAAACACTTGGCTAGTATAGTTGCTCCAAGCGCCAGAGGAGGAAGAATATCAAATGTTTTCATTTATGGCAAAACAGGAACAGGTAAAACCTTGGTTACAAAAAATATAATGAACGAACTAAAAAAAACATCTGACAATGTTTGTGTACTTTTTGTTAATTGTAAAATGAAAAAGGTTTCTGATACTGAGTATAGGCTCTTTGCTGAGCTTATAAGAAACCTTGGTGAGGAAATTCCTTCTACAGGACTTCCAACAGATCAAGTATATAGGAGGTTTTTTGAATTAATAGACTCAAAAAAACAAAACGTTATACTGGTTCTTGATGAAATAGACACGTTAGTGAAAAAGACAGGTGATGATATACTTTACAATCTTACGAGGATAAATCAGGAACTAGTGAACACACAACTATCAATTATAGGAATTTCTAATGATATATCCTTTACAGATACCATGGACCCTCGTGTTCGTTCTTCATTATCTGAAGAGGAAATAATTTTCCCGCCATATAATGCGTCACAACTGCAGGACATTTTAATACAGCGGGCTAATCTTGCATTTAAATCAGGAGCTATAGGGCCTGGCGTTATAGAAAAGTGCTCTGCTCTTGCTGCACAAGAACACGGTGATGCTAGAAGAGCGCTAGACTTACTAAGAATGGCAGTGGAAATATCTGAAAGAAGAAATGCAAACCAAGTAAAAATAGAAGATGTTGATAAAGCCGAACACAAACTAGATTCAGACAGAATAGTAGAGATAGTAAAAACCCAACCAAAACAAAGTCAAGCTGTTCTCGCATCAATCATAAATTTAATGGATTCTGGTCAAAAAAACATACAAACAGGGGATATTTTTTCTATTTATGAGAAGATTGTTCCTGAAGCCGGTTTAAAGGAATTAACACAAAGAAGAATAACAGATCTTATAGGAGAACTCGATATGCTGGGTGTTATAAACGCGAGAGTAATTTCAAAAGGTAGATATGGCAGAACGCGAGAAATAAACATGCAGCTTCCCGAAGCAACCATGAAAAAAATAAGGCAAACATTAAACAGTAACTTTTCAATGCGGTTGTGATGATTTAGCGATTAGGTGATTATTTGGAAAAGAAAGAAATAGTTAAAATATTTATGGAAAATGGGGTTCTTTTGCAGCCAAAAGAGCTTGAAAATATAAACGAGTCTAATTATTTGAAAATGCTTGAAACCCATAAAAACAAATCAGAGCATTCTATTAAAAAGCAACCAGAAACCAACATAGAGAAAGAAGATACCGCTATTATTTTTGACATAAAACCCTTTAATAAAAAAACCAAAATGGAACCAAAAGACTTCATCAACTACTATAATAAAAAATACAGCGGAATTAGAGACCTTTTAATTAGGAAATTGAATGCAGTTTCAATAAACAAAGCAAAAGAATTGACATCAACCTCAAACATAATAGGAATGATTAAGGAAAGAACACAGAATGGTTTTATTATGGAAGATCAAACAGGCAGTTTAGAGATTATTACTAACAACGATTTGTTGATAGGCGATGTTATATGCATTATTGGCACATCTAGAGAAGGAAAGTTTTTAGTAAAGGAAGTAGTATATCCTGATATACCACTAACACATAAACCAAACATAGTAGACACAGAAATATCATTATTAAAAAACAAGGATGACTGGAGCATATCTATAAACTCTACAACAAAATCAGTAGTAGTTCCAGCTAAAATCAAAATAAAAAGGAATAGTAGCGAAATTGTTATTTTAGTTTTCAAGCCAGAAAAGCCAATTATGCAGGACGTTGCCGTGGAATTTCTTAAGAAGAGACATCTTTCTCCAAGTAGAAATGAAATTAAATACGACGAAGATATATTCATAATTGACCCGATACCAGACATTCTTTGGCTAGTTGGTGAAGAAGAATATGTTAAAAATTACAAAGGCGTTACTATAGTTTCTACAGGAAACAGATCAGCTAATATTGATCTATCAACCAAAAAAGTAGAGTTCATGAATTAATTGTTTACTATCAAAACCAAATTATGTTCTTGTTGTTGATAGGGTTTATGCTCCTAGGAATAGGTGTTGGAGTCATTACGGGGTTAATTCCAGGAGTGCATCCAAACACAGTTTTCATAATATCTCTTTCACTATCTACGGTTCTTTTAAGTTTTGGTTTGCTGCCTGTTTTGGTTTTTATTGTATCTCTTGCAGTTTCAAACACGTTCACTGATTTTTTACCCTCAATACTCTTTGGAGCACCTGAACCAGATTCAGCACTCTCGGTTTTACCAGGGCATAAATTTCTTATGGAGGGAAGAGGATATGAAGCGTTGTTTTTAACAACTCTTGGCGGGTTTGGCGTTGTTTTGCTAACAATATTAACGCTGCCACTTCTTCTATATCTTATACCTTTCATATATGATTTCATATACAGTTCTATTCATGTTATACTCCTGATAATTGTTGCATGGATGATTTTTACAGAAACCGGTAAAGATAAAATCTATGCGCTTTTAGCATTTCTTTTAGTTGGTGTTTTTGGTTTGATAACCATCAACTCCTTTCCTTCAAGTTTTTCATTATTTCCCGCCTTCACAGGACTTTTCGCTTTTAGCACACTAGTTGTTAGTTTTTACAATAAAACAACGATACCTCCACAGACTGATGTTGTGAATGTCACTGGGGGGGGGGGTAAAGGAATTGTCACTGGTTGGCTAGCTGGTATGCTAGCAGGATTATTACCAGGAATAGGAGCTGCACAGGCAGGTATTATTGCAGCGCAGACACTTAAAACAGAAATAAAGGATTTCCTTATTGCGTTAGGTGGTATAAACACAGCAAACATAATATTCACACTGGTAGTATTTTACACAATTGGAAAAACGCGTTCAGGTGCTGTGTGGACAATTTCACAAATAACAGATACTCTTATAATCAATGATATGATTGTGCTCATGGTGGTTGCGGCTACAACATGTTTCATTTCTGTTATAATAACACTTAAGATAGGTAAATTTTTAGTTAAGAGAATGGTAAACATAAACTATAACAAACTTACTTTAGCAATAATAACAGGGCTTGTGTTATTGGTTTTAATCTTCACAGGCCCTATCGGAGTGTTAATAGCTATAACAGGAACATTCATAGGGCTATTCACGATTATAATTGGAATAAAGAGAACCCATCTCATGGGATTCCTTATATTACCAACAATATTGTATTTTTCTGGGTATAGTTATATAATATCATCACTACTAGGCCTATGAAGTTCATATTACCATAATATCGCGTGATGTTACCGAGAAATCCTTGTTTATGAACACTTTGTGAAAGATGTGAAAAAGGCAACTTTTAGGGATTTTTTGAGCTCACCCCACTGTTTCATATGGAAACCCCCTTATTTCACATGGAACCAGTTTAAACGTGAAATACACATAAAATAGTCTCCACATGAAATGAAGGGGTGTGAAATTGTCAAGTTAATGTGGATTTGCTCACAAATTGAATATATTTCATAGTGTTGATGGTATGTGAATATAATGAATATGTGAAAATAATATAAAATACACAGATATTCCGTTATATATGGAGGTTAAAAAACTTGATTATAAAAAAACTGAAAAAGTTTTTAACGCAAACAACAAAAACACACTAGCTCCTATAATGCACAGGCTTGGTGGAGAAACTGCTTTTGAAGTTAGTAGAGAAGTTGAAAAGCTTAAATTACAAGGCAAAGACATAATAGAAATGCATATAGGACAACCAGATTTTAATACACCTGAACACATCATAGATGCTGCGATTGAATCTTTATACAACGGTGATACTGGATATACTCCCTCCCATGGTATTATGGAATGTCGAGAGGCTGTCGCAGAGTTTATACCAAAATATAGGAAGGTTGATGGTGATATAGGACCTGAAAATGTTGTGATTACCCCCGGAGGCAAACCTGTAATATTTTTTGGAATTTTTTCAACTATTGGTAAGGGAGAAGAAGTTCTTTACCCTAATCCTGGTTACCCCATTTACATATCAGCAATTAACGCAGCAGAAGGAAGAGGAATTCCTTACAACAGTGTTGAAGAACTGAAAAAAAGAATAAACAACAAAACTAGGATGATAATATTAAACTCACCACATAACCCAACTGGAGAGATTATTGAAAAAGATGATCTTGAGGAAATAGCAGGGTTATCACAAAAACACAATTCCTTGGTTATGTCTGATGAAGTTTATAGTAGAATTATTTACAGAGATGGTTTTGAATCAGTTTTACAGTTTTCTGGCATGCTAGAAAGAACGATACTAGTAGACTGTCACTCAAAGGCGTATGCTATGACCGGTTGGAGATTTGGTTTTGGTGTTGCATCACCCAAATACACAGATGCTATTTCTGAGTGGATGGTTAACACGTCTGCATGTGTTCCTGGTTTTATACAAAAAGCAGGGATTGCTGCGATGAAAGGCGATCAGTCATGCGTTTATAGTATGGTTGACAAATTTAGAAAAAGAAGAGATTTGATAGTGAGCGAGCTTAATAAAATTGACGGAATATTTTGTCCAGAGCCTGATGGAGCTTTTTATGTTTTTCCTGATGTGACAGAGCTGTGTGGAGAAGGAAATCCCTTTGAAGATGCATCAGATTTACGAAAAAAACTTCTTTACGAAGCAGGAGTCTCTGTTCTAGCAAGAGAACATTTTGGTTCCAAGGGACCGAACGAAGAAAACGAATTTATAAGATTTTCATATGCAACTTCAGAAGAGAATATTTTAGAAGGTGTTGGCAGAATAAGAAATTATCTTAACCGACAATAGCTCTCCCAACAGGCCCTTGCGGTGAAGATAATAAAACCTCACCCCCGCACGTACACGTGCCTATAAGAGGAGGTATTTCATACGACTTGTTGCATATTTTACATATGAAGCCATCAACCAAATCTAAACTAATTTCTTGTAGCTGTTTGGGCGGTTTTATTTTAACAAAATCGTTTCCATTAAATTTTGCTATATCAAAAAGAGATGTTTGTTTGCCCCTTCCAAACAATTCTGATTTTGAGACTCTTAAAACATTAAAAATTCTTTCAAGTGGCGGAAGCAATTGATTTTCTATATAATATTGAGAATCTATCTGAAGGCCCTTCTCTTTAATGTAATCAGGGTCCTCAGCCCTTTTTGATAGCAGTCCGATACCCTTTACTATAACATAACCAACCCTATCACCAATACCAGGAGATTCTGCAGGATTTCTTGCGCGTATTTTTTTAACAAGTTCTATATGTGGTTGAATACCTTCATAATTTTCAGGCTGTCTGGTCATGGTTTTTGTTATTATGAGTTTGCTTATATCCACATTACCTTTAACCAATTCTTGAACAGTGTTTCTAAAATAATCAACTGCTTCCTTTATGTCAGCCCTCTTCAATATTATTTCTATTATAGTACCGGTTGTTTCTGAAACCAGCATGCACCAATCTCTTCTAACAGTTTCTATGCCTTTCATCTCTAATTTATCCTTCCATTCACCATTGATAAGCTCAAATTTCCATGCCATATAACGTTTTTTAGCAAGGGGAAGAAAACGTTTGAATATCTTTTCGAACTCTAATTCAATAACGCCAGGCAGAGTTTTAGTTATATCATCTGATATCTGATTTCCTATCCTCTTTATTTCTTCCATATCTTCGGTATCGACTTTAACCATAACAGAATCTGTGTCACCATAAACAACCTGAAGTTTGTATTTATTTTCTATAATCTCCTGTGTTTTGTGTATAGTATCTCTTCCGCACGCTGTTATAGTATTCGCTATATCAAGATTGTATATCTTAGCTCTAGGATAACCAGTATGACCATAAATAGCATTTGCCATTATTTTCAGTGCCCATTGTTTTGCAAATAACACCCTCTTTTTTTCTTTATCAGTAGCAGAACTCATTTTCTTTTTAGCAACCTGCCTCTTTACCATAAGCTCTTCGAGAATTTTTGGTAGTATACCCTTTCTCACCTCTGGTGGAACAAATCTGCTGCCTGTAATGGTTTTGATAGCGTTTTTCATCTCGATGTTATCAGGAAGAATAGTTGTTGGGCATATATTGAAAGATATTATTATAGACGGATACATTGATTTAAAATCCAAAACAAAAACAGAAGAATGAAGATCTTTCACAGGTTCTATAACAAACCCACCTTTCAGTTCAACTCTTCTTTGTTGTTCTCTTTTATCAACTTCTGTTTGGTTTGGTTTTTGTGAGTAAATAAACCCCTGTTTGTTGAACTCACGCAGCAAAAAATTTTCTATGCGAACCGTTTCTCCACTGTTAAGGGAATCTTGCAATAAAACCCCCGATACTCTTGCAAGAGCCAGGTATTTATCAATAAGATTCAGTTTTAATACAAGATTTAGAGCTAGAATAGAATCCTTTTCAGAGTATTTCACTAATCTATCAAAATCTTGTTGCGAACCTTTCCAGAGCTTCTCTATTTCTGATTTTTTAACATCCTCTTTTTTTTCACCTAACAAGGCGTTGGCAACAAAATCAAGCCCGTATCTGGTTAGAGAAAAATCCTTTTTTATCAATTCAAAACTATCCACTATAATTCGACCGACAACTGATATCTTATGTCTGCTCATTATTTTTCTGGCCATTGTTGGTTTTTGATTGCACCTTCCAAACAACGGTTTTATATGATGAACTCTCATCCTTTCCAACATATATGGTATATCAAAATCATTTAGATTATAACCTGTTAGTATATCAGGATCAAAAGTATCTACTATGCTCAAAAACTCCTTAAGCATTTCTTTTTCTGTTTCAAAATAAGTTGCTCCGTTCCCTAAACGGTTGCTTAGCACCATGGCGTTTTTACCTTTATATGGACTACTAAAAACAAGAGATATCATTATAACAGGATCCTTTTTTGCTTCGGGCATCGTTCCTGATCGTATAGGAACGCATTCTATATCAAAAGCCAGATATTTTAACGGAGTATCCTCCTCTTTTTTAAAAACCTTAAACTTTTTTATATCAATCTTTAGGCGAGTGTTAACAGTACTAGTGTTAGTCATGTTGCCTTCAATAACTTTAATCCAGTCATGACCAGCAATATTGTTATCAGCCATGAATCTATACTTAAACAGTATGTCTGCTTCATATGTTTTTATGCCAGCTGCGTGCAGCCTTTCTCTTATCTCAGGGGTTTTTGATGGGTTTTGAAGAACAACCTTCAAAACTTTCTTCTTGTCCATATAACCATTAACAGGTATCCTTTCAACCTCCTTTATGCTCACAACCACGGGTTCTTTTTTTAGAAGATTTTTAGCCTCTTCTCCTTCTGTGTAGAAATATGGAGAAAACCCTTCATGAAAACCGCACACGCTTTCACCAGAAGCAGTTTTACCAAACATTCTTATTATTGGTTTTTCGTTCACGATTACATAGTCTACATCTAGTAACTGAAACTCTAACATAGAAAACACCATAACACAATATGTTGTATGCGTCCAATAATATTATAGTTGATAACACATAAAAGCACTTCGAGTAAAGATAATATAGAATGGAAAGCATAGTTTCATAAATACAAAACTATAAGGAGATTTTATGAAGATAAATCCTAAACAGTTAGAGAAGATGGCCAAAAGAATGGGCATACAATCAGAACCTATTGATGCAGAAGAAGTTATAATAAAAACCAGCAACAATGATATAGTTATTTCTAATCCGCAGGTTGCTCGTGTAAACATGATGGGACAGGACACGTTTCAGGTATCGGGTGATGTGTCAGAACGCTCTAGAGAGAAGTTTTCCAAAGAAGATATTGAAATGATAATGGAACAAGCAGGCGTGAGCGAAGAGGATGCCAAAAAAGCCATAAAAGAAACAGGCGATATGGCCGAAGCCATACTAAAATTGAAGAAATCTAAATAATATTTAAACAACCAAACCAAACTATAATCATGAAAATCTGCAAGGATTTCTTTAAAAAGTTTAAAGGGTTTTTAGTCGAACCAACAAAAACATTCGCAAAGGAAAAAAACACTACTCTTGGAGATGCTTTCAAGTATGCTCTTATACTGTTCTTTATATCATCAATATTGGCCGCTGTGTGGTCATTCACAATAACACCACTTTTTTCAGTACCAGAAGTATATAAAACACCAGGAATGGAATTATTATATAATCCTGTATTCATATTCGTTTGGAGTTATGTGGGATCAATAATCTTTTCATTACTAGGCGGTTTGTGGATACATTTGTTTGCATACCTGTTTGGAGCTAAGAAAGGATTAAAACAAACCATTAAAACAGTATTTTATGCACAGACGCCTAATGTTTTCGGTGGACTGCCAATAATTGGCATGGTATTCGGTATATGGTCATTGTTCCTGCAGTTCCTTGGCTTGAAAGCACTTCATGGAATGAAAGGCGACAAGGCAGCACTCACCGTTGTGGTTGCAATCTTAATACCTATTTTAGTAGCATTAGTTCTGGGCGCAGCAATAGTTTTAACATACCTATTTTAGTAGCATTAGTTCTGGGCGCAGCACAGATTTCTTGGCGGATCAATTATTTAATTAATTTGCCTAATTTTTCTAGTTTAGATCCATTTACAAAACTATTCAAAACCAAAGGCAAATCCTTTATCTTCACTCTTATTTGCTTCATGGAATCTCTATCTCTAAGCGTAACATCATTCTTTTTGAGACTGTCATAATCTACTGTGATTCCCGCAGAAATTCCTACCTCGTCTATGCGTCTGTAGCGCCGACCTATGGAGCCAGAACTATCGTAGAACGTCTTAAACCCTGCAGACTTGAGGGTCTCCTGAACCAACTTAGCTTTCTGGGGTATTTTATCTTTGTTCACCAAGGGGAATACACCAACATCAAACGGACAAATTTTCCTTGGGAAACTGAAATAGAGCCGCTCTTTGTCCCTTTTGTACGCTAATTCCATTATTGCATACACGTTTCTATCCACACCGAAGCTAAGCTCTAAAACATGGGGAATAAACACTCTTCCATCCACGTTTACCATCATCTTTTCTCCAGAGATTTTTTCATGTCCTTTGAGATCATGGTCAGTTCTGTAATGGCATCCTGCAAGTTCTTTGAAACCACTAAGACTGTCAAGTTTTACTTCTGCGTCCCAGTGATATTTGTTGTAGAAGGCTTTTTCCTCATCAGAGAGCTCCTTGAACCTAAATTTATCTTTAGGCACTTTCATGACATCCAGATAAAATTTTTGCATCATAGCCATGTGGTATACATAGAATTTTGGAAGCTTCATATCCTTACACGCAACTTCCTTTACTTTTTTAGTTTTCCTGTTTTTCACTGGAAACACTCTTAGTTTGTAATTTGAAACAGATCCAAAGTCGTCGTGCTTGTCCATATCTATAGGATCAAAAAAAATCTGCAATTCTGCTTGTTTGAATTCCCTCATTCTTATTATAGCATTTCTTGGTGAAATTTCATTTCTGTATGCTTTACCAATCACAGCAAGCCCCATAGGAATTTTTCTTCTCAACGTTTCAAACTCCTGCTTGAAATTAACATAAACACCCTGAGCAGTTTCAGGAGTCAGATATGCTGTTCTAGCATCAGAGCCAGTTCCAACTGTTAACGGAAACATCATGTTTAGTTCGCCAACTTCTTTGAAATTTCCTTTACATTTTGGACAAAGTAGTTTGTGTTTCTCTATAATCTTCATCATGTCTTCTGTGGAAAGTCCTTCAAACGTGTCGTCTTTAAGTTCTCTTTCCAGGAGATGGTCTGCTCTTTCAGTGTAATCACACTTGCCGCATTTTGCAATTGGGTCCACGAAAGAATCAAGATGTCCAGATGCCTTGAAAACATTCTCAGGCAAAATTACACTTGGCTCTATCTCCCAGAAGTTATCATTTAAAGACAAGAAGAATTTTCTCCATTCATTTTCCCATCTGTGTTTTAGTGCCGTGCCTAAGTGCGCATAATCATAAAATCCAGACATTGCGCCATGTATAGCCGCACTTTGCCAGAAGAAACCCCTTCGTTTTGCAACATCAAGAAGATCATCAAGTTTCATAATAAGTATTATGTCAACTTATCTTAAATCTTTCTCCAGTATTCGTCATCATGTTTTTTCAGTTTGTTTCTGCGCTCTGCTTCTTTTAGCATTTCACTAACGACGTCTTTGTCTAATTTTATATCAAAATGAGCATGCATTCCTTTATGAATATCATCATGATGCATCTTTTCATAATGTACAACCATTTTCTTCATGAGATTGATAACATCTTCCGTGTAGTTCCATGGAAATATTATCCACCTCCATGGAAGTATTTCAACATAAAAATCGGATAATTTTTCTTTTGGTGTTGTATCAAAACACCAAACTGTTGCTGTTTTAACTTTTGCTGGGTTTAGCGTTTTAACATACTCCTTTGAAACATGAAGACTTTCACCGCTGTCTGTGACGTCATCAACAATTAAAACATTCTTGTCTGTAAGATCAACTTTTACAGGATATTTCATTACAGCTTCGCCATCCTTTGATGCAGTGTCTCCCCAATGCTCCATTTTTATTGATATCAAGTCCTTTACTCCAAGAAAATCGCAAATGTTCCTTGCAGGCACCCAACCACCTCTAGCAAGGCCTATAATTATGTCTGGTTGAAATTCTGATTTTTTTATAATATCGCCAAGCTTCACTGAAGCTTCATGAAAGCGTTCCCAGGAAAGAACTTCACACTTGCCCTTCAAATTTTCCATAACCCTTTTATACTGGAAATGTTTAAAAAGGATTATGACAGAAAGAAAGCTCGTAATGGACTTGCATATACACACACATCACTCTAGCGATTCAAACACCCATCCAAACAAAATAATAAAGAGAGCAAAAGAGATGGGCGTAAACGTTCTTGGAATAACAGATCATGATACTGTTGAGGGAGCAAAAGAAGTTAAGAAAATGGCTCCTGAAGACATAATTGTTTTACTGGGACAGGAGATTAGGACAAATGATGGGGAAATTATAATTTATGGACTTGAAGAAACACTTCCAAACAAGAAAGACCTCATAGAAACATGCAAATTAGCAAAAGAGAAAGGAGGCTTTATAGTAACCCCTCATCCGTTTGATAAGTTAAGGCATGGTGCTGGAGAGCGATTAGAAGAGATAATTCCATACATCGATGCTATAGAAGTTTTTAATTCTCATGTAAGGTTTGACAAGTTCAATGAAAAAGCTAAATTTTTTGCAGAAAAAAATAAAATACCAATGGTGGTTGGTAGTGACAGTCATCATCACAAAGAAATAGGCAACACAACTAATACTGTATTTTCTAAATTTAATGAAAAGAGTGTTTTGGAAGCAATAAAATCAGGAAATGTTGTGATGAAAACAAAAAAAGCCAGTATAATATATAATGTGATGCTAGGAATGACAAAGTTTAAGAAAAAACTGAAAAGAAAACTAAGAAAGATGGCTAAAATCTAAGATTTCATTCAAATCACTAAATCTTGTGAATGGAATTCCTATACTCTTTATAGGTCCTGTTAACCACGGAACAGCTTCTGAAATAGAATCTTTATAACCATCTATCAAATTGTTAATATTTTCATTTATTTCTGCTGTAATGGGTATAGCCAGCACAAGGAAAGACAATACTATCATTGGCAGAATTGATATGTAGAATAGCAGCATTGTTTTTCTTGTATAGTGCTTTATCTTAACTATTCTTGAAAAGATAATCCACACTATGCACAAACCAAGTAACATTAACATGCTTAAAGGGAAGCTATGAACGATGATTGAGAGTACAAATGAGGCTAATAATAGCAAGGCCAGCACGACAAAAAGTTTCTTTTGTTTTTTCATTTGTTCTCGTTTAAACTTTGCTTTGTAACCAACGAAAATAGCTGTGTAGGCCAGTGCAAGCGTCATCACCAACCAGAACGGGAATAACGAAAGAGATGATGTCATTACAAACCAACCAGAAGAAAATTTCAGGAACTGCATGGCCAATAAGAATATTGATGCAATAGGCATCCACTTCTTCAGCTTAAACATGGAGTATATCAAGTTTATTATAATCAGTAAAACCATTATCACAGCGAACCAAACACTAACCATAAGAGAGACAAATAAACCAGAAACTATTAGCAAAATATACAGGTAGATGGCTTTTCTAGCACTCAGGGTTCCGTTTGCTATCATTTTCCATTGTATTTTCATTGGGTCTTGCTTGTCTTCTTCAACGTCTTTTATGTCGTTTAGTAAGTAGATTGATGAATATGAGAGAACGAAACCAGCTAAACCCATAAGCATTAGAGCAAAATCAGCTTGATTAAATATCATTGCAAATAGTATAAACCCAACAAAAAACTGCACTATGTTTTTTGGCAGACTGGCCATTATACTGTTATAGATAAAATTTCTCCAATTCATGTTTAACATACTATAAACGATCTAAAATAAATTAGTTTTGGTCTAAATCGTATAATAATATATCATCATAAACCAATTTAAAATAGTATATAGAAAAACAGGTGCAGTCAATGTCAAAAGAATTGGTTAAAAAACTCCATCCACATGAAAAGAAAATACTTCTGGTACTGAAAAAACTTTCAAAAGCTGATGTGAAAACAATAGCCAAAGAATCAAAATTAGCTGAAAAATCACTGCATAAAACAGCTCATTGGACAGAGGTTAAGGGGCTAACAAAACACGAGCAGAGCGTAAAGAAAAAACTTGAGCTAACAGCAGAAGGTAAAAAATACCTTAAAGAAGGACTGCCGGAAAAGAAGCTCTTGGAAAAGATTTATAAAAAACCAATTGCAATCACAGAGCTGAAAAGCATACCTAATTTTAATATAGCACTAGCGTGGGCAAAGAGGATGGGATGGGTGATATTCACTAAAGGCAAACTTCATATTACACAAGAAGGTAAAAAAGCTCTTGGAGAAGAAACGAGTATAGAAAAAGTAATGAAGACAGGTGAAGGCAAAGACTCTGATTTCAAAGACTTGGAAAAAAGAAAACTGGCAAAAATTAAGGAAATTAAAACAAAAACCTATGAACTCACAAAAAAGGGAAAAGAAATACTCCCCTATGTTTCTGATACAGGAGACGAGACGAACCTTTTAACAATGGATGACATTAAAACAGGTGATTGGAAAAAGAAAAATTTCAGAGCGTATGATGTTAATACACCTGTACCTAAAATATATCCTGCAAAACTGCACCCATACACTGTTTTCTTAAATGACATGAAGAAAAAACTGATAACACTTGGATTTCAGGAAATGAGAGGACCGTTTGTTGAATTGGCTTTCTGGAATTTCGATGCATTGTTCATGCCTCAGGATCATCCAGCTAGAGGCATACATGATATTTATGAAATGAAAACCCCATCAAAAGGAGTCCTGAACAATGAAAGAGTAACTAAAAGAGTAGAAATGGTTCACAAAAATGGCTGGATAACAGGCTCAAGTGGTTGGGGCAACTGGAACAAAAACAAGGCAACAGATCTTGTTTTGAGGTCACAGACAACAGCAGTTTCTGCAAGAACATTGGCGTCTGGCATAAAACCACCGGAAAAATTCTTCACTATAAGCAGAAACTTCAGACCAGATGTTTTGGATGCAAAGCATCTCATAGAATTTAATCATTGTGAAGGTATTGTTATAGCAGAAAAGCTGACCTTTAAACACCTGTTAGGCTACCTTGAAAAATTTGCATCAATGGTTGGCATAGATAAAGTAAGATTCAAACCAGGATACTTCCCTTTCACAGAACCTAGTGTTGAAATGTTCGGAAATCATCCAAAACTAGGTTGGATAGAGCTTGGCGGCGCTGGAATGTTCAGACCAGAGGTAACAAAACCATTAGGAGTTGAATGCCCAGTACTCGCGTGGGGACTTGGCATAGACAGATTAGCGATGATAAACCTAGGCATAAATGATATAAGACAGCTGTTCAGTTCTGATCTAGAATTACTCAGAACGAGCAAGGTGATATAGTGCCCACAATAACTTTGGATAAAACAGACCTTAAGAGAATGGTTGGAGATATGGCAGACGAAGAACTAGAAGAGGTTCTTTTTTTGAACAAGGTTGAAGTAGAAGAAATTGGATTAGACGAAATAAAGGCTGAAGTAACGCCTGACAGACCAGACATGTTCTCCATTGAGGGCATAGCACGACAAATTAAATCATGGTTATTGAAAACAAAAGGATTGCCTAATTACATTGTCGCCAAACCAAAAATAGAACTTAAATCAAAATCAGAAGTTAGACCGTATATAGTTTGTGCGGTTGTTAAAGGACTGAACTTCACAGACGAATTCATAAAATCATTTATGCAGCTAGAAGAACTTGTTGACAAAACAATAGGAAGAGACAGAGAAAAATCTTCCATAGGAGTTCATGATATCACTGACGTAAAGCCAAATTTTACTTACAAGGATGTTGATCCAAAAACAAAGTTTGTGCCTTTAGGGTACTCAAAAGAGATGACAATGGAAGAAATACTGCAAAACCATCCTAAAGGAAAAGAGTATGGTCATATAATATCTGGTCATGAAAAATATCCTTTAATAGTTGATAAGAAAGGCAAAGCTGTTTCATTTCCGCCAATAACCAATGCAGCAATTACACAGGTGAAAGAAGGAACAAAAGACATATTCATTGACATAACAGGAACAGATGAAAAGAGAGTAAATGACTCCTTGAACATTCTTGTTACAGCTCTTGCAGACAGAGGCGGAACAATAGAAGGTGTAAATGTTGATAAAAAGACAACACCAAACCTTAAACCAAAAATAATAAATTTTGATTTAGATTATGCTAGAAGTACTCTGGGATTAAACGAAGACAACAATAAAATCAAAGAGCTGTTAGAGAGAATGAACTATGGATTTGATATAAAAAATAGAAAATTGTCAATACCAGCTTACAGATCAGATATACTGCATCCTATAGATGTCGTTGAAGATATTGCAATAGCTTATGGTTATAATAATTTCATAACAGAATTTCCAATGCTTCCTTTCATAGGTAGTCAGCATCCTCTTGAAGAGTTTTCTGATAAAGTTAAGTTGTTAATGGTGGGTCTGGGCATGCAGGAAGTTATTAACTTCACGCTAACTTCTGAAGAGAGACATTTTAAAAAAATGAATACTCCTCCAAAAGACTTTGCAGAAATAAAGAATCCTATATCTAGCGAATATAGCATCTGCAGAACATCCCTTTTATCAACTCTTATGGAAAATCTGGCTTTAAACAAACACAGGGGATATCCGCAAAAAATCTTCGAGGTTGGTGATGCAGTGGTTCTTGATAACAGCTTAGAAACAAAAACAAGAAACAGCAGAAAACTCTGCGCTGTTATTTCACATGCTAATGCTAACCTATCAGAAATAATATCACTAGTTAACAGTATTGCTTTGAATCTTGGTATTAGAATAACATTAAACAACCAAGACAGCCCTTTCTTCATTAAAGGAAGATCAGGAACTGTTTCTTTAGGAAGCAAAAAAATAGGATATTTTGGTGAAATTAATCCAAGTGTTCTTGAGAATTTTGATCTTAAAACACCTATAACAGCATTAGAATTAGATCTGGATATAGTTTTTAGTTCTTTGAAAAAATAATTACTTAAACCAGTTGGACATTTTCTGTTTAAAATTGTAACGAGGTCTCTGGTACTCTCCTGTTATAAGAGTCTCTGCTATGGCTCTGAATTCTCTTGAGGATCTACTGCCAGGCCTGTAACTAACAACAGGCTCCTTGTTTCCTATGGCTTTTCTAACATTGCTGTCTTCATGAACAGTTCCAATAATAGGAAGATTCAAAAATTCTTTTACGCCCTCCCTTGAGAATTCATGTGCTTCTCTTTTTACCCTGTTTACAACAACACCAATGTTATATGTATCAACTTCTTCTGCAACCTTGTTCAGTTTGAAAGCGTCTGTAAGAGCCGGAAGCTCAGGATTCGTTACTGTTATCATTTCGTCTGCAACCTCTATTGCTGATAATGCTTCTTGACCAAGACCCGCCATAGCATCTATTATTATGAAATCAGCATCTCCTATTAGTTTGTAAATAACACTCATCAGCTGTTTTGGTTTTACAGTCATCCTCTTTGCTAACGAAATGTCAGCCGGTATAACGCGGAATCCGTTTGGATGGTGGTAAAGAGCATCTCTTATTTTTGCCTTGCCTTTCAAAACATCTTGAAGCGTTATTGGGTAAAGCGGTATTCCTAAATGCAAACCTAGATTAGAAGTGTGCATGTTGCTGTCTATTACAACAACAGATTGTTCAAGTTCTGTAAGCGCAGTCGCAATATTAGCTACAACCGTGGTTTTTCCTACACCACCCTTCCCAGAAGCGACGCATATAATTCTTGTCATAAAAATCCAACATGCCAATTTGATACAGTTTATTTTGTTTTAAACATTATAAGTTTATTGTTTTAGCGGACCCGGTGCGATTCGAACGCACGACCCCTTGCTTTCCCCTCATGTTTTTAGGTTTTGAATCAAACCTTTTCCAAAGGGTTGTTAGGAGGCAAGTGCTCTATCCAACTGAGCTACGGGCCCATGTACGACATAAGTAAACTAAATGTAATGTGTTTTATGTCGATTTAAATTATTTTTCTCTAATTTGCTTTTTATGAAGCTGTCATATATATTATTGATAATTATCGTTTTAGTTGTTTCTGTGTTCAGTATCACTTATTCTGGTTGTTTTGTTGATATAACAGAATCGTCTAGAATTGTTTCACAGGATCTTCCTGAAGAGCTAATAGACGAATTGAACACAGCGACGTTGAATGCAGAAGAAACATCAGAAAACGCTGAAGAAAGCATAGAAAAGGTAATTTTGGAAGAACCAACAACTTGTCCTGATTCCTGTGATGATGGTAATCTCTGCACTAGAGATTATTGCAGCGAAGAAACAGGGTTTGAGTGCGCTCATCTAGAACTTGCTATGGCAGAATGTGTTTGCGGAACCAATTGCGACGACGAAAATCCTTGCACGTCAGATATCTGTGAAAAGAGAACTAAAGAATGTAAACATGTAGAAATGGATACATGTTGCAGTGACGGAACTTGTGATGAGGACGAAACCTACGAATCTTGTCCTGAAGACTGCATTGCACCTGAAGAAGAGCCACCTATAGAACCTCCTGAAGAAGAACCAGAAAAGGAGCCGCCTGTAGAAGAGACTGAAATTATTGTTGAAATAATTAGCATACAATGGGATGCTCCTGAATGGGTTGAAATAATTAACAACGGTGACGATGTTGACATGATGGGCTGGACGTTGGTTGACGCTGCAAACCACGATTATATTTTCCCTGCATTTACACTGCTTTCCGGAGCAAGCATAAAGGTACATAACGTTGCAGTAGATACTGTTATAGAAGATACAGCAACAGACTTATATTGGAACGGTGGAGCAAACATATGGAACAATGGCGGAGATACTGCTACACTATCAGATTCTGTAGGAACAGTTATTAACGAGTATACTTACTAGAATTAAATTCTACAACTTTCACAAAACCATCTTCCAGCTATATTTTTTAGTTCTTCAGAATAACCTTCGCATTTTTCACATATACCTGATATGGTTTCATTTGGTTTAGCAACACGATCCACTCTGTTTTTCAGTCTCTCGGATAGTATGTTTATGAGCTCTGGTGATACTAGAAGAATCTCTTTATCTGATACTATTCCCTGAAGTCTTCCATTTTTTAAAATAGGAACCCTTTTAATGCTCTTCTGTATCATCATGCGTGTTACTTTTAGCATGTCATCTTCAGGGTCTGCTGTTATAAGTTTTCTAGCAGGTTTTATGTCTGATATCTTTATGTTTTTTGGTGCTTTGCCCATTGCTACTACTTTAACAATGTCCTCGTTAGTTACTATGCCAACTGGCTTTCCGCTTTTAGTAACTACAACAGAACCAATTCTGTTGTTGGTCATTATCTTTGCAGCGTCGCCTAGTGTGAGTTCTGGATCAATTGTTATAACATATTTTTTCATTATGTCTTTAATTTTTACCATATTATATAATGGTCTTTCATTTTTATAAAAACAATTCTGGCGCAAACGGTAAAACTATTAGCAGTGCACCTAATACTATGAAAGCAACGCCGGTTTCAATAAAAACCTGTGGCATGGCTTCGTACAGCAGAACAGAAAAAAGAATTCCTGAGACGAACAAAATAACGCCAAGAAGAACAGTGAAATAAACAGTTGTTATACCGAGAGCTAGCATTATCCATAACAATAAAAACGATACCAGTGGAAGTCCTATTTTCAGTTTGTAGCCGCTCATACCTATTTTTTAACCAAAGGGTTTTTATTGTTTTCACTAAAATACTCCAATCTATGTTCAGGTATTTTGATTATATCTGCTTTTATGAATTTCTTCTGGAATCTTTTTAGAAGATCCCTGCATTTTTCTGCGTAATTTAGCAAGGCGTTTTCAGGCAAGTCATTTATTACTTGCGCGGCGAATTCTCCGCTTCTAAGTGCATTGCTAATTCCTTCAGCCCCGCTAGGAGTTATTAACCCAGCAGCTTCGCCTGCTAGCAGAATGTTTTTCTCTCCCAAGAAAATATCATTAATATTGCGTGGACGCAGTATTATACCTGACTCCAAAAAACCTCTTCCTGCAATTCCAAACTCCTTTTCAACTTTGCATTTGAATCTTTCGAACTTCTCTTTAGCGTTGTAAGGTTCCATAGCAGCTCCTATTTCAACCTTACCATCTTTTGGTATTAACCAACAATAGTAGTCTGTAATTTCTTTGTCAAAGATAAAATAAGCTCTATCAAGCATTTTTGATTTTATAGTTTCTTGGATAGCTATGTAGTAAGGAATTTCTTTGTTGTACAGTCTTTTTCTTATAGTTGACATTGCGCCGTCGGCTCCTATAACATACCTTGTCGCCAATGATTTAACTTCATCCCTTTCTGATCTCAAAATTGTGACTATTTTATTGTCTTCTGCTGAATAGAAATCTAAAAGTCTGGTTTTGTCGCAGATATCAATGTTTTCAAATTCAGATGCGTGTTCAAACAACCACCCATCAAAAGTTTTCCTGTCTGTGTTTAAGAAATTCTTCTTAGTTGCAACATCCTTGTTGTTGTCCCAATCGAGATAAGTAATGTTGATGTTTTTTGGTTCCCTGTAAACGTATGGAGGAGGTTTTAATTTTTCGAATATTTCAAATCCTTGCGTAACTATTATTCCGCTGCATGCTTTTTGTCTTGGAAGCGATCTGCATTCGATCACCAGAACTCTAAAATCTCTTGATAGTGTAATGGCAGCCATTAATCCGGCTGCTCCTGCCCCGACTATAACTACATTATAGTTCGGCTTGAGTTGATCAAACGTTATCTTTCCCATAATAATCTGTTAAAACAACAAATTTAAATAGAGGAAACAACGCATAACTATGCTTAATCACATAGATGCTATTGCTAGTAGGTACAGAGAAACTCTTTTACAGACAAAGAAATCATTAATGGAAATAATACAAAACGATATAAAAATGAAAGACGGTAACACAGAAGTGTTTATGTCTATAGTAGAGCAGTCAATGGAAGGAATTATAAACAACTGGGTTTCTGGAAAAAAATACACAAGAACATTGTTCATGGGCCAGGTTATGGGTGATATGTACCCACAAGAAGCAGTAGAGCTGTCACTCTCTGTTGATTCGATAATAAACATACTGGACGATATACTTGATGAAAATTTAGACAAAAACACAAACGCAGCGTATATTGTAGAAATTATAAGGATACTGGCAGTTTTTACATCTAAACTATCAGATGAAACTCAAAGAAAAAGCGTTGAAAACTATTTTAACAAAATAATATCAATAGCCATCGGAGAACAAGTCTATAAGAACATGATAAAAAATGAGAACAACCCTGAAAAAATAATAGATCTTATTACAGAGGTTTATGCCTGTAGAAGTCTAGACATGGATATTTTTGTGGAACTACCTTTACTGGAAATTTCTTTAAGCCCAAGCGATGTTAGCAGAATGCTTGTGTTGGGCAGGCATTTCAGAACACTTAATCTGATAAAAAAGGATATAGACGACATAGAGCGCGATAGAATAGCTGAAACAGAGACAGGCGTTACATTGTCTATAGAGAAGGGAAATCCCATTGAAATACTTAGAACAATAACAGAAAGGGTAGTTGCTGATAGCAAACAAATAAATTTAGACGAACAAACCCATTTGGCAGATAATTTTAAGAAAATGATAGAAAATGAAAAACAGGAAATCAATAAAAGACTTGAAAGGATTAAGTACTGATTTTTTTCATAACCTTTGCTAATAGTTGAGCTTCTGTTTTATCATTATATATGTTAAATATCTCTTTTTGTAAAGGATAGTATTTTTTTAAATTATACCTCTTTACAGTTTCTTTCCATAAACCCCTGTCTTTTAACTCTTTTTCTGTGCCTGTAACAAATTCGCATACACTGTTTCCAATAGCCCTGCATTTTATTTCTATGTTTTGACATACGGCGCTGTGGACTAGACATCCTCCCCCGCCCATGGAACCAGATATAAAGAAGTCTATGGGGCTTTTATACTTCCTTCCTTTTATGTACTTCAGATAGGGGTTGTTTGGTATCTTAAAATGAGTATATCTTCCAGGATAATAGTCATGAGTTTTATACAAACCAATTCCCATTGCCTGCCCCAAATCCATACCGAGAGAATAAACATCTTCTGGTTTTTTGAGATTGAACATCTTTTTTACCTGCCACACCAAAACATAACCCCAGTACCATGACAAAAAATACAGTTCATCCAGTTTGTCTTTTTCTATAAAATATTGCATTAATTCGCTAACAAAAAAAGCAGGAAGAAGGTTCATGGGTCTGTCTTTCAGTAAAATTTCACCGCCTTCCATCTTAACTTGGCGAGTAACTAAGAGTTTTGCTAAAAGACCCATTACCATTGAGCATCACCTATTTCATCAACATTATACTCTCTTTTCCTACTTGTAGCCCATCCTTTCCTATTTTTGTGGGGTACATACCGTGTTGGTGGGCAGTTCTCCTCATTTTTCTAACCTCTATGCTACCAAACCCTTCTTGGGCTATGCTTGTATAGCTAAGGATTATAACCCCATCAACAACAAACTCTTCTACACCAAAGCGAGAAAGGCCTTTTTTACCTTCGTTGATTTCTGAGGTAACTATTGATGTACAGCCAGACTTTTTGAGAGTGTTTACAATGCTCAGCAAGCGTTTACGTATCTGCGAGGGATTTTCTATTGCCAGACCAATAGTTGCAGTAGAATCTATGACAACGCGTT
This sequence comes from Nanobdellota archaeon, assembly GCA_043814765.1. Taxonomy (GTDB): domain Archaea; phylum Aenigmatarchaeota; class Aenigmatarchaeia; order QMZP01; family QMZP01; genus JAHIRU01. The sequence continues at coordinate 157,960 of JBDRJQ010000029.1, read as the reverse complement.
TTGCATTGAGTGATCCAATTTCGTTTATTATCTTTGACGTGATGTTGCTTGCCTGTGAAGGATCATGATAGAATATATTGAACATACCTTTTTTGATAAAAGCATCGAAGTCCCATCCGAATTGCGATACATCTTCTTTTATGTCTTCAGGCTCTTCTTCCAAAGAAACAAATATGCCAGTTTCACCTTTCTGAAGGCCATGCCAAAGAAACTGTGAACATAAAATAGTTTTACCAGTGCCTGTTTCACCTGATATCAGATTAACTGATCCTGGAAGAAATCCACCACCCATTAAAGAATCAAGACCAGGAATGCCTGTTTCAATTCTTTTCGCAGGAATTATCTTAGAATGAATTTTTTTCATTTCTCCAGCCTCATATCTATTACACTAACATTTTAATTTTGTTGTGATGGCTTAAATCTGTTTTATTCATGTATTATATCCCCACTAGTTGACAGTAATAAAAGAACGACCCGCACCCGGTGTGAGTCAGTTTTTTATATTATGAAAAAGAACCTTACCAAAGTTTAAATATTGTTAAACCAGCTTCATCATCAGCAACATATGCATAGTTGTTTGAGACAGCAACATCCCAGGCCCATTCTGTTACATCTGCGTGTTCAAACATCGAGGGGTTTGATTTACTACTTACGTTTACTATCTGAAATCCATATCCCAACCATCCGGCACTAATTGTGCATGCAGCATACACGTAATCACCAGAAACGATAACACCTAATGCGTATATATCATCAACTGAACCGACAACCGTAGGGTTGGTTTTATTTGATATATCAATAACTTTTAGGCCAGCTACTTGATCACCAACATACGCATAATTACCCGAAACATCAACATCCCAGGCATCGTCTGTATCAACTGAACCGACAACCGTAGGGTTGGATTTATCTGATACATCAATAACCTTCAAACCATTTCCAGCATCTGTAACATACGCATAATTACCTACTATTCTAATGTTGTTCCCATTTATTCCAACACCAAGCATACTTACAACAACAGGACTGGTTTTGTTAGTTACATCAATTATTTCTAACGAACTACCAGAGACATACGCATAATTACCTAAAACATCAACTCCCTCAGCAACAGAATCACCAACCGACGCAACAATAACAGGATTGGATTTGTTAGTTACGTCAATAATCCTCAAACCTTCACCCTTATCAGCAACATACGCATAGTTACCCGAAACATCGACATCCCAGGCATTGTCTGTGTCAACCGAACCTACGATGATGGGATTGGTTTTATCTGTTATATCAATAACCTTCAAACCAAAACTTCGTTCAGCAATATACACATAGTTGCCCAAAACATCAATATCCCAAGCGTAATCGGTATCAACCGAGCCAACAATCACAGGATTATCAGGCACACCGCTTCCAGCTTCTGGTGTCGCTGACATGACAATAGTGTTTGTGTCAACATTATTTACAGCATCCTGGCACCTTACACCGAAAAAATACTCTTGGCCGTTGGCGAGGCCGCTGAATATATGCGGATTGATATCATGCTTAACAGCAGGCGTTTGATCCCAAGGATGATTGTCACTATCTTTATAGATCAGATATCGAGTAGGGGGATTTTGTGCATCTGTCGCAGTTCCCCAGTATACTGTTACCTTTCCATCACCAGATATCGCATTGGTAATGCCGACGGTTGAATCCCACACAGGCGGGTCGGTGTCAGTTGGGGTTGTATCAGCAAGATAGAATTCATCTACTGCATTGCTGGTTGTATAGGCCACAACAGCCAAAGCCAAATCAATCGCCTTCAGAGTCATTGAAATTACCTTAATAGGCAATAATACCCATTCAAACACAGTCAAGGCGGTTTCAGTTCCCAGATACCTGATTAAGATGCTGTTAACTCCGTTCTCCAGGGCGTCTGTTATTAGGATATCCACAGTCTTGAAAACAATGCTGACAGTGACATTGAAATAATCCTCTTCATAAATACCTTGAACCACAGAATTAATGAAAACACCATCTGCCAACATCCGAGTGACAATCTCAATTGCTGCATTTTCACTGCCCATTCCACTGAGGCCAAACACGATACTGACAGTTGGCAGAGCAACATCAAAAACCGCTGACTTAAGCGTCGGAGTTACCAGCCTGTTAATTTCCTCTGTGCCGAGTTCCGGAATATTGCCAACTCCAGGACCATATGACGTGAGAGTGATGTTCTCCCTGCCTGCGACATCAACATCAAATGATTCTTTAACTGTTTGGTAAAGGCTGCTGAAGCCCATTGATTTCACACTAACAAGAAGAGAATCCCCGTCATAGACATCGACGTATCTTCTCCTGCTGTTGATTGCCTCAAAATCATTTAATTCAGCGGTTTCATCAGCATCCCGGATTTGAAGACCGCTTAAATTGTTTGGAATGATGTTCCAAGCTGCCTGCCTGAACTGTTCATTGGAAAACAGCTCAGTAAGAACATTCGAAAACTCGTCTCTGAATAAATTATTCGGCTCGCTACCGCCATAAATCGTGCCTGTGTTTTCCAGATTGGTTCTGATTGCAGACTCGAAATCCGATATCGTAGATAACGAGCGTATAATATTCATCGCGCTCTTGTTCCTCTCAATCGTTCCCTTATAGTTATGTGGAGCGAGAAGAACAAATGTTTCTGCAGTCGCTTTCGGAGTTATTGTTATGGTGTCACGGTTGGCTGTATCCAGGACAGTCGCAGCACCTAGCAGGTTTCCGCCCTTGAAAACAAAAACAGCCTGGGTGCAGTTGGAATTCAGCTTGGCTCTTAAAGACCCGTTCGGTCCTAACGGCGCTGACCCGGAACCGAAAAACACTGTAGAATCGTTTGCATCTACTGGCAGGTCAACACCAATACATGTTTTTCCGTCGGGTGGAGGAGTAACAGGATTCTCGCCCCCGCCACCACCACAACCAATGATGAATAGTGCAACGAGAAGCAAGAGCAATGTTCGTAGAGTTGTCATTGATATGACTCCTTTCAGAATTTGTTTGTATGTGAAAGGTGTTAATCACACCAGAATTAAACTTAGGTAAAGCATTAAGTCTTCTATGATAACCGCACATAATTATGATGTTATGTACAGGGTTTTACAACCAAGGAAATACGTTAAACAATGATACTACTGAATAGAAATGCATTTCTTGCTTAAAAAGCTAACGTTCTCTCTTGATTACGTATTCGGCAAAATTTTCCAGAAGTTTTTTTAATTCCTTTGGAAGATCAGAAACAGTATCTTTTGAGTCTTTCATGTATTTCTCCGCGAGTTCTCTTGAATAATCCATTGACCCATGTTTTTCAAAAAGATCCTTTACCCACAAAACATCTTCTTTAGTTGTCTGTTCTCTTGGTTTGTTAAGAGTGTTGAAAAGTTTTTTTCTTTCCTCTTCAGAGCAGTTCTGTGCACAGTGGACAACCATCATGCTTCTCTTTCCTTCACAAATATCAGAACCTATATCTTCTCTCCCCTTTCCTATAGTTAAATCCAGTAAATCATCTGATATCTGAAATGCAGGTCCCAGTTTCATTCCAAATTCTCTTATTTTATCAATTGTTTCTTGTGGAGAGTTTGATATTACAGCCGCTCCGACCATCGGAGCAGTTAGGTAATATGCTGTTTTGTGTGTGATCATATCCAAATATTCTTTTTCTGTTGGGTTGTTATTTTTCCTCAATTCAAATTCCATTGCCTGCCCTTCTGCTGTTTTTATGGCTGTTTTTATCATCTCATCTAATAATTTTATCGTTGTTGTTTCATCCACTCCTATATCACGGCTTCTTAGAATAAGCTCGTAAACCTTTTGTGACATGTAATCTCCTGCATTTATTGCATGGTCAATTCCAAACTCTTTCCAAACAGTTGGTTTTCCTCTTCGGTGAGTATCACCATCCTCTATATCATCATGAACCAATAACCAATTATGCAGTACTTCACATGCTGCTGCATAAGGCAATACCTTATTTATGTCACACCCTAACACCTTTCCAGTCATTACAGCTAAAACCGGTCTAATTCTCTTTCCTCCGGTGCCTATATGGTACCAAACAACATTGTTTACTCCAAAAATTCCATCCTTTGGTATAGCCTTTTCTATTTCTTTCTCTATATGAGGACCCCATTCTCTTAATACATCTTCGATTTCTGATATCATATCAATAATGTCTATTTTAAACCTAAAGCAAATCTTTATAAATATGCCATAGAGTGCAATATATTAACAAATTATAATTAATATATAAATCAAGATTGATATTATGTCACTAAAAGACACTTTAAGACATTATATAAGAGTAATGCAGATAGCAAGAAAACCAACCAAAGATGAATTTATCAATTCGGGCAAGGTATCTGCGCTAGGTATAGGATTAATTGGCGTTATAGGATTTGCGATATTCCTAATATTTGTGATTCTTTTACCTGCTTTATAGAAGTTAAATTGGGCGGTTCTAATATGGCAATATATACAATAAGAACAACTTCAGGAAGAGAAGACATCGTAATAGACATATTAATAAAAAAAATCGAGAACACAAATCTTGATGTGAAATCTGTTTTTCATCCGGCAGAGATAAAGGGTTATGTTTTCATAGAAGCTGCTCCCGGAAACGTCCATAAAGCTACGCAGGGATTAATGCATGCTAGAGGTATAATAGAGAAACCTGTAAAATTAGAAGAAATACAGCATTTCCTTGAGGCAAAGAAGACTAGAATTACTATTTCTATGGGAGATGTTGTAGAGATTATAGGTGGCCCATTCAAAGGAGAAAGGGGGAAAATAACAAGAATAGACAAAGTAAAGGAAGAAGTTACAATAGAACTATTAGAAGCTTCCATCCCAATACCAGTAACAGTATCAACAGAATTCGTAAAGATTATAAAGAAAGCATTACAAGAAACTACAGAAGAGAAACCAAGCGAGACTATTAGAGAAACTAGCGAGACAGCAGAAAAAACAGCAAAAGGAGATGAAGATGGCCAAACAAGTGGTAGCGTGTTTGATTGATGGGGGAAAGGCATCTGCAGGTCCACCTCTAGGTCCGGCTCTTGGACCAATAGGTGCAAACATAAAAGCAATAGTGGATGCAATAAACAATAAAACAAAAGACATGGCAGGCATGAAAATACCAGTTAAGGTTATCGTCGATACTAGTACTAAAGAATTTGAAATAGAGGTTGGTACACCTCCAATATCAGGATTAATAAAGAAAGAGCTTGGAATAGAGAAAGGTTCTGGTGAAACAGGAAAGGAAAGGGTGGGGGATCTTACAAAGGAACAAGCAAAAAAGATAGCAAGAATAAAATTTGGTTCTGATGATCCGGCTTTTGTTAGCCAGGTTAAAGGAACATGCAGAAGCATGGGAATCACAATAGGAGAGGGAGCTATTACTGAAGAGGAAAAGAAGGCTGTAGCAGAAGCAAAAGCAGCTAAGGAAGCCGAAGCAGCAGCAAAGGAAGGAGAATCACTTGAAGGCAAAGCTCCAGAAGAAGCAAAAGAGAGCGAATCTCCTAAAGAAGGTAAAAAGGAAGAAAAGAAGTCTGGGAAAGAAAAATAACATAGGCTTAAATTGTTTAGTTTTTTACTCTTACTATATGGATAGACACTACGGTAACTGGAATTTATTGTTTTGGATAATTTTCATTGTTCTAGGAGTTATTTTGATTCTGATAAGCAGATTTGACACTTTCTTGATGGGACTTTTCATGGGACTGATAGTGATAATACTAGGAATTCAAAAGATTGCAGAAGATGAAAAATACAGAAGAATACATATGAAACAGGATAACGTGGATAAAAAACTTCATGAGATTTCAGCATTTGTTGACAGAACATACGGGCCTGGCATAGATAAAGACGGCAAAAACAATGACATAGAAGAGATAAAGAAGAAAACAAACGACAATCTTGAGAGAATGGCAAAGAAAATGATACAGCTGGAAAACAAATTAAATCAAATACAGAATTCAATTGTTGATAACTGGGGAAGGATACAAGAACAGCAGATAATGGCTCAGGCAAAACAGTCTAAGATGACAACAAAAGAGGAAAAAGAGCTCAAAGAGAAGCTTAAAAAAGCCATGAGCGGTTAGATTTAATCCGAAAACTTTAAATATACTACAGCATAAAAGAGGTTATACATCCGTTATACTACTTCGGTAGGAGGATACGATGGCTGAAAAAGAGGCAAAAGAAGAGAAGATAATAAAAACAAAGGAAAAGGCACAGACATTAAAAGCTCAATTTCTTGAAAAAATTAAAGAGATTAAATCTACCTCTAAGCCTAGAAAATTTACTCAATCATGGGATCTTTCTATAGCAATGAAAGGATTAGATCTAAAAAAACCTGAAAACAGGTTTAATGTTGAATTTCCTCTGCCAGAAGCCAGTAATAAAAAAGCTAAGATTGTTCTTTTTGCAGATGTTCTTGCTAAAGATGGCAAGGATCATGTCGATCTTGTTATAACGAAAAATGAAATAGAGAAGATGGCAGGAAATAAGAAAAAAATAAAAAAGATAGCAAATGATTATGATACATTCTTGGGAGAAGTTTCTCTCATGCCTATAATAGGAAAGAATTTTGGTGCTATACTAGGTCCTAGAGGAAAGGTTACAAGACCAGTACCACCGAACGTTAAAATTGACGCATTTATTAATGCACTAGGAAAAAACGTAAGACTCACACTGAGAGATACACCAGTAATTCATGTTTCTTTAGGGAATGAAGAAATGGAGGATGAAAAAACAGCAACAAACGCCGAGGCTGTAACTAATTTTGTAAAAGGCAAACTTCCGAAAGGAGCCAACAACATAAAAGCCGTTTACATTAAACTGACAATGGGCAAGCCAGGCAAGATACTCATTCAATAGGTGAAATATGGTTTCGATAAAAAAGAAAGAGATGTTGAAGAAGACTGAAGAAATGTTTAGTGAATATCCAGTTGTAGGAATACTCAACATGCACAAACTGCCTGCAAAACAATTATATGAAATTAGAAAAAAGCTTCGAGATGAGGCAGTCATAAAAATGGTTAAAAAGCGTATTATAATTCTTGCATTAAAAGAGAAAAAGATGACTGAAATGGAGGAGTTTGTTGAAGGTGAGTCTGCTTTACTGTTTACAAAATCAGATCCATTCAGATTGGCTAAGGTGATTGCTAAATCAAAAACAAAGGCCGCTGCGAAGGGAGGAGACATTGCGCCTGAAGATATTGTTATAAAAGCTGGTCCAACAAGCCTTGCACCAGGGCCTGTTATAGGAGAATTACAGAGACTCAAAATACCAGCAACAGTTGAAGGAGAAAAAATAGCAGTAAAAAAAGATACTCTTGTAGTAAAGGCAGGAGAAGAAATAAACAAGTCTCTTGCAGACATGCTCACAAAACTTGGCATAGAGCCAATGGAGATTGGTCTTAATCTTTTAGTTGTATGGGAAAAGGGAATAATTTACAAAAAGGATGTTTTGTTCATACCTTCTGAGAAATACTTAGAGGATATACAAAAAGCGCATTCAGAAGCGTTCAATCTTTCAATGAGCATAGGATATATAACAAAGGATAACTTACCATTTTTGCTTTCAAAAGCTCACAGCGAAGCAGTTTCTCTCGCAGATGAAGCTAACATACCAACAAAAGAAACCATTGGTAAAACTTTAAGCAAAGCCAAAGCACATGCAGAAACTGTTAAATCCAAGGTAAAGTTGGATGCATCTAAGGAAGAACTGAAAGAAGAAACTAAATCCGAGGAAGAATCAAAAACTGATGATAATAAAGAAGAATCTAAAGAAGAGAAAAAAGATAAAAAATAGGAGGAACATTATGCAGTTGATATACGCAGCACTTCTGTTGCACAGTGCAGGAAAAAAGGTTGACGAAGCCAGTGTGAAAAAGGTTATGGAAGCAGCTGGTGAAAAGGTAGAAGCAGGACAAATAAAAGCTTTAGTTAGTAGCTTAGCAGATGTCAACATAGACGAGGCAATAAAGCAAACAGCTATGGCAGCAGCTCCTGCAGCAGCACCAGTAACAGAAGCAAAGGAAGAGAAGAAAGAGGAAAAGGCTGAAGAAAGGGCTGAAGAAGCAGCAGCAGGACTAAGCAGCTTGTTCGGATAAACCTCCTTTATTTTTATCGAGGTTCCGAACATTTGCCTAGTTTTAGATGCAAAAAGCATGCTTCAAAACTTAAATCTAATACGACTAATGTATACTTATGTTCACCAAGGAATCGCTGAAAAAGAAGTTTTCTGATGACTGGAAAAATCAGTACCAAGTAGAAACATTTAAAGAGAAAGGGTTTGTTCGTAAATCCTGCTCCTGTGGTAAATTTTTCTGGACTCTTGATGCAAACAGAAAAACATGCGGAGACTCTTCTTGTGAGAGCTATAGTTTTATAGGAAATCCTATAACAAAAGGAAAATGGGATTATGTTGAAACATGGAAGCTCTTTGAGAACTTCTTCAAAAAGAATGGGCATAAATCAATAGAAAGGTATCCTGTAATTGACAGGTGGCGTCCTGACTTGTTCTTTACAATGGCTTCGATACAGGATTTTCAACGAATCGAAAATGGTAACGTTGTGATGGAATATCCTGCAGACCCTTTAATAATACCTCAAATGTGCTTGAGATTCAATGACATACCAAATGTTGGTGTAACAGGCAGACATCACACATCATTTATAATGTCAGGCCAGCACTCTTTTGGTAATTATTGGAAAGATAAATGCATAGAATTGAACTTTAATTTTCTTACAAAAGAAATGGGAATACCTGAAAAAGAGATAACTTATATAGAAGATGTTTGGGCTATGACGGATTTTTCGCAGTTTGGCCCTTCTCTAGAAACAATGTCAAGAGGCTTGGAGTTGGTTAATTCTGTTTTTTCACAATTCACTAAACATGGAAACAGTTACAAGAGTTTGCCGCAAAAGGTTATAGATGTTGGTTGGGGGCATGAAAGGTTGGTATGGTTTTCAAATGGCACTGCTTCAACTTATGATGTTGTTTTTGATTCTGTAATAAAATGGATGAAAAAAGAAACAGGGTTTCATGACAACGAACTTTTTAACAAATACTCAACGATTGCTGGCGGGTTGAATTATGATGAGGTAAACAACATAAAGAAAGCCAAGGAAAACATTGCAAAAAAACTCGGAATATCAGTAAAAGACTTAACTCATGTTATTGAGCCTATACAGGCACTCTATGCTATAGCAGACCATACAAAAACATTGTTGTTTGCCGTATCTGATGGAGGTATTCCATCAAACGTTGGTGGCGGGTACAATCTAAGAGTTATACTGCGACGCGCAATGTCATTCATAAACGAATATGCTTTCGATTTTGATATGGGAGACATAGCAGCGAAACATGTCAAACACTTGAAAGGAATGTTTCCAGAAATTGGAGAAGGACTAGAACCATTAATGAAGATTCTGGATATAGAAAAAACAAAATACTCAAGCACAATGAAAAGAGCAGGATTTTTAATAGAAAAAGAGCTTGAGAAAAATAAAAAAATTGATCAAGAATATTTAACGCAGCTCTATATTTCAAACGGCATAACACCGGAACTAGTTGAGAAAGTTGCTAAAACAAAAAATATAGATTTCACAGTGCCAGAGGATTTCTATATATCCATAACATCAAAGCATATGAAAGAAGAAAAAGAAGAGCAATTCAAATTCAATACAGAAAAACTTTTGCCCACAGAACGACTTTACTATCAGGATTCATATAAAAAAGAATTTGATGCAGAGGTGATGAAGACCTTTAAAGACAGAGACGGGTATTGGATAGCTTTGAATAAGACGTTATTTTATTCTGAAGGAGGAGGCCAGCCTGGCGATAAAGGCAAACTAATCACAGGAAAGAAAGAAATAGAGATTTTAGACACGCAAAAATTAGGAGATATTACACTTCACAAATCCAAAGAAACAATAAAGGATGGCGAGAAAGTTCATGGCGTTTTGAACTGGGAAAATCGCTACAAATTAATGAAGATGCACAGTGCAACTCATATTGTTGCCGGTGCAGCCAGAAAAATAATAGGCTCGCATGTATGGCAGGCTGGAGCAAAAAAAGGCATAGAAAGATCAAGAATAGATTTAACTCATTATCTTCCGTTCACAGAAAAGGAAATAGAACTGATTGAAAAGAAGGCAAACGAATCGGTAAAGGAACAGCTTAAGGTTGATGTTCAAACAATGCCACGAAGCAAAGCAGAGCAAAATTATGGATTTGTTCTCTATCAGGGAGGAGCTTCACCTGGAAAAACTATAAGAGTTGTCAGTGTTGGCGATTTGGATGTTGAGGCATGCGGAGGAACACATGTATCCAACACAAAAGAAATAGGTTTGATAAAAATAACTCGACACGAAAGAATCCAAGACGGAGTGAATCGTCTAGAATTCACTTGTGGAGAAGAGGCTATAAAATTTTTAGAAGAACAAGAAAAAATAATGAATGAGGTTCTGAACACGTTATCAAAATTAGACTCGTTAAAAACAGCTGTTCATTCAATAAGATCTGTTCTTGATAAAACTCCTGAAAAGGCTTCCATAGAAATTCAGAAAGCATCAGCTGTTTTTTCTGTTGAATCGCATCAACTAAGCAACACAATTGAAAGATTTGTTGACGAAATCAAAAAAACCCATGATACTCTCAACAACACGAGGAAACAAATCAATAAAAACCCGATGAATTTAGAAGAAGAAACCTTCTTCGAGGAGGTCTTTAAAACAAAACCAGAAAACTTGAAAGAGGCTTCTGAACTAGTTTTCAATCTATGGAAAGAGCAGAAAAAACACCATGAAAAAGAAATTAAGGATATGGCTGAAGATAAAGCAAAAGCCTTGTTAGAGAAAGCTGTTAAAGGTAATATTTTTGAAATAATATCAGGCGACAGAAAAGAACTGATAGAAATAGCAAACAAAATAATTACAATTAATCCGTCATCTACTGTGGTGCTATCAAACCAAATAGGAGATATAATAGCAATGAGTAAAACAAAAGACTCCAGCAAAATACTGAATGACATATGCGCAAGAGCAGGCGGTTCAGCAGGCGGAACAAGGGAATTTGCACAGGGCAAAGCAGAATTAGCTAAGCTACTGAAAGTATTGCCTGATTATAAAATTTAGATGTAAACGTCTATTACGAGCGGAGGATTCATCTCAAACGGCCTCCTTTTCTGTGAACCTTCTTTTGGAGGATATCCAGGTCTGTATCCTATATCAGTGTTAGTTGGACTAGTTTCTTCAACAATGTCAAGATTATTATATGTACCCAATACGCGATGCGCTCCGAATCCGCAAAAACTCAAATCAGACGCTATACTACCTAGTCTATAAATTTTCATAATAAAATATAACACTGTTATTATTTATAAATCAGATGTCGTACATGAAGCACTCTTTTGGTTTCATGGCAGCGACTTCGCATAGCTTTAAGAAAAGATCCTGGTTGTTAATTTCTCCGTTATATGATATTATTTTACCCTCCTGGTTAACAACGGCAACAATTTCCAAACTAGTTTCATTGGATTCTATTTCATTTAGTACAACATAATCCTTTATACTGTTTACAAAAATCTCAAGCGTTATCTTATCATCAAGACTTTTTTGATCATTAGCATAATAATACCTGTATATGGTTTTTCCATTCTGGAGAATGAACAAAACATCACTTGATGTCAATTCACCCTTTATAATAGGTTCAATCCCTTGCTCTGGTTCTGGGTTATTTACTACGCTACTACTCAACGCAAACCCCATAACAGAGAATAGCATAATCAAACCTACTATGATTGCACCAATTCTTTCTTTCATCATTCCTATCTCTCCCAGTGAACAACTTTGTTCAATTCAACCACTGTCTTTTTATCTGGTGTTTCTCCTGGATAACCTAAAGTTATCATTGCAACTGGTCTTACGTTTGTTGGCAATATTAATATATCTTTAACTTTCTGCTCGTTAAATGCACCAACCCAGCATGTACCGAATCCCTTGTCCCACGCAGCCAGCATAAGGTTCTGTGCAGCAGCTGCAGTGTTTTGTATGGAATAAAGACTCTTTCCCCGCTCACCATATCTGATGATCATTCGATCCAAATTACTGCAAACGACTATTATCGCAGATGCAGTTGATATAAATTTTTGCCCAAACATGGCAGTTTCTTGAAGTTGAAGTTTGGTTTCTGGTTTTTGCACAACAATGAATTCCCAATCCTGAACATTGCCTGATGACGGCGCCTGCGCAGCGGCGTCCAAAATTTCAATTATATCACCTTTTGATATTTTCTCTTCTTTATATCTCCTTACACTCCGCCTGCCACGTATGCATTCAATGGTTTGCATGTTACATATTAATAAGGAATAGTTAAAAATCTAACATGAAGAAATGGGAAAGATATAAAGAGCATCTTGAAACAGGACTATGGCATGTTCACACAAATTACACTGACGGCAAAAACTCTGTCTTTGAATTCTGCCAGAAGGCGCAGGATAAAGGATTCAGTTCAATAGCCTTTACAGAACATGTGAGAAAAGAACTGACATATAATTTTGATAATTTCCTAGCAGACATATCCAAAGCAAGAGACAAATTTGATATAAAAATCATAGCTGGGTGCGAAGCAGGTGTTCTAGATGAAAAAGGAACACTTGACATTTCCGAAGAAGTTCTGAAAAAATGCGAAGTAGTTTTTGCTGCTTTCCATAGACCCATACAAACACATGCTGATTATCTAAAAGCTGTGATGAACATGCTTCAAAACCCAAACGTAGATGCGTGGGCGCATCCACATTTCATTCCAGCAAAGATCATGCCTACTGGTTTCATGATACCATCAGACACAATGCACCTTTCCGTAGATGAATTAAAATCTATAATGGCCCTCGCAGCAAAAAACAATGTTCTCATCGAAAACAGTGTCCGCTACCAGACACCAGAAGACTTCATAGCTGTCGCAAAGTTACAAGGCGCTACTATCTTCAAGGGTTATGACGCACATAATGTTGATGAGATTTAAATCCCTAGAAACCACTTCTCATTCCCGTCTGTGTAAATCTCTTCCCAGAAACGCTTCATTGTTGTTCCCCAACGAACTTCCGGTTTTTGTACAGGTTCGCCTAATGCTATTTTTGCAGAGAGCCATGGCAGGTTTGCACCTGCACCCACACATGCTATAATAGTTCCTGAAAGCCGTGGATTAATTTCTATTAGTTTTGGTTTACCTTCTCCAGAAAAACGGAATTGCATGTTTATACTGTATTTGAGTCCAATCTTTTTGGCGATTTTTTCTGCAGCTTCAATTAATTCCTCATTCTTTTCTACGTCAGCTATATACGATATGCCTTGTTTTGTTTTTGTTCTAACGCGAGGTATTGTAACAACAGGACCCTTATCATCTAGAAGCATATCCAGACTGTATTCCTTTTCGTTTGCACCGCTGAGATATTCCATAACCAGCATGTTTGGTAATTCATAATCTTTTAGAATCTCCTTTGTCTCTTCTAGAGTTGTAAATACACTCATCGGTTTTTCATTAAACAACATTTCTGCTCTGTTGGTTCCTGGCTTCATTATCCTGAAACCACGCATGCCATGAGCCACTTCAGGCTTGTAGCAAACAGGCTTGCTAGGATAACCCAGTTCTATTGCCGCTTTTTCTATGCCTTCGATGGTGTTTGTAAACCTAAATTCAGGAGCGTAACCAAATTCACGTATAGTTTCATAGCACAGTCTCTTGTTCTGAGCAGTTCTTATAGCTTCTACATCTGAGAGAACAACCCTTGTCCCTAAAGCTTCAAATCTATTTTTGTTTTCAGCCAAAGGAACTAGTTCAGGTGTTACCCAAGAATATAATAATTGAGGCCTTTCCTTTTCGCATATTTCCAGTAGTTTTTCAATAAAATCAGGAGACTTGCCAGATGGTATGACATAGTGCTTGTCTGCTAGATGAAACCCATAAGACTGATCATCTGCGTCAGATGTTATTATTTCAAGTTCCCGACCCTCTTCTTTAGCACCCATTCTGAAGCTTTTGAATATTCCTCTAGCTCCAGGCGCTCCTCCTCCAGTCGTGAGAATCTTTAGTTTTTCCATAAAATCATTCAATAGTATTTGATTAAAATATAAAAACACTTAAATTAAGCATTTATAAGTTTTAGCAATAGACATGATATAGAAGTGATATTATATGAAGAACATACTCTTTGTTGGCGCTCACGTAGATGATATAGAAATGGGGGCCTCAGGATTAATCATGAAAATGTTAAAAAGGGATAACTGCAGAGTTCTCGTATTCTCAAACTGCGAAGAGCAAGAAGGCAATGACGGAGTAAGCAAGGAGTTTTATGATGCAATGTCTGCTCTTGGCATAAAGGATCCAAAACTTCTCGACTTTCCAAACACAAAACTTCCTGAAAAAGCTAGTGAAATACGACGCGTTTTAGAGGAAGAAAAAGAAAACTTCAACCCTGACATTGTTGTCACTCATGATATCAATACCCTTCATCAAGACCACAGAATAGTGTCAGAAGAGTGCTTAAGGGTGTTTAGAAACGCCTCTGTTCTCATGTATGAAGACATTAAAAGCGTCGAACATTTTACGCCTAATCTGATAGTTGCTCTCACGCCAGAGGAATTTGATAAAAAACTTGAGGTGTTGAAGCACTACAAAACACAATACAGAAGATACTACTATGATCCAGAAGCAATAAAATCACTAGCAAAGGTGCGCGGAAAACAGATGAATGTTGAGTTTGGTGAAGCTTACAAAATTCATAGATTCATATTCAAATAGTTGTGCGGAGAAAATATGATAAAAGCTGCTGTTATAGGAATAGGAAATATTGGCAAACACCATGCAAGGGTTTATTCAGAACTTGATAGTGAATTGGTTGCTATTTCTGACATTGACGAAAAGAAAGGAAGAGAGATTGCAGAAAAACTTGGTTGCAAATTCTATAATGATTACAAAGAGATGCTGGACAATGAGGATATAGACGCTGTTTCTATAGCTGTTCCGACAAGGCTGCATAAAGAAGTTTGTCTTCACTGTGTAGAAAAAGGAAAACACGTGCTTGTTGAAAAGCCAATTGCAAGAAACATAGAAGATGCTAAAGTTATGATAGAAGCAGCCAAGAGCAAGAACGTAAAACTTTTAGTTGGCCATATAGAGAGATTCAATCCAGTTATACAGAAACTAAAGGAGATTATGGACAGAAAGGAGCTTGGGGATATTACAAGCATAATAGCAAAAAGGGTTGGTGTTTTCCCGCCACAGATATCAGACGCCAATGTTATCATAGATCTTGCAGTTCATGATATTGACATAGCCAGTTACCTTCTAAACAAGAAACCCGATGATATTTATGCGAGCGGGGGTAGAGCGCTAATTGATAAGAGAGAAGATTATGCAGACATATTCATGAAGTTTGGAAAAACCAATGTTTTGATACAGGCTAACTGGATAACACCTGTAAAAATACGAAACATAGCTGTAACAGGAACAAACGGTTATGCAGAAGCTAATTACATTACACAGGAACTTATCATATACAAGACCAAACTGAAGAAAAACATAGACGATTTCCATGATGTTGTTGAATTCGCCAAACCACAGGTAATGAAAATAACACTAGAGGGCGAGGAACCTCTTAAACTGGAAATAGAGCATTTTTTGGATTGCATAAAAAATGATAAAACACCGCTAGTAACAGGGGAGGACGGTCTCACAGCTCTTGATATAGCTTTAAAGGCAACAAAAATGTGCAATGACAGAGAGGTTGATTTATGATAACAATACATCCGACAGCTATTGTAGAGTCAAAAAGTATAGGCGAAGGCACAAAAATCTGGCATCATGCACATGTTAGAGACGGCGCTAAAATAGGCTCTAATTGCATTATAGGGAAAAACGTATACATTGATCCGGATGTTGTTGTCGGTTCAAATGTTAAGATACAAAACAATGTTTGTGTTTACAACGCAGAGCTAGAGGATGACACGCAGTTGGGGCCTGGAGTAATTGTAACAAATGACCCTTATCCAAGAGCGTTCGTATGGAACGATAACAGGAAAGGCGGCAGAACTTATATTAAGAAAGGCGCTTCTGTCGGTGCCAACTCAACACTTATACCAGGAATTACAATCGGAGAATATGCAATGATAGGCGCGTCTTCTGTTGTAACCAAAGATGTTCCATCACACGCTTTAGTTTATGGCAATCCAGCAAAAATAATGGGATATGTTTGCAAGTGCGGAAAGAAGATGGAAAAAACAGAAGCAATGTTATGCGATGACTGTAATAAATAACACCGTTATAATTTCAAACCATTTTTAATTTCTTCAGTTATTGTTTCAATATCATCTCTCTTCAAAAAAGGATGTATGGGCAAGGATAAAACTTCTTTTGCTGCTCTTTCTGCTTCAGGGCAGTTTTCAGTGCCTTTTTGATAAATTGTTTGCGGATAGTAAACCATGGCTTCAATATTTTTACCATTCAGATATTCTTTTAGGCCGTCTCTCTTGTTGTTGAGAACACGAATTGTATATTGATGAAAAACATGTTTTGTATCATTTGTTACTGAAGGAAGTACAATGCCTTCAGTATCAGATAGAAGCCTAGACATACTGTTTGCGTTTTCAATTCGTTTGCTGTTTAATCTTTCTATTTTTTTCATCTGTTCGATTCCAATAGCAGCCTGCATGTCAGTCATTCTGTAATTATAACCAAGAATCTCATATTCGTATATTCTTTTCTGACCGTGCTGTCTTCTGAGCCTTGAAGGCTCTGCAAGCGAAACGCTGTTTGTTAAAAGCATTCCTCCTTCACCTGTTGTTATGTTTTTGGTTGCGTAAAAGGAAAGAGCAGACACGTCGCCAAAAGTTCCAACCTTTTGATTTTTATATTCTGCACCAATTGCCTGCGCGCAGTCTTCTATTAATTTAAGATTGTGTTTGTTGCATATTTCCTTTATCCTTTCCATTTCACATGGCTGACCATACAGATGAACAATTAGAACGGCCTTGGTTTTATCTGTTATTTTTTCCTCTATTTTTCCAGGATCAATATTGAAAGTTTTCGGATCAATATCAACAAAAACAGGTTTTGCATTATTGTAGAGTATACAATTAGTACTTGCTATAAACGTAAACGGTGTTGTTATAACTTCATCCTCTGGGCCTATGCCCAAAGATTCTACTGCAAGATGCAGAGCTGTTGTGCCTGAAGATGTTGCTATGGCATGCTCTACACCAATGTAATTTGAAACAGCTTCTTCAAACTCTCTTACCTTTTCACCCTGCACCAAATTTCCTGATAAAAGAACATTCCTAATAGCGTTTATTTCCTCTTCTCCCATAAAGGGCTTTGATATTCGTATGCGTTCCATGATATCTCTTTGTAGTTGGTTAATAAATTTAAATACCTCAATTATGATTGTCGAAGCATGTTTTCAAGGTTTAAATAGTTTTGGATTAAATCCAATCTTACAGTGCATAGAATTGGAGATTGTCCCTCGTCATTTCATGTGAGAAGAGACAAGACCTTTTGTAGAAGCGAAAGCTCTAAAAGGTTTAATTTAAAAGGTTTATGTTCAATAATGTGTATCTAAATCGTTTTTAATGGAGTGGACAGGTAATTGAGTATGGATATTGGTATTGTAGGTTATGGTGCATACGTTCCCAGATACAGGATAACTATAGATGAAATAGCAAAGGTATGGGGACAGGACGCTCAGGCACTAAGAAAAGGTCTGCTCGTAGATGAAAAGAGCGTGCCTGCTATGGACGAGGACACCATAACAATAAGCGTAGAAGCCGCACGCAATGCGCTACTGCGCGCAGGCATCGATCCAGCTAAGATTGGTGCATTATATATAGGGTCTGAGAGCCATCCTTACGCTGTTAAGCCTAGCGGAACAGTTGTTGCTCAAACACTCGGACTTTCAACCAACCTTATGATGGCTGATTTTGAATTCGCCTGCAAGGCAGGAACAGCAGCAATTCAGTGCTGTTACGGTCTTGTAAAAGCAGGCGAAATAGAGTATGGTATTGCCATAGGAGCAGATACTGCTCAAGGAAAGCCAGGAGATGCTCTGGAATATACTGCAGCAGCAGGAGGAGCCGCGTTTATTATAGGCAAAGATCCTGCAGCTAAAATTGAAGGCATGTATTCTTACACCAGTGATACAAGCGATTTCTGGCGCAGAGAAGGCCAACAATATCCTGAACACGGTGCAAGGTTTACCGGAAAACCAGCTTATTTTAATCATGTAATATCTGCAACAAAAGGCCTTTTGGAAAAGCTTTCATTAAAACAGGATGATTTCGATTATGTTGTGTTTCACATGCCTAATGGTAAATTCCCAACAACTGTTTGCAAAGATTTAGGATTTCCTTTAGAAAAGCTTGAGCAAGGACTTGTTGTTAAAAGAATGGGCAATTGTTATTCAGGAGCTAGTCCTGTTGGATTGTCTACTGTTTTGGATGTAGCAAAACCAGGAAGCAGAATTCTTGTTACTTCATACGGTTCTGGGGCAGGTTCGGATTCGTTTTCATTCATGGTTACAGATAAAATATTAGAGAGAAGAGATAATGCTCCTAAAACAGAGTACTATCTTAAAAACAAACACAATATAGATTACGGAACCTATGCAAAACTAAGAGGAAAATTAAAACTCTAGGAAATTTGATATGAGAAAAGTTGCTGTTATTGGTGGAGGATACACAAAGTTTGATGAGCATTGGAGTAAGTCGCTCAGACAGCTCTCCACAGAAGCTGGCATATTGGCACTGGAAGATGCAAAAGTAGAGGGAAAAGACATCCAAGCCATGTTTGTGGGCAATATGTCTTCTGGGCATTTCATAGGTCAAGAACATCTTGCAGCTCTTGCTGCAGACGAATCAGGCCTTATACCCATACCTTCAACGAGAGTAGAAGCAGCCTGTGCATCAGGCGCATTGGCATTTAGGCAAGCACTGCTCTCAATACAGAGTGGCAAGTATGATATTGTTATAGCTGCTGGCGCAGAAAAAATGACAGATGTAAAAGGAACAGCAGCTTTGTCTACGCTTATGGGCGCGGGTGACCAGGAATGGGAAAGCAGTGTTGGTTTAACCTTTACAGGGCTCTATGCGCTCATGGCCCAGAGGCATATGAAAGAGTTTGGAACCACAAGAGAACAGATGGCAATGGTTAGCGTGAATAACCACAAAAATGGAGCTCTTAATCCAAATGCTCAATATACTTATGAAATAACAGTGGAAAAGGTCTTGAAATCACCATTGATTGCTGATCCTCTTAGGTTGCTTGATTGTTCGCCAATAACTGATGGAGCGGCTGCTGTTGTTCTGGCATCAGAAGAGATTGCAAAACGTTTTGAGAATCCAATTTGGATTAAAGGTTCTGGACAAGCATCAGATACACTGGCTCTGCATAACAGAAAGAGTCTGACAGAAATGCTGGCTACAAAATATGCTGCAAAACAAGCATACCAAGAAGCTGGTCTTGAAGCAAAAAATATAGATGTTGTAGAAGTTCATGATTGTTTTTCAATAAACGAAATTATATCAATAGAAGACCTTGGTTTTTGTGAAAAGGGTAAGGGAGGAATGTTTGTTGAAAATGGTAAAATAGCAATAAACGGAGAAAAACCAATCAACACTGCTGGCGGTCTTAAGTCTATAGGGCACCCAGTTGGCGCAACTGGAATTAGACAAATAATAGATATAATGAAACAACTTAGAGGGCAGTACGGTCCGCTGCAGGTTAAGGGCGCAAAAACCGGTTTAGCTTTGAATGTTGGGGGCAGTGGAGCAACAGCTGTAGTACATATACTCGACAAGGAGATTTGATATCATGCCATATAAATCATCTGTTCCATTATTTTGGAGATTAAGGGATGCTAAATACAGCATGTCAGGTACAAAATGCACTACATGCAACAGTGTATTTTTCCCGCCTGTTATACTCTGTCCTTATTGCAGACGAAAGGGTAAACCAGAAAAGTTTAAATTTAGCGGAAACGGTGAGATATTTTCTTACACTGTCATCAGAGTTGCTCCGGATGGATTTGAAAAATACGCTCCTTATGCAGTGGCTATAATAAAACTAGACGAGGGCTCAAGCATATCAGGGCAAGTTGTCGGTGACATAGAAAACGTGAAAATAGGAAAACGAGTCAAATCAGTTTTCAGAAAGATAACAGAAGACAACAATGACGGCTTGATACACTACGGATTCAAGTTTGCGATAGTTGATTAAAATTCTATAGCGCTTAGCATTGGAAAATCCATATTCAGACTGTTTACATCTCCTAGTTTTTGCACAAACTCAAAAAAACTTTCTATGTCCTTTTCGCTTGCGTCTTTATAGAACTCCCTGAACATCAAACCAGCTGTTATGTTTTTACCTATGGCTTCTTTCCATTCATTCTCATATCTTTTCAAGGCTTTTTCAGAGAAGTCATTTTTCTTAAGAGCTTCTTTTATTACACTAATCGCTATTTTTGCACAAGTGAAACCATAAACAACCCCACCACCGCTCCATGGCTTAACATGTCCAGCAGAATCCCCAATCAGAAGTGCTCTTTCAAAAAACGTTTTTGCTGGCCCTATTGGTATTAACGCTCCTTTCTTGTCATAACTCGAATTGATTTTAAAGAATTTTTCAAGCTTATCAAAATCAGCAGAAGATGCCATCATACCGTATTCAGTGGTTTCCTTGCGCGGTATTTTCCACAAAAACCCATCTTCAGCATTTTTCTTATCAAACCATAGTTTAACAGAATCTTCACTGTTTTTTTCTTTAGTTATAGCGATTATACCTTTAATCAATTCAGCCGGTTTTGTGCCAAAATGTTTTGCTACCACAGAATTCCTGCCATCACTTCCAATAATCATCTTAGATTTGTAGTTTTCTCTATTGGTCTTTACTTCAACAAAATCCTTATTTACTTCAATGCCTGTTACATGAGTGTTTAACATTATAGCGTCTTCTAGCCCTTCAGCAAGATGCTTATCAAATTTTGCGCGATTTATAACGTACGCAGCTGTAGAAGGCTTTTTCAGCTCAACACTTTTACCGCTTCCGGAATAGATTATGGCTCTTTTTACCTCATGATCCAACCAAGAACTCTTTATCTCAATGAAATCCCTTAGGTTTGTTGATATTAAACCTGAACAATGGTCTGGTTCGCCTATTTTATCATGCTCCTCCAGCACTAGAATCTTGACTCCTGCTTCTTTGCAGAGTTTGGCTGTATACAGCCCTGCTGGCCCTGCTCCAATAATAATTACATCGTGCATAGAGAGGAATAAGCATAGCGTATTTAAATCATTTATACCATCTTGATAATATTGTATTAAAGAAGGCGATACCAAATGAATATCTTTTTCAAAAACTACAAGCCGTTTATTGCAGTTCCTATAATGCTTCTAGCGGTATCTGTAATAATATTGGTTGGCGGTTATTTTCAAACAGGTGAATGGTTTGCCAGATCTATTGAACTCAAAGGAGGAACATTATTAACAGTATCCATTGAGGCTCCTATTGATATAGACACACTAGAGTCCGAGTTATCATCAAATTTTGGACAACTATCAGTTAGAGAGATAAGAAGTTTTTCTGGCTATAAGATACTGGTTGAAGCTGATGAGAACGTAGATTCTGAAGCAATGCTAAACCAAATAAAAAATTCCTATTCCGTAACCGGGTTTTCTATTGCTACTATAGGTCCTGCCCTTAGCGAAGCGTTTTGGCAGCAGATGCAGTTAGCAATAATAATAGCGTTTGTTATGATGGGAATAATTGTTTTTGCTATATTCAAAACAGGTGTACCATCTATCGCAGTTATACTGGCCGCGCTATCTGATATTGTTATTACACTGGCATTGATGCAGGTTTTCGGTATAGAGCTGTCTTTGGCGGGAATGGCCGCACTTCTGATGCTTATAGGATATTCTGTTGATACAGACATCATGCTTACTACGAGGCTGTTAAAAACAGGCGGAGAACTCATAGAAAAACTGAAAAATGCCATGAAGACTGGCCTCACAATGACAATCACAACACTTGGGGTGCTAGTTGTTATAATATTGTTCAATGTGTCTCCAATTTTAACAGAGATAGCAATGGTTTTGTTTATAGGCTTAGTTATTGACATTGTAAACACGTGGTTGCAGAACAGTGTAATTTTGAGATGGTATGTTGAAAGAAAGGGGGTCAATGCTTAATTATGCTGAAATACTGGCGTATTATAGTGCTTGTAGTGTGCGTTCTCGGCTCTCTTTTAGCAATAGGATTAAAAGCTTACCCGTATGGAAGAGACGGCGTGGAAATAAATTATATATCACCAGACTCTCCAGCTCATGATATTCTTGAACAGGGAATGGTAATTAAGCAAATCAATGGTCAGAACATAAAGGATTTGGCTGATTGGCAAAAAGTAATAGGAGACATACCAGACTCAGTTGACCTTACTGCCAATGGAAAGTCTTACACGTTTAACATAAGTGATAATCTTGGCATAGATGTTAGCGATATAGATAAGACCAATCTTGAGTTTGGTTTGGATATCAAAGGCGGTACAAGGATAATACTCAAACCAAAGGAAAATGCAACAAAGGATATGATAGACCAGGTTATTGCTACTCTGCAAACAAGAGCTAACATATACGGTTTAAAAGAGATGAGATTTTTCAGCATAAGAGGGTTGGAGGGCAATTATTTTCTTCAGATAGAGGCAGCCGGAGTCAGTAAGGATGTTGTAGATGATCTTTTATCCAGGCAAGGAAGTTTTGAAGCAAGGGTCTCTAAACCAATATTGCTAACTGATAAAAAAGGAACCATACAGCTAGGTGAAGAAAAATATCCAGTATCCGTCCTTTCAGATAATTCTGTAAAGATAGACGGTGTAGAAGAGGTTGTTGAGCCGCTTGGTACATTTAAACTCAAGGATATAGACTTCCAGTATCTTAATGCATCAAAAGAACAGTTAATATTACTTGCAACAACTTATACCAGTAAAGATATAGAACTAGTTTACTCGGATCCACAGAGATCTGGAGTAAGACCGATTGAAAATGGATTCAGTTTCTACTTTGTTATTTTAGTATCTCAGAACGGAGCTCAAAGATTTTCAGATGTTACAACAGCAATTCCAAAACACATAGATCTTCAATCAGGAGAGGAGTACATAGATTCACAGATATTTTTATATTTAGATAATCAGCTTGTTTCAGAGCTTAACATAGGCTCTGATTTGGCAGGCAGAATATACAATACTCCACAGATACAAGGAAGCAGGGAAACATTGGATGAGGCCACATACGAAAAACTAAGAATGCAAACAATACTAAGATCAGGAGCGCTTCCAACCACACTTGTAACAGAATCTGTGGATATAATATCACCAACACTGGGAGAGGATTTCTTCCAATCAGCAATGATAGCTGCACTGTTTGGAGGAATAGTTGTTGTAGTTATAACATTTGTCAGATACAGGAGAATTAAAATATCCCTGCCTATGGTTTTAATAGGATTTTCAGAAGTTGTTATTATAATTGGCATTGCTGCAGCAAACGATGCTTACATATGGAGCATAGTTATGCTGGTTAACATATCAATAGTCTTAATGGCCTGGTGGAAGAAACAAACAATAGACATATATGGATGGATTGGTGTTTTGCTTATTCCGCTATTAGGCATGATGTCTTGGACCATAGATCTTCCTGCAATAGGAGGTATCATAGCAGCAATAGGTACAGGAGTAGATCACCAGATAATCATAGCAGACGAAACTCTATCCAGCCGTAAAAAGGATGAAGAAGATGAGATGATTTATGATATGAAAGATAAAATCAAGAGAGCCTTCTTTATAATCTTTGGTGCAGCGGCAACAACGATAGCAGCAATGGTTCCACTAATGATCTTTGGTATAGGACTGGTAAGGGGCTTCGCAATCACAACCATTGTAGGTGTGTTAGTTGGCATTCTGATAACCCGTCCAGCATATGCAAGGATTATAGAAAGTATAATTAGAAGATAATCTTATCTTCTAATTTTTTATTATTCGCATGTTTCCAGCCCAAGAGATTTTGCCCTTTTTATTATGGGCCTAATATCTTCGAAGGTGCCTCCCCATTCTTCATCATAATATACGCATAGCTGATTTTCAAAAGAAAGTTCCAGATTGAAGCATGCAATTTCATGCGCATCATGATATTTACCAATTGAAACACTTCCGTGATAACCAAACCTAAGCGCCTTTTTTACAAGGCTGGTTATTTCATCAAAATCATAATGTAAGTGATTATATAACCCGTTTATAATTTTTATCTTAGATGGAAAGATATCTCCTATCATCATGTCTGTCACAGCTCGCATATTCTCCCTCACATATAAGGAGATATCAAAATAGTTCCATTCCGCTGGAATCGAATCCACAAGCTCTTCTAATTCCCTGCTTTGAGAAAATTCATAAACATTTCTTTGCATTAAAATAGAAAACAGAATAAACTTTAAATGCTTTTATTACTTTCTAATTCTTCTTTTTCTTGGTGTCTACCTTTGGTTTTTTACTGACGAACTCATACAACCCACCCTGTTGAGCACCTTTACCTTTTATCTTGTTCAATGTACTTATTAAGTTTGCTTTTAATCCGGATGGCGGTTCGAAACTATAATCAGTTGGAGCAGCCTTTTCATAACCAGAAACATATTTTGCTTTGGATTTGTCCTTTTTATCATCCAGTTTCTTTAATATTTTTGTATGCTTAGCACTAGATATTAATCCGCCATCAATCTTTCTGCCAGGCATTCGAGTTAACTTGTTCTTCAAGTTCTTCAATCTGAACATTATTGTTTCTTTCTTCGGTGAGTTGTATCCGTATTTTATATCATAACCTTTTGATGGAGGCATTAGCATGTATATCAGGAAGCCTGCTCCGCCAGCCATTATCAATCCTATTATAACCCACATCCATATTGGTGCAAACGTCTGTTCCTCCTCTTCAAATTGCTCAAGAGCAGATGCTATGTTATTGAGTGTTGCATTTAGATCATTCATTAAATCGTTTGCTGTTATATAGTTTTCTGTGATTATTGCGGCTAATATATTATCTAGCAAACCTCCACTCTGGTTTATTAGGTTTTCAATATGAGTTATGTTTTCTTGTGATAATTTTCCTTGCGCAACAAGGTCATTAAAATCATCAATCAAACCATTTAATTGATATTCATAATTATAATATGACTGGTTTATTTCCTGTTTCTTCTCTTCTGTTGGCAATACTGTGAGCGTAAAGTCTGCTGTATCATAAATACTCGTATCAAGCGATACATATGCCTTAAATTTCGTTGCATGATTGCCTATATCAAAGGTATCCGGTACAGTTATCTCAACCTCGAATGTTTTACTGTCGCCAGAAGATATTGTTGTTTCTGTTGGCGTGATGTCAGTTTCTATGCCAGCCAATTCAACGCTTAATTTAACCTTGCCTGCTACTTCGCCTGTGTTATTTACTGTAACAGTGGTTGTATAACTCTCTCCTAAAAGGATTTCCATGGAAGAAGGATAGTCTGTTATTAAAAGAGAAGGCGCAGGTGTACTGCTTCCACCGCCTTCACCGCCTTCTTCCGCTTCTTCGCTACTAGAAGAAGCCTGTGTTACATGCACAATCTGGAATGGTCTGTTCGTGGTATTATAATCATTGCCGTATGCGTCTCTTGCACCAACTGTGCTTACTGATATGTTATAATCGCCAACTGCTGTGGGAGTGAGCGTTATTTTACAAACAGTAGTATTGGTTTCACCGGCTCCTATGCTCAGTGTTGAATTCAAGTTTACACTCATCCTGCATACTGTTTTATCCAAAGTCACACCAGTACCGTTGTTAGCTACCGAAACAGTCATGTTATATGCTGATTCAGTGCCACTGTTTCCAAATGTAACAGTCAGAACAGCTGTTTCCACAACAGCAAGATTCAAGCTGCTATCACTTACAGACATTGAAGTGTATGGGTCGGGTGCTGTCATATTATAAGTTGTAGTTGCGTTTCCATTGTTCACGTAATCATCTTTTAACTGCAGTATTAGATTGTGATTGCCATGCTGTGCGTGACCAGCAGTTCTTGCAGGTGCAGTGATGTTGAACTTGTAGATCCCACTACCGGAATGAACAAACGAGCCTATTGAAGTGCTTGCCATTGAGACATAAACACCTGTGTAATCATCAAAAATAGTCAAATTAGTTTTATCAAAAGTTGTTACTGGTGTTCCGTCTGTGTATTTTACTGTCATCTCTACTGTAACATTGCCACTGAACCTTGTTGTAGCGGGATCACTTGTTGACGATATATTGTCCCAGTTATATGTGTTTATGTTATTGACTACCACAGTTAAGGCATCTGTTACGTTAAGCCTTAGTGTCATGTTAGAGTCTGTGAATGGCTGTCCGTTATCAGAACTGAACAATAAGATGGTATCATAGTCTCCCTTAGCTATATTTGATATGTTGAAAGTCAGAGTGATGTAAGAATTGTTATTCGATGGTACTGTACCGAGAGCAATATAGTTATAATCGCCTATTTCAGTAATGTTTCCGTTGCTCTGTGCACTGTTGATTAATGTTATGTTTATGTATTTACTGGTGTTGGTGAAGTTTCCTGTCACATTAACCCAAACATTTGTCAAATCAAGAGTGCCTGTGTTGTTTATGTAAATTTTTATTGTTCTCAGGTTATCAGTTTTAGAATCAGTAAATTTGTTAACTTTGTACACATATGTGCCGTTAGGCCATACTGACAGCGGTGAAAGAGTGTTTGTTTCTGTCCACATCTCTGCTGCAGAAATTTTAACAATCATAGGAACATTAACAGTGAAATTATCATTGTAGTATTTTATTGTACCGTTTAGGAACCCGCCATACACTCTCAAAGCAGGTATAGTCATATTCATCTTAATGGTCGTGTTTGAATTGGTGAAATTTGTAGCACCGCTAACAAAATTAGTGCTCAAGAAATCAGTTGTATTTAGATAGACGCCAACAGTGATGTTTACACCAGAAGTTGCTGCTGTATTATTGTTAATAACTTTCAGATACCATACTTCTGAAGAATTTCCAGTCATTGTTATATCGTACGTTTTGTTTAATCCATAACTGACTTGAACACCATTACTGTTATACAATCTAACAGAGAAAGTTGGTACAGTAGAGTTGCTTGTAACATTCCAAACAATATAATCAGTCCTATTTGTTAGCATGAAATAAAGATATTTAGTGTCGTTAACCCCGCTATATTTTTTCTCATATTCCTTGTAAAGAGTAAATGCTTCTGTAAGGCCGCTTTCAGTATCAGGATCGCTGTTGTTGAAAACAATGTTCTTTACAAGACTGCTTCCTGGTGCTATTGTTGAAAAATTCATTACACTATAATTTGCCTTTATCCACTGATCGCTTACTATCGTAGTGTTTCTGAAAGCAAGACTGCTTGAATTGTAACCCGTCATGTTGGTATCAAGATAAACTATGGTAACGTTCTCTTCTCCGTCTTCAATAACCTCAAGTATTCTCGAAGCTGCGCTGCAGCTTCCTGACGCCGTACTGAAAGTTATGTTCGTTGCGAAGTAACCGGTATCGACACCAGTTTCATAAAGATACAAATTAATGTTGCATCCGGTAGTTATGCTTTCCACTGAAACGTTTATTGTGTTTATCGTTGCCGGATCGCTGTTGGCAGCATCATCGTCGTTGTATATAACCACCTGCATGGTTTCCGAGATGTTGTACTTGGTTATGTTATAACCGGTTTCGTTAGCAGAATACGTTGCATTAAAGTGGAATGTTGTATTGGTGCCGTCACCGTAATCCGCAGACACCATGTTTATTAGCAAAAATCCGAGGGCAATAAAAAGAAAAATACTTATTACAGCAACACTAACTCTTACCGTACCAGATAAACTATTCATGACGAAAACCCTTGCTGAATAAACATATTAAATTATATAGCATAGCTTAATAAATAATATTCTTCTGTGATTTTTAAAGCTTGCTGTTTCCAAAAAAAGCAAATAGTTGCTTTTAAAGCAACCGTTAACTTTATAAATGGGCTTACTCATTACTTATTACCCCTTTTACAAAATCAATAGGATGGTAAAACATTTTAATAATTTATCGGAGGATTTAATGACAAAAGCAACTCAGAAAGAAGTTCAAAGATGCCCTGAATGCGGATCAAAGAATATAACCTATGACCATGCAAGAGGGGAGATGACATGTTCTGTATGCGGGGTAGTCATAAGCGAATCTATGATAGACACGACACAGGAGTGGCGCGCTTTTGATGATGATCAGAGATCAAGGCGTGTTAGAACAGGCGCTGTCTTGACACCCACAAAACACGATCAGGGAATAACCACAGAAATCGGCAAGGGTCGTGGCGAGTTGTTTAAAGTAACCTCAAAAAAGAGAGCCCAATACTATCGTTTAACAAAATGGCACAAGAGGCTAATTAAATCCAAGGACAGAAACTTATCATTTGCGTTTTCCGAATTACAAAGACTTATTTCATTTTTGCATCTTTCAAAAGCTGTCCACGAGAAAGTCGCAAAATTATACCAGCAGGCAGTCAACAAAGGGCTTGTTCGTGGCAGATCAACAGAATCGATTATAGCAGCACTTCTTTACACAACATGCCGTGAAGAGGGCGCTCCAAGAACTCTGGACGAGATATCAAAAGCTTCCAACATTGATAAAAGAGATATCGGAAAGACATACAGGTACATAGCAAGAAAATTGAGCATAAGAATATTGCCTGCAAAAGCACAGGATTATGTCCCTCGTTTCGGTTCATTGCTTAATCTTTCAGAAAAGGTTCAAGTGAAATCTGTAGAAGTCTTGGACAGGGCTGCAAAGTCTGATGTTACTTCTGGCAAGGGACCAATAGGCGTTGCTGCCGCAGCTCTTTACATAGCAGCAGTTCTTGAAGGCGAGAAAAAGACTCAAAGGGAAGTCGCTGACACAATCGGCGTAACAGAAGTTACAATCAGAAACAGATACAAGGAAATGGTTGAAACTCTGGGCATCAAGGATGAAGTCGAAGAGCGCGTAAGAGAAGAGGAAGAAAAGGAAAAGAAACGCAGATAAGCGGATGAAAACTTATAAAACATTGCACTAATTTTCAATAGATATTGGCGCTTAAATACCGAAAGAGCATGCATATGAAAAATATCTTCGCGTGGTCAATAATCATGGGAATAATTTTTTTACTTGTAGTCATACCTGTAGATGCCTACAAAGCTAACGCTCCCCAACTGATTTCGCCTAAACATGACTATTCTTATAAAATATGCGACAGCATAACCCTGCAGTGGCTGCTAGGCACTGGCACAGAAAAGGGTGTTTATCTGAACATGCTTCACGACGGAGAGCCTTTTATGACAAACATATTCCTGCCAAAGGAAAAAACTTCATTATTCCTACCTTCAAGCTTCCTAGAAATACAGCCTGATGGCGAATACAAATGGTATGTCTGCAATTATCCTGATAATGTCGAATGCAGTAGTCAGTGGAAGATAACTAAGCAAACCAAACCTACTCTTCTAACACCTGAGAATTTTGCTGTGGTCGGGCCCACAACAAAATTCACCTGGACAAAGGTTGACGGCGCAAAGAATTATATTGCCTTTGTGGGAGGCGCGTTTGCAATCGTGCCTGGCATGATGTACATACCCATGGGAGACAAACAGAGCTTCCAGATGACTCCATTTATCTACAACAAAATCCTCATGCAAGGCACATTCCTATGGCAGATCGCTGCTGTTTGCAATGAGAATCCGACACAAAAGCAAATGAAAAAATACACTTATACTGACTTCTGGTATTTTATCAAGCTGTAAGTCTATTTGTTCTCAATAAGTAACAAAAGTATTTAAACCTCTTGTTAATTATTTAATAGATATTTTATGCTTACACAATCTATCCGTTCAACATTCCACGCAAGACTAACAGTTTGCATGGCTAACCTAGAGAATTCGGGCCAATTGGAGAATGAATAGTTGTTTCTATAGAAAATACAACCGGCTTGTAACCGGTTCTAAGGAGGTTCTCAATGAGAACCACATACCTCATTCTTACAGCGATGGTCGCATTAATCATCGCTTCATGCTCCGGCGGCTTAGAGAACCCTGCAAGCCCTCAGAGCAAGGAGCTTTCAGCTCCAATTTGTGTTGATAGCAACAAATACATCTGGGGCTACTGGGATGTAGAAATCTCAGAAGATGGCCAGGCAGAAATCGTCCCTGTCAGAAGTGCAGAGATGCATTTCAATGCATTGCAATGGCTTGAGAACAACCCCTGTGGAAATTGCCTGAAGGTCAAGAACTTCCAGGTCATCGACCCGAATAATTGGGTGTTTGATCTTCAGATTATGCATCCGTTTCCTGGTCTCACCAAATACACTGGATTTGATGTCCGCGGGATATTCATTACAGACGAAGATTATGAATTCCCTGTGAGCGATTGCAGAATCGCTTGGGGAGATTATTTTCCACGACTCATCAACGCGGATGGGTACACAAGACTGTTCAACCCGACGCAATTTCCGTCAACAGCTCCACCGTGCCTTGGATATATCTCGGGCAAGTATTGCGGAACCAATGACCTGTCTGCGACACTGAATCCCTTTGTAAGTTATGGGAAGGACAACCAGCGCAGGATGTTCCAGGTTGGCAGTACCGAGACGCGAACCGTGCACATCCGCAAGCCGGCTGGACCAATTCACTTCGGCTATGTTGTGGACGCTTCATGGGCTCCGCCCACAAAAGAGCCGGTGACAAATCCCGTCACTGACTTCCCACTAAAAGCGAACTGCAGCGAATCTTATGAGATTCAGGTGCAGGTCGGTGCCGGGCTGGAGACCAGCGCTGGTGCAGAAGCGTACATAGAAATTGAGGTGCGCGACCACCAGGGTTTTTCGAGCATAGGCAAGGTTACAATTGAGTCCCCCCAGCTGTTTAATGGAGAGGTTGAAATTGAATTCTCCGGCGAAATATCGATTGACAGCGGTGCCATCTACAAGGGCGTAGTTGTCAATGAGATGGGCGTCCCCATCGGCGAATATCCGCTACTTGTCAGAGTGACTGATACCCAACTTGACCCACATTTTGGCGCTGTGGATGCTTGGCAGGTTCACACAATCGAAGTTGGACACAAGAACGGTTGGGCAAGGACTTGGGGCGGAACCAGTGATGATTATGGTCGGAGGATTACAACTGACACTGAAAACAATGTTTACCTTGGTGGTCAGTTTTCAGGAACAGTCGATTTTGATCCAAGTCCTGAGATTGAGGAGCACTCCTCAAATGGTGCAAGAGACTGTTTCTTTTCCAAGTTCAATTTGGATGGAAACTTCCAATGGACGCAAACATGGGGCGGGACAGAATATGAGGGTGTTGGTGACATAATAGTTGACAAAAGTTCAGGAAACATCTATGTCACAGGATGGTTCGAAGGGACAGTTGACTTTGATCCAACAAATGGCGAGGATTTTCACACCTCAAATGGCGATCGTGATGTCTTCCTGAGCAAGTTCGACCAAAACAGTAACTTCCTCTGGGCAAGAACCTGGGGAAGTGGGGGATTTGGAATACTTGATGATTACGGCGAAAGCGTAAGTATCGGAAACTATGATGAGATCTATGTTAGCGGCAATTTCAATAAAACAGTGGACTTTGATCCAGGTCCAGGAGAAACCAAGCGAACCGCTAACGGATTTCAGGACGTGTTTCTCAGCAAGTTCAATTCATCAGGTGAATTCCAATGGGTTTGCACTTGGGGAAATGAATCTGCTGACTTCATATTTTCAATGGATTTTTATGAGAATAATTTATATATGACAGGTAAGTTCCGGGGTACTCTTGACTTTGATCCAGGCACAGGCACTAGTGATCACATAGCAAATGACACCGATGCCTATCTGACAGTCATCAACTCAGATGGCAATTTCCAATGGGCGCGAACATGGGGCGGCTTGGATGAAGATTGTGGTTGGGGGGTCGCTTCAGAAAAATCAGGCATCTATGTGACAGGACAATTTAAAGGAACTGCAGACTTCGATACAAGCTCAGGTAGCGATGAGCATACATCCACTGGAGGATATGATTCTTTCCTCTCAAAGTTCGATTCTTCAGGCACTTTCATATGGGCGCGAACATGGGGCGGTCCTGATGACGATCAACCGCGAAGAGTTGCCATAAACAATTATAGCATTTACGTCACCGGTGCCTTTTTAGGTACGTCTGACTTCGACCCAACCACAGAAATCAGTGAATATACATCCACTGGAGGATATGATTCTTTCCTCTCAAAGTTCGATTCTTCAGGCACTTTCATATGGGCGCGAACATGGGGCGGCACGAATTGGGATTTTGGCTATGGAATATCATCTAACAACTTGGGGGACGTGTTTATAGTTGGTGCATTTTCAGGCATATCTGACTTCGATCCTGGTCTAACTGTCGATGAACGCTCATCTCACGGCGGCTGGGATGCTTTCATAACCAAGTTCCCGCCTGATGGTAACTGGTGAGAATCAAAAGACAGCTTAGGCATCCAATGTTAGCCGTTAACCAATTGAAACTTTATATGCTGGTGTCCCAACACCAGCATTCTGTTTATTGTTGTCAATTTATAGAGACATTCAAATAATTATACTAACAAACCAATTATAATATATGCACAGAAAGCCGATTTTGTTATTTTTGATTATATTTGTCGTTTTAGCTGCTGCGCCAACAGCATTTGCAGGCACCAGCAACATCAATACATGCACAACTCTAAGTACAACCAGTGAGAAATACATCCTCACATCAAATGTCACATTTCCAGACGAGTTTGGAAGCTGCTTCCGTGTGGTCGCAAACAACATCATCCTCGACTGCGCCGGCTACTGGATAAAAGGCAACAGCAGGCTCGCTGTAGGCGTCAATGTCGGCGCAAACAATTTCACCATGTACAACTGCACGGTTACCCAATTTAACCAAAGCCTTGTCTTGCAGGGGAATCACTCATGGCCGATGTTTCACCAAAATTTAAAACATACTGGAACAACAGGAGGTGTGGCAAGCGGGAATGTTACTTTGATGTGGAATTACACGCTAGGTGCTGGTATAGGAATATCATCCCCAGCAATAGTAGACGGTGTAGTTTATGTTGGGTCAAATGATAAAAACATATACGCAATCTGGACTAATGGAACTCTAAAATGGAATTATACGACGGAATTTGAGATTGTCTCATCCCCAGCAATAGTAGATGGTGTAGTTTATGTGGGCTCTTATGATTATAATCTTTATGCATTATATACCAACGGAACTCTAAAATGGAATTACACAACAGGAGGATCTGTAAGATCATCCCCAGCAATAGTAGATGGTGTAGTTTATGTAGGTTCAGATGACGACAACATATA
Source organism: Nanobdellota archaeon (assembly GCA_043814765.1). Taxonomy (GTDB): domain Archaea; phylum Aenigmatarchaeota; class Aenigmatarchaeia; order QMZP01; family QMZP01; genus JAHIRU01. Next base: position 124,467 of record JBDRJQ010000029.1, on the reverse strand, counting down.
TGCAATATACACTAATGGAACACTAAAATGGAAATATTTGACAAGCGGCTCTATAGTAGAATCATCACCAGCAGTATCAGACGGAGTTGTCTATATAGGCTCATATGACAACAATACTTATGCTATCTATACCAACGGAACTTTAAAATGGAACTATACTGTAGGTAACGCCATATTCTCATCACCAGCAGTATCAGACGGAGTTGTCTATATAGGCTCACATGACAACAATCTTTATGCTTTCTACACAAATGGTACTTTAAAATGGAACTACAGTACTGGTGATGCTATAGTATACCCAGCACCAACCATTTCAGATGATATTATTTACATCGGATCAAACGATAAAAATCTTTATGCTTTCTACACAAATGGTACTTTAAAATGGAATTACACAACAACTGTATACATACAATCTCAAGCAACAGTAGTAGATGGTGCAATATATTTCGGTTCAACTGCCCCTGACAGTACACTTTATGCATTATATACCAACGGAACTCTAAAATGGAATTACACAATAATTTCATATATGGGTTCACCAGCAGTAGTAGACGGTGTAGTTTATGTAGGTTCAGGGGATTTTAACCTCTACGCCATTGGCCACTCTACAGCCAATGCGAGCTACGCAAACATACAGAACTGCACATTCAAGGAAGCGAACACGACGCTTCAGGTGGGCGGGGATTACAATGCCTTCTACAGCAACTACTTCAAAAGCGCCGATATGTATTATGTCTACTCCGGGTCGAATGCTGATGACAACATGTTCAATACCACAAATTCCGGCAAATCTATGGGTTATCAGGCAGAGGGTAATTTTTACGACGATTACTATATATGGAACATTATTGATTCTGACGGGGACGGCTTTGCTGACAGTGGAGGAGACTGGCCTTACAACAGTGGGCAAAGCAAATGGTTTGGTTCGGGCGCTGATTGGGGGCCGATAATTCCATCTGATGCGATTCCGTATCCATTTGTAGGAATTACACCAAGTTCTGGTATTATGTCAACACAATTCAACTGTACATTTAATCACACTGACGCAAACAACAACCCTGCAACCATAACAGCGAAATGGATTAACGGAACGACGACATATTCGAGCGAAACATTCACTTCAGTCGCTGTCGGCGATAATAGGCATATATTTTTGAGGCCGGCGCTCGCGCACAGGGGCGAGACATGGAGCTGTTATGTGCGTGCCTGCGACGCAGAGAACAACTGCGGCGAGGCATTTAAGAATGTCACAATAGGCAACTCAAAACCAAGCTTGTACGAGCCGGAGAATGATTTGAATACGCTGTTGCTGGTGCATTTTGATGATACTACTATAGGAACTTCTTTTTTATTACCCTATGGCATGGAAGGAGAAAGGGGTGCTATGTCAATAGATCCGCATGATTATGTTGTTGGAAAGGTGTATAATTCAATTCAAATTTCTTCAGCGCTTTATTATGACAACACCAATGGAGACAATCTGGATTACAATGCAGGCACTGTTGAGATGTGGATTAAACCATCATGGAATGGAAATAATGACAGAAATAATAGATATTTTTTTGATACGTCTAGACCTTATACTGGTAGCAGTTGGAGCACCAGAAACAGAATCCTTATATGGAAAAATAACAACGGAGTGCTAAGCTGCAGATTATACGGTTCAAACAGAAATAGCAGAACTGTAACAGCTAATATAAGAGACTGGAATGCTGATTCATGGCATCATGTTGCATGCACATGGGACCAGTCTACAAGACTTCTCAGAATCTATGTTGATGGCAGTCTGAAGCAGACCAGAGCTATAAATGCAAGGATGAATGCCAACCCTATTAACCTACATATTGGCAGTGATTATAACAATGGGAGTGCAATAACAGCTGGCATAGACGAATTCAGAATATCTGAAGTAGCTCGCACAGAATTCTCTTATGCTAAACCACTGGTTTTGCCAAGAAACAGGACACAAATCAATGCTAATACCACACTATTTGAGTGGGAGAACGCAACAGACAGGGACGGCGATTCGATAAAATACAAGCTGGCAATATACAGGGCTCCTGACGGGTCAGCCGGCCAGGCGCTTAACATAACATACCTCAACGATTCGACATGGGGCTGGTACCAAGAAACAGGTGTCATAGAAAGTGTTAATGACGCTGATGATACAATCACAGATTTGGATAAAAACTGGGAAACCAACCAACTATCAATGTCATTAAAATATACCGACAAAATAAATATCAGTGGCGGCATAGTGATAACGAACACAACAAGCAACAATGCAACAACGCTTGCTCTTATGGCAGGCGATGACCTGTCTGGTGTAAGTGCCGGAGACACATACCAGATATCATGGAAGCATTTTGATGATTCCACTTATTACTGGCAGATTGAGCCGCATGATGGCACAGATTACGGGGACAGAAGCGATGATGAGATTTACTTTGTCATAGACGCGCAGCCACCGATTGTAGCCAATAGCACTTACGTTCCAGATACTATTTACAACGATAATGATGCTACCTTTATGGCTTGGATTGATGAAGGACCTGTCAACTCTGTTTGGTACGGGCTTAAAAATATTAAAGCATGTCCTTCGATGACAAATTATACAGGCTACATTACAAACACAACATACAATCATACAACTGTTGTTTATGAATCCAATTTTACCAATCAGGATACCTTTTGCTTCAAATGGTATGCTACTAGTCCGGATGGCAAATATCAGGAAGGAGAGTACCTAGAATTCACTGTACAAAACAGGGCGCCAAGCCTGCCTGTTTTAACAGACCCTGCTAATGCGTCTTCATATGACGATAATGGCACTGCTGGATTGACAATAGTCTTTAACTGGACCAATTCCACAGACGCTGATTTCGGCAATGGTTGTGCAGGAATAGATAATATAGCATGCAACGGTTTTACATTCCTCATGTATATGAGCAATACAGAATTCAACACATCAAACTACAACGAAGACGCTGTCCTGTATTATAATGGAACAGCCAACACAACCACGCTAACAAACATAACAGGCGGCACTTGGTACTGGCTTATAATTGCAGACGATTATTTGGATGCAAACGAAACCAATGTTTCTTATTTCACTTATAACACAGAGACCAGGGTCATCTGGATAAAAACATATTCCACATCCTATGTTGAAAAGACCAGCTTCACGACAGATGAAGTTGTTGTCATACGCGCGAATGTGACTGACTATAACAACTACACTGATATTGACAAAGTCATAATAAACGTAACTGATCCAAACAATGCTGTTAAGGTAAATAATCTTGAAATGACAGCTGTAGAAGACATAGAGAATGGTCGAATATTTGAGTACAACCTTACGATGCTGCAGGATTGGTCTCCGGGAGGATGGACTGTAAAAGTTGTAGCCAATGACAGTTCAGACCAAAAGAACATGAACAGCACAGTATTCAACGTGAGCTATTCTGATTTTAGGGTAGATATAAAACTCTATTTGAACAACACTTCCAATAATGTTTACATACCCGGAACAGGCGAAGTTAGTGCGGGATCTCTCGGCGGAGAAAACAATTATTCTAGTCCGACTCATTATTATATCTCATCATATGCTGACAACAAGATGAATGGGTTAATTCATTACGAAAACATATTTAGAAAACTGTACACAGAAAACACTTCAGGTAATCATATGATTGGTTTGAGTTTTGATTTAACTAATTCGCGCGCCTTTGTTGCTTTCACAGAAGGCGACTGGAAAAGGATAGAAGATCAAACAGGCAAATTAGAAGCAAAGAGCTTCATGACTTACATAGCACCTAGCTTTGCTTACGGCCTCGGCTTCCTTATACCTGTAAAGATTTTATTGGAGTATGCCGCAATAAACATAGTTGGAGACGATATAATAGGCCAGGGACTTCATCAGATATTATTGGAGAGCGATAGAACAGGTTCGCAGAAAACTTTGAATGTGAAGAGGACGTGATGGAATGAAAAAAGTTATTGTCGGAGGAGTTTTCAATGTTGTTCATCCTGGACATTTATGGTTTCTGAAAAAAGCCAAGTCCTTTGGCAATTATTTAATTGTTGTGGTAGCCCATGACAAAACAGTTTTGAAAAACAAAAAATATCTTTTGTTTCCTGCGAAAGACAGAAAAAAGGTTTTAGAGGCTCTTGACTTTGTTGACAAAGCTGTAATTGGTGACAAAGACGACATGTTTAAAATAGTGAAAAAGGAAAACCCCAGTGTTATAGTGCTGGGCTATGATCAAAAAATAGACAGAAATAAAATTGGAAAAAAAACAAGGCTAGTTAAACTGAAAAAGAAATACAAAGATTACAGTACAAGGAAGCTTTTAGAGGAAGCGATATAAACTATATCTCTTCATCTTCCTCGTCACCTGAATCTCCTTCCCAGTCTTCCTCTTCTTCACTATCACTATCTTCTTCCCAATCTATTAACATGGTTAATACATCCGAATTGATTATTATAATAATGACAAACCTATTTAAAGTTATCTGAATTGGTTTGTTACTCGTCGATTTGGAGTAAAACTTAATCTAGACAAAAAATAAAATATACTATATGTTTGAGAAATACATATTCTGCTTTGATTGTGGCCGAGAATATACAATGGAAACTGTTGCTTTTAGATGCGACAGATGCGGCGGATCTCTGGAAGTGGTTTATGATTACAATAAAATGAAACGTTTTTTATCTCTTAAAAAAATGAGAAAAAGACCATTTAATCATGCACGTTACAAAGAATTTTTTCCTGTTAAAAAAATGGTAACTTTACAGGAAGGAGGAACCCCCCTGATTAGATCAAAAAATTTAGAGGAGGACCTGAAACTGAAGTTTCAGTTGTATTTCAAATATGAAGCAACCAATCCTACAGGATCTTTCAAAGACAGGGGATCTTCTGTGGAAATAGGCCGGGCATTGGACAAAAAGGCGCATCGAGTGATTTGTGCATCCACCGGTAACATGGGGGCATCTGTTGCCGCATATTCAGCTGTCAGTAATCTTAAGTGCCATGTTTTTACGCCGCATGATGCAATACAGACTAAAGTAGAACAAATTTTGTCATACGGTGCTGATGTGTTCCAAATAAAAGGCAGCTATGCCATGGCTGCAGAAATGGTAGAGAAGGCTTTCATGGAACATAAAGGTTATTTAACAGGAGACTATCTTTTCAGGCGCGAAGGCACAAAATCAATTGGTTTTGAGATAGCTGAACAAGTCAATGCAGATTATGTTGCTTGTCCAATTGGAAACGGTACTCTAATATCTTCCACATGGAAAGCATTCAATGAATTCCAAAAAATTGGTTTTACTAGAAAACTACCAAAAATGGTTGGCATTCAGGCAGTTGGCTGTAACCCTGTTGAAAGGGCGTTTAAAGAAAACGAGAAGTATGTCAAACCAATGAGAGGTTCTACTATAGCAGTGGCTATAGAATGTGGTAATCCTCTAGACGGTAAAAGAGCCCTTCAGTCAGTGAGGGAGTCAAAGGGCTTCTTAGAGAGCGTGAAGGACGTCGAAATACTGCGAGTAAGGGAGGTCCTTGCTCAGAGAGAGGGCCTGTTCGCTGAGCCTGCGGGCGCTGTTGCTTTAGCAGGTATTTTGAAGCATAGAGCCAACATTAAACGCAATTCAAGGGTGGTTTGTCTGATTACTGGTCATGGACTTAAAACACCTGTGACAGGCATAAACAAGACAGTAAAAAGAATCAAAGCAGACCCTGACATAGTTGATACGTTGCTGAAATAGCAACCTTTTTATATAGTTTATCCAATAAATGGTGTATATACCAATGACTATGCAGAATTTATAGTCGTTATCGCATCAATAATCCAAAATAATCGAGGAATTGAAAATGGCACGAATGCATTCACGTAAGAAGGGAAAATCAGGTTCAGCAAAGCCTATGAAAAGGTCAGCTAGCTGGGTAAAGCTCAAGCCAGCTGAGATAGAAGAAATTATAGTCAAACTAGCCAAAAAGGGCGATACTTCATCACAAATAGGTATTGAGCTGAGAGATTCTTATGGAATACCGTCTGTGAATATGTTCACAAAGACTAAGATAGCTAAAATAATGAAGAAAAACGACGTTTATTCCAAGTTTCCTGAAGACATGTTCAGTTTAATGAAAAAGGCAGTAAGTTTGCATGCGCACATGGACAAAAACAAAAAAGATTACACTTCTAAACGAGGCCTTGAGCTAACTGAATCAAAAATAAGACGCCTTGTAAAGTACTACAGAAGTGAAGGCACTATACCAAAGGATTGGAAATACGAATATGAGAGAGCAAAACTTTTGGTAAAGTGATTACTTTCTTTTATAATTGGTCTTCAATTGCTTTGTCTACATCAAAATCTTCAATGCACCTTTTGTTATCGCACGCATTACATTTCTTCCTATATCTGATTTCTTCTTTATCCTTATTTTACCGCTTTTGCCGACTAGGGATGTCATTAGGAAAGCTTCATTGTCGTATATATCTACTGACTTACCAGATAATTTGGGATCAACTTTTATGTAAAAATGCTTTCCCATTTCTTCAGTGTAGAACTGCACTTCGTTTTTGAACGTTGCCTCTTTTGGTTCGACAGAGATATGGATTCCTAGTTTCTTTTCTATCTCTTCGATGTTTTTGCCCTTTTTACCAATTATCCTTGCTATCTTTTCGTTGTCTACCCGTGCGCAGATTCTGTTATCGTCAAGAATCTCTATCTTTACGTTATTGTCCCATTTTCTAAGCTCCTGATAAGCCCTGTCCATTGCAAGTTTTTTAATGCCAGACATTGAAGACTCGTCGTTTTTAACAGACATGACAACGCTCTCTTCACCGAAAGTGTATATCTCATAAACCAGCTCTTTTGTCTCAAAATCTTTTACATCAACAACTGGTCTAGCTAGATCAGCCTCTTTCATTCCTGACGGAACTCTTACATTGAAGCTTAGTTCATAAACCTTCTGAACTTTTCCTGCGTCAATGAAGATTACTGTATTTATTACGTGGGGAATTATACCGAGCTCTAATCTGCCTATGAAACGCTGTATTGCAGATACCGGATCATTGGCGTGAACAACCCCAATCATACCAACACCAGCAAGACGCATGTCGCCGAATAGCCTGAACTCCCTAGTCTTTCTTATTTCATCGAATATAGTGTAGTCAGGCCTTACTAGAAGCAATATATCAGTTGCTTTTTCCCAATCACCCTCAAGTGGTGCATACTGTGTTATTTCTGGACCGACTTGCAGATCACGTGGCTGTTCTAATGTTTTTACAATCTTACCTTTTCCTGATAAAAACTCTGCAATGCTTGCAGCGAATGTGCTCTTGCCAGAACCAGGCGGTCCTGCTATTAGCACTCCTTGTGATTTGTTAGAAATTCTAGCTTTCAGTTCATCATGCAGTTCGTAGTCATCTATTGATAATTTTACAATAGGCCTTACTGCTGTAACTTCAGTTGCTTCAGAGAAGGGGGGACGAGTTATTAATATTCTGTAGTTGCCCATTTGTATTACCATTGCTCCATGTTTTCCTATCTCTACAAAAGAGTTTTCATCAGTTCTTGCCCTCTGAATAATCTCATCTATAATGCCCTTAAGCTCCTTTTCACTCATGATGTTTTTACTTATTTTAACAAGTTTCACACTGCCAGGATTACCTCTTTTTGCCATCGGTTCTAATCCTACTTTTAAGTGCACAGATTGGGTATCTTTTGTAAAGAATTTTTCTATGTCTGTGGTTGTCTTTCTTGGCTGTGGCATATGCTTTACGCTCACGCCTTCAGCTTCTCCAACCAACGCTTGCACATAATCAGATGTAACCAACGTTCCGTTCTCTTTTACAGCAACATCACGGATTATTGCATCAATACGACCTTTCTTTGCTAGCTGTATCTCTTCAAGCGTTGGCCTATCACCATAAAATTCAAGCTTTATGTTTCTTTTTGGTGCAAGGTCTCTAATCTTTTTTATCTCTTCAAGACCCTCGAAACCAATGTCCTTGCCTCTAGAGGCTTGAGCTTGCAGTTCATCAACAACAGCTCTAGGAATAACCAGTCTTATGTTTTTAAGCTCTCCTTTTTTTATCAAATCTGACAAAATACCCTGGATAATGATAGATGTGTCAGGTATTATTACCTTTAAATTCTTCATATTTTACGCTCCTCCCAACCATATCAAATGATTAGGCGCTATATACTGGTTTCAAATGATTACTTAAATAGTTTTTACAAAAACAACCTGAAACATGGTTAAAATATCCCTTAAAACATACAAACTTATATTTTAACGTTTATATAATTAAGTATGCCATTTAAGGTATCGCGAGATAAACTCGAGAGGGAGGAAACCTATTTATGTCAGAATTTCAGGTTAAAGTGGAGAATGTTGTTGCCTTTGTTTCACTAGGCAAGGACATACCGCTAAATGTAATAGTATCAAAACTGGAAAACGCAGAATATGAACCAGAACAATTCCCAGGCTTGGTTTATAGAACAACAGAGCCGCGTGCTGCAGCACTGATATTCTCATCAGGAAAAATAGTTTGTACAGGTGCAAAAAGCATTGACAAATCCAAGGAAGCCATGACAAAAGTTGTTGATACAGTTAGAGAGCTTGGCATAGATCTGCCAACAAAGTTTCACATTCAGGTTGAAAACATAGTAGCTTCTTCAAAAATAGATGCAAAATTAAATTTGGAAGAGATTGCATTTGCACTGGAAAACGCAGAATATGAACCAGAACAATTCCCAGGCTTGGTTTACAGGATAAGCGAGCCTAGAGTTGCGTTTTTACTTTTCTCTTCAGGAAAAATTATATGCACTGGAGCACATAACATAGATGATATTCATACTGCTCTCAAAAAGCTGAGGCAAAGGCTGGAAAGCATTGGAATAAATGCTAAACCTGGTAAAAACGATCCACCTAAAGATGAAACTGATGATAAGCCAGCTAAGAAACCGGTTAAGAAAACAACCAAAGACAAAAAATAACGGCCTTCAAAGGCCTGTTTTTATTTTTATGGTTTTTATATCTTTTGGTTAATTATATATTATGGGAGCTTCAGTAGGTGGGGAGATGAATTATGTTATTTCTAAACCATTTTTTATGGACTATAAAACCTTTTCCAGCAAATTGGTGGACATGGGTGTAGAGTTGGAAAACTTGCATTATTGGGGTCTTTCATTTCCAGGCTTTCAAAGGCTTTATACTATCAGCGAATTTGATTTAGACCAACAAAAGATTTCTGAGATACGAAAATTCGCAAGAATAGATTGATTATTTTTTTCTGTTGCCCTTTCCTAGAGCAAGTTTTCGTGAAGAACCGAGTTTTTTGATTTTCTTGGCTCTGCCAAAACCGCATGCAGAACATTCTTTATGCCTTATATGATATGTGCGCTTCCCGCATCTTCTACATGCTATATGAGTCTTTTTGTTGTGTTTACCCTTAGAAGGAGTTCCTTTTGTCATATCTAATTACCTGTCCACATTCTTAAAAGGTTTATTTGCCTGGAGAAATGTAAACTATGCTGTCTCCCCTAATAAGTACTTTACCAATTTTTATTTCCTTTTCTCCCTGGATTGTTGCGTCGTCAAGCCAAATATTTATGTGCGAATCAAAGGCTTTCAATATTCCAACTACGTCCTGTCCGCCTTTTGTCTTCACTATTATATTTTTGTCAACTGAACTTCCAAGTACATCCAATGGTCTCTGCATTTTATCACACCTTTATTTTTAAGACGATGAAAACCACAACCGGTAACAATCACCGAATATCATTATTTTGTAGAATGATTATATAAAGCTTCTACGTACGTATTTAGCTGTCCATAGACATTTGTGAAAGAACAGCCAAAATTATACCAGCTAAAATCATTAAAGGAGCTCCGGTAGGCAAGTCTGGGTTCAAATTTCCACCAAAAATACCAATTCCTATACCAAATATTATAATAATTACACCAAATAACAACATTACCAATTTTGCTTCCATAATCAATAAAAAGAGTAGAATATTTATAAGCATAATACCCATATAATCCCTATACAAGAGAGTTACATACAAATAGACGACATAGGTCGTCATCAATACAATAATCAGATATAATTAATGGATTAGATCGTATGGCAATATGGCATTTAAAATCTAAGAGAAAGTCTACAAGTGGCCTGGTTAAGAAGAAAAGAAAAAAGAAGGCCTTTGAACGCGGTTCAGTTTTCTTAGATACAAAAATAGGTAAGAAAAGAACCAAAGTACAAAGAACATTAGGAGGCAACACAAAAGCAAAAGTACTTTCTGCGGATAGTGCTAATGTTTTCGATCCAAAGACAAAAAAAATGCAAAAAACAAAAATAATATCTGTTGAAGAAAATAAGGCAAATTTGCATTATGTCAGAAGAAATGTAATAACACATGGTGCTGTGATAAAAACGGATTTGGGCCTAGCACGTGTTACATCTCGTCCGGGTCAGCATGGAGCTATAAACGCAGTTTTAGTAGAAAAAAAATAATTTAAATAATAACAATAATTGATAAAGGGTGTGTTGATGAATTATAAAAGAGTTTCCTTTGTTGCGGTATTAACGATTCTAATAATCTTTAGTGGAATTACTATTAGCGGATTCATTGTAGGAGACCCTATAATTAATGGCCTGCGCGAAGATTCAGAAAAATGGCTCGCTACAGAAGAAGGAAAGAATCAGTTTCCTGGTGCTAAAGTAAAGGATATATATGTAGTGCTAAACAACGAAAGGACAGAACCAACGATTTGGCTAATATCTTTTCAAACAGATGATGGGATGATTACAGGTTACGTGGAAACGCATGAAACCTCTTTTGATAGACCGCCTGTTTATACAAAGTTTGCACGGCCAATGGAGAATATGTTTATGAACACAGAAAATGATGCTTATTCATTAATGATAGAACACAGTGATTACAGTGCCCCTCAAATAGAGAAACCAGTATTGGTAATAAGCCAAGGAACAATAATGTGGCACTCAACTGTTCGTTCCGGATCAGAAGAGATAGACTACTTCGAAGTTCCTGCTTTCTGGAATGCCATTGAAATATACAATAAAGATGGAAAAATTAAAATAAAGGAGTAAACTATTTCTTAACCCTTTCAATGGCTATTTCCATTGCTGCGTCGCGTGGTTTAATATTTTTCTTTTTGGCTCGATCCAATACCAGTTTTGTGTTTTTTCTTATTTTATCTTCTACCATTTCAAACATTTTTTTCTCAGAGCCACCGATATATTCTACATATGATGATATAACTCCACCTGCATTAGCAACAAAATCCGGAATTATAAGAACGCCTTTCTTATGAAATCTTTCTTCAGCTTTAAATGACATTGGTATGTTTGATCCCTGTACTATTATTTTTGCTTTTACCTTATCGATGTCTTTGTCTTTTATTAAATCAGGTATAGCAGCTGTCACCAAAACATCAACAGGGATGGAGATTATTTCTTCGCATTTCTTCTTTTCGCATTTAGGATAGTTTATTACAGAGCCTGTTTTTTCTTTTGTTTCCTTAAGCTCCTTGAAGTTAATGCCATTTTTATTATAAGCAACTCCTTTTGAGTCTGATGCGGCAACTAGTTTAGCTCCTTTCTCTGTTAAAAACTTTGCGGCAAAAACACCAACATTACCAAACCCCTCTACTGAAAAAGTTAAATTTTTAACATCTAAACCCAGATGCTCTATTGCAACCAAGGTTGCATGATATACACCAAAACCAGTCGAACCCAGTTCGTGTGGTAGCCCTCCCATATCTTTTGGCTTTCCTGTCACGGCTTTCTTTGAACCAATCGTGTTTGATATTATTCTCATCTCCTCTTCAGCCATGTTCATGTCAGGAGCAGCAACATAAACTTCTGGCGCTATAATCTTTATACTCTTTGCGAAAGCCTTTACTATGTTTTCTTTTTCCTTCTTAGACATTTTTTTATCATCTGCAACTATTCCAGATTTTCCACCACCAAAAGGCAAATCAGCCAGAGCGCATTTCCATGTCATAGCTCTTGCTAAACGAAAAACTTCATCAATAGTTACTGTTGGAGTCATTCTAATGCCGCCCTTTCCTGGTCCACGGGCAGTATTATCAATAACAGTAAACCCTTTCATTCCTGTTTTAGGATCGTAAACTTGTAAAATTTTTTCTGGTCCGAATTCATCCATACGTTCTTTCAAAATCATATCGTCACCTAAAACATATTATTTTTCTACTTTTTATTCTTGCTCTCGTAATCCTTTATAGCTTCTTTTAATGCGTCTGCTGCCAGATTTGAACAGTGCATTTTTAATGGTGGAAGTTTTTCTAATGCATTCGCTACATCTTTGTTAGTTATCCCTTTTGCATATTCTAGTGTTTTACCTTTGACAATATCTGTTAGTACTGATGAAGTTGCAATGGCTGCGACACATCCGAATGTTTCAACTTTTATGTCGTCAATTATTTCTTTACCGATTTTATCTCTACCTATTTTTATGTAGATAACCATCATATCGCCACAGACAGGATTTCCTACTTTACCCACACCATCTGGGTCTTTCATTTTACCCATATTGTGCGGATTGCGAAAGTGCTCCATAACTTTTTCTGAATACATACACTAAACTCCTTTCTTCTATATCTTCATTTTAATCAGCAGTTAAACCTTTGAATATTCCACTTACACCAGGAAATATCATTGCCAGACCAACCAACCAAAGGAATATGTTCGGAAAGGTTGTTGCATTGCATAAAAGCCTTTCAAGGAAGCCGAGCTCAACATCTATCGACTGTCCCATTATAGCAGCTCCTATATTTTCAATCTGACATTCGCTGGTGAATACGTATTGTAACAAAAAGAAACCCGCAACAACAAATATGATTCCAATTATGAGCTTTCTGTTAATCATCTTTTTTACACCGCTTTTTGCATTATCTACCATTAATATCACCTTAATTATTCTTTGTAAAGTGGACTTATCTTTCTTAGCTCTTCAACTACTTCTTTAACATTTTTGATAACATAATCTATTTCTTTGTTCGTATTGTCTCTTCCAAGAGTTAATCTGAGGCTTCCATGTGCTTTTTGTGGCTTAAGCCCAATTGCAAGCAGTACATGAGAAGGCCTTAATGATTTGCTTGAACACGCAGAACCTGTTGAAGCTGCTATACCTTTATCATTAAGCCGAAGTATCAAGGCTTCGCCTTCTATATAATCAAAACCCAGGTTAATGTTATTTGGTAGCCTTTTATCGCCTTCAGGACCATTGAGCCACGAATCCTCCACCTTAAGCAATTCATTTATCAATTTGTTTCTCATGTTTTTGATTTTTTTATCTTTCATTTCCACAGCGGAGATTTCTGCTGCTTTTGCAAACCCAACAATGCCTGCAACATTTACAGTGCCTGACCGCATTCCACTTTCCTGGCCACCGCCGTGTATAAGAGGCGTCATATCAGTTCCTTTTTTCACATATAACAAACCAACCCCTTTCGGTCCGTATATCTTATGAGATGAAGCAGAAAGCATGTCAATGTCCATCTTCTGAACGTCTATCGGAATCTTGCAGAAGCTCTGCACAGCATCTGTATGAAACAAAATATCATGTTTTTTGCATATCTTACCTATTTCTTCTATAGGTTCTATTGTACCAATTTCATTATTTGCATGCATTATTGACACCAGTTTAGTGTTCTTTTTAATTGATTTTTCAAGATCCTTTATTGAGATAAATCCTTCTTTATCAACAGGCAAAAATGTCACTTCTACACCCAAATTCTCAAGGTGTTTTGCAGTTTCCCTCATGGCAGGATGTTCAATAGCTGATGTTATTAAATGATCGCCTTTTTTTAGTGTTCCCTTCAAAACAGTGTTGTCTGACTCTGAACCCCCTGATGTGAATACTATTTCTTCTGGTGATGCGTTAATGATTTTTGCTATTTTTGTTCTGCTTTCTTCAAGAAATCTTGCGGCATTCTGGCCAAACAAATGAAGCGAATTTGGATTTCCATACTCTTCAGTGAAATACGGCTTCATTGCTTCCAAAACTTCTTTTGCCACGTTTGTTGTGGCAGCATGATCCATGTAAATTTTCATATCTTACCTCATACGCATATTTTACAATCTTTAGGCGGGTTTCCGTACTTTCTATGAATGTCGCAAAGACATCCTTCGCTTTTTATGAGATGGCATATTTTTTGTATTTCGTTTATTACACTTGCTCCCTTTAAAATCTGTTTAACAGAGCCGCTTATTTCCTTTAATATTTTGTCATCAAGTTTAACTTCAGAAGCTCTTTTTTTATTAACATACTGGGATACAGCAGCTTCTGTTATGCCAAGTTTTTCTGCAGCATCCTTTTGCTTCATTCCACCTTTAATCATTCTTAGAGTAAATTCTTTTCGTATTGCAGGCAAAACATACCAAACTTCTATCTCTTGTGGCAGATTCAAACCCGCTTTCTTAGGCATAACTTAACGTTGTTAAGATTAGTATTTAAAGCTATCGTTAAACATAATAAAGCTATCGTTAAACATAAAATTAATAAAACTATTTCTTCTTTTTGGCTTCAATAACAACTTCGTTTATTTCTAGAATCATCTTGTCTATATCCTTTTCATCTAAACCATGACGTTTTGCACCCTGTTCTATGGTCTCCCATGTAGCAACAGCGCAACCAATGCAGTGAAGACCATGCTTAAGCATGACTTTAGCTATCTCTGGGCATTTCTCCACAGCTTCTCCTATGGTAGTTTTCTTAGTTATTTTAGACATAGTATCATTGTTCTATTATTTTTATTGCTTCTACTGGACACTGGGCTTCGCATGCCCTGCAGCCTATACATTTATCCGGTTGTTTTACAACAACTTTTTCATCTTCCTTTGCAAAGACTTCTATTGGGCACATGTCTATGCATGTACTGCATAGAGTGCATTTATCATAGTCTATAACAGGTTTTGGCATATAACCCCCCTACTTAACATAATATTTGTTATCTTAACGAATAGCGAATATTTATAGTTATCGCAGGAATTCAGCTTTTTGTCGTAAGTTCAGTCTCGTATAACGACTAAATCAAAATATGGTTTCATAATCTCTGCTATCTCTCTCAACTCTTTTTTACTGTATGAATTTTCATTCTCAAAAGACCTGTCCAATGTTATCATTGGCCTGAATTGCTGAAGAAAAAATCTTTTTGATCCATTGAGCCATTTCCCAATTTTTATCGCATCATCTTTTGTGAAGAGTCTTGGAAGTATAGTGGTTCTAAACTCATAATCAACACCGCTTTTTCTTATAATATCTACACTCTTCTTAATGTCATCTAAGTTAACATCGCACCCAGAAGCTTCGCTGTATCTTTCTAGCGAGGCTTTTATATCCATTGCTATGTAATCAACAAGTTTCTTGTCTATGAGATTTTTTAGTATTTCTGGATTAGAGCCGTTTGTATCAAGTTTTACCAAAAAACCCATATCTTTTATTTTTTTAATGAATTCAGGAAGATTATTGTATAATGTTGGTTCACCACCTGTGTTATGTAATAAAATCGGTCCTAAACCGCCGATAAAAGAATTATTACCAGGTACAACAAGATCATATACATATAAATTTGTTCTGTTTTTTGTTATTTTTTTAATTTTTAGTATATTCCATTTTTTTGCTATTTCGTATACTTTATTTCTATATTTTAATGGAACATCATCTGAGTTTATTCTATTTTGTTTTTTATATTTGATATGATCTTTCATATCCAAAAATTCTTTTGGTATACCTTCTATGTTAGTTAAAAATGAATATTTAGTTTTTACTTTCCTTTTTAAATTCAACTTTTGGTATTGATTACCATGAAAATGTATTTTGTAGGATCTCTTTTGATTATATTTTTCTTTCTCTTCAGTAATAAGTGCATGTATTCCAAAAAATTTTAAAAGAATAATTAAATCACATACCAGTTGCTTACTTATAGTTTTAATACTGAACTCTTCAGAAGAGTTTGTTATCCTTTCTCTTATATGACCATCACCTACATTTAATGCAACAATAAACGCACGCTGATTTGTTTTGGTTGTGTTGAATATAATTTCCGGTATCTTTTTATTTACAGCTAAATGACCCACAATCTTATCAAGTAACATACCAACGTATTTACCACCAAAGATTATACTATATTGGTGATTACCTGTTTTAGACTTCCGTTTTCTAATAACCCCTTTATTTGATTTGAATATTTTTCTGTATAAACTAAGTACTCTTTCTGCCAGTTTTGGTTCATCACCTAAAGAAAGTGTATAAGATTTCTTACGTAAAGAGCCTTCCGCTACAGTATAACCTAAAAATTCTGCAAGCTCTTTTGTTACTGAAATTTTTGTGCGCATTATCTTATTCTTTCCAACCCACAGAAAATCATTTTTAATCCATAATAAGTTTGGTTTAGAGTTATAACAAAACTCTTCAAGTTTACCTAATTTGTATGCATTTATATACCTCACAATAGTATGCCTGTTAACTTTATATTTATTGGCAGCTTCAATATAACTAATTTTTGATTTAAAAATATTTTTTATTATTTTAATCCAATAATACTTTCTTTTAAGCATTTCTTTTTTTGATTTTTTTAATTCCTGCTCAAAATAATTTGAAATATTTATTCTTTTAATAATATTGTCATTCACTATTTTTTTAGGTGTCAGTAAATAGTCTTTTGTTTTCAGTTCAGAAACATTTTTGGTTATAAACCCATTTTTTGATAGTGTAAAAACACTATGACTGCCAGTAGCAGAAACTTTATATCCGGTAGTCAAAAATATATTATATATTTCTTTGGTTTTATGTCTTATTATTTCATTTACTTTTTGAAATTTATGATTTAATGTTAAAGCTTCAATTTTATCACATTTTTGTGACTCGAATTTTCTCAGATATGTTGTTTTTTTATTTTCATTCCAAAGCATCTCGATTGGTATGTTTTTTAAATTTTTATTTTCTTTAATTAATACTCTTTCATCTTTGGCCACACTCATACAGACACCATCAATCCACTTCCTTTTCCCTTTTATGTAGTTTAATATTTCATCTTCAGATATGTCCGGTATTTTATCAACATTGCATATTAAATCCGGATTTTGACAAAACGGGCATTTGAAATTGCATCCGCCCAAGAAAACTATAGAGCAAGTTTTGCCAGGATAGTCTATTAGAGACATTTTTCTAAAGCCCTTTATTTTCATAGAATCACTTTTACAGTAAAATATAGCAAACTAAAGAATAATAAAGAGAAATTCTAATGGGTAACAGCGACTTTTGTTTTAATTTCATTTTCCAGAGCTTTCTTTTCGCTAAAAGTTACCCTGTGTGCGAATTCCTCTTTCTTTCCGTCATTCCAATTTTTTATAGGCCTAAAATAACCGACTATTCTTGAATAGACTTCTGTTTCTCTGTTGCATTTTTCATTTTCCATATTATTTACCTCCATTATTGTTGTAGGGGCAAACATGCTGTTCACCTTTTATGTAACCATGAACAGGGCAAACACTGAATGTTGGTGTTATACTGAAATATGGTATTCTAGTGTTGTTTGCTATCTTTCTAACAAGATTTTTGCATGACTCTCCACTGCTAACCCTTTCACCTAAGAATGTATGAAATATTGTCCCTCCTGTGTATAAATACTGTATATCATTTTGATGTTCTAAAGCGGATATGACATCATCACCAAAATTTACAGGAAGCTGAGTGGAGTTTGTTAAGAAGGGTTGTTTATCACCGCTTGTAATTATGTTCGGATACATTTTTTTATCAGCTCTTGCCAGTCTATATGAAGCCGATTCAGCGGGCGTTGCTTCCAAGTTGTAAAGATTACCAGTTTCTTGCTGATAACCTCCGATAACATCTCTCATAAACTTCAACATGTTTATTGTAAGAGTTTTACCTTCAGGTGTGGATATATCCTTTCCAATAAGGTTTAGACACGCTTCGTTCATTCCGACCAAACCTATTGTAGAGAAATGATTACTGAATGACCCTAGATATCTTCTTGTATAAGGCATTAACCCATTTTTTAAGTTTTTCTCAACAACTCTTCTTTTAATTTCAAGAGAATCTTTACCCATGTTCATATAATGTTCAATTTTATTATGAAACTCGCTTTCATCTTTGGCCTCAAAACCCAGCCTGTTCAGATTCATTGTTACTACACCAATTGAACCAGTAGAATCGCCTGCTGCAAATATGTGCCCTGGTCTCTGTACGAGCTCTTTTTGATTTATGTTTAATCTGCAGCACATTGCCCTTATAGAGCTTGGATCCAGATTACTTCCTATATAATTTTGAAAATAAGGAGTTCCGTATTTTGCAGTCATTTCGAACAGAAGATTTGCGTTTTCACCATCCCAATCGAAATCCTTTGTTAAGTTATATGTTGGTATTGGAAACGAGAATGTTCTTCCATTTGCGTCACCCTCAAGCATAACTTCTAAAAAAGCTTTGTTAATCATATTAGTTTCTTCCTGAAGGTCCCCATAAGTAAAGCTTTGAGGTGTTCCTCCGACAATTGCGTGTTCGTTTTCAAGATCCTTTGGTATTGACCAATCAAATGTTAGATTTGAAAATGGGTACTGTGAATTGCCGCTTATAAAAACCTTACCTTTCCTTCTAACTATAACAGTCCCGTTGTCTGTTGTCGGGCACCAAACAAGTCCATCATAATCTTCATTATCTATAGAAGTTATCTGAGTGTGATTGTGTTTTATTACTCTTATCACATAAATACCATTTTTATTTTTCAATACTGTACTTCCCCAACCAGCTTTAGCTATAATTTCTTGGAAAGCATCTATATCGTCTTTATTTTTTGTGTATATTTTACCTTCAGGATACCATCCATCTGCTTTCATATAAGTATCAATAAATGTTCTGGCCAACGGAGTAGAAAGGTTTCTAAGTTCGTCTGGAATACTTTTTACATAATCAGGAAAATAATTTTCATAGAAATTTCTTGAATCTGGTCTGCTCATTCTGATGCGCAAACAATCCCATCTTTCTGTGAAACCAGATTGTTTTATCTGTTCATCAAAATCAACACCAATAGAATCTAAAGAGTCTCGTATATCTTGACAATTTTCAGGATTCTTTACAAATGATTGGTGTATACCGATTCTTTCATTCTTGCAAAGTGTGCCTTCTGATATTATCCAAGCAAGTGATTTGACAAGATCCTTATCAAGGTCAAGACCTTTAAACTTTCCTCCAAGAGGAACTAATGGAATCTTTGTCTTTAATTTATCTGCCTCTTCAAAAACATACTTAGATTCAGACACGCCTTCCTTATAATTATGTATTCTTCTCAAAATCCTATGATTTGGTGTAACCAGTTGATCCGTAATCCTATTTTTCAATCTACACATCTTTCCTTTGTAATTATATTTTGTCATTTCTTTTACAGGAAGATACTCTATCTCTTCAGTGTCTTTATTAAAAGTTGCTATTATATCTCCCTTTTCAAGATCCTTTCCTAACATCCATCCCTTATTTGTTAATAATTCAGTATCCTTACTAAAACATCCCCATCTAGAAGGGATATTCAACGAGAAAATCAACTGTTGCATAGCCTGCTTTACCTGTTTAAATGTCATCTGATCTGCCCTTACAAAGGGCGCTAGCAATACATCAACTGTTGAAAAGGCCTGAGCACCTGCAAACTCCATCTGCAAGCATCCAATATAATTAACCATTTGATGCACTACCGTACTCATGTGTTTTGATGGTTTGCAGTCTACTTTGTTAGGTATTCCACCAAACCCCCAGGATAAAAGATTCTTTAACGACCAACCAGCACAATATCCTATAACACCATGTGACAAATCATGTATATGCAAATAACCTGCCCTGTGTGCATCGGCCATTGCCGGGGTGTACATCTCTGTTAAATTATAGTTTGCCATGACCTTTCCAGCAGTGTATAATAGAAGTCCTGAAAAAGAGTATTGCTCATTGCTGTTTTCTCTTACTCTCCAATCCTTTTGATCAAGGTAATCGGATATAGTATCTATAACATCTATTAAGGTTTTTTTAGTGTCCCTTACCTGTATCTTTTTTTGTCTGTATATTATATACGCTTTAGCAGTTTCTGCTAAACCGTTTTCTATTAACGATTCTTCAACAATATCCTGAATTTGTTCCACTTCAGGAATTTTGCCTTCAAACCTTTCTTCTAGAATTTTAACAACATTATCAGAAGCCTTTTTAGCTACTTCTTTATCTTTATTGCCAACAGCCTGTACAGCTTTCCATATGGCATCTGTTATTTTGTTTTGATCAAATTCAACTATCTGGCCGTCCCTTTTTTTTATATGAGTAATCTTGCTTATGGCACCTTCAATTCTTTCATAAGTAGTAAATCTTTTTTTACAACTCAAACACTCTCTTCTTCGCCTGTTGATACCTTTTTCTCCGCTTTCTCTTTTATCTATAACCCGTGTTTCTTCATCAAAACAGAAAGGACACTTCATTTTTACTACCTCTAAATAAATACTACATCTTGTATAAACACTACTGAAATACCCCAAGATGTAGTAGTTTATTAGGTTGAAGTTATATAAATGGTTTTTGATACTCCAGTGGTTATTTTATATTATCTGTTTTTCATGAGTTATTTGCATGGTTGCTGATTTGATTTTTATCAAACGTTTTTAATGTGCTTTTCAAATAAAGATATTAAATATCAGATTTTGGCCAGGTGGTTATAATATCATTGGATAAGGAAAAAATTAAAAAAATTGTAATTGAAAACAAGTACATAATAATAATTTTTATATTATCAACTACTTTCTTTCTATACCACCATTATGCTAACATAGTTTGGGATTTCACTAGCTATGTTTCAAATGCCAAGTATTGGGCAGGTTTAAGCAATTACTATGAGCCATTTAGACCGCCACTGGTCTCTTTTTTCATATGGTTATTTAGTCCACTAGGATGGACAATATCAGAATACATCTATATAGTATTTGTTTCAGTATTATTTTTCTATTCAAATACAAGACTAGCTAACGCCATGAAAATAAATAAGTTGTTCTTTTATCTCTTTTCATTATCGCCATTTGTTTTGTTTTACGGTTTATGGGGAGGAACAGAGCTTTTATCACTTGCCTTTTTAGAGCTTTTCTTAGCTTTGTTTTTAGAAAAGAAGCCGTATGCTGGTTTTTCTTTAGGCCTCGCGTGTTTAGCCAGATACACGTTTTTTATCTTTACACCGCTTTTATTCCTCACCAAAGATATTAAAAAAATATTACAAAACATATCGTTTTTCATATTAACCTTTATTCCCTGGTTCGCTTATAATTTTTACTGCTCAGGAAACATGTTTACTTCAATACTAGATAATTATGTGTTCAACATCAAAAATAAAATAGGTGTGGTGTACCAGCCTATTGATTTTATTCATTTCAATGGTGCTATAACTTATCTTTGGCCGTTCCTTATCATAGGTTTAATATGTGTCTTTTACAGCTGGAAATCGTCTTGTATCAATCAACAGTTGACAGGGTTTGTAAAAAATGAAAAAATCAATTTAATTATGCTAGCGATTTTAATATTATCATTCTATCAGTATGCTTTAAACCCAACAAAGATCATGCGTTTCCTCTTTTCAATGTCGCTACCTATTGCCTATTTTTCTGTAATAGGTATATACAAAATAAAGCAAAAATCAAAAACAATTTTCAAGATTTCAATAACCTTCATAATCTTATCAAATGTTATAATATTTAATGGCCTAATAGGCGGGAACAATTTCGAGATGAGAGACAGCTACATTGAATCTATAAACAAATTGCATGACTATGGAATATATGCCTGCAGAGCATATTCTAATGTTTGGCCAATAATAAATTATTTAGGTAAAACAACAGAGCCGACACCATACACACCAAACGATGCTATAAATAGTGGCGGATATATAATTTTATTTTCTTCTACAAAAGAATTTGAATGGGAATCCAACAGGACATATCAACACCAGTATCCAGTTGTTTATGAAAACGAAGATTTTATTATATTAGGGGATATCAGCAAATGCCAACCAGAGAGAATCTTCAACTATACATATATAGGATCAAGATATGAGCACACGTTATTAGCGGGAAATCCTATAAACCCAAATCCCTGCTTCCAAACATTTTCTGAAATAGAACCAATGGAAAGATTTTGTAATTTATTAAACAATAAAGGATTTACTGTGGATGAGAATAGATTAAAATAACTAAAGCTTCTTGAATAACAACTCACCTTTTTTTGGTTTGCCTGCAAACTTTCCAAATTCACAGTCTTTTAGTTTTCCGGGTTTAATTCCTAGCTGTTTATTTATTTTTTCAGATGTTTCAGGCATGAAAGGGCTGATCAATATAGAAACTATTCTAAGCGACTCAAGAAGGTTATAGAGAACGCTTGAAAGTTCCTTTCCTTCAAGCTTCCAAGGCTCTGTTTCATTTATGTATCTGTTGGTTGCGCGAATGAAATTCCATATCTCATCCAATGCATGATGGAATTCAAAAATATCTATATACTTCTCTATCTTCTTAATTTTCAGCTCCTTCTCAAGCTTGGGTTTTCCTTCAATTTTTCCTTTATATTTGTCTACTAGGGTTAGCGTTCTGTTAAGAAGATTTCCAAGGTCAGCAACAAGCTCGTTGTTTATTTTTCCCCTTAGAGATTCTTCTGAAAAATCTCCATCATGCCCAAATGCTATTTCCCTTAAAAGGAAATAACGTAAAGCGTCTGTAGAATATTTTTTTGACATGTCTATAGGATCAATAACATTTCCTACAGATTTGGACATCTTCTCTCCGTCTACTGTTAACCAACCATGTGCAAACACCTTTTTAGGCGGCTTAACACCAGCACTCAAAAGCATTGCAGGCCAGATAACACTATGAAACCATAGGATCTCCTTAGCCATAATATGCACATCCGCAGGCCAGAATTTTTTGTACTTGCTTCCGTCTGGAAAATCCAGGGCGCTGATATAATTCGTAAGCGCATCGATCCAAACATAGAGTATGTGCTTACTGTCATCAGGATACTTTATTCCCCAGTCAAAACTGGTCCTTGTTATGCTCAAATCCTTAAGGCCTTCTTTGACGCGGTTTATGATTTCTTGCCTTCTATATTCTGGTGAGATGAACCCCTTGTTTTTTTCATATAGCTCCATAAGAGGCTTCTGATACTTACTGAGCTTGAAAAAGTAGCTTTCTTCCTTTAGTTTCTCCACTTCCCTTCCGCAGGTAGGGCATTTCTCATCTTTTAGCTGTGTTTTGGTCCAATAGCTCTCACAGGGCACGCAGTACCAGTCCTCGTAGACACCTTTGTAGATGTCGCCCCTCTCCTTCATCCTGCGAACCATCTCGTAGACAGCTTTTTTATGCTGTTCAGACGTAGTTCTTATGAAATAATCATTGGAAATGTTCAGAACTTTCCAGACCTTTTTAAAATCTTTTGCAATTGAATCTGCAAAATCTTTTGGTTTTTTCTTGGCCTTTTTGGCTGCAGTTTCTACTTTTTTGCCGTGCTCGTCTGTTCCTGTCAGAAAGAAAACATCATCCCCTTTTAGCCTGTGCCATCTGGCCAATACATCAGCAGCTATGTTTGTGTAAGCATGCCCTATATGCGCTTTAGCATTCACATAATACAGCGGAGTTGTAATATAATATTTTAATTTAATCACCTCTGATATTATGATATAACCAAGAATTGGTTTATAAGGTTTTTTGCTTCATGCTGTTATTTGTTAAGAATTTTTTCTATTTCATCGCTTGTTTTCTGGCCCTCATACAGCTTACCGTTTATGATAAGACTTGGGTATTCTTTTATGTTATAGTATTCTTTCAGTGCCCTAACAGAAGGTTCATCAACATCTCCATCCAGAGAGAAGATAAGCAGATCCTCTTTATATTTGTTTTTAAGGTATGTTAAAACGAATCCTTGTGCGTTGTATTCAGTGTAATCTCCAGTGAAAAAATACACAATCGTATCTGCATTAAATTCGCATGCATTTTGCATCTTCTCTGATAGCAACCAGTAACCAACTAAAAGTCTCGAATATCTTTTCTTCAATTCTTCATATTCATTAAAATCCAGTATTGCTTTGTCTGAACCGTATGTTTCTATCTGATTGCCTGTTTCATACGAGTTTATATTTATCTTGTTTAGTGTATCTTCTAAAAGCGGGCAAGTTGCCTCTTCTCCTAAAACATCAAAAAACAAAAACTGCAACTGAAAGTTTTCAATATCATTTGATATTGTTTTTACTTCAGAATCAAAGATTGATATTGCACCCTTGCTTATGGAATAACCTGTAAAAACACCACTGCTAAAAAGAACCACTGTTATCACTAAAGCTGTTATTATTATTTTTAAATTAAGTGGCTTCCTGCTGTTTCCGTTTATAAAATCTTCAGGCATGAATATAATTATCTATTGATATTTAAAGTAAATTCTATCTCCATTTCTTTTTTGCACCAGCAATTTCGTAGCACATAGCGATTGTCCAGAAGAACATTAACATGAAAGGATACGCTATCAGATAAACAATGTAATCGGGTTTATGTTTTCTTATATCCTCGTTTCCTATTGTGAATCCTTTATATACAGCATAGCCTCCAACACACAAAACCATTATAGGAAGAACAGGCGTATTATATACTACACTAAACAAGAAATTATCAAAACTGAAACCAGCCAAAACTTGACCCATGTCCCAGTTTATCATTCCAAGGTTCGTAATGGTGTTAAATGCCATGAGGGTATAGCGAACAGTCCATGTCATTAGCAATGCTACTATAACAAATATTGTTAAAAAATTCAGGGGCATGAAAACCATTCCAAGATTCCCGTATTTTCTTCTAAAATAAAAATGCTTGTATTTTATCAAATTATGAGCTATTCCTCTATACCATCTCATTCTCTGTTTGAATAATGCTGCAAAACTGGAAGGACAATACGTGTAGCAAATAGCTTCTACAGTATTTTCTATTTTATAACCGAATTGGTGTATTCTGAGTGCCATTTCCATGTCTTCAGTAAGATTTCCAACCTCAAAACCGCCAACTTCTTCAAGCACCTTTTTCTTGTACAAAGAAAACGAACCAGGCGTAACGTTTATCGAATCTACAAATCCCATGACTTTTCTGCCGAATAAACTGAAAAGATATTCAGCGAATTGCACTTTTTCTATAATGTTTTTCTTGTTCTTTACTTTGAGTGCAGGTGTTACTGCCCCGATTTGGGGATCATAACTATAAGGAATCATTTTTTTCAAGGAATTTTCTGTAATAATAGAGTCTGCATCAAGACAGACAAACATCTCGCCTTTTGTCATTTTTATTGCCTTGTTAAGAGAGTATGCCTTGCCCATGTTTTCCTCATTGTTTACCAATTTTACTAATCCCTTTTCAGAAAACTCCTCTACTATTTCTCTTGTTTTGTCTGTTGAACAGTCATTCATTACTATTATTTCCATGAGCTTCTTTGGATAATCGAGTCTAAGTGCGGATTTTATGCACTCTGCAATGCTGTTTTCTTCATTGAATGCCGGTATTACTATTGATACAGTGGGCATTCTAGTGAGCTTTAATTTGTCTTTGATAGAGTGCCTGTTCTCTAGTAATATGATTAACCAGAGCACAGCGCTGAATGTAAACAAAAGCCATAAAAACACATTAACTACGAAAAATGGATCCATACAATCACTCTAATCCTTTTTTATATAAGCTTTAAACCACTTTAACCAGTCGTTATAGACTCTCTCAGGCTCTGACAATCCCAGTTCTTTTTTTATTTTTTCCTGAATGACATGAAACATTGAATTAGAAGCTACCATATAATCAGCTTCAAGTATCTCTGGTCTGTTGATTTTATCAGCAGTTTGAACTATGGTCTCTTTTATGCGGCCTCTTAATTTTATATTCTCCCAGACAGCATCCCAGTTTCCGCTCCACTCTCTAACATATGATGCTATTCTGTTTAGAACTTCAGATTCACCGTTAACAAGAGTATCTGATGGTTTAAGCGTATCATCCTTTCCAGAATACTGCATCAGAGTCACAAATCCGCCTTCTTTCATAGGATCGTCAGTCCATTCCTTTCTAACCTCAGCTATTTCTGTCATTCTTCTAAACCTGTGTAAACCGTCTGCAGAACGAAGCATTTTACATATTGGTAATATATCAGTTGCTTTGAATGATGTTGAAGGCACTCCTAAATCATTAACAACTCTGTCATAAACACCATAAGGTGATTCTCCGTGGATTGTTCCTGCAACCACGTTTGATAGGGCTCCTATCCTCATTGCTTCGTAAAGAGCCTTTGCCTCAACGCTTCTGACTTCACCTATTATCATTGCAGAGTCTCCTAATCTCAATGCAGTTCTCAGAGCCTCATCAGCAGGCATCTCTGTTTCTACCCGTGTTATAACAGATCTTGATTTCAGCCTCTCTATGTTGAAATTTAGGTCTCTTATCTGGTTAACAGGAAGCTCAAGAGTATCTTCTATTGTAACTATCCTGGTTTTTGGAAGTATCTCAAGCATTAGTGCGCCCAGCATGGATGTTTTACCCGACGATCTGCCACCAGCAACCAGCATGGATACAGACCCGTCTATCAAAAAAGATAATAGTCCGGCTGCTAGCGGATTAATCATTTTATTTTTTACAAAAAGAGGCAGCGTCCAAGGCTTATCCCTGTGTCTTCTTATGGCGAAACCTAATCCATACGGAGATAAAGTTCTTGTTATCACAGCGAATCTCGCACTTCCTCCTGGAACATTTATATCAGTATCCAGCACAGGGTTTGCTTCATCCAAAGGTCTGCCTGATTGTATTCTAAGCCTGGTTGCCCAGGTTTCTGCGTCTTCATTTGTTGGTATGAGATTGGTTTTGCACTCTTCCCAATCTTCATGGAAAATTAAAATATTCTGACTGTCTATCGGAGAGTTTATGTAAATATCTTGTATTTTTTCATCTGACAGTAGAACCTCTAAAACTCCCAGACCAGTTGTATAGCGGGTTAGAATGTTTGTTAACTGTTCCAATTCGTTTCTTGACAATTCGACATGCATTCTTCTTGACGTTTCTCTTATAACGTCTCTGCCAACGTTTTGAAAGATTTCCCTGACCCTGTCAGATTTAACAAACTCTATTGTTCTTGGTCTGTGAACAGTCATGTACCTTCTGGCAGCATCCAATACAGCATATTTATCATGACTGAGTCCAAATTCTGGCGGTATGACATAATAAATATTCTGGGAACTGTCAGGCATCTTAAATATCTCGACTTGAATATCGTTTATTTTGTATCTGTCAAGCGATTTTGCCCCCTCTGGCACGGTTAGCATGAATCGTGTAAGCATAAAATTGGGTTTAATGGATGGCGTAAACACTTCTCTATAAAGAGTCCTGTCACCTAAATGGTACCCTGCTAACCTGTCTGAAACCAATGATATTAATTTGGTCTTGTCAAGCAGTTTCTTAATAGGATCCAGTATATCACGCATGTAGAGAAAATAACACCTATGTTCAATTTTGCTTTTAGCTTCGCGCATTTTTATTTTAGTGTCACGCATCTCCCTCTTTATTTCTACGTATGCTCCTATAGGATCCCTTCTCAACAAATCAAATATTATGTATTGGATGATGGAATTCATTTCAGAAGAGTATCTGACATATTTGTCATTAACAAATATTTCATGTGACAGCATTGTTCCCTTTGCTATATCATCTAATATTTCAGCTATCTCTCTGAGCATTTTAACCTGATCATAGCCATATTCATATTCTCTGTCTTTTAACAAAACTACACTATTCACTTTTTTTATTTCCAATAATTTATCAATAGCATTGGCCATGCATTCTTCGAAATCTTCAATAGAAGCGCCATATATAGAACCCACGTAATTTATTTTCAGCTGCATCTTATCTTCGTTGTATTCATAATCAGGGCGTCTTGATTTGATGACCATGATAATCTATTAGTTTGGAGTAAATAAATGCTCTAAAAGGTTTTATTTCAACTGACCAAATAATAAACATGGTCAATGGTGAATACGGCAGAAGAAACATACGCGATATATTGAACGAACTAATAGAGAGGACAAATTCTATTATAATGAGGCTGAGAATTGTTGAGCAAAGAAACAACACGACAGTTACAAAAATCAACTCTTTACAGGCTGAATCGCTGGAACAGTTAAATGAATCAAAAGTTTTCATAAAAAAGTTTGAAAAGAAAATGCAGCTTTATGAAGAGGGATTATTGAAAATGGAAAGCGTTATGAAGGAGCTGTCTAAAAAAATAAATGACACAGCAACCAAGTCAGAAATTATGGGACTCAGGGAAGCCCTAAAAATCTATAATCCAATAAAATCACAGTTTGTTACAAGAAGAGAGCTAAAGAAGATAATGGAGGACGGAGGTAAATAATGGCTTTCCATAAAAAAATAAGAGAAAAAATACCGGTTCATGCAGTAATGGAGATGTCCAAAAAAGGCATCCCAGAAACTGAAATAATAAACAGGCTGCGTGAAAGAGGCTACGGACCACTGGCAGTAGACAAAGCTCTTAGGGAAGCTTTAAAGGGAGCTGCTAATGATCCTATATCCCATAGGTTAGAGAGATCCAGATTCCCTAAGCTAGAAAAGCTTCCACCTGTATCAGAAGAAGAGATTCCTTTACCAGACTATGAGGACAGGCCTGGCGTTAAAAAGGATTTGCGAAGAGAGGATGACAGAGAAGAACGCAAAATAAGAGAAGATATGCCAGAATTGCCCAGATTACCAGGAGAGCCTGGTTACGAAGAAGTAAAAATAACAAAACCTCCGAGAAAAACCCTAGAAGAAATGTCAAGCGATTTGAGAGAAGATATAGAGCCTCTAGAACGTCCAAGAGACAGACCCAGAAAAGAAAATTATAATAGAGAGCATGAACCATCAGAACCAGAACTGCCAAGAGAGCAGTTTGAGGGCATTCCTAGGGAAAGAATGGACCCAATGGAACTGGGCGGACCAAAAAAACCAGTTGACGATGAAACAAAAGAGGTCATAGAGGAGCTTGTGGAAACCGTTATTGAAGAGAAATGGGATTCTGTAAAGAATAAAATGGATTCTTTTGAGATACGCTTTGAAAAGATTGAAAAGAAGCTCGCAGCCTTTAAGGAAGATGTTAGTGATATGCATCAGATAAAGCCTGAAAGCGTCGAAAAGTTGTCTGAGAGAGTGGACATGCACGAGAAATCTGTTTCTGAGATAGGAGACAAAATGCAGTCAATGGAAGACGTTGTTAAGAGCTCGTTGACGCCAATGATGGAGTCACTGCGTTCGCTGTCCGAAACGATAAGAGAGCTCAAGAAAGGCAAAAAGAAATAACACTGAACAAAAACTAATTTTAGAAATTTAACCAGATGGTCTTCCGCCTGCTGGCTTAGTTGCTGCTGGCTTATCATCCTTACCCATCCAGAACATTACTGCTGCGAGTATTGCGATGAAGAACAGTGCGGTCCAGAAGTCTGATGTCATTGACCAGCTAGGCATGTTTATGAAATTGCCTGCTCCTGCGCCGAAGAACAGAAGCACAACGATTAGTATTATAACCAAAACCCAGACCCATTTTGCATGTTCTCCTGAGAAATGCTCCTTTATGTTAAATCCTGTGAAACCCAAAATTATCATCAAGAACAGCAGTCCCGATAATACAAGCAATCCTGTTCCTGAAAGTGTTGCAAAGAACGTGACTATCGCTGGGTTCCAGCTCACAAAAAGCATTACAAAAAAGGATAATATTATTGATATTAAAGCCCTTGCTGGTTTTGGAAGAGTTCCACTCAAAGTTTTTTCCATTATTCCATATAACAAAGCTAGTGCAAGCAAGAATGGAAACAAGTACAAGAAGAAACCCATATTCTGCATGCTAGTAATGATTTGTCCAAACGGACCCTGAAACAAAATCATATCCATAATAATCTATTGTGAACTCAGGTTTATAAATATTAGAAAATTACTTAAGGCCGCGGGATTTCTTGCCTGCTGATGTCAATCCACGCTCTGCGCGTTTTGTATGCTGAGCCTCTGCAATCCAGTTTATTTTCTTATCCTTGATTATTTGTGGGTGGTTTGGATCAACAAGAATGCATTCAAACCATGTGTATCTACCGTCTTCAGCTAACCAGTAAGAATTCAGTACTTCCATGTTAGGGAATTTCTTTGAAACTTTCTGCTCTGCGACAACCTGTTTAGATTTATCTAATGAGAAGAATCTTCCGCGCGCTTTAGGTCTTCTACCGCCTGCGAATTTAGGCCTCTTTCTCCGTCCTTTAACAACTCTAACGCGTGCTATAACAAATCCCTGTTTTGCTCTGTATCCTAGAGACCTTGCCCTGTCCAATCTTGTAGGCCTTTCCACGCGTGTTATAACAGGCTCTCTTCTCAGTTCAATGAGCCTCTGTTTCCAGACTTTTCCAAGACCTTCTTTAGGCCTTTTCCATGCTTGAATTAACTGTTTGTACATACGCTTTCTCCTGAAACATTAAGTATTAAAAGCTTGCTGTTAATACTTATTTACTTCAAGTATATCAATATAAATGCGAAGATATATAAAAATAGTGTACTAAATAGGGGTTAAGTGATAATATGAATGCTGCAATTAAAGTTTTGCTCGGTTTAATAATGATAGTGCTAGGACTTGGGCTTTTCGCAGACTCAGTGATTCCTATATTCGGGGATACAGGAACTTACGGAATAGATTGGATAAACAACTTCTTGGTTGTTATTACTGGTATAATTCCGATCTTCTTGATAATACTCGGCCTTTTTGTTGTTTGGTTAGAACTAGATGAATTAAAGGCCCAAAAAGAGTTGAGTCGTGAAACAGAGACCAAATCAGAGCCAAAAAAAGAAGAGGAGAAAAAGGAAGAAAAGAAAGAAGAGAAGAAATAAACTCTTCCTTTACTTTAATTTTAACTATCTATATCTTTAGGCATGTTAATACCGGCTTTAGTCGATGTTTTTTACATAACTTTAAAAGGCTTTGTACATTGCTATATAGTATGACTTCAGAAATTAGACCAGAAGCTAGACCCACAGAAA
Source organism: Nanobdellota archaeon (assembly GCA_043814765.1). GTDB lineage: Archaea > Aenigmatarchaeota > Aenigmatarchaeia > QMZP01 > QMZP01 > JAHIRU01. Next base: position 93,318 of record JBDRJQ010000029.1, on the reverse strand, counting down.
GCAGACAGGGTCTTCTGTCACAAGGACACTCAATGTGTGGCGGGTGCAGCGTAGCAATTGCAGTGCATCTGATATCAAGAGCAGCACCAAGGGATATCATAGTTAGCTGCGCAACTTCCTGTTTAGAAGTTACTACATCTATGTACCCTAATACAGCATGGAATGTTCCTTGGATACATGCAGCTTTTGAAACAGCGTCATCAGTAGCAAGCGGTATAGAAGCTGCGACAAAAAAACTTGGAAAGGGCTGGAAGATACTAGCTATTGCAGGAGATGGCGGAACCTTTGACATAGGTTTGCAGTCACTTTCTGGCATGCTGGAAAGAGGTCACAAAGTTACACAGGTATGTTTAGATAATGAATGTTATGCTAATACAGGAGTGCAGCGTTCAAGTGCTACGCCTTACGGCGCATCAACTACAACATCACCTGCTGGAAAAGCTTCTGATGGCAACAAAACATTCAAAAAACCAATTGTAGAGATAGTTGCAGCTCATGGAATACCATATGCTGCATCCGCTTCTGTGGCTTATCCGCAGGATCTCATCAGGAAAATGAAAATTGCTTTTGAAAGACAGCCTTCTTTTGTTCACATCCATGCGCCATGCACAACAGGATGGAAGTTCGACACTAGCCAGACAATTAATATCGCAAAGCTCGCAGTCGAAACAGGCATGTGGGCTCTTTTCGAAATAGAAGACGGAAAGTTCAAAATCACCAAGCGCGTCGAGAATAAAAAACCTGTGGAAGATTATCTAAAGACTCAGGGCAGATTCAAACATCTTCTAAAGAACGAGAACGAAATAAAGAAAATCCAGGATAATGTTAACACTGCTTGGGAAAACTACGAAAAACGAGAGAAGATGTGCTGATTTTTAAAACCTGCAAAATGCTTAAATAATTTTTTGTCTAATAAATCTCATGGATATGCTATTGAATGTTTCGGAACCAAGGTTTCATAGAATTGCCTACAGGATATGCTTTTACTGCAAAAACATTGTTTTTGAAACAAGCGGCACTTATGACGATATTGAAAAATATGGTTGCTTGGCGGATACAGATGATGAAGGCCTTTACAATAATATCCATAATCGTGGAGAGGGCAAAAATTGCGCAGATTTTGAAAGCTCGGGCCTGACAGCATACCCGGCAATTCTTGCCAGTTTGATTGAAAGAAACCCCAAATGCGAAAAAATAAAACCCGATGAAAAAGCAACCGAAGATTCTTGGAATTTTACCAACAAAGCCTTAGGTTTTATTTCAGAAGCCCAAAAATTTAGAATGCCTTACAGAGATCAAGAAGATAATCCATTCAAAAGCAAAATTGCAAAAGTAAATAGATTCTAAGAAATAATTCTACTTACCATTCCAGTATCTACTAAAAACTGGTTTTGCTATTGTTTTTACTGCATGGCCTGAATTTGCCCAGAATGCAATGTCCTGGCTTTCGTGTGTGTCTTTGTCGTCTGCAAGACCCATTAGAACATAATCATTGTCAACTACGAAAACTCTTCCTGTTGGTGATGCAACATTCTTTATTTCTGCTATTGCACTGAGCTCTTTCATGTCACTGTTTTTATCAAAAGGAGCAGCTATCTTAACTTTAACTCCGTTTTTAGATGCTTTCTTCAGAGTTCTCATATGGTTTAACTGTAAATCCTCTAAACCCTTTTTTGTAGTAACAATGTTTATTTCACTTGAAGCTTTTTTGAAAATAGAATTTAACTGTCTGTCAATTAAGTGTCTTCCCTTAATTGTACCAGTCATCTGTGTTGGTTGAACAAGGTTCATTCCTTTAGTAAAAATACCGTTTAACTCATCAAGAATTGGAGATTTTTGAAGCTTGTTTATTCTTTCAATGGTTTCATCATGATTTTTCTTCATTATATCCTTTGTTCTATCAAGTGCTTCAGAAGGCTCCAAAACTACATATTTTATTGGTTTTGAAGGCTGAACCATTACGAATCCCTTTTCTGAAAGCGATTCAAGAACATCATAAGAACGTGAACGTGGCACTTTTGCAAGCTCAGAAACTTCTGCAGCTGTTGCTACACCTTTTGCTAGCAAAGCTGTAAATATTTTTCTCTCATATAGGTTCAATCCTATACTCTTCAAAGCATCTAGTGCTTCAGTACTTGCTACCACCATAGTTCACCTATTTATATTGTGCACTTTTTGTATATAAACTATTTCTATTACACAGTGATTAATTTAGGATAAAAGCCTTTAAAAGCTTTTGTTACCTTAAAGTTGTTACAATTACTTATAAATGTTTGCTTTTTGGAGCTATTTTTTGCCTTTTTGACTCTCAAAAAGCCGTTTTATTCTGGCTTTTGTATCCACTTCAGAAGATCCCTTGTCCCATCTAATTTTAATCACACGAGGGAATCTGAGCGCAAAACCAGACTCATAATTAGTAGACGGCTGTATTTCTTCATAAGCCACTTCAATCACTACTTTTGGTCTTATTTTCACGTTTACACCGCTCTCATTCTCTATGTTGGGTTTGAGTAACTTCATCAGTTGATTAAAAGTGACATCTTCTTCAACAGCAGCCTTTTCTTTTATACCTGTGCCTATCATTCCACAGCATAGGAACCTGCCGCTCTCCTCGTCTCTGCAACCGAGCATAAGCGACCCCAACCACCCAGCTCGCTTCCCAGTGCCCCACTGCGCTCCTATAATCGCAAGGTCTAGGTTTTCCATGGTTGGTTTAACTTTTAACCAGCCCCCTGCGACTCTTCTTCCAGGCTGATAAACAGCATCTAGGTTCTTTACCATAACACCTTCCTGGCTGTCAGAAAGAGCTTTTTTGTAGAATTCTTCCACCTTTTTAATGTCCTTTGTTCTCAGCCCCTTTACTGTCTGGAATTTACCTGGAACAGGGTTTATAACACCTTTCAGAAGAGCGAGCCTTTTATCCAGCTTTTCATTAAACAGATCCTTTCCATCTAAGTAAGTTATATCAAAAATGTTAACTTGAACAGGTATTTCTTTTGCAATCTTCTCTATGTCATATTTTCTCTTTATCCTCTGAGATAGAAACTGGAATGGCAATGGTTTTTTTGTCTTCGCATCAAACCCCAACATCTCTGCTTCTACAATGCAGCTGTTAGACTTTATGTTATTTTTCGCCCACAAAACAACTTCTGGAAATTGTTTTGTAACGTTTTCTAGGCTTCGCGTGTACAGCCATATAATATCATTTTTTTTATGTATGCACACCCGCGCACCATCGAATTTGTATTCTATAACAGTGTTATTAAATGCAGAAAGTGCATCTTCTAAAGACTTGGCTTTCTCTGATAAAAGAACATGATAAGGTTTTCCAACAGCTAGTTTTATTTTATCCAATCCTTTAATTCCGTCAGCTTTTGCTACATTGGCTATTTCACCATAATCTGGTCTGACGAACCATGCCCTTTCAATTGCTTTTACAGCATCCTTTTTTTCATCATCTTTCAAAAAAGCTTTTGCAATAGCATCTCGTACAATGCCTTCAGCGACACCTATCCTCAAATCACCAAGAGTTGTTCTTACAATGTATTTGGCCTCTTTTGCGTTTGCATGCGCAATTAATTCTGCAATTATGTGAATTTTTGTGTTTTGCGTTCCTTTACCCTCAACACTTGCCACTTTTTGCAGGTTTTCAAAAACCTTATCAACAGTTAGTTCTTTCTTGAATAGTGTTGTCTGTTTTTTTCCTACTGTGAATTTTTCAGCAACAAGACCCAAGTCACCTATTTTCTTAAAATCCTGTTCAATTTTAGAAGAAGCTATGCCAAGCGAATTGGATATAATTTTCATCATGGTTTGCAGGGCTATGCCTATCTCTTTTTCGCTCCATCCAGGAAAAACCTTTCCCTGCACCAGCAAGGCAATCATTGATATGTCCTCGTTTGTTGCCTTCTCAAAAAACTCAGCGATTATATCAGTTTTCTTTAGTTTTGAAGGTGTTTTTTCAAGTTCTTCGTAAACATCCACGAGCTTGGTGTATTTCATGCTTTATATTAAGAAAACAAACTAATAATTATTTAAATGAAAGGAAAACGCAAAAAAAAGATATCATTACAAGAAAAGCAGGTTATTTTTACAAAACAGCAAACCGTGCTCTCTAAGGAGAGGACAATATTGTCTTTTATGAGAACAGGTCTGACGTTTATTGCTGTTGGCGTGGCTATACTCAATTTTCTTACACAGACAATCTATCATATAATAGGATGGTCCCTAATCATAATAGGATTCATAGAAGTTATAGAATCATACAGGCGATTATCAAAACAGGGCAAGAGTATGAAAAAAATAAAAAAGGAACTTGGGGAAAATTAATCCCCATGACTGCACGCTTCACACACCCATTCCTTTCTCTGCAATTTTAATTCATCCGAATACTCGCCGCATTCATCGCATATACCGCTATCGGTTTTCCAGGTTATTGTATCTAGAATAGGTTCTCTTATAATCTTTCTATCAAGTTTGAATCTTATCTTTTTGTATCCAAGTGAAAAGACGTGTAAAAACTGGTCTGCAAGAACAGTGTTTTTGTTTTTCAACCAGTCATAAACTTCTGCTATATAACAGAAGGCGCAGATACTGACCCTGTTTTTTCCTCCACATATTATGTTCCTTGATCCGCATTGACTGTGTTGATGTTCAAAGTCACAACTGTCTTTACTAAAATGTACCAGAAGAGTGTTGTGCATCCTTACAAAGTTATCCACAAACCCAGACGGTAACCAATCCCTTATGCTCACAGCGAGGCGATTCGGACACATAAAACTTGTCACAGGTTCTTTGCATATTTGACACATAAATACAGACATATCCTATCACCTCTTACCACCTTTCTTCTATTTTTTCAACTATCTAATAATGCCTTAAATATAAGCTTTATAAGCTTTTCTATGCTTTAATAGCTAGTTTTTAGGCTAAAAAGCCAATTTACTCCTTTATTAGAGTAAAACAAGACCAAACAGGACTTTTAAACTCTTCTATTTTCACTCGTCACACCGGATAAAATAGGAAAAGGTATACTTTTGGAAACCATCAAAGGCGTAGTTTTTAACCAACAAATACTATTTTTCTTTATGAAAATGATATCTGACGGCCTTTGGAGAGATGGAAAAAAATTGTTTACAAAATCCCTTGTCCCTGGACAGAAGAATTTTACAAAAAGCATAGTGAAAAAGGGGAAATAGAATACAGAGAATGGGATCCAACAAAGTCCAAAGCAGCCGCAGGAATAATGAAGGGTGTAAAAAATTTCAACCTTAAAAAGAACGACAAAATTCTTTATCTTGGAATAGCATCTGGTTCTACTGCATCATTCTTTTCAGATATCATAGAAAATAACGGTGTTATATACGGAGTAGAAATATCCGAAAGATGTGTTCGTGACTTGAACACTGTTGCAGAGAAACGTGGCAACATAGTACCGGTTCTTGCTGACGCAAGAAAACCTCAGGATTATTCTTGGATAGAGCCAATTGATTTAGTTTTCCAAGATGTTGCAGCAAATGACCAGAGCGAGATTCTAATAAGAAACTGTCAAAGGTTTCTAAAAAAAGATGGCACTGCAATGATTGCAATAAAGTCCAGAAGCATTGATGTTACAAAACCTCCTAGAGAAATCTACAAACAGGAAACTAAAAAACTAGAACAGGTTTTCAAAATCTTAGATAAAGTAGAACTGGATCCATATGAAAAGGATCACTTATTCCTAATTTTGAAATTTAAATAAACCTTTTTCTAAAAGGTTTAATCCAAAAACTGAGATTTTACTTTTTGTTCACTTCTTTCAATAGCCTTTTCTTAAATTTTTCCAAATCATTTACAATAAGGCCTGCGGCTTTTACATGACCGCCACCAGAACCAATACCCTTTACACATTTCTTTATAATATTAGCCAGATTAAATTTTCCACTCTGGGCCCTCATGCCTATTTTATACCAACCGTTATCAAGATCCCTTATTGTTACTATAACACTATCCTTATACTTCTCACCAAGACGTGTTCCTATATCCGAGTGTATGCCGTATTTTGCCTTAACTGGAAAGAAAACGACTTTATCTATAACAGTCTTTTTTACTTCTGCTCTTTTAATTGCTTTATCAAAATCAGTTTTTGCTAATGTAGTCCATTTTTCAAATATCTTTATGGATGAAAAATCCTTATAATATCTTGCTTGGAGCAAGGATTCCAAAGCCTTTTCTACACCAACAAAACCACGTACAGACGTCGCTGCTGAAACCATTTTAACACCTTCGGCAAGTTTTGAATTCTGCGGCGATTCTTCAATAAGTTCAGGATACATTTTTTTACATTCATTAAAAATACTTTTACAGAATTTATCGTCAAAACCGTAATCACCTATTATGCCCATACAGGAGATCCATATATAAGGCTTTACGTTTTTCTCCATATCTTTCAAAAGCTGATAAACTACAGCGCTTGCTGGTATGTAAACATCTGAATCAAATATAGGGTTTATGTGCACAATCTTCTCAGAGTTCATATTTTTGTCAAATATATGATGATCAATAATTACAATTTTTAAATTGGGGAGCTTTTTTAAAAGTGATTGTAACTTTTCCCAGTCCCTATCCACCTGCAAGTCTAAAAAGACAACCAGATCAGGACATTCTATCTCCAATTCTTTTATAAAATCGTCATCTATCATAGGTCCCTTTCTCTGTCTTGGATCAAAATCGTGAAAGAACTTTAGAAAAAGCGCTGCAGAAGTTATACCGTCTGCATCATTATGATAGAAGAGTATCTTGCTACCATCGATTTCCAAAAACGATGCCAGTTTCTCTAAATTTTTCTTTGTTGTAAATTTCATGTTTTCAAAACCTGTATAATATTCTAATATTAAATAAATTAATTATATTATTGTTTTGAATAGTTAACCAATTAACAAATTATTTAGTTAAATTGTATCAGCTTTTTATTATTCAACAACAAAATATAATTCAATGAAAAAGAAAAACGTTTTTCTAGTTTTTTTAGTGGTTCTATTAACTGTATCATTAACGATTAATTCTTCCAACACAACCAGCGCACAGTCAACACCGGATTGTACAAGCGTAATTGGTTGCTATGATATGGATGGTGATGGTTTTTGTGAAGAGACTGACGATTGTCCAAATCCATTAGGAGGAGATGATTGCGATGATAATTGCAATGATGATCCGCAAGGCAATCCAGGTGATTTGGTGATATGTGGAGGTGAGTGCCCAGCCGATCCTCTCAATATGGGCATAGGAATTCCTTGCAGTCAGCCTTATGCTTATCTTTGTGCACGCTGTATAAACCCTGGAATGAACGAGCTCTGTGGTAATTTAGTAGATGAAAACTGTGATGATTTGGTTGATGGTTATTATGATGAAAATAATCAGCCTGTAAGATTCAAGTGGAATAAAGGGCTTTTATCAGGACTTGTTACTTGGCTTGGTCATTGGTGTGATACAGATACACTGGAATGGCATAATGGAATGCCTACTAAAACAGAAACAGGAATTGAGCTCTGTCCTGGTCCTGACTGCCCAATAGATGGCATAGATGCTATGCTCTATGATCCAACAAAGGGGTTTGGAAACACAGATAATTATATATGGGTATCAAAGGGGGATTGGCAATGGAAGATGTATGATAAAAGTTTGTACACAGGTCCATGCAATCCAAGCGATCTTAACGGTTATTGGTGGATTTCTCCAAGAAGCATAAACTCTTTGCTTACTCAAGCCTTCCCTACCGGAGACTTTCCAACAGATGGTGTGGATGCAGCAACTTATATAAAAGATGGTTTTCTTCAGAAAAATTATCCAATGATTATGATTACTGCGGATGACAAATACTGGATTTTTTATGATTCTAATGGTGATGAGATTGTAGAATACGCTGATGGTCTTCTTTCTGATTTTTTAACCGATATTGGTATGCCACTTGAGCCCGGTGATCCAGTGCCAACCACACTAGATTCTATGACATTTGATTATCAGGGTATGATGCTCGGCGATATAAGTGATGCTGTATGGATAACTAAATACGATCCGAACTATGCAAACAAGCAGAGCAGGTATTGGGGCGTTACTTGGGATGAAGTTAGTGGAGTATTTGATTGGTATCCAAAAGATCACCAGTTACAACCAGTGCCAGGAGAGCTTGGTTTTATTCTGGAATATTTTGGTCTTTTGGATTATCTTAATGAAGAAGGGGAATCTTATCTGTTTCCAACAGAGGGCATAGACAGCCTGGTATATGACAAGGAAGGAATGATGTCTCATATCATATATCCAGATGCTGGTTGGATATTTTTAATGACAGACGATCAGAATTGGTTTTCTATAATAAGTGCATGCATTGAATGCGTAGATGCAGACAGTGACGGATATGGAGCCAATAATGAACCGACATGCGTTAATGATGGATTGGATTGTGATGATGCCAATCCTAGTGTGCACCCTGATGCAATAGAATTATGTGACGGTCTAGACAATGACTGCAACGGTTTAATAGATGATCTTACCACTAGCGTGGATGAAGATGATGACGGATGGCCTCTTTATGAATGTCAGACTATAGGCGTAGTTGTTGATTGCAAAGATAGTTCAAACGGTCAAGGAGATTATGGTCCAGATCCGCTTTATTGTTCAATTCCTTCTGGAGATATTGGGTCATGCGAATGCGGTACAGTTGAGTGTGCCTCCTGCGCAAGATGCATAAACCCAGGTGCAAACGAGCTCTGCGGAAATTTGATGGATGAAAACTGTGATGGTTTGGTTGATGGTTATTATGAAGAGGGCCTTTGCGACGATGGTTTAACACCGTGTTTTAAGGATTTGGACTGTGGTGTAGGGCAATGCAATGAAGGTATTTTACACCAACAGGAATGGGCCACAGGAACTATAAACGGTATCTGGCAAAACGTTGGATGGTATTGTGATAACTCAAATCCTGATAGCCCAATATGGGAAAAGGGACTGCCATGCGGAAAACCAGAATTTGATGTAGACTGCCCTGCTAACATAGATGCTGTACTTTATGATCCTAGTTATGGTTTTTCAGTAACAGATAATATAATATGGATGTTTGATGAAAACGCTTATTGGCTGATGTTCCCACCGGATCACGAATCCAATGATTTTAACGGCTGTGATACAGATGACATACCAGCAACTGCTAGTTTAAAACATCATTGGTTGCCACCAGGAAACCTTCAGGGTTCAATGAATTTTTTATTAAATGCGATGGGATGGCCAGAGAATTTCCCAGCAACAGGCGTAGAATCTGCAACATACCTACCTCAAGAATTTATTGCGGAAATTGAGAGCCAGTTAAAAGTTGCTGGAATTTTACCTGACAACTGGAATCCACTGGGACAGGTACTTTTGATAACTGCCGGTGGTGATGCCTGGCTGTTCTGGAAAGAGGCAGGAAAGATATACCCTACCCTGGCTCCTGTAGAACTCTCATTGGTTTGGGAATGGATAAACAATGCAATATTAGCGTACGAGCCTCCTGGAGAAATACATGATTTTTTTGACGGGCCGCCAAGTAATCATATAGACGCTTTAACATTTGATCAGACAGGAATACTGGGCAATCCAAACAAATTATGGATAAGCAAATATATTGCATCAGGACAGGAAGAGAGCAAATACTGGCAACTTGTATTGGATACTTCTCCAGACGCTATACAGAAACTTAAGTGGATTCCTGTAGATTCAAACACAGGCAAGCCTGTTCCAGGAGATTTTAGTGACGTTTTATATGATTTAAATCTTGACAACTTTTTGCAAACACTCCATTTGCCTATTGGAGATACATGGGAAGATTATTTCCCTTTTAAAGGCATAGATACTCTGATGTATGACCAGAGTGCAATGCTTTCTCAGGTGTTGGACGAAAACGCCAACTGGATGCTGTTCTTTACAAAACATCTTGATCCTTTTAACGATCCTTATGCAAGATGGTATGCTATGACAGGCGAGTGCAGAGATTGCAATGATAAAGATGGCGACGGCTACGGTATCATTGAATATGATGAAGACACCCTTTACACATGCGGCCATCCTGAAATAGAAGATTGTAATGACGCAGATCCAGACATTTATCCAGGCGCCCCTGAACTATGTGACGGCAAAGACAACAACTGTAAAGGATTTTGTGATCAAGAGTTAACAGTGCCCTGTACCAGTGCTTCTGGTAATTCAGAATGCGGTACGATAGACTGCCGGTATGTTGACGAAAATTTTGATAAAGATTGGGACAAATACACAGTAGACTGCGGAAATGGTAAGGGATCAAGAACAGATGATCCGGAATGGTATAATGATCCTGGAACACCAGACTGTGATGATGATACTAGTGACGACCCTGATTATGGCAACACTGGGAATTCAATATGCGATACAGGGCCATTGGGTTTAGGTTTAACATGTAATTTGATACATGACTGTGCTCGTTGCAGACACCCAGGACAGCTTGAAAGAGTTGACGGAACTGAACCAGGCGGGATTGGTAACCTTTGCAGTATTTATGGTGTAGACAACGATTGTGACGGCAGCGTAACACAGGAAGACAAGGACAACGATCCATTGCTTACTTACTACAATCAGGATTGCATTGATGACGGCAAAGAATATGACAACTGCGATACTAATTGTGACTGTGCAAGTCTAGGTGGAGAGATATGCGATGATCCCACACCTGAATGTCCAGACCAGTACAATATTGTCGACTTCCATGGTGTTGTGTCTGGTCAGATGAGCTCAAAATACTGCTGTAAAATTCCAGATGCTGGAGGGTCGTACTGTCAGCCGTGTACAGTTGACCAGACGCGTACTTGTGGAGTTACTGAAGATGGTGCATGCACAACAGCTATCCAAACATGCATAGACGTAATTGGAGGAGGCACTGCTTGGGGGCCATGCGATGCTGTTTTCCCTGTAGAAGAGGACTGTACAAACGGCATAGATGACGATTGTGATGGCGGAGTTTGGGGATTAAAAACAGATGAAGATGATGATATTGATGTAACTATATGGTTTGATGAAGATGGACTTCCATATCCAAATACAATGTGCAACTGTGAGGATTCCTATCCTGGACACGAGCGATGTGACGGTTGGGAGCTTGGTCCAGGCGAAGCCTGTGATGATGGTACAAACGAAGACGGATGGTGGAACCCTCAAAACCCCGACATTACTGATGATCCACAATATGAATGTTGCGAGCCAGACGAATGTAAATGTGTAATTACAAACAATGGAATCGAAATCTGCGACGGTTTAGACAACGACTGCGACGGTCAAATAGACGAGAACTTTGATCAAGATGGTGATACCTACACAATCTGCGGCTCAAAGACCGATGATTCAACTTATTATCCTGGACTTCCTGATTGTAATGATTTTAATCCCAACATAAACCCTGGTGTGGTTGAAACAGGACCAGCAATGTGCATAGATACCATAGACAACGATTGTGACATTCTTATTGATGAATTTGATTTTGGATGCAGCTGCACAGACATAGGCGGTGAAGAGTGTGGCGGAATAAGCAATCCAGATGAACTTTGTACAAACCCAAAGATATGGCATGGTTTTGGAACCATAGGATCAGTATGTTGCGAGCTAGGCTTTTGTACAGAATGTGTGGAAGAAATCTGCGACGGTTTAGACAACGACTGCGATGAAATGATTGATGAAGGTTTTGATGCAGATGATTGTTTAGAACTTTGTGAGCCTTTGTTTACTTGGACAGGCCAGCCAGGCTACCATGCCTGTTGCGGTGATGATATAATTTATCCTTACAAGGAAGACAATCCTTACATATCAATTGAAGATCCTGATTTTCCACTAAGCTGTGACCCACCTGGTTGGGACAATGATTGTGACGGCAGTATAGATGAAGGCTGTGAATGTGATGATACTACAATACCCCCAATATGCGGAACCGATGAAGGAGTGTGCGAATTCGGCACACAGGAATGTGTCAACTTTAAATGGGGAGATTGTGATGGTCCAGGATATGTTGGACCTGAATTTGAGATATGCGACGGTTTAGACAACGATTGCGATGGACTGACTGATGAAGGCTACGGTCAGGATGGTTGTGAAGAAAAATGTCACTACACATGGACAGGCCAGCCAGGCTACCACGCATGCTGTGGCGACGACCAGAATGCCCCTTACTTAGAAGATAGCCCTTACTATAATCCTGAAGGGCCGCTTCCGGATAATGGTTGTGATGATTTCAGAGACAACGACTGCGACGGCCTAATCAATGAAGGTTGTGCATGCATATTAGGAGAAACAATGATATGCGGAACCAATACAGGAGAATGCAGCGAAGGCCAGCAGAAGTGTTATAGCGGAATATGGGGAGCAGTGTGCGAAGACATTCCAAGTCAGCCTCCTTTCCAGGGACCTGAATTTGAGATATGCGACGGTCTAGACAACGACTGCGATGGAATGACTGATGAAGGCTACAGTCCAGATGATTGCCAGCAGCTATGTCCATATCCTTGGGGATGGACAGGAAAGATTGGGGTTAATGCATGCTGTGGTGATGATATGCATGAAGACAATCCTTATACATCAGATACTCCTGATGAATTCTTGGATGATAATTGTGAAGGCAACGACAATGATTGTGACGGCATAACAGATGAAGGCTGTGCATGCACTTCTGGAGAGATCCAATCATGCGGAACAAGTGAGGGCGCATGCGAACAAGGCACTCAAAACTGTGTTGGCGGCGTTTGGGAAGAGAATTGTGGTGGCGCTTATGTCGGACCAGTAGATGAAATATGCTACAATTATATTGACGACGATTGTGACGGCATAACAGACGAGGGATGCGAGCCTTGTTATCCTGAACAAGAAACATGCAACAATCAAGACGATGACTGCGATGGACTGATTGATGAAGGTTATGACAGCAACGGAGATGATGTTGATGATTTCTTCTTCGACAAAGACTTTGATGGATACTTCCCACAATCCAGTACGAACCCAACCTATATTTGCACTGGCTACACAGAGTATGATTGCGATGATGATATAAACGACGATCCATCAAGTTGTCCAGTTATCAAAGGAGATTGTAGTCCGTTAACATCAACGTGTGCAATATGTAAGAACCCAGGAGCTGTTGAACAGTGTAAAGATGGCGAAGACAACGACTGTGATACTAAAATAGACGGATTAGATGACGAAGATCCTTCATGTACTTGCAGCATTGAAGATGTTGGTGGTATTGTGTGTCCACCTTTTGGCGAGCCTGACAATTTCTGTTCAACTGGTGGAAATATACCTTGGTGGGGTAATAATGGTGAACAGTGTTGTTTTGAAGATTACTGTGACGAATGTACAACTGGTGAAACAGGGAATTGTGGTACTTGTTCAGAGTATTGGGATCCTCTTCCAATTGGAGAATGTCATAGCGGTACAAGAACATGTGACTCTGAGGGCATGTGGGGATTATGCGGCAATGAACAATGTCCAGTAGGAGAAATATGCGGTGATGGTTTAGACAACGATTGCAACGGAATAATAGACGATCCATTACTTTGCGAAGGAAATGAAGATTATATATTCCCACAGGGAATATACGTTGACAATCCAAACGATCCTCTTAACACAGGATTCACATCAGTACAGAATCTGAAGTATGGATTTGATATTTACTTTGGAAATCTAGTTGCTAACAGTGGTGCAACCATAGGCTGTGAAATAAAACAATCTGACTGTTACGATGATAATCATGCGACTGATCCGGACGAAAAAATACCTGGTTGCAGTGTTATAAATGTAGAGAAAATTTTAACACAAAACTATGATAGTGGAACTGATAGTGTTCATTATGATATAGTGGATTCAGATTCAATAAGAAGACAAGTTTCTAGCTATCCTCCTGGAGGATGTCCAACTGATGATACTGTTGGTTGTACATTTGCTGATAACTGGATACCTTGGGAAATAGATAACTGTTATGTGACAGGAGACTCAGGAGGCAATGATAAAATAGATTATATTAACTGGAGAATACATACACATGATCCTTATCCATGGGTTACTGGAGAAATATTTAGAGCTGGTTTGGGCTACAACAAACAAGCTCAAGAATTCTTGTTCAATACAATACAGTGCGATTACAGCGGTGATGTTGAATTAGCCAGTCGATATTACGCAGGAACTCTTGTTGAACAGAAATGCAACGACGGTATAGATGATGATCAAGACGGTTGTGCAGATTACTGTTTAGACTGCGTGCCTGGCGATGCATGCTACGGTCAGGACTTTGATTGTCGTGGCATAACATATGATTGGATTCCAAAACTTGATTTAATATCAACTCTTACAGAATGCAGTGATAACAGTGAATGTAATCCACCAGAACTTTGTATAGAAAGTAAATGCAGAGACCCTAATTACTCGCCATCAGGTTCTATTTCATTGGCCACAAAATCTCCTGTTCCTGACGTAGGAAACATAGATAGCTGGACATCAAGTGCTACAACAGGAGGAATAGATGTTATATGGACCCAGCATTCAAATCCAAAAGCAGAGGACGATCAAGGAACCCCTAACAAAGGAAAATTCAAAATTAGGTTTAAAAAGTGGGGAATAAATGCAATGCTTGGAATAATAGCAGAAGGCTCTCCTGGAACAGGTTTCCCTGAAATAAAGAGCGTACATAAATATTCTTCAGGCGAAACAAGCCAAACAGGAAAAATGCTTTTCTTTAAGAGTGCCACTCCAGCAGATCAGCCAACAGTAGAGGCAGATTATTTAAGCAATAACGTTGGAGATGCATGGCAAACTTTCCCAAATAAATTTGTAATAAAATCATCAGATGCAAGCGATCCAATACAGAATTTAGACACGACTGTAGAAATAGAGTTTGAAGATCCTGATGGAATTGATTATTCAAGAAGTTATGGCATAGATATAACAGTTACGTATTGTAATCCGACATGCATCGATGATACCCAAACCATAACTTTATACTTCTGTGATGAGTTATCAGGAGAATGCGACAACCAGATGAGCAACGAAGAAGAAGATAATGTTGAAATTAATGTTCAAGGAGTTGCTTGGTCAGCATGCAGTGATGCATTAAATAATGATTTTGATTACTTGAATAAAATAGGTAACGAGCAAAACTCTTTTGACCAATCAAGTTACGATTGTTATGATGTTAATTGTAATCTTGAAGTAGGACCACCTGCAGTAAACCCATATATAGGGGGTTCCACAGGAGGATATGGCAATGGAAAAATATGTGAGTACACAGAAGAAATAACCTGTGATGATAGATACAATAACGATTGGGCCACAGAAGACTTAACACAAGGTCATTTGAACCCAAGTGCAACAATCATGCTTCCTGACTGCAGAGATGATGCTTGCAATACCAAATTGGGACCAACTGATAAGTTCAATAACTTGCCGAGGGCATGTAATTATTTAACTGAAACCGAATGTTCATTAACAAATTTATACGATAACGATCACTACAACAGATTCGATTGCAACATAGTTGCTGGCGGCACTTACGACGATGCAGAATATGATTGCGCAACTTTCTGTAGAAACAACATTAAAGATTCTGAATTAGGATTGGATTGTGACGATAATATAGATAATGATTGGGATAAGTGGGTAACAACAACAGGCGGACTTTCAGGATACAGAATACAGGATGAAGTAACTTTAACGGGTATGGATTGCGCTTGGCTAGAAAATTATCCAGACGAGGACTGTGATCAAGAAATAATAGACATCGCTGGACACGTTTGCGAACTGGGCACAGAAACAACATGCGATGACAGCTTTGATAACGATTTTGATCATGAGGATCCTGGACATCCACATGCAGGCTGGGATGCAACTTCATATAATGATTACTTTAGCCAATTTAGTTTATCATATGCCGATGATGCGGACTGTGATGATTATGACTGTAAAGGTTCTCAATACTGCCCAACAAGCGAGTTGTACGACATTAACGGTTTAGCTCATCCAGAATGGTGTTTCGATGATACAGATAACGATCTTGATAATCTGGACAGTCCACCAGGAGGAATAGATTGTGGTGATCCTGATTGTTTAGGCGTTGCTGATCCAGACCATCCAGCAGTTAGATGCACAAACACAGAATATCCTGATCAGTGTTCTGATATAGTAGATAATGATGTTGACGGAAGAATTGATTGTTTAGATAACCTCGTACCAGATGGTTCACCTGAAGATACCCTTGAATGTAACAAAAACCATCCAGGATCAGATCTTTACTGGTGCAAACCATGTTCTGCAGTAGAAACAAACGATTGGGATGCTTGTGCAGACAATTTTGATAGTGATTATGATATAGCTTCTGGCGGTGGTTATGTTAATGCAGAATGTCCTGGAGGAAACTGCATGGATTGCAGAGATACCGATTGTGATTCATATATAGGAAGCTATGATCATCAGACATGCGAATATGATACTGAAACAATATGTAACGATGGGTTTGATAATGATGGTAATGAAGGAATAGACTGTGATGATCCGGACTGTGTAAATGGTGGCAATGTTAATTATTGTAGAAACGATGAAAGCGCAGACTGTTCTGATAACATAGACAATGATGGGGACGGATTAATTGATTGTCAAGATTACGAAGAGTGTAAAATTAATTGCAATCTTGTATATGATGATGGTACAACAGATCTTTCACCTCTTAAAATAACAGCATCTAATACAGGAAACGCTATCGTAGTTTATTCTCAAAGAGAAAGAATTGGAATACCTTACACAGTAAGCATACAATACAATCAACCGGTAAACGGTCTGGCTAGTATAACTTTAGGAAACACGAATGGCGATTTCATACAAGGCGGTGTTGGCCTTGATGTTGCTAATGCTTATCTTACAGGAGCCAATAAAGATGATTTCACATTGCTCGTGCAGGAGCCAACTTCTGATCAATATCAAATTCTTGTATATAGTAGCATCACTTATGAGGTAGATAATTTTGAAATTATTGTAAATATTCCAACAGACAACACACTTTTGAGTGAAACATTTGAATATTTGCATAATGTACAGAGTGGTGGAGGAGATCAGATACAAGGTGTAATACTTTCATCTACAATATTAGACAATAATGCGCCTGTTGTAGATAATGTAGTAGAAGAACCTTCCAGCAACAAAATTAACTATGATGGTTCTGCTTGGATAGGAGTAAAATCCTCTGATACGGTTGTGCCTGATCCAAACCTACCATTACAATACACACAAATATATCAATGCTGGGCAAGTGTCACTGGTCCAGGAGGTTATGATACAGGAGATATGTCCTCAACAAATTGTCAGTTCGTATTTAATAACATTGTTGAAGGAGGACAATATAACGTAGAAACCTGGGCACAAGACACATCTGGAAACAAAGGACCTCATACATCAGAACCATATTTCGTTGATATCAAACCGTCTTATGTTGGTAGTTTCAGTTTGACAGAAAGATTCTTTAAGAGCGGTGATCCTGTGGGAATATCTGCAAATTTCGGAACAAATGGTGATGGCACCTGTTCAGCATTTTACAAGAGTTCTTCAGCTTCCAGTTACACAGAACAGGTATTAACAGCTGAACAGTCTCCAACAAACAATGATATAATAATATGCCATGGTAGTATATTATCTCCAGCATTAGACGAAATGTATGAAGTTTATGTTGAGATAACCGAATTCGGAAGCAATCCGGATAAAGTAAAATCTTCTAGTGAGACATTCTTTGTTTGCAACAGTAATGCAGCTGGGTGTGAGGATGATGCATGTGATCCAAAATGGAGCTGCAAATATCTTGATGAAGATGATGACGGAACACCAGACCTTTGTCCTATATTTTGTCTCTGCGATATAAGTTCAGAATGCGACTTAAATTCCTTAGGAACAGGAAACTGCGAATGCGATACAGATTGCGATGGCGACGTATGTGGCGATGAACAGTGTACAGGAGACGAAACCTGCTCCACCTGCCCTGCTGACTGCGGTAGCTGTCCAGATGGCGGCGGAGGCGGCGGAGGCGGCGGAGGCGGCGGAGGCGGCGGCGGAGGCGGCGCTTCAAGCAGAAAATGTACAACAGGTGATACTGATCTATGTGAAAACCAGTTAGGTGTTTGTGAAGGATCAATAAGTGTTTGTAACAATAATTTATGGGGACTCTGCTCTGTACTACCTGATTATGATTACTGTAACGGTCTTGATGATGACTGTGATGGCATAATAGATAATGTTGACGGCAAGCTTAGTGTCGAAGGCACAAAATGTCAATGCTTTGAAGGCGGAGAACCAAAAACTGAATTGTGCAATGGTATTGATGATGATTGTAACGGCTTGATAGATGATAATGCAGATTGCTGCATACCAGGAGATACAAGATTGTGCGGACCTCAGCAAGCAGGAATTGGCATATGTGCTAAAGGAATAAGTGTTTGCGGTGAAGACGAGCTTTGGGGAGACATGTGTGAAGGCGCTGTTTATCCTGAAGAAGAGATATGTTCAAACGGTCTTGATGACAATTGTAATGGAGAAGTTGATGAAGGATGCAGAGGAGACGATGAGAGTGTAATACTAATGATAGCAATTGCAGTAGCACTTCTAATGATTTTAGCACCTCTGGGCATTTTCTCAAGGCCTGACAGAGAACCAAAACCTTTTGTAAGCAAGTTTAAACCAAAGACCGTTGTCTCGAAACCATCTCCAGTAAAACCAAGTCCAGCACCAAAACCATTCAAACCAAAAACAGAATCACCAAGCGATTTCTTAAAAAGAATTAAAAATAAGGTTGAAAAAAAATAATATGCCTCAGCATTCGAAGAAGTGGAGAGAGACAGTAGATTAGGTTGGCTAACACCACTACACTAAAACAACCATTTTATCATCAGTTTCTTGTAGGCTTTTGCAGAACAATACCAGCTTCGTTAAGAACGCAAGCGAGCTCTAGAATTTGCTCAGAGCGCTTGTGCACGCGTGTATAGCACCATTGTCTGCATGTCAAAATTTAATTAATAATAAGATTAATAATATATAGGTTGATATCAATGAAAGAGATACTTTATGGTCTGCTTGTTTTATCCTTTACAATCTTAATGGGATTCTATTTCATTTATATAATGCCCGAAACAACCACGTTTGTTACAATTCTGCTCGGTTCTGTCATAGCTGCTGTAGGCACATATATAGCATCATACCGTGCACAGAAGTATCTTCAGGACAGATCAGAAAAAAAGATTTACACCAAAACTGTTTTTTATCCAATATACAGAGAATTGGAAGCAAATTTAAAGAGACTGAACGACAGCAAGAGAATAGAGTTAACAACAAATATCTGGATTTTTACAATAAACTCACCTGATTTTTTAGGCCTTCAAACAAATATTAGAACAAAACTGGAAAGGCTATATGAAAAGATAAAGATTTATAATTCTATAATGAACAACCCAGAAAAAGAAGTGGCTAATAGAGAAAAACTGGCAAAAGAAATAACCAAGGCCATGAAATTCCTGGAAAGCGTAATGAAAGAGAAGTGATTATTTGAACAAACTGGGCTGAGACCAGCCACTAGGACCTTCTATTGATGAAATGTCTTCCTCCAGATAAAAATCTACACTACTGATACCGTATCTAATAATAGTGAATTTTTGCGACACTAATTGATCAAGATAGAAATCTGATATTGTTATGTCTATTTTCTGTTTTTCATCCAAACCATACACCTCTTCTGGAATATAATTAATCACACTATTTTGACCTTCTAATCCAGAGTCGTATTTCAAAACAACAGTTTTTGTTGTTTCTTTATTTTCCCAACCATAAGTCATTGGAGCATAAAGCTCTTCGCCTCTTCTTAACAAACAACAGTCATTGAAGTCTAGTGTCAAATTAAGATGCGTATCATTTCTGTTCGCTTTCATACAGTACAATTAATCATAAGAAATAAAAACGCCGAGGACAGGATTTTCACTTCCTTTTGGGGTGCAGACCTTTTGTTTGTCTCGCACCGAAAAGGGTTGCTTTGAACCTGCACGCCCTTTCGGACACACGATTTCCGTTTTTCTGGAAGGCGTCAGCCTCCTTTTTTGATGAAACCTTTTTCAAAAAAGTTTCTTCCAGTCGTGCGCGTTAACCATTCCGCCACCTCGGCATGTATAGTAATTCTCTAGTTTGATTTATTAATACATAAATTAAACCACTCTTATGGGCAGTTATATAGAATTAAACGATACTCTGCAGATAACTTCTGAACAGGGATTTCCTAAAGAATTGACATTAGAAAAACATCTTAAGAAACCATTTAAATCTAGTGATTTCAAAGGTAAAATATTCTCTTTTCATGATAAACCTAACATGAGAATATACCATCTTGCACCTACGAGAGTTTTTCTAGTGCATAATATTAATGGAAAATGGTTGTATTGGGGTCATTGTCATATAATTAAACAAACGATTGATGCGAAAAAGAAAACCACTTCAGGAAAATTTATCATAACCAAAATATATAATTTTGAACACCAAAAAAATATGAGTACATATGAAGTTGATTCAGGCAAAGAATTCTTCTAATATACCTATTAATTGACAAAGATAAAAAGAAAAAAAGAAGGGCGAATGCCCTCTATTTATCAGCTTTAACCAAATCGATTACAATACCAGCTGCAACTGTTTTTCCCATGTCCCTTATTGCGAACTTTGCAAGTTGTGGAAATTCAGATTGTTTCTCTATTGACAATGGCTGCATTGGTTGAACCTTGATTATAGCAGCGTCGCCAGATTTCAGCATGTCTGGATTGTCCTGTATTGTTGCACCTGTTTTTGGATCGATTTTCTTCACAATCTCAATTATCTTGCATGCAACGTGTGCTGTGTGTGCGTGAAATACAGGTGTGTAACCCTTTGTGATGACTGTTGGGTGCTGAAGTACGATTATCTGTCCTGTGAACTCTTTTGCAACTGTTGGTGGATTGTCCAAGTGACCTACAACGTCTCCTCTTTTAATGTCCTTTTTTGAAACACCTCTGATATTGAAACCAACGTTGTCACCAGGCTCTGCCTTTGGTAATTCCTTGTGATGCATTTCAATGGATTTTACTTCGCCAGTTGCACCGCTTGGCTTGAAGACAATCTTGTCTCCTGGCCTCAATACACCAGTCTCAACCCTACCTACAGGCACTGTACCTACACCAGTAATGCTGTATGCATCTTGGATAGGCATTCTCAATGGCTTGTCTGTAGGCTTTTCAGGAGGACTAAATGTTTGGTCCAAAGCCTCGAACAGTGTTGGTCCCTTGTACCAACCAATATTACTTGATTTCTTGAATACGTTATCCCCTTGATAAGCTGATACCGGTACGAAAGGAATTTTTTCGAGTTTGTAACCAACCGAAGTCAAAAGCTTGCTTACAGCATCTTTAATTTCTTTGAACTTGGACTCGTCCCAGTTCACTGCATCCATTTTGTTAACAGCTACAATTAACTGGTTAATTCCAAGAACCTTTGAAAGATACAGATGTTCTTTTGTCTGTTCCTGTATACCATCTTTTGCAGATACAATAAGTATTCCGCCATCTGCTTGTGAGGCCCCTGTTATCATGTTTTTAATAAAGTCCTTGTGGCCTGGGCAATCAATTATAGTGAAGTAATACTTGTCTGTATCAAATCCTTTGTACATCAGGTCTATTGTAACACCTCGCTCTCTTTCTTCTTTCAAATTATCCATAACAAAAGCGAATTCGAATGTTTCTTTCTTAAGCTCTTTTGCCTTTTCTTTTAATTTTCTTAATTCTTGTTCTGGTATTGCACCAGAATCAAACAGCAATCGGCCTATCAATGTTGACTTACCATGGTCGACATGACCTGCTGTTATAATGTTCATATGTGGCTTTTCTGCCATATTATCACCTTTTCCTTCATAAACAGCCCGAGCGACAGGCGTCACCCCAGCTGTATAGTAACTTCAATAGTAACAAATATGCGAATAGTATATATATAGTTAACGGTTATAATGAATTCAGTTGCCAGAGTG
Source organism: Nanobdellota archaeon (assembly GCA_043814765.1). Lineage (GTDB taxonomy): Archaea > Aenigmatarchaeota > Aenigmatarchaeia > QMZP01 > QMZP01 > JAHIRU01. Next base: position 71,240 of record JBDRJQ010000029.1, on the reverse strand, counting down.
TAATTTTCTTATATTCTGGATTGGAATCCAATTTTTTGAATTCCTCACTATCAATGTCAGTTGATCTGAATAAATGACAATCCTTTAACTTATAATTACGAATGTTGGTTATTGCAGGCCAGTATCCATCAAACTCTAAAGAATTTATATCAAAGCCCGATTCTTCAGCTTCTTTTTTGCTTACAAACAGATAGCATACAGACATGTTTTATTAAATGTGTAAAGCTTTAAATCACTTTCCAAACCTTCTGTGCCTCTTGGAATAATCCTTAATTACGTCTACAAACTGTTTTTTTGTTAATTCTGGCCATAGAGTGTCAATGAAGGCAAATTCTGCATAGGCAGACTGCCATAACAAGAAACCGCTGAGTCTTCTCTCGCTTGTTCTTATTATCAAATCTGGATCAGGCACACCGTTTATATACAAATTGCTTTTAATAATATCTTCTGTTATCTTTTCAGGGTTCAATCTTCCACTTGAAACAGCCCTTGCAACATTCTTGGTCATATCAACTATTTCTTGTCTTCCGCCATATGCGACAGCAAAATTCATTGTGAATCTGTTATTGTTTTTTGTTAGCTTCATTGCTCTTTTCATGTCAAGACTCAATTCCTTTGGAAGCAAGTCAAGTCTGCCAAAAAAAGTCACTTTAACCTTGTTTTTGTTAGTGAAATGGTTTTTATCATGAATCATTTCCTTTACTTCTCCGTGAGCCAATTTTAAAAGAAAATCCATTTCTTTCTTAGGCCTTTTGTTTAAATTTTCCTTGGAGAGAGTGTAAAAAGTCATGTGCTTGATGCCGCACTCTTTGCACCACCCAAAGACTTTTTTCATCTTATCATTGCCCCATTCGTGGCCTTTCCATGGATTTTCCATCAAGCGTTTAGCAAATCTTCTATTGCCATCTGGGATTATTCCTACATGTTTTGGTGTGTTAGTAATATTGAATCCATGTGCTGCAGTAGATCTTTTCATATCTATAATTTTAAACCTCGCTATTTAAATTTATATCCAGACTCATATCAAACCTATTAGACGATAATTTAATAAACGTTTCGTGAGCGTGTACATTATATAAACCTTTTCTCTTAAATAACACTGTGATACTATGAGATTTGAGCTCCATTGCCACAGCCACTATTCAGAAGGAACTAAAATTGTTTTAGAGGCACCTCAATCTCCAAGAGAGTTAATTCGTACAGCTAAGAAAAAAGGACTTGATGGACTGGCTTTAACAGATCATGATACCACCAAAGGATGGAAGCAGGCATCAGAGGAGGCTAAAAAATTAAAAATGGTCTTTATTCCTGCTGTTGAAATAAGTACAAAATCTGGACATGTATTAGGTTTAGGTCTTAATTCCACTATTAAAAAGGGCATTAGTTTGGATGAAACACTGGATAAAATAAAAGAACAGGGCGCTGTATCAGTAGCTGCTCATCCCTTTGATATCAGAGGCATGGGAATAAGGACAGAGATAAGAAAAACAGATGCTGTGGAAGTATTCAACGCCTTTAGTTTTGATAAGGTATCTAACAGGTTAACTGAAAAACACGCTAAGAGATTAGGATTATCAATGACTGTGGGATCAGATGCACACAGTCTTGGTATGTTAGGAAGTGCTGTTAACATCATAAACGCTAGAAGCCTAGATGGCATATTGAAGAAAATAAAAAAGGGCGATGTTTTATTGGAAAAAAAATATGTTTCTGCAGAAGAAGCAATTGACTGGAGCAGAGACAGGATGACAAAATCTTATTTGCAGATTCTTAATTATATTGAAAAAAATTACAAAGAGCCCAAAGCATGGGCTTCTCGTCATCTTTTAAACAACTATGTCTTTTCAACAGTAGACAACAGCTATTGGGCATGGAGATGTCTGGCCAAGTTGGGTTTCGGTGCTTCTGGGCTTTATGGCAGAGCAAAGCTTTGGAAATACTATTAAAACCGTAGAAAAAACTAAACAATTTAAAGGCTATTTTTTAATATAAACTATGAGATATTTCTTCATTATAGTATCATTTATTTTTTTAGTTGTTGTAAGCGGCTGTACTACAGAGCCTTCTGGAACAGAAAAGCTGTGGGGAATAGGGTCACTAAAGTCAGCAGAAAATAGTGGTTATTGGTATTGTTTAGACAGCAAACATCTGACAAACGAAATAACAACTATAGAATGCATTTATGAGTGCAAAACTGTAGAAGGAAGAGATAGATGCATAGAGCCAGACATTCCTCCAGTTGGAAATCCATGCGTTTACGAATGCGTGGCAGATAACTGGATATCAGTTACCTGTAACGGTAAAACAGAAAATTATTATTGCAAAGGCGGATGCGAATTAACTTCTGATGGGACAACAATGTGCTGGTGCGCAGACGATCCTGATTGCGCAAATCCAGACACCGATGCTATGAAACCAGTAGGTAATAATGAATGCCCTAAAACAAAAACCACAAACTGGAACAAGAGATGCTTGCCTCTCCCTGATCCTAACAGCGGTTCTGCAGCAGGTGAAAACCCTGATGGCAGTGGATTTTGGTTAAATTGTATAGAACCTATAACATTGGCACAGGCACACAATCGGGGAGAATGTAAAGACATTAATACAGTAGATCCCGCTTGTGATGACTGGGAAGGTTGTAATGCACGTGTCTGCAGAGAGGGCGAATGTGATGAAGCATTCATACCATGCACAACTACAACATCATACACATATAATAACGGAAACTGCGTTCCGCAAACAACAGTAGTATGTGAAAAAGATTGTAATTGTTATGAGACTAACGAATACATAGAATGTCCATCAGAAGACTGTGAGAACGAATGTCCATTTATAAGCGCACCAGATCCTAATACAGGAACATCAACAGTGGATGTTATGGAAGCAAATTAATTCTAATGCGGGAGGCAGGATTCTCGTTCCGCGAAAGGCTTCAGCCTTCTTTTGGATTAAACCTTTTCTGAAAAAGGTTTATTTCGAACCTGCGAAAGCACTAAGCTACAGGGTCCTTAGCCCTGCTCCTATAGCCAAAAGATGACTTGATGAATACAATCCAAGTCATCAATTTTTGGCCGCTCGGAAACTCCCGCATCATTCCAAATGTTTAACACAATTCAATACATGTATTTTATGATTTTTATCCTCATCTATCTCGAAAATTGTTACTGAAGCATTGTCTATTTTTCCAATTCCTGTTGAATCATCACTTAGAGGTTTATTCAATGTATCAAAAGGTTTATTAAATATGATGCAAAGAAGTGCCTTTAAAAGCCTTCCATGAGACACAAATAAAACAGTTGATTCTGAATGCTTTTCATATACCTTATCAAGAAACAATTTCACTCTTTTTACTAAACCACTCAATGGTTCTACGTCATCCGGGATATTGTTCCAGTCTATTGAATCTTTGCTTTTGCCCTGCAATGACCCCCAGTGCCTTTCTCTAAGTTCTTTTACAAATTCAATTGGTGCATCGGGATGATATTTGGCTATTTCTTTTGCTGTGTCTGAAGCTCTTTTAAGATTGCTGGAATAAATAAAATCTATCTTTTCTCTCTTTAAGCGAAGAGCGACTTTCTTAGCCTGCTCTTTTCCTGCTTCTGATAGTTTGCCCTGCATCTGTCCTTGCATTATTCTTTTTTCATTATCGACTGTTCTGCCATGTCTAACCAATATCAATTTCATAATAAGAATAAGACAGAGGAATTAATAAATTCCTCAGTTTGGTTGCTCATCGGTCGCATCTTCAACCTTTCCAAGATCCCTTTCCAGCTTTTCTATGTCCATTTTCATTGCTGCCATGTGGGCCAGAATTCTTTTCTTTTCATGGTCGAAATCTTCCAGTATGTCATAAACCCTTGTTCCTTCTTTGAATTCATGAAGATTCATCATAACATAAGGAACCTTGTTCATTTCCTTTGCAACATTTGCGCATACCTTTTCAAGCCATTTATTCATTGCTACCTTTACTTCCTTTTTGATCATTTTTTCATTGTCCAAGTGCTTCTTCATTATTCTAACTATTGAAGCTTCTGGGAAAGCTAATTTATCATCAATTTCATCATTTTTTGGTTTATTTTCTTCAGTCATTATAACACCTCCAGTAAACATAAATTATATACAATAGTGTTGTCATGAGGCTTTATATAGGTTTCTTCTATGCTGTTTTAGGTGTTTTCCGAACAAAAAGACAACGTATTTAACAGATGCTAACGATAATAATTGTATGGATTTTTATTTGCTTTCTGTTGTTGTATTTGCTGCAGTTATAGTGCTAATTCTCTTTAAAGACAGAAAAAATGTGGAAAGACAATCCGTAATGTTTTTAAGGAAAACACAGCGAGGTAAAGCAACAATAATCAAAATCGGTACATCCTTTAGAAGATTCTGGAAGGTTGTAGGCACCATAGGTGTCGTAACCGGTTTTATAGCATCTATGTTCATATTTTATTGGTTAGTAGATAATCTTTTGAAAGTGTTCACAACAGAAACCGTTTCTGCCGGCTTGGCTATTGTTCTTCCAGCAGCAACCACTACGGCCAATATAGGCCCAGGTTACCTCTTAGTGCCTTTCTGGTACTGGATAATATCAATTGGTTTATTGGTACTTGTTCATGAAGGTTTTCATGGAATAATGGCTGCAATGGAAAACGTAAGAATAAGATCTCTAGGATGGGGAGTTTTGGCAATTTTACCACTGGCTTTTGTTGAACCAGATGAGAAACAGATAGCAAAAAAATCCACATTGTCCCAATTGCGTGTTTATGCAGCCGGATCATTTGCAAATTTCTTGCTGGCTCTATTAGCCTTTTCCATATTAACAATAACTCTTCCAGGACTGTTTATGTCTTCAGGCGTTGGTTACCAGGGCTTGATAACTGACTATCCAGCTGATTTAGTGAATATAAGCGGTGGCATAATAGCTATTAACGGACAGCCTATACAGAATACTTATGATCTTGATACAGTTTTGAGTTCAGTAGGATCTGGAAAGACAATTGATATAAAAACTTACAATGGGAAAGAAGAACTGGAATTCACATTAGAAACAGCATCAAAACCAGTACCCCTCTTTAAACCGTCGTTCATGGATAATTTAGTAGCATCTATTGATTCTGTTATACCTAATACTATTGATTTTTCAAAATCCATAGGAGCTCTTTCTGAAAAGAGTTGGACAGAACTAAAAATGGAAATACAGTATTGGGAATATATGAAAGATAACTACCCACACCTAGAGCAAAAAGCAAGCAAAAATATCATGGAACTGGAACAAGAGGTAGAACAGCTACCCGAACCAGGTTTTATAGGAATTATAGGAGTTTATGACGTTAATGAACTCAAAACAGAATTCGTTGCTTTCGCACCTGTAATAGAATTTACTAGCGGACTACTCTTCTTCCTATTTTTAATCAATCTAGGAGTTGGACTGGCAAATCTGCTTCCAATAAAGCCTCTGGACGGAGGCAGAATGTGGCACATACTTCTCGTTAGATATATACCAAAAAAGGCTGATAGCATAATGAAAATAGTAAGCTGGGCAACGCTGTTAATATTGGTTGGTAACTTCGTTATACCAATGCTGTTCTAGAAACCTTTAAATATCCTAAGCGTGAATAAAATCTATACATAGTCAGATGAACCCGGAAAACCAAATAATTGGTTAACTGGGGAGGTTGTCAATATGAATTTCAAGATTGTAATATCAGATCCAAAGTCAAAAAAAGCCTATCAAAAGGAAGTTGATCAAAACGCATCAACTCTTTTAAACAAAAAAATAGGCCACAAATTCTCAGGAAATGTTTTAGGTCTTACAGGATACGAGCTCGAAATAACTGGCGGTTCTGACAAACAGGGATTCCCAATGAGAAGGGATGTAGACGGAACAGTTAGAAAAAAAATACTAATCTCACTTCCTCCAGGATTTCATCCAGAACACAAGGGCCAGAGAAAAAGGAAATCTATTTGTGGCAACACAGTTTCTTCAAATATAGTCCAAATCAACGCAAAAATTACAGGACAGGGGCAGAAATCTCTTGCAGAACTTATGGGAGCAAAGAAGGAAGAGCCAAAAGAGACTCCTAAAGAAGAAAAACCTGCAGAGAAGAAAGAGGAACCAACAAAGGAAGAACCAAAGCTTGAAGAAGCGCCTGCAGAGGAAAAATCAGAGCCTAAGGAAGAACAAAAATCTGAAGAGAAATCTAATGAAGAAAATAAGTAATTAACCAGCATTTCCCAATTACCGTTTCAGTATAACCAATTACTATTAGTTCTTGTTTCACATAATTTTTCCAAAAAAATCAATATTTCATGTTCAGCGCTTACATTAGACATATCTATTTCCTATTCCAACAAACTTCCCACCATGCGCATTTATGACCGCCTTCTTTTACACAGCAGTCTTTACACATCCTGTAGAATTTTGGGTTTCCCTTACTTTTGTTGCAAACTGTTCTATTTACATTCTTTCCACACATCTCACATTTCATAACAATTTAACATTTAACATTGTCAGATATTTAAAAGTTAACTCGTTTTAACGAGATAATTTTTTTGAGGCACTAATGTTTAAAAAGCTAATTCACCACTCTTTATTATGCCTATACAAAGAATGACTGCACTAAAAGTGAATATTTCTGATATTGTAAATGGTGAATGGGTTAAGAAAGAGGGGTTTGAACCAAGCTTTGTTACTACTTCTTCAGGAGAAGAAGTATCCCGTGCAAGGATATTGGGAACAGTTGTTGGCAAGTTCCTTGCAGAAGATGGAAATTTTGCTTCATTAACAATAGACGATTCCAGTGATACCATACGAGTAAAAACTTTCAAAACAGTAAAACCGCTTGACACCACAGAAATAGGAGAAATTGTAGACGTGATAGGAAAAATCAGAGAGTATAACACAGAAATCTATATGATTCCTGAAATAGTTAAAAAAATCACAGACCCTAATATGGAACTTTTACGCAAATTAGAGTTGTTAAAAAAATCAAAAATTCCAAACAGCCAGAAAACAGGACAGAGTGTTATAGCAGAACAAACCAGTGATAAAAATCTTCTAAGAAAAAATGTTATAAGTTATATATCATCAAATGATGATGGAGTGGAATATGGATCTGTTGTTGAGAATGTCAGCGCTCCTGAAAAGGATATAGAATTTATAATTAATGATTTATTGGCAGAAGGCATATGCTATGAACCAACTCCTGGAAAAATAAAGAAAATATAATAACCTTCTGGAAAAGGTTCCAAAAGGTCTTATTTTTTCTTGTTTGTTTTCTTTGTAGCAACTATTTTTACAGTCTTTTTTGGTTTGTATGCTCTAGTTGTTGATTTTAAAAACGATGTTCTTCTTGATGCAGGATTCGTGAATACGTATAATACCAGAGCTGCAAAAGCTGCAATTAGTATAACCAAAAGCTGGGAAACAACCATTAAATATCACCCTCCATTTATTGTATTATAATTGTTTTAACTTCCATATAAATTTAGAACTAGAAATAGTAATAAATTGTTTAGTTACAAGTTACTTCTATGATAACAAACCTTTCTCTGAAGAACTGGAAATCTCATTTAGATTCTAGTTTTGATTTTTCACAGGGAATAAATTGCATTATTGGAGACATGGGTTCTGGCAAGAGCTCGATAATGCAGGCAATATCTTTTGCGCTTTTTGGTACGTTTCCTGCACTGCAGAACAAAAAAATAAAGATTGATGACTTGATAATGAAAAAACCTCAAAACAAAAGCACTGCAGAGGTTTCATTGACATTCGAAAACGCCGGGAAAAAATACACTGTTATAAGAAGAATAGAATTAGGCAAAGGAACCACGCATGCAGAGATAATAGAAGGCAGTACACAGTTAAACGTTAACCCAGCTGCTGTTAGCAAAGAGATAGAAAGAATTCTGCAGGTAGACTATGATTTATTCTCTAAAGCAGTTTATTCAGAACAAAACGGTCTAGACTACTTCCTCAGGATACCCAAGGGCAATAGAATGCAGCAAATAGATAAGATGTTGAAGGTTGACAGATTTGAATTAGCAAGAGAAGGTACGGTAAAGCTAAAGAACAAGCTTATGCATCAAAACGAGGAGAAGATAAGGATGCTAACTGATTTTGAGAGGAAGGATCTTGATCAGAAGCTTAACGAACTCAGAACAAAAGTTCGCAAAATGGAAAAGGAAAAATCACTTTTTGATATTGATAAAAAAAGATTTTCTGACACAAAAAACAAGCTTGAAGAGCAGATAGCAAAATTCGATAAAAAAACAGAAAGATTAAACGTTGTTGAAAAGGAGATTGCTTCTGTTGAGGCAACGCTTAGTGAAATGAAAAATAACTTGAATGATTTAAGAGCAAAGACAGAAGGTAAAAGCGTAGAAGGAATACTTAGAGAGAAAGAAAACATAGAAAGAGACATAAAACTCTTTGAAAAAAACATTTCAGATAACAAGAGTTTTGCCAACAAAATGAGAGAAGAAACAGCTTCTACCAACACAATAATATCTGATTTGGAGAAAAAGAAGATACCTGAAATGGAAAAACAGATTCAGGAGGTTTTTAAGCAGAGAACTAAACTGGAGCAATTAAGAGACAAGCTTGAAAGGGAATCCATAGAAGAGAAGAAAAAACAGATGGAAACCCTATACCAAATCATCTCTTCTATGCGTGCAAAGCAAGAGGGGGCGCTTAAACAGATTACAGAGCTTGAATCCGCGAAAGCTATATGTCCAACATGCTCCAGAGAGCTTACAGAAGAGCACAGAGAGCACGTTTTGAAGGAGAAAATGGGGCTAATAGAGACTTTCAAGACGGATATTGAGAAAAACAACATTGTTATAGAGGATTTGAAGAATGTTATATATTCCTTGGAAAAGGATAAACAAGAAATGGCTCTAATCGAGGAGAGAATCAAGAATTTTGAAAACGTAAAAAAAGATCTGGAAGATGCCAGAATTAAGGCTAAAAAGCACAGGGAATTGGTAAAGAGCAACGTGGCAAAAATACAGACAGTTGAATCAACCATAAAGAAAGACGAAGATAATGTTGTTTTAATGAGGGAGAAATTTATAGAAGCCAAAAACATTTCAGAGCTTGTAGAAAAGTTTGATGAAGTTGAGAGCAAAATCAAAGAAAACATTAAAAAATCTAGAAGATTAATAGAGGAGAAAGCTCTGATAGACAACTCAATAAAGAGCATTGAAATAAATGAAATTAAGAAACGCCACAAAGAAGCTTTGGCAAGGGAAGCAGAATTATACGTAAAGATATCTTCTATAGATGATTTATTAAAAGAAAAACAAGCAAGGCTTTCTGAAATTGAAAGCGAATATAACATGATGAAGAAATATCAGAAAGAGATAACCGATGATTGGAGAATAGCCAATAATCTTGATACTTTCATAACAGTTCTGAGAGCAACACAGGACCAATTAAGGGAAGAGTTCCTGAAGACTGTTAATAATTTAATGAACGAAATCTGGGAAGATCTTTATCCTTATGGAGATTTCAAAGAGATACAGTTTTTCATAGAGAGCGGAGATTACTCACTGCAATTAAAAACAAGCGAAGGCTGGGTCAATGTAGAAGGAACAGTATCTGGCGGAGAACGCTCGCTTGCTTGTCTCGCTTTGCGCATTGCCTTTTCAATGGCTTTCATACCAAACCTTAAATGGCTCATCTTAGATGAACCAACTCATAATTTAGATCAGAATGCAATCATGCAATTCGCCAGCATACTGAGAGAAAAAATACACAACTTCGCAAACCAGGTCTTTCTAATTACACATGAAGAACGAATTAGCGAAGGTGTCACAGGACATTTCTACAAACTTGAAAGAAAAAAGGAATCTGATGAAGCAACTAAAGTTCTCAGATTTTAAACCTTCCATTTAAAACTTTACTTCTTCCTTTTGCCCTTCCTTTTGGTATGACGCTTTACAAACTTTCCAGTCGTCATAACATAGACAAACAAGCATGCAAGCGCCGCTATGACGATGATGCTTATCTGCGGAAGCGCATCAATAAACGGTCCTACACCCCAGCCCGATGTTGGTGAAATGGGCCGCGGCAAAGATCGTAAGATAGGAACCCTTCTACAATCAAATCCAATTCTTATTTCTTCGCTGTCAGCTGTTTTGTAAATACCTGGATCACATCGGCATTCTGCACTATTACCGGTTATTTGTTCACAATGTGGTGAATCAACGCCTTCAGCTATCTCTGAACAACTTACATAATGTTTTATGCAATTTTCATCTCCGTATACTATAACATCATCACTTTCACAAAGAGAATATTGAAAGCAGTCAGCTCCTTTGCAATCTTTGCTCCAGGAATAGTATTCTCCGAAGTCTCTGCATTTTTCTTCAGTTGTAAACCCAATAAAACGTGGGTAAAATCCTGGCTCTTTGCCGTAACAGCACCCTTTAATGACTTCGCAATCATCACAATCAAGATACATGCGCGCTTGGTGTGTCGCTACTCCGTTATCATTGTAACACATAAGAGGTGTTAGGTTTTTGCAGTCTGAATCTGGATGCCCAATACCTTTCAACGCGTCTGGACCAAGACGACTGCTATAGCAAGTTGTATCTATAAATATATTAATAAAAGGTGCATCCCAGCATATCCACTCAAGGCGCATGCAGCCATACCCTTCCGGGTTGGATGTATCGCACGGGTCATCTTGAACTGCAGAAACACTGCCGATTATAGAAAATGCAAATATGAATAAAATCCCTGCGAAAAGAATATTTTTCATTGCTTAATAATTGGTGCGCGCGAATATATTACCTTTTCCCAGATGAAAAATAAAACTTACTTCTTCCTTTTACCCTTCTTTTTGGTTCTGCGCTTTATGAACTTTCCAGCCGTCATCACATAGACAAACAAGCACGCAAGCGCTGCAATGACGATGACGCTTATCTGCGGAAGCGCATCAATGAAAGGTCCCATGCTTCGGCCTGATGCAGGAGAAACGGCAGGCTCTCCTGAGCGTGAAACAGCCCTAGCAACAAGTGGCCAAAAATCATTATACCCCCTCATACAATCTTTGTCCCAGTAATATTCATCATATATGTCGTTTTCATAGCATTCTTCTTCAGTTAAAATCCCAATTAAAATTAAGTGATTATATGGTTTTGTTATGTTGTAACAGCACCCTTTAATGACATCACAATCAGCGCAATCAACGTATATGCGCGCTAGGTGCGTCGCTACTCCCTTATCATTATAACACCAAAAAGGTTCTAGGTCTTCACAATCTGAATCTGGATACGGAAACTTATATGGATTAAGATTACTGCTATAGCAAGTTGTATCTATGAATATATTAATAAAAGGTGCATCCCAGCATATCCATTCAAAGCGCATGCAGCCATACCCTTCCGGGTTGGATGTGTCGCATAGGTCATCCTGAACTGCAGAAACACTGCCGATTACAAAAAAGAATAACAAAACCAATATTCCTGAAATGAAAAATGTTTTTTTGATTTTATCCACCTTTGAATGATATTATATTATTAGAAATAAACACATATATATCTTGTGGACTTTATCTTGCGCTTTCTATCTTGCACCTTCTGCTTCCTTTTCCAGCCTGTTTCTTTCAGAGATGGCGAAGTTCTTGCTGTCGTTGTTTGATGCGGTAATCAATTCATCAGCTATAACATTCGCAAATGATTTCCTATTCTTGAATGTTACTTTGAAAATGCCTTGTGTTAGGTATCTTAGAGCAAGATCTACTCTTCTCTGTGGAGTACATACAACTGCTTTTCTCGCTATTGTTCCACCAAGTCTGTAAGAAGCAACTTCTTCCATCATAGCTGAATTTTCAACAGCACTGACGAGAACCTGAACAGGATTTTTCTTGGTTTTTCTCTCTATTATGTCAAAAGCATCCTTTACAGAAAGATATATAGCGTTGTAACTTGCCGGTGAATGACCAGAAGTTATCTTGTGTTTCTTTCCTCTATGGCCAGGAACCATCAGTCTGTTTATGAAGCGCTCAACAATATTCATCTTGTTTTTGTGCATGCCTGCGGAGTACTTTCCGCTAGATTTTGGAACAATAACAGGTCTTAAATTTATGTAGCTAACTAGTCCTGGATCCTCGACTTTTACATCAGTCAAGTTCCATTTATTGAACAAAAGAATATCAGTCATATTAAGCACCCTTTGGTTTCTCCTTCTTACCCTTTAATATCTCATTTAAAGAGACACCATTAACAGCAACTACTTTATATTTAATGCCGTGCATAGAACCAACTGCACCGCCCTGAGAACCGCCTATGCCTTCAATAGTAACTTCATCGTGCTCATCTATGTGTTTTATGGCACCTGTTTTTGGCACAAAAGCTGTTACATGTATGCCATTTTTTATTAGCTGAACACGGACTGCCTTTATTATACCAGAGTGCGGCTGTTTTTGCTCAATACCCTTTTTCTTTAAAACAATAGCTTTTGCACGAGGAGCACCTCTCATTGGCCTGAGTGCCCAAAGCTTCATCTTTTTTATCTTATGAGGCGTAGACTTCCATCTAAACTTGTTTCTTTTCTTCTTCAAAGTTCGTGCAGCGAATTCTCCTGGCATGTAATTACTCCATCTCGAAATGATTGTATAACTATACAATATAAACAGTATATTTATAAATAAGTTGGTTTATTTGATATCTCTTTTACTTACGTATATCCAGCATATTCCGCCCATCAATATAAAAAGGAACGAAACTACAGCCATTATGGTGTAAATACCCACGTCAACACCAACTGTTAATTCGAGGTTGCCTATTATCCAAGAACCTGCAAAAATTAACAAAGCTCCAATTATCCAAAAAGTTATAGCCTTTGAAGTCATTAATTACACCAAACATTTATAATTTGGCAACCAGCTTTTTAAATTCAGATGTTTTATTACCGAGTATATTTGATGCGGTTATTACAATATCAGCAGGAGTAAGACCTGAAACAGATTCAATATTGAATATGAAGGCGTTTTCATTGCCTATAATACGAAGCTCTCCATTGCTGATTTCCTCACATGACCTGCAGAGATTACACTTTACAGGATCGCTGAGTTTTGGCTGAGTTCCTGCTTTTATTAGATCCCTGTGGCAAGAGCTGACAAACTTTTTCCAGTCCTTTCCTTCAGCCACAATTTCAGGATAATATCTGTAAGCGGCATTCGCAGCTTGATGCTTTATGTGATTTTTACCTATACCCAAGCGTGCAACAGCATTAAATTTAATTTTTTGACCTTTCAATAGTTCTACGATAGGAAAATTAGGATCTGTTATTTTAACACTGGAATTAGATGATTTCATATCCCCTGAATAGATAATACCAGGCCCTTCTTTATTTCCAGAAAAAACAACCTGACACAGAGGACATCCCTTACCCTTGCATTTACAATCTTCTGTGAAATTGAACTTGTCTGAATTAAATTTTATAGGTAACATTCCCAACCTGTGCGCTACTATTTCATCAAATAGTGCTGAAGAGTTGTCTTGAAAATCAACCCATTCTACAGCCATTGTTGGCACTTCAGAAATCATTATTCTTCTAAGAGCGTTTGCAAAAGCAGGTGTAGTGTCTTCCAGCAAAAAACTCAAGTGATCTCCTTTCTTGGATAGAATCTTTGTTTTCATAACAAACTCAATTATCTTTCTAGTTTATAAACTTTATTGTAGATTATGAATTATAAAGTTATGTCTTGCTTACAATCGTTTTATCTTATTTTAACGTTCTTTATGTTAAAATGCCTTTCCATGATAGATTTTATAATTTTAATGTTTTTTCCGTTTTTTCCTATAGCCCCCATCTTTTCCTCAGCTGGAATTGTTATTGTCATTGAGTCGCCGCTAAAATCAAGATTCTTTATGTTGGGTATCATGTTGCTGATAAGCTCTTTTGGGTTACTGGAATAAGCAAATATTTTTATTGGCTTTCCGAGAGCATTTCTAACCTCTCTTACAATTACACCGTTCTTACCTATAGCCAGGCCAATTTTTTTCTGGTCAACAAGAAAATACACACAATCGTCTGTTATAATACAATCCTTTGCGTGAACCTTTGTCATATTTTCAAAAACTGCAATAGTTCTTATATCATCTGTTTTAAGTTTAACACTCATCGTATCCCACTAGTTTTAATTGTACATGATTTTATTTAAGTCTTCTACTTTTTTATGCCGACCATTAGTATATTAAATGGTTTTGCGCATAGCTCACCGAGCACTTCTGAATTACCATTAAACTTTTTAATTGCTATGTTTGAAACCTTAGAATAATGATTTAATTGATTTAATACTGTTTCTGGACAGTTGTCAGCATAGAAAACAGTTGCCAAAAGGCTGTTTTTGAGACCGTTAATCACGCTTTTGCTGCCAATTTCAATTTTCTTCTCTTTTATTGCATTTTTGATATCTTTCTCGCTCATGTCAACCTCAATAAACAAAACCTAAAAGTTTGCCGCCAATATTTCCATCCATAGATTCTTTCTGATTCATTACGCCAGCGGATGTTGTTAAAATAAGAATTCCTATGCTGTTAGCAGGCAGGAATTTCTTTTCCCATTTTATGAAATCGTTTTTTTTAATAGAAAATCTCGGTTTTATGACATTGCAATTGTTTATCTTTCCTAAAAGATTGATTTTAAATCTATCACCTTTACCATCCTTTATTCTTTCAAAATCACCAATATAATTACCTTTCTTCATTATAGCTAGAATAGATTCTATAGTTTTAGAGGCAGGTGTAAGGCATTCTTTCTTACCTATATTCTCCGCATTCTTTATATTGCAGAACATGTCTGCGACCAAATCATGTTTCATATCAATCCACCTATGAATATTTTTTGAAGCCAATATTCTCAGCTTCTTCTCTAAAACACTGTCTGCAGTAGAAAAGTCCGTATTTTCTGACTATGCCACCATGTCTATTGCATTTTCTACATTTAAACGTACCTTTCCCGAATTTTCTATCCCTGGCTTTATTGAATTTTTCAAATCTAGCCAGTTTTTCAGGCTTATTCTCTATCTGTTTTCTAACTCTTTCGTAACTCATTCCTTATCCTCTATAAGTTTAACACCGAGTTCCTTTTTTGCAAACTCGATTGATTCCTCTTTTGTTATTCTATGAGATCTGCCTATTTTATTCTTTAATCTACGTTTTTTAACTCTAAATCCAGGCCTTTCTAGTGTAACACATACATCCATGCCAAGAATACCTATATCAGGATCGTATCTCACACCTGGTATGTTTATGTACTCATGAATTCCGAATGAAAAGTTGCCTTGATTGTCAAAAGATGAAGGTTTTATCATTTTTTCTGATTCACCTAGAAGTTTTTCCAGCAAAACTTTTGCATCCTTTCCTCTTACGGTTGTCTTTACTCCTATAGGTCTGCCTTTTGCAACACCAAACGTGTTTCTTTTATGAGTTTTTGTTACAACAACTTTCTTGTTTCCTGTAATCATTTGAAGCATTTTTTGTGCTTTCTCTATTCCAGGTCCTGCTTCTCCTACACCTCGATTGATAGTGATTTTTTCAATTTTTATCTGCTTCATGGGATTTTCTGTTTTCATGCGAAATCACCAACCATAACATATTTTTTAAGAGTTTCTATTTCCTTCCCCTTAATATTCATGATAATGCTAGCCTTTTCTTGTACACTTCCTCTTTCCTTTATCTCCTTTATTTTTCCTGTTAATCCTCTGTTTCTACCATCAATTATTAGAGCTGATGCGTTTTTATTCAACTGGAAGTGTTTGATTATTTTTTTACTGGTCAAATCTATTATTACAGTGTCACCGGTTTTATAAGTTTTTGGTTTATCAACTATGAGATTTTTTCCATCATGCAGATTTAATTGACATTTTCCACCTTTGATTATGGTTTTGTCTAGAATTATGCACATCTTTTTTTCAGAATCAGCAGAATTTATCTTCTCTAAAACCAAGCCTTTGTTATTTATGTTAACCCTGAAATAATCTTTAATCTCAGGAATTTCAATAATATCCATAAAACCTAAAGGGAAATTAGGTTCTTTTCTAGGAATCTTATCAACTAGAATTTTTCCTTCACCTATTAATTTTTTAGTTTCCTTTGCGCTATCTCCATATTTTAAAATGTTTCTGACTAGTATGCTCATTGTTATGCACTTGTCTTTTCTATGTGTACCAGGCATAGGTTTGCCTACCCAAACCTTATCCTTAACGGAAAGGGGCCATATGTTCGGCATTGAGTATCTTTTTAAATGAGCCATAATCATCACTTGCCAGAATCCTTTTTATGCTTTACAACACTTTTAACAGTTTTCTTTGCTGGTTTTTCTAAAACACTTTCTTTAGGTTTTTCTAAAGGTTTTTTACCTTTCAGGCGTTTCCTATTCAATGATTTTTGTCTTAATTTATCATCCATGTTCAATTTAGTTATCATCAGATTTGACGGTTCAAGAGCTTTCATCACTTCAGAACCGTCTCCTTTTTTGATTTTTATGTTATCAACATAAATTTTACATTTTTTAAGATTGACTTTTTCAACACTTCCTGTCTTCCCTTTAAACGATCCATCCATAATTCTTAATTCGTCACCCTTCCTTGCAGGAACAGAACGAGTTTTGAATTGACTTCTTAGAGAAGGTGAAAGATGAACAGAAACAAAGCTTTGTCTTACATGCATAGGAGCATTATATCTATATTTTCTCTGCTTTCTTGGTTGCTTGCTGCTCACCCAACTAGTTGACCATGCTTTTTTCATATAACACCTACATTACTTTACTTCCTTCTTTAACATCCTTATCAGGCAACATTAAAACAGCTTTTCCTTTATGTTCTATTGCCAGAATCATACCATGACTTGTTACGCCCTTGAACTGTTTCGGTTCAAGATTTGTGAGAATAGGAATTGTCTTGCCTACAAGCTCTTCAGATGCATAGAATTCTGCTATGCCAGCTACCAAATCCCTTTTTTCTTTGCCTAAACTAACAACAAGCTTTAGAAGTTTATCAGCGCCTTCAATCCTTTCTGCCGACTCTATTTTTGCTACTCTTACATCCATCTTCTGCCACTCGTCAAATGATACATTTTCCATTTTATCACCATCTAAACAACAATATTGGCTATTTTTCCTATTACAGGAAATCTTTCAACAGATTCCTTTGCAACAGGACCTTTTATAACAGTTCCCTTTGCTTCAAACTTATCGTCAACCAAAATAGCTGCATTATCTTCAAATCTTATTCGCATGCCATTCAGTCGTTTGTACTCCTTTTTCTGTCTCACTATGACAGCCTTGAAAACCTGATGTCTTACCTTCTCATTACCTTTTATTACCTTGCACATTACAATATTCGCTACGCCAGCTTTTGGTTTGCTCCTTCTAGTGCCCTTGTGTCCGCGAACAGCAATTATCTCCAGAATTTTTGCACCACTGTTGTCGATACAGTTAAGGCGTGCGCCCACAGGCAACGACTTTATGGGTTTGGTTTGCAGCGCTTTCATATGATTACTCCTTTACAACAGCAACCACGACGAAATGTTTTGTCTTTGAAAGTGGTCTGCATTCAGCTATTACAACCCTGTCACCTTCTTTAGCCTTCATGCAATCGGGTTTGTGTGCAGTTACTCGTGATTTTCTTCTCTCATATCTGTCATATTTTTGTATTTTTTTGTGATATTTCCATTCAACAACCGAAGTATTTTTAGTTTTGTCAGATTTAACAACACCACTAAAAACCTTTCCTCTTACAGCTAACTGACCATGCCAAGCACAGTGCGAATCATTACAAGTTTCCTTTGGAGGTTCTAGCCTCACCCCTATTGATTTTTTCATAATATCATGTTACAGTAACTATAAGTTGCTATATTAATTAATAAATATATAAACATTTTCAAAAACAAGCTAAAACAGAGCCATTTACCATTTTTTCAGTTTTTTCTTTATCCTGTCTTCTGACCTAGCCACGAGCAATTTACCCACAACTTTGACTCTTTTACCAGCTTCATATTCAAAACTGAGTGTACAGTTCTCTTTTACAATGGTTTTTGCAGAGCCGTCTTCCTTTTCTATGATTAGAGTGTTTCTAGTCTCATCTATTACACGACCGTCTAATCCAACCATGCTTGGATCTGTGGAATCAACTACCTCTACATGTAAACCAATCAGTTCGTGTTTTACTATATCCTTCGGATTCATGTTAAATATTTAGCTATGTGCATTATATATTCAATTAGGTGGTTTAATAGGCCAACTAGTTTCTGATTACTATGGCAAAGAATCTCATATGAAGAACCCTTTTCTATCAGAACCCATATATCTTTGGAGAAATGGAAAAACAATACAAGATTATCTTAACAGGGGAGTCTATTTTCATTGTCCTATCAAATTTAATTTAGAAGCCAGACCAGAAGAGATACCGAACAGCCCCTTCTATATTATAACAAAAGCTTGTCCTGATTTTTATGTAGAAGACTTGAGAAAAATAAAAACAAATCAAAAAAGTGCTGATAATCAGATTTATGATCAAGAATGCATAATATTTGGGTATTTATTTGATACTGAATTTGAAAATGAGTTTTTTGATAAAGAAGAATTAGCTGACTTTTTAGATTTTTTTTACCAGTCCCTTTCTGGAAACATTTCTATGGATGACGGCATATTCGTTACTAAAACTATCAATGACGACAATGATTACCTTCCCTTCGTGATTATACAACCTCAATCTGGTCAGCCGAGAATCCCATCTTAACAAGGATGCCTTTAACCTTGTCTTTATGATTTCCTTGAAGTTCTATTGTATTACCTTTTAATGTTCCACCACATGCAAGTTTTCCCTTAAGCTCCTTTAGTACTTTTTTATTGTCAACATCTTTGCTTATGCCTTCAACTAAGGTAGTTATCTTACCAAACCTTCGTTTGACAGAAGAAACATTTATTTTTTCCTTTTCCTTTGCTATTGTTTCACATACACAGAGCTCTTTGGGTAAACCGCACTTGTCGCAAATCTTACTCATTCGTTTCTTTACCCTCCGTTTTTTCCTTTTTAATGGTTTTAATTCGAGCAATAGTTTTTCTTATTTCATGTATTTTACCTGGAGAAACAACAGAAGCGCCTATGCTTATGTTAGCTCTTTCTTTAGATAGCTCTAAGTTTAGTTCTTTTAAGCGCTTATCTAAATCCTTTTCATTCATTTTCCTTAAATCTTTTGATCTTGAAATAACCATTTTAATATCCTTAATTATTTTTTAACCGAAGTCTTTTTATTTCTTTCACTCGTCTTAGAGTCAGCCCTTTCTAAAGGCCTTTTCTTGACATCTTTCTTAGCTGATTTTTTAGCAATCTTTTTGCTTGGTTTCTTAGAAATCTTAACACCTTCCATTTTTTCTTCTATTAAATCTTCTTCTTTTTTAGCAGATTCACGAACAGGCTCAACTTTATTTCTTAATTCTCCTGTTATATCCATAAATTGCTTCATTATTTTAACTTTAACACCAATCTTTCCGGGTCTTGTGTTAGCCTCTTCAAAACCATAATCAACCAGCTCCTTTGCCGGATATCCGCAGTGCTTTAGATAACCCTGATTAAATCTTCCTTTCATACCTTTACTGCCGCTTATCCTCCCTGAAATTAATATTTCAGCACCTACTGCGCCTGCATCCATTATTCTCTTGATAGTTAAATTGCCAATTTTCTTGTAATTGTATCCCTTTTCAAGTGCAGATGATATTTGTTTTGCAACTATCTTTGCATCCAAATCAGGATTTTTAACCATTTTAACATCAACTTGTGGATTTTCCAGTTCAAACCTCTTCTTTACAGCTTCTGTTATGTCGTTTATATTGGATCCTCCACGACCTATAATTTTTCCAGGCTTGTTAGTATGAATCACAATTTTTATACCAATAGGCGTTCTCTGAAGCTCTATTTTAGAATAATCTCCCATTGGAAATTCCTTTCTGATAAATTTTTCTATCTCAGCTTCCTTTATTCCCTGTTTTATGAAGTATTGATTTAACATTACTTCTCCTCCAGCACTATTTGTATATTTGACATTTTTCTCTTGGTTCTTCTCTGCTTCCAGTTTCTTGGCCTCCAAAAAGTGAAACCCTTGTTCGCAGATGCGGAAATATAAATTTTATTCAAGTCTAAACCCTTTGCCTCTGCGTTGGCTTCAGCAGAAGCTAGCAAATTTGACAACTCTTTTGCAGTGTTTGTATAGTGTTTACCGCTAATGTTTTCCTTTTCATCTATAAGATTTCTAAGGAAACTTTTACCCCTTTCAAGCTTCATTTTGCTCAATTTCTTACAAACTAATACAGAACTCTTTCTTGAAACCCTTAGAGCTCTACCATAAACTCTTGCAGACTTTGAAGCTTTTGGATTTAAAGCGTATTTTATCATAATAACCTCTACTTTAATGGAACGAACTTGGATGATCTTGTTGCACCGAAACCAGGCGAAGAATGTTTTACTATTTTTCTTGTTGGTGCAAACTCACCCAGTCTGTGTCCAAGCATTTCAGGGTTTATCTCAATGGTAACGTATTCCTTTCCAGTATGAATTCCGATCTTTTTACCAACCAATTCTGGTAGCACAATAAGATCTCTGTTATGAGTTTTGTGAAACTTTTTTGGCTCATTCTTTACTTTCTCTAAAAACTTTTTCTGAACAGGAGTTAGAGACCTTTTTAATGATCTTCTCTGCTTAGCAGGCAATAAGTTTCTAAATTCTTCTAAGTTCATTTTTTCAATTTCTTCAATACTTTTTCCCTTTAAAGTGAATTTAGCCATATTTACCTCTTTTTCCTACCCGTTCTCTTCGAAGCCAGTGTTCCAACCTTTCTTCCAGGAGGAGCATTTCTTGATACAGGAGGTCTTGCTTTACCTATTCCACCACCACCGAAAGGATGATCAACAGCGTTCATTGCCTTTGCTGAAGTTCTTGGGTATAGTTTTCCTCGTTTATGCATTGCAATCCATTTCTTACCGGCCTTGACCCAAGGCTTTTCTCTTCTGCCTTCGCCTGCTGGTATACCAACTGTTACCCTGCAATTAATATTAAGTTTTTTGATTTTCTTTGAAGGGAATTCAATTATAACGTTTTTCTTGTCCTTTGAAACAACAACTGCAGATGATCCTGCTGTTCTGCAGAACTTAGGACCAGAGTTTGGATAACTCTCTATAGCAAATACCCGAGTTCCTTCTTCTATCTTCGAAAGCGGTTTTACGATGTCATTTATTTCATCACCGACTTTTATGCCCTCAGGAGCAACAATGTAACCCTTTGACTTGTCTTCGTATAATATTTCAATTAAAGGAGCATTGTGTATTCTATCTGTAACAATATCAATAACCTTGCCTTTTTGGTTTTTGTATATAATCCTTGGTTTAAACGAATATTCCGGTACCCTGTATGTTGATGTACCTCTTCCACGTCTTTGTGCAATTATTCTCTTACCCATTTTATCACCATAATGTTTTGGATTAAACCTTTTTTCAAAAGGTTTATATCATTCCCATCCTGGTAGCGATATCAATAGCCGAACTGTCAGGATGCAGTTTAGCATAAGCTTTCTTTTCACCACTCTTTGTTATTTCTGTGTTTATTTCCAGTACTTTTATGTTAAATCCTTTTTCAAGAGCTTCTTTTATCTGGCTTTTCTTGGCGTTGCGTTTAACTACGAATATTAATTTATTTTCAAGTTCTATCATGTTCATTGATTTTTCTGCTAGATGAGGATATATTAAAACATCCCATTCATTGGTAATTTCAGCACTAACTTTTTTAGGTTCCTCTTTAGGAACTTCCTTCTTCACTGCTTTAACCTTCTTTTCAGCCATATCAATCAATAGTAATAGATGAATTAATATAATTATATATAAAAGGTTTATAGAGAAAAAGCACTTTTTTAACTCTTATCAAGGCTTTCTATTGCTGATTTTGTCCAAACACATAAACGACCAGGTTCTGTTCCTGGTGCAAGAGAATCAACACATAGATTCTTTGCTACTACAACATCGAAACCAGAAAGGTTTCTTGCAGTCTTGCTTATCAAATCATCATTGTTTACTATTATAATAGGGCCTTTCCTTTTCTTGTATTTCCTTCCCCTCATGGTTCCTTTACCAGAACGAATCTTCTTTTCTTTTACTCTTTCTATCTCTTCCTTTAAACCTGCGTGTTCTAATGCTGCTATAACTTCTTTAACCTTCTTTAATTTCTCAAAGGAATCATCAAATACTAAGGGAACATGCTTTACATCTTCTATTCGGTGTCCTCTTTCAGCAATAATATCCTTTACAGAGCTTGCTGTTATTGCAGACATTAGAGCTTTCAGATGCTCTTTCTTGTTTATTTTCAGTTTCCAAACCTTCTCAGCTTTTGGAGGGTGAGCTTTTCTACCCTTTACAGCCTGAGGAACAAAACGAGCTCTCATGCTCAAAAAACCAGAACCGTGAATCCTCTTCATTCTTGCCATCTCGCGATTCATCATACTATGCTTGTAATGTCTGCTGCCATGATAGTGCGCAGAAGTTCTCTTGCCAGCCATAGGATCTGTACCGTATGCCTGTCTTTCCATAGACTTTTCAGCTAAAACAGCTCTTTTTATCAGATCCTTCCTCACAGGTTCAGAAAATAATCTTTTAACATCTATATGAGATGTTACCTTCCCTTCCAAACCATACACAGGAATTTTCATAATACCACTATCTACCAATGAATAGCTTTTTATATATATAAGTAAATTTAAATGTTATTACAGCTTAATAAGTTAACTACTAATCAAATACAGGATATTGTTGACAGCTAATAAAATGCATATAGCTGTCTTTATAATAATCAACAAACATAAACAAGGAATTAATGAGTATGGCAGAGGACAAAGCCGTTGAAGCTGGGGGAAAACCTCCGGAAAAGGCCCATCCTCAGAAAGAGGGTAAGCCTGCAGAAGATGTACAACAAATTATACGTTTAGTTGAGACAAATTTAGATGGTACAAAACCTGTTAAATCTGCTATAAGAAAAATAAAAGGCATTTCATTCATGTTCAGCAATGCCATTGTTTCTAAATATCCATATCCTGACAAAAAGGTTGGATTATTAAACGAAGAAGAACTAAAGAAACTAGAAGACATTATCATTAATCCTCAGAAATATGGAATACCAAATTGGCTTTTCAATAGAAAAAACGATCCTTTAACAGGTGTTACTGAGCATCTTTCTGTGTCACGTCTAGACATGAGAAAGAGAACAGACGTTGACGCGATGAAAAAAATAAGAAGCTATAGAGGCATAAGACATGGTCTTGGATTGACTGTACGTGGACAGAGAACCAGAGGATCATTCAGAAAAGGCAAGGCAGTTGGTGTAAAGAGAAAGGCTAGAAGTAAATAGGTGTTTGTATGAGAAAGATAAGAAAGAAAACCAAGAAACCAAGAGCGCCTTGGAACAAGGTTCAGATAAAAGAAGAGAGAACGCTAATGAACACTTATGGTTTACAGAGAAAAAAAGAGCTTCGTTCAGCAGAGGCTATTTTGCGTAATTTTCGTCAGAGAGCAAGAGCTTTAATTGGAGAGAAAAACGAAGAAAAGGAGAAGCTTCTTTTAGACAAACTTTCCAAGCTGGGTCTAGTTAAGGGAACAAAGGATCTTGATAATGTTCTTGCTTTACAAGTTACTGATATTCTTAATAGAAGACTTCAAACAATTTTGAAAAACAAAGGATTGGCTAAAACGCCAAAACAGTCAAGACAGATGATAACACACGGTCATATTGTTATAGATGACAGAAGGATAGTGTTTCCTTCATATTTAGTTCCTCTTGAAGAGGAGAATAAAATAGCATTTCAAGAAAATTCAAAGATGAGGAAATAATATGGCAGAAAAAATACCAAAAAAGGAAGAGAAGCCTAATCAGCCTTTAGAAAAGACTGTATCCAAACCTGCAGAAAAAAAAGAAATTCCTAAGGAAGAGAAGAAAGCAGAACCAAAAGTAGAATCAAAAAGTGAAGAAAACACTACTTCTAATGAAAATGGACCAAGAAGGTTTGATAGAAGAACTGAAAGATTTAGTCCACCTAAGAAAGAAGGAAAATGGGGAGTGGCTCATATTTACTCATCAAACAACAACACTATAGTTCATATAACAGACATAACAGGAGCAGAGACAATATCAATATGCTCTGGTGGTATGGTTACACAAAAAGACAAAGACAAGGGATCAGCATTTCCTGCAATGCTTATTGCGAAGAAAGTTGCAAGCGAAGCACTTACTAAAGGAATAGTGGGTGTTAATCTAAGGGTTAGAGCGCCTGGAGGGCATAAAAGAAAGATGCCTGGGCAGGGTGCACAGCCTGCCATAAGAGCACTTGTTCGTACAGGATTGCGCATAGGCAATATAGAAGATGTTACACCAATACCCCATGATCACACAAGAAAACCAGGCGGAAGGCGTGGCAGGAGAATTTAAAGAAAATTAAATGTAATTAGGGAATTAGATATTATGGCTAAGGGACACAAACCAGTTGCCGGTTCTCGTGCATACTGGCCAAAGAAAAGGGCAAAGAGGATATATAGTAGCTTTAAGAGTAATGTTGATTCATCAGAAGCAGTGCCACTAAACTTTGCATGCTACAAGGCAGGAATGGTACAGGTAATTTATACAGACAACCGTAAAAACTCACCGACAAACGGTCATGATATTACAGAGGCTGTTTCTGTTTTAGAATGCCCTTCAATAATTGTTTGCGGAATAAAGACTTACAAAAAGACAGCTTATGGCCTCAAAAACACAAAAACTATCTGGGCTGAAAAATTACCCAAAGACCTGAATCGTAAAACACCTATAAGAGAAAAAAATGACAACAAAAAAGACATTGAACAAATGAACAGCGATATAAGCAATCATTTTAATTTAAGACTTCTGGTTTGCACAAAGCCAAGAGATGCTTTTGGCAAAAAGACACCAGAGTTGTTTGAACTGAATCTTGGCGGCAAGCTAGAAGACAAGTGGAATTACGCCAAAGAGAAGCTTGGAAAAGAAATAAAACCAGAGGAAGTCTTCAAGGAAGGCGAGTGGACTGATGTTAGAGCAGTAACCACAGGAAAAGGTTTTCAAGGACCTGTAAAAAGGTTCGGTGTCACAATCCGCGGAAGAAAGCACGAAAAAAAGAGAAGGCATATTGGAAACATAGGTTCTGTTGGACAGGGCAGAGTGTTTCCAGGAAAGATTGCAATGCCTGGTCAGCTCGGTTTCCAAACAAGAACAGAATACAACAAGCGCGTCCTGAAGATTGGTAAAGGAGACATAACACCTAAAGGCGGTTTCTTGAAATACGGCGAAGTTAAAGGAGACTACATGCTACTACACGGCTCTATTCCAGGACCAAAGAAAAGACTTATTATGCTAAGAAAGGCTATCAGAGAACCAAGCAACAAGGAGCCTATTGAAATAAAGAAGATAATCCTAAACAGTCAGCAATAAATTCTATTTAGGAAGCGTTAGCTCCTTTTGGATTAAATCTGCGTCTCACATTATAATGAGCGCAGAGACCATCCCTCATTCATTGAGATTTGAGATGAGATATAATCTCCTATCATATTGAGTTAGAGATTATCTCTTACTCCATTATATTGGAGATAAGACCTTTTCTGAAAAAGGTTTACTCAGTCTCAAAAAAGATTGTATCCGTTACAAAAATAGAGAATGGCACCAAAACAATCAACAGCAAAACAAGCAGAGCTATCAGAGCAAAATTGGTTATCTGTATAGCAAAAGATAATGCAGCTAATAACACTATGAAGATTATTGCTATGAAAAAAACAGTCAAGAGCTTCTCTCTTCTCTTATAGAATTTTGATCTGGTATTTTCCTTTCTCTCTTCCTTTGTCCACTTCTTTGTCATGGTTGCACCGCTAAACAACATACCTAATTAACTGTTATCAGAGCATTAATATAAAGTATAATCCAATAATATATTATGCGAATTACCGGATTGAACTTAAATTCTAATAGTGTTTTTTCTAAAGGAAACATTCGCAGACCTTTAAAACAATCCGAGTGGGCAATGACCAAACCAGCAGCTGATATTATTCTACAGGTTGTTTCATTCATCGTCGTAGTAGCAATAATAATAGGCGTCGTTGTTTTAGGATACGGTTTATATCAAGATCTTTGTTTGAGATATCCAGAGATGTGCGGAAAGACAACTGGTTTTTCCGACGATAGTGCAACAGTAGCTGCAGAAGCCATACACTGTGCATTGACATGGACAGTTACTGGTGATATGAATACTCCATGTGGTGCAGATGTTGTTGTTGGTGGAGGTGTTGTGGATGCTCTTAAAGAGAATAACGATTTTGCAGAGAATAATGAAGATGAATCAGGGTTATCTGGTATATTAGGTGGGTTCTTATTATCCCCAACAGCTGTAAATGATGAAGAAATTACTGGTAAGGAAGAAAAAATAGATTTACAGCTAGAAGAATATTGGTATGTGATTAAACCAATGACTCTTGATGGTTCTTCAGGACCTAATGAAAGAGAAAAAGCCAGTATATATTTTGAAACAGATGGAAATCTTTACGACGAAGTAAATTTTGATGATGTTTTTTGTGAATTAAAAAGAGGGGATTTAGTAAGAGTTTTGGATACAGTAGATACCATATCGAACTATCATATAATAAGTTTATCCGATATTCAGTATACGGATGGAGTTTCCAATAATTGTATTAACAGTCAAATAGAGAGAGGTTTCACCCTTGCTTTGTTGCCAGTAATTGACGCTGAGCCTATGCATATAACAACATTACCAGACCCATTTTATATTGATGATAATAATTGTGAACGAATAATGCCGCACTTCATCTATGACGATAAAGATAATTTCGTATCGGGTGCAACTAAGGATATATATTATTATTTTGATGCAAAGAATAAGGAATGGATATGGCGATGTCCTGGATGCAATAACGATTTTTTCGAAGGTGCAACAAAATATGAAAGATTTGGAGACGAAGATCCTAAAAAATCCTATTTCAAATTTGATTTAGATACCCCAACTGATGGTGTTCATTATGCAACTATAGCAGACCTTTTATGGTCATATAAAAATGACTATAAAGAGGGAATTAAAAAGCTTTTTAGTGTGCTAGCTTTAGATGCTTCTTCAAATCATGAAATACGTATAGAATATTCAAATGGAATATCAGAAACTTACAGGCATGAAACTTTAGGTGATATTAATGTAATAGCTGACGAGTTAATGAACGAAGTTCCAAACTATCCAAAAAGGTGTGAAAGATTTTTTGGTGTTCAAGGAGAAAGTTTATCAACAGAAACAACTAATGTTAATTGTTTGTTTTCTGGAAAGACTAGTATCAGCGGAAAAGACTTTTCTAAGATTTATGGAACACCTAATTCTATAATTACACAAAATTCATTTTTTATTTTACCTGAAAATTTTGATACTTGCATAATAAAAAACATATATTTACCACAAACCATTGAAGAGGTTAACAAATGGCAAGACAAGTTCATAGCAAAATATGGAGACCCGGAATACATAATTTATTGGCAGGAGTTCCCAGCAGACCAAGACACCTGGACATACAAACCTAACTGGAAATTAGCAGCAGGTTTGGCTCTTCTTACGGCAATACCCATAGGCAAAGTTGTAGGTACAGTAGCAAATGGAGTTGCTAATCTTGGAGTAAAATATGCCGCTGAAAAGGCCGCATTAAAAGGTTTATCGCTTACTAGATCTCAAATAATTGGCATGGCCTTAAAAAATGCCGCAGGAAAATTCCTTAGAGATAATCTCATAAATGCCTTTAAGACGAGGGCTCTTAATATTGGAATCAATGGTGTAAAGTTAGTTTTGAGCAAGAGAACGGTTGCTGGTGCTTTAGTTGGACTGACGGTTGGCGGAGCTACATGGGCAGCTTCTATTGTAGACAGCTATAATGCAAAATACAACCAGCATGCGAATTCAATAGTTCTCAAAGAGCCTTTCAATAAAGAGGTTGTTTACAAACTTCCTGATGAAATGAAAGGAACACCGGTTATAATATATTGGGACCCAGATACATTCAGCTTCGAAAGAAGGAAGCCATTTCATCTTGTCTCTCCATGCAAGATTGACACACTTGAAATTAATAAGATAGTGCCAGGAACAGAAGAAAATGAGTGTGTAATCTGCCAGCTATACACATATGTTTACAAAGATGTGAATTTTTTCGGCATCAACAACAAATGGGAAAGCATAATTGAAGAAGGTGCATCGACATGCGAGAATTCAAAAATATTTACAGAAGGCAGTGCTGGGACTGATGCCTGCCCTTCAGACGTTCCTTCATGCTCAATTAATGAAATATTCGAAAGCATAAATTTTGGAGGAATTAAAATAAACGCTCCAAGTAGCAATCGCAATGGACAGCAACTGACAATCAGCGATTTATTCAACCTGAAAAGAGAAGATCTTTTGACAACATTTGATATAGATCCAGATAATTCGGAAGGAGAAAGAATTAATAATGGAATATATACAAAGGAATTCAGCATAGAAATTCCTGGCAGGGAAGACCCAATGAAAGTCAATATCCAGAATGTTGATTTTGAAGATGAAATGAATGCAGGAAGAATATATTCCGATATTGGAGAAGATCCACTGGACTCTTCTTTTGAAACCATAACGTTCATATTCCATGAAGTTGGAGGGGTTTTCATTAGAGATATTGATTATAAGCTCATACTTACGGATGTTGATGAAGATGGTACATTCGACACTTATTCTGTAGATCCCAAGTGTGCTTCAGAAACAATAGTAATAACTCCTAAACTTGAGACAGTTGAAAGAGGAGAATACAATTACTGCGTAAATCCTCTGGGTGCAAGACAAGCAGGATTAAAATGGACTGGTGTAGCGGTAGGAACACTCGGAGTATTAGCAGTTGGAATACTAACTGGAGGAGCAGGATGGATTGCGATGGCATCAATATATGCTACAATGGCTACTGGAGCAGGAATAAGCGCATATGCTGAATATGCCGATTGGACAGCATACTGGCCAGGACCACCTGCAGGAGATTTTGGCGGACCTCCATTAACAGATGATGAAGTAACTTCTAAAATTTGAAATTCATTTTTTCTTGGCAAAACTAGCTTTAACATCTTTATTTTTGACTGTGCTTGAAACGCCTTTTATTACAACAGTCTTTCCAGCCTTTGCTTTCGCTGCTAGAGTTGCTTTGTACTTCTCATAACCGCACTTTGCACAGAAGTTCCATGGCCTTCTTCCCTTGGATTTTACGAGCAGCTCGAAGAGACCGCAGTCTTTGCATTTTCTCTTTGTTGCCTCTATCCATCCTCTCTGTGGTAGAGGCAGTGAATTGGAACATTTTGGATAGCCTGTGCATCCTATGAATCTCTTATGGGTTTTGGGCGAATGAATAATATGAAGCTCTCCTGTTTTGCATTTGTTGCATGGTCCCAGAGTGTGCAGAATATGCTCGTATTCCTTTATTGCTCCAAGCATCTCATTGCCTATCTCTTTCTCATGCGCTTTGAAATCTGTTAATATTTTTGTCAGCTCTTTCTCAGCATCCTTTATTATTTTTTCCCTTTTCTGTTTGCCTGATTGTATGTCTTCCATTTCCTGATCAAATCTTTTGGTCAGTTCAGCAGAGATTATTTCAGGGCAGTGTTTTGAAAGCGCTGATGTGACAGCCTGTCCTAGCTTGGTCACGCTTATAGAGGCATCTCTTATATAACCTCGCTCATACAGTGTGTGCAGTATGCCTGCACGTGTGGCTTTTGTTCCAAGGCTTAAAGATTCCATCTCCTTCAGTATTGATGCCTGGCTGTATCTGTTAGGAGGCTCTGTTTTCTTATCAAGAAGATTCAAGTCTTTAATCTTTACATTATCACCGTTCTTAACTTCTGGAAGAACTTGATCTTTGAATTTTGCGTATGGTTTGTATAAATCTATCCAGTTAGCTTTTACAGTTCTCACACCATTTGTTACGAAAATCTCGTCATTAACGTTTATCTTTACACATATATGTTCACGAATAGCAGGATCGCCAAATACAGCAAAGAACCGTTTTACAATAAGATCATAAATTCTCTTCTGGTAGTTGTTAAGTTTCTTTGGAACCACACCTGTTGGGAATATGCTTGGGTGTGCAGAATCTGTCTTGCTTCCTTCGTTTGGCTTCAGTTCTTTTTTAGCTAGAAGCTCTTTGCAGTAAGCAGCGTACTCATTTTGCTTAGAAAGATCTGTTAGTATTTTCTTTAAACCAAGCTTTGCAGGAAGTTTCTGACTGGATGTTCTTGGATAGCTTATTAGTGCATGCTCGTATAATGATTGAGCCACATCCAGAGTCATTTTAGGAGAGTACTTGAAAAGATTATAGCTGTCTCGCTGAAGAGTTGTTAAGTCAAAAGGAACAGGTGGCTTCTGCTTCTGTGTTGTTTTCTTCACATCATCCACAACACCGTTCTTACCTTTGCATTTATTGAATATTTTATTAGCTTCATCATTCTTCCAGAACTTGTCATTTTCGTGATGAGCTTCTACGTTTTTTTCACCCAATAAACAATGGGCTTCTATTTCCCAGTAAGGCTTTGGCACGAATTTTGCGATACTCTTTTCTCTTTCATTAAGAATTTTAAGTGTTGGTCCCTGAACTCTGCCTGTGGAAAGCGTCCAAAAACCACCAACATGCTCCACTGATAATGTTAGAGCACGCGACAGGTTTATACCAAAATACCAGTCAAGCTGGTGTCTTGTTAGGCCAGCTTCTATTTGCGGAAAGTCCAGAGTTGGAGAAGATTTTTCATAAGCCTCTATCAACTCTTCTTTTGTTAACGTAGAGAATTTCATTCTTCTACCTTTTTCAGTATCACAAATGAATCTAAGAATATTGAAGGCTATGGTAGAACCTTCTATGTCATAATCGCATGCAGAAACAAAATTGTCTGCTCCCTTTGCGAGTGTTTTTATGTTTTCATAATAAGGTTTTGCCCATGCACTACCCTTTTCAGTGAATGTTGGTACCCATTTCACTTTAAAGACAGGATAAGTCCATTTAATTTTGCTGTCTTCTTCATCAATTACAAACAGATGCCCTACAGCAGAAACAACAACAATTTTTTCTCCCTTTCTGTTAATTATGTAATGGCTAACTTTACCTTTGGTTTTTTTATCAATCTTGCCTTCTGCTAGCGCATTTGCTATCTTTTCTGCTGCACTTGGTTTTTCTGTTATTATCAAAGTATAGCTCATAGAAAACTATTGTTTAAGGGAAGTATTTAAATAACTTGCATAAAACAATAAAGAAGTGATTCAATGGACAAGAAAACAAGAAACATTGTTGTAATAGCCGCAATAGTAGTAATTGCGCTCATAGGCATAGCTTTAGTGTATATTAGCTCCTGC
Source organism: Nanobdellota archaeon (assembly GCA_043814765.1). GTDB lineage: Archaea > Aenigmatarchaeota > Aenigmatarchaeia > QMZP01 > QMZP01 > JAHIRU01. The sequence continues at coordinate 39,797 of JBDRJQ010000029.1, read as the reverse complement.
CAAACAACTGCTACAGGCATGGTTTGTGGTATTTTTGGTTTTGCAATGGACGATATTAACACAGGAAGCGATAATAACAATAATAATGTAATTGCAGGAGAAGTTAGCTATGAGGAAGCCCTTGCGAAATGCCTTACTGATAAGGGTGTAAAAATGTACGGTGCTTCCTGGTGCGGTCACTGCAATAATCAAAAAACAATGTTTGGAGACGCTTTCCAATACGTTGATTATGTAGAATGCACTGAAGACAAAGCAGCTTGTGATACAGCAGGCGTTGGCGGTTATCCAACTTGGATAGGTTCTGGTAAAAGCTATCCAGGAGAGAAATCATTAGAAAGTCTTGCTAACACATTCGGTTGTGATGTATAGTTTTTCTGGAAGCTAAACTTTTTCCTAAAAGTTTATGGTAAAAATTCCTTATTCTCTATTTTTTGTGGTAAATATTTCTCGCTGATGAACTTGATGCCTTTAGCAGACAGAGCCTCAAGTTCTAGTTTGTAACCAACCTTCATCATGTTCTTCATCTCATCCTGCCACTCTTTTGGCTTGAACCAGACGTAGTTCATCATTTCTACTGTTCTCTTTTTGTCACCTTCGTTTAATTTGATTGTTACAGTTTTTGGTATTTCAAATTCTTCAACATCTATTGTTGTCAAACCGATGAACTTGGCTTCAGGTGTCCCTAGCCTGTCTGAAAGGAAAGACAGATTAATAGAACCCTGTTTCAAGACAGAATAAATATAATATCCCCAAGGATCAGCATCAGTAAGCACGTATATAGGAAGTTTTAGTTCTCTGTGAAGCCTGTTAACTAATCTTCTTGTTCCACGAGCAGGCTGTCCTTTTCCTGTTAGTACTAAACAGTTTTGTTTTTTCCAGAACTTATCCTCATTCAGCCTCTGCCATATGGCGTCTTTCTCCACCATCAAAACATAATCAGCATCGCATTTTTCAAACTTTATTCTATTGTCTTCAGCATTTGATGGTATTGCCCAGCCAGATGAACCCATTTTACCACAATCTATTTCATCGCCTGTATCATTAATTATAAGACTTCCTGCGAGATACCCCTTTCTATCTGCTTGAAGATGAAGCATCTCTCTTAACGTGTTTAAAGCTGCCTCTATATCCTCTATTATAGGATCTGATTCACTCTGCTCTTCAAACGTGTTTTCTTTTGTGCCAGGAATGGTGTGCTTTACAGCATAATACAAATCCCTGATAGAAGTTGAAACGTTTTGATTTATTATCTTCTTGCACTCTGCTGCAACAAGTAGCGTTTGCATGAATTTTCTTGTGTGAGCAATATTCATGTAGCTTCTATGGCTTACCTTATCACCGAGCTTAATCAATCTGCTCTTTTCATCAAAATAAATATTAGATAATGTTCTTACTGGTAGCTGTATGTCTGGGTTTTTCACCTTTTTTATATCATTCAATACCTCGTTTCCAAGTTTTGAAAGCTTTTCAATAGTTTCTTTTTCTGTCATTTTATTCACCCTCTTTATCCTCTTCTACACTCTTTTTATTTTCTTTTTCAGGAGCTTCCTTCTTTTCAAGAGTTTCTTCATTATTGTTTTCTCCATTTTCCTCTTTTTCTATGTCCCCCCACCGCTCTTCAACTATTTTTAAAATCATCTTCTCTATCTTTTCCTTTTCATCTCCTGTAAGCTCGTTAAGAGCTATGGCAGTCTCATGTGCATACTTTTCATATATCTTTTTCTTTTCGGCTATTCTCCCAGCTCTTCTAATACCAGAAAGGTATAAAGATAGCTTTCTTGCACAGTCCTGTAGAGCAAGTTTTATCTCCTTTATTATTGTCGTGTAAGAGGCTATAGCCTCTTTAGATTCTGATGTAAATGGAACCCAAACAGATGATAAATGAACGAAGATAACAATGGGACCCTCTGGTATTTTATCTCCTGGCAAACCATACCTTTTCCAACCAACCTGACCAACAGCTTTTGTTATTGCGCAATCCCCTTGTTGATATAGTAGCGGAACCCTGTTGGCGTGCCTCATTACAGTCCCTTCGTGTATAGAACCTCCGTATGCAATACCAACTTCAACCTGAAACGGCCATCCTCTGTAAACACTTGGTGGCCTTGATATTGATGCAACGAATTCTGGATTAAGTTCCTTCTGCATGCCGCTTTCTATAAGCTCTTGTGTAAGCGGAGACAGGCAATCTGTAGGGGGTCTTGAAAGCTTAACTTCCTTTACAGCGTTTACCATTGAAACTATGTCTTTATGTTCCAGTTTCTTAGGGCTTACCTTTGTGTTAATGCCAGCTTTCTTACCAATCTCTTCAGCGCTAGTTTTACCTACTCTGCTAAATTCTGTAATTAAGAAACCCAGAACAGAACGGGCCTTTGTTTCCTGAAGCATTCTGGTCATTATACCAACTTCGATACCATAAAGATGTGGTTTGATTTCCTTAGGCTCTTTTGGCAGATGATTAACACCACGTTTAAAATCTATCCGACCATTTGGCGAATCAAAGGTTAAATTAGCATAAGGATTTGATATAGCCACCTGTTTCAGATACTCTAAAACAGACTGCTTGTGTTCTCTGTATATTCCTTCAACAATAAACGTTATCTGTAAGCCACGCCAATCAGCACCATTTTTTATTACCTCATCTTTCAGTATTTTTGGCTCGTTGACTTTAACATCAATCTTAAGTTCTATTTTATGTGTTTCTCCCTTGCCAGTAGAAGTAAGTATTTTCGTGGATTCACCTGTGGTTAGTTGAGAGTAAAGAACAGCACCGCTAATACCTATGCCCTGCTGTCCACGGGATTGACGAAGCCTATGAAACTTGCTTCCATAAAGCAGCTTACCAAATATTTTTGGAATTTGATTTTTTACAATGCCAGGACCGTTATCTCTTATAACAATTTTGTATTTTTCTTTATCCATTTCCTCTATTTTTATATATATATCAGGAAGAATTCTTGCCTCTTCCGTAGCATCAAGAGCGTTGTCTACACCCTCTTTTACTATAGTTAGAAGTGCCTTGATTTTGTTATCGTAACCTAAAAGGTGCCTATTTTTTTCAAAAAATTGGCTTATGCTTATCTCTTTCTGATCTTTAGCCATAAGCTCTGCAGTTTTTATTTCAGTCATAGTAACTCCGTTTAACTTGTTTAGTTCCTTTAGAATATTAAATTACCTTGTCTATTAACTGTTAATATATTATTATATATTGATTTTTAAGCTATAAATAGCTTTATTTAAGTCGCTTTCTATCGGTTTTTACTAAAGAAATTACTACAGAATTAGTTTTTGGTTTTGGCTTAAAAACCTCTTTTGGGACACTCATTTCTATCCTTATTTTGAAATTTTTCTGCGAGAAATCAGACAATTTGCTGTGATTTTGATCGCCGGATTTTGCTAAAAGCCTGTAGGCAAAAGACTTGGAAACAGTGAAAACAGCCTTCTTGAAATCATGTTCAGAAAGCTTCTGAATTAGAGCTTCACATATAGCATAAGGCAAGTTTCCAATAATCTTGTCTGCAGATAGATCTGTTTTGAGTGCGTTTTTTATTAGCAAGTTAACATTTTTAAAACCTCCAACATTCCTCTCTAAAATGGGTTTCAGTTTTTTATCCAGTTCTATTGCAATGACTTTCTTTGCATGCTTTACAAGCTCCTTTGTCATTGCTCCATGCCCAGCGCCTATTTCTATGACTGTTTCCTCTGGTCCAATCTCTGCGAGTGAAACTATTTTTCTAATAGTTTCTTTATCAATCATGAAGTGTTGGTCCTTGTCCATACTGATTATTAAAGGAAGACTGCTTAAATCATTATATTATGGGAAAGAGGCACCAATTAAAAGAACTGGAAGAAGAGGTCAAAAAGACGAAAATCTCTGGAAAACAGGAACAAATAACAGAGATTGAGGAAGAAATAAAACGAACCAAATACAACAAGGCTACTCAGAAACATATAGGTGCTCTAAAAGCCAAACTTGCCAAGCTTCGTCAAGAGGCACAAAAAACCTCTGGTGGTCCTCAGGGTCTTGGTTATGGCATAAAAAAATCCGGTGACGCTACTGTTGTACTTGTGGGCTATCCATCAGTAGGAAAATCCACTATTCTGAACAAATTAACTGATGCAAAATCTAAAGTTGCTCATTACGAGTTTACAACTTTGGAAGTTGTTCCGGGCATAATGGAACTCAATGGCGCTAAAATACAGGTATTGGATGTTCCTGGGCTTATAGAAGGAGTTTCTGCTGGAAAGGGTCGTGGTAAGGAAGTCCTTTCTGTAGTTAGAGTAGCTGATTTGATAGTTTATGTTCTGGATAACAAGGATCCAGAAAGAAAAATAAAAGTGATGAAAAGGGAACTTTATGAATCTGGTTTCAGAATAAATCAGCATCCTCCTGATGTTAAAATAGAAAAGAAATCTATGGGAGGAATAAGCGTAGAATCTACCGTCAAGTTGACAAAGACTAGCATAGATGAAATAAAATCCATTGCAAACACATTCGGCATACACAATGCGGACGTTCTTATAAGGAATGACATAACAGCAGACGAGTTCATTGATGTTGTGCTAGGCAACAGAACTTATGCTCCTATGATAATTTTGCTCAATAAAACAGATTTAATGAGAGAAGAAGAAGTAGAGATGTTTTGCAGAAAGAACAACGTAATACCAATATCTGCAGATAAGGGTGAAAACATAGAGGATCTTAAGAATAATATATGGAAAACCCTTGGTCTAATAAGAATATTCCTTAAGAAAATAGGTAAAGAGCCTGACATGAAAGAGCCTCTCGTTTTAAGGAAGAACTCCACCATAGAAGACGTCTGTACGACGATACATAGGATGTTTAAGGACAGGTTTACATTCGCAAGATTGTGGGGGCCTTCTGCAAAGTTCCCTGGACAGAAGATAGGACCAGAAAAGAAACTGCAAGATAATGACATAGTGGAACTACACATCAAGAAATAGTTCTAGTGAATTTAACATACAAAGTGCCTGAATATTCTCCAATTTCATTGCCATTTGGAATAGTTACTGCAACTACAATCTCTTCAACAGAACTTCTTTCCATTAAGAAATTGTTTTTAGAGATAGAAAGGAATTCTGATATATTACCATCAGATGAAATGTGTACAAAGAGATCCTCTTTAATATTGTTTGTTAGATTGAACTTTCGGCTAGCTGTACCTACGCCTGGAAGAGTTCCAAAATAAATAGCATCTGTGTCAACATTGAACCCCGTGTAATTGCTTACAGTTACATACATCTTTATTGCCTGAGTCTCAACAGGCAAATAAAAATAGAAAAAAACAGCTATAATAGAAAACATTGCAACGAATGTAGCTATAATAATTTTGAATCTTGTTTCCAATCACTTCACCCTCAATTTTGTGAAATAGAGTATGGCGCCAATCAATCCAATTCCTATGAAAAATATGATAAGCAGATATTGGATAGGAAATCCTTCATTTGTAACCTGCGCAATTGTTTCTGCAGGTTTTTCTGTATCACCTATTATAATATCGTTTGATTCTGTATTAACATCAACTTCATCTTCAAATTCTGTTTGTACTAGTGTAAACATTTTTTCATCAGTAGCTTCTTTGCCATTATAAGAAACTATTGCAACGGCTTTGTAGTCACCCGCTTCTACTGTTTCAGTATCCCATTCACTGTTCAGATAATCAACTACATCAAAACTTATTACAATATCTTCAAGAGCTATTTCCTTTACGCTTTCATCATTAGAATTGTATATTTTCAAAATAGTATCACAGTCTATTGTTTCAGTGCCGAAATTGGATATTTTTATTCTGAAATTCATAATATCGCCGGCATAAATGTTGTTTAATATGAGATTAACTTCTGCATATTTTCCATCGAATAATTTTTTAATCCATAACTGTGATTCTACAGCAGCTCTACCACCCATCATAGAGCCTTCTGGTGCGGCTTCAACAGCACCTATTCTCGTATCAAATATACCAAAACCCTCCAGTGTTTCTGGAAGATTTATATCATAAGTAAAATATTTTCTCTCACCAGGTTCTAATGAAGAAGCAGTGTCATAAAGTGTTATGTATTCGGCTAGATCACCTTTTTTGTATATTTCTATGTTTAGTGTGTTTTCACCGTTATTCAAGATGCTAAATTCGCGTATTTCCTGAAGACCGGGCTCAAAATCAATTACGAGTCTGCTAGGAGATACCCCAATAGCTTCAGAGCTTGAAATCATACAGCTAAAACTCAAAACAAGAGTTAATATTATTAATTTTTTACCGTCCATTTGCTCACTGTATTAATTTAGATAACAATAACTAAAAAGTTAAAAAGGGTCTGATGACCCCTTATAATGCTTGTGTTGCTGTAAATGTTACATCTGACGATTTGGTTCCAGCTCCTTCGCTAGGTGGCACTTCTATTCTTATTTCAACTTCAAGCAAATCGTTTGCATCAGCGAAATCCATGTTTTTTATCACCTGTAATCCAATAAGAGCATCATTTTCAGGTATGTTACTAAACAACATAACTGAACCTATTGGACATACTGTTTCTAATGAATTGCCGCACATTGCTTGATAATATGGTGTTGGGTTCACTTCTGCTGTCCATAAATCAGTTGCTTTAATCTCAACATCCACGTTTACACTGCCATCATTTTGAACAGTGAATGGCAATGGTACGTCATCAGTTGTGTCGTGTGTTTCACCAACGTTAACTGTACCGAACAGTACAGTGTTCGTAGGAAGTGATATGTCTGTTGATGTTTGAAGATCTAAAAAAGTTTGTCCAAGAGCTGTTCCTGCTCCAACTGTTGTTATACTGCTTAGGGTGTTGTATGTAACAGCAACTGTCCCAAGAGAGACCACTATTGCAACTACAACAAGAGCCGCTAATATGTTATTATCTACCATTTTATCCTCCTATATTAACCTGTAACGGTTAAACTAACTTCTCCTACTGTTATTGAATTTGGAGGTTTTATGTTAGCGCCTACTGTGCCACTGTCTTTGTCTTGTTCTAATGCTACTGGAACGTCAGTTGCTGATATGCTTGATAATACTGCACTTGCTCCAATTACAGAAACCAAAACTAGTACCACTATGAGACCTGTTACAATACCTCTTGATATTTCTCCTTTCATATCAAAACGTTACCTCCTATAATATATATTATCATTCAAAGTATTAAAACATGAATGAATTTGTTTTTGCTATACTAGCACTCTTTATAGTTGTGATTCTCTATCTATATAGAAGATCTTACAAGGAAAACAGAAGGCTAGGGGCTTTAGTGGATGACACTATTTCAAAAAAACAGAGCCTTAGTACTAAATACGGTAAAATGACAGAACAATTCATGCCGTTTTTGGATGTTTATCCATACAACCAGCAAAATTTCCGTTTTTTGGGAAGCCCGATAGATGGTGTACAGTTCGAAGATGACAAAGTAATATTCATAGAGTTCAAGACAGGAGACTCCAGGCTGTCAGTTAAACAGAACAGAATAAAGGATCTTGTTAATCAAGGAAAAATAGAATTCAGAACATTCACAATAAAAAACTAATACCCAACTATTTTCATGAGCGGGTGTTTAGTACCTTACGGCATGTTGCCTGGAAATGATGGAATTAAAACATTGGAATTTCACAAAGATTTAAGCATAATAGATTTGAATCCCTTTCTGCAATATAGATTTGACAGAAGAGACTATCTCTTTGGAAATTCCGATGAAAACAGATATGAAGAGATAGATAGTGTGACTTCATATAAATTTTCTATGGTAGAGTTTTATGAGACCTTTTTAGGAGCCCATAATTTTGACGATGTTATAAATTTTTTTGAGAGGCATCTAACAGATGAAACATATCAATCAGAATATTTTGTTAATAATATAAAAAACGTTTATGATCATTATAAACTAGTTCATTTCCTTTTTGATTCAAAAAAATTTATAATCTTTGGATCATCCAATCTTATTTCTTTTGTAGAAAACAAAATACCACTATCATATTATTCAAATAGAAACGATGCACCTTCGGCACCAAAAGGAAAGATAGCTACACCTTCTATTAACATGAAAAAAATAAAGAAAATTAGAAATAAACTACTTGAAAATGATATGTTATTACTAGATTCTCATAAGTGTCATAAATTAGATGATTTAACTCTAGTCAAAGTATATAATCTTCCAACAGACGATCTAAAAATAGTTAGAAGAGACAAAAACATCTAAAGGAGAAAGACCAATAAATAATTATGAGAATTTTGCTGATTTCTCTAATCATGATATTTTCAGTTTTATTTATTGCCAATCAGGTTTTTGCTATTACAGGAGAAACAGGAGCTAATGTCCTCTGTTCTATTGATGATGATTGCAATCAAATAGCAGGAGAATTCTGCTGTAATGATACTTGTACTATACCAGAGTGTAGCGTGGATAATCCATGTCAAGAATATAGTGGTTTAATCGCAGAGTGTGTTAATGAAAGCTCCCCTTGTGATGCTAACTGTGTTTACACTTGCTCATATGATGACGGTTATTATGGTTGCGGACCAGACCAGTTTTGTAATGATACCTTGACGGAATTCGTTCTTCCAGAGGAATCTATGTTTTGTTGTTCTGAGTCCTGTTTTGACTGCAACGTAACCAATGACCCAATTAGTTGTTTTGAAATCATAAACGAAGTAAATTGCACCGGTTACAAGAGCTGTGTTAGTGGTTATTGGAGCGACTGCGTGCTAGATGATTCTAATTGCGGTCAATCCACCGACGACGGCGGAGGCTCTAGTGACTCTGGCGGAGGCGGAGGCGGCGGTGGCGGAGGCGGCGGAGGAGCCGCTGTTATATGCAAAGAAGGATCCACCAAACCATGCGGACCAGATGATGAAACTGGTGCATGCAAAAAGGGGGTAATGAAATGCGAAAACAAAAAATGGACAGATTGTCAAGATGCTGTTTATCCCTCAGATGAAGCTTGCAACACAATTGATGATGATTGCAATGACATAATAGATGATTTATACGGTGCAATATCAGTAGAGGAAACTTCATGCTTTTGCGTTGGCGGCCAGGATCCGACACAAGAGTCATGTAACGGTATTGATGATGACTGTAATGGCATAATTGATGATTACGCTGATTGTTGTTTTGTTCCCGGAGAAACAAGAGACTGCGGACCAAACACAGAATTAGGCATTTGCGAGTTTGGAATATCCACATGCGGTGAGAACGAGCTCTGGGGAGATTGCATAAATGCTGTTTATTCTGAAGAAGAGACATGTTTTAATGAACTGGATGATGATTGTAGCGGAGTTGTTGATGATAATTGTGAACACTGTTCCGATGGAATACAAAACTCCAATGAAGAAGGAATTGATTGCGGTGGAACATGTTTAAGTGGCTGTACTAACTGGTTTCTAATACAGTTAATAATAATTCTATTGGTGATACCGTTCATAATATTTTTTTGGAAGCGAGACAGAGACAAGAAACGTTAAGCATCAAATTCTTCTTCCTCAAAAAACGTCTTCTTTTTTATTACACTTGGTGAACCACCGGCATGCCATGATATTCTTGGTCTGATCTGTATAGAATAAAGCCTCTCTGAATTATCGTCTAAAACAACAGCAGTTCCTTTCTGTCGTGGAAGATTATTGATTTTATCCTGAATATCTTCTAACATGTAGCTCTGCATTATAGAGCGAAGAGCTGTAAGATCAGCTTCTGCAGTAAGGCGGTGTGATATAACAATATCAGATTGTGCCAATGCATCCGGATGCAGCTTATTCGGACGCTGAGTCATCAGAACCAATGATATGCCTGGTTCCCTTCCCTGTTTTACTATGGTGTGGAGAGCAGAAGATGCCGCAGTCTCACCCACATCTGGTAAAAACTGATGAGCTTCATCTATCATAATCCATATCATTGGTATTGTTTTCTTTTCATGGTATGTTATTAAACCAAACTCTTCTGCCTTTTTAGAAACTAACCTCTTTTGATATATCTTTCTGCACAAAAGACCAACAAGCATGTTTCTCACAGACCAGCTTGTAGAAGCTCCTGAAAACCTTGACACATCCAAAACTGTTAATTCGCCAGGCTTAAAGAAGCTATTTACATCCATGCCCTTCTTTTCAAAAACGTTCCAATCCTTTGCCAGAGAAAACCTGTTCATGAGAGAATTTTTTACATCATGCCCCAGTTCATCATCTTCCTCTATCAGTCTTATTATATCATCTATTCCGTAGATGTTTTCATAATCTTTGCGGGCTCTACTAATCACTTTTTCTATGCCCACTCCATGCGGATCTATAGGAGAAAAACCAAATGCTAGTATCCAATCTGTTGCTGTTAATTCAGAGCAAGTAAATGTAAAGGTACCATCATATTTCATCCCAAGGGTTTCATATTCCTCAACATACGGTTTTGGTACGAGGAAGTTCGTATTTATGCCACTGGGCTTGAGCCCCCATCTTTTTAATAAAACAGTCTGCTGACTGTTTGGACTTTTCATAGACCAGTATATTCCCATGGTGTCTATTATTAGAGCAGAAAGATTTTTTCTCAAATCTGGTGGCAGTGCCATGAACTCCTCTCCTATGACGCCGCTAGAGTACGATTTACCACTACCCCTTTTACCACATATCAGCATAACATGCGGTCTGTTAACATCCAGGTATACAGGGTTTGTGAGGTGTGCTTCCTCACCCTCGCCTACGATATGCTTACCTATAAAAATAGTAGCCTTAGAGCCGTAACGTTTAATATCATCACGATCCCTACCAACAATTATTTTTTCCATATCTTTATCTTTATATTATCTAAAATAATAATATTTAACCAAACATATAAAGAGGTGAATAAATGGCAGGTATTGTTGATGAAATTTTAGAGCATAAAGAAGAAATAATTGTTAAAATAATCAATGTTCTTGAAGGAAAGCAAGCCAGTGCAGATTTGAATTTGGATGGAATAAAATTCATTTTAGGTAAAAACATGCAAGTAAAATTGAGTGGCACTATCAACCTAACTATTGCACCAACTAAAACCAAAAAGAAAAAGTAGGCTTTAGAACTACAGTGTGTAGATATGGGAACTTTATCACAACTTTTAGAAAATGTTTCAGGAAAGGCAAATATAGTTTTTTATATAGAAAACAAACCTGCTTTTATAGTTCATTTTAAGAACAAAGAAATAAAAATTGAGGTTAAAAACCCAATTCTAGCTCTTGAATTTGGAATACAAGAAATGTTTAAGAAAAATAAGGCAGATAAGCCTATTTTGAGTTCTGCAAAGAAATTAGGATTTAAAATCAAAATAAAGTATAAGTTTTTTGAACTGGAACTGTAGCTATCCTGCCCAGAAAACAAATTTTAATTTTACTATATTTTCATTATAGAGAGCGTACCGTTCAAGCGGTATTACTATAGCAGGATCTGCTGGATACTGGCCCTTTATAATATCAGTTCCGCTCTGAGTCTTTACTGTGGAATTGTCTAGATTGTACGCTTCTAAATAATAATCATAGTTCCTGATGCCTAAAAGATCTTTAGACTTACCATAATCAAGTGCTAAGAAATTTTCAATCTTAACATCATCCAGTTCATTTTCCTTTACAGCTAACCCTATACTCTTAACGTTTATAACTGTCCAGTTTTTAGGCAATCCAGGACTTCTAACCAGTATATCAGTGACCTCTAGTACTGCGCTTTCTATATCATTTGTAGCAGCCTGTTCCTGTGTTATGATTGTTACATAACTCCAAGAAAACATGAGGAGAAGGAATGCTGATAAGAATATAACTGCTGAAACAATGAAATCAGTTGACCAAACTTGAGCTTTCATAAAATCACTCTATATATCTATTATGTAAACTATACTATCAATATTTTTTAATAGGTATTTTCCATTCTTATTATTCAGTTTATTGATATCAACCACGTCCTCTGTTACCAATAACATATCATAAGTCTTTTCAAAAATTGAGAGTCTTAAGAGGTTGGCACCTCCCACAATAGAAAAATTGTAGTCTTCTCCCGATATAGTTTCTGGTATTGTTATATTCATTGAAAATCCAGACTCTTCTATGAAGACGGTGTTTATTTTATTTGCTACTTCCTTTAGAAGTCCGTCAGCTTCAAAATCATTTTGAGCATCCAAAACACTATTCGACTTGTGAAAAACTATAAAACTTACTGAAAGCAATATTGCTATCAAAAAGGCAAAAATCAACAAAAACTCTATCGAGCTCTGTGCTTTATTTTTTTTAACAAAATCCTGCAAACTCATCCCCTTTAGGACATATATTAACGACACCATCTATGGCCTCTATTTCAAATATATACACTCCCTCTGTTTGAGGAAGATAGCCGTCTAATGTGGCTGTGGAAGTTGCCGTTACAAAAGTATCATGTGAATTTACCTTCATGTTCAATAAGACTGTTTTACTGACAATGCTTGCGTTTATTATATTCTTGGGCATATACACCTTTATAGTAACCTTTGCGGGGGCGCCTTGTGAATAAACTAGATCCGCTTTCTCTGCTATATTCTCTACTGCTATCTTAGCGTATGTAAGATGCAGTTCTGTTGTGGTATCAGTTTGGACAGTTATAAGATAGAACCAAACAGGAACAACAAAAGCTAACACTATTATGAATATCATAATATATTCAAAAGCAGCCTGTCCCTTCATGTATAATTATTACTCATACTGTAATAATAATAAGCCTCGTCCGGGAATTGAACCCGGGACCTCAGCGTTTTTGGACGTGTTAACTCCTTTTGGATGAAACCTTTTATGAAAAAGGTTTCTTACCAACGCTGCGCTCTCTACCGACACGGTTTTTGGAAAAACCACATTACCGACTGAGCTAACGAGGCATGTTTTTATTTTATATAATTAAGTTATAAGAATATACATCAGAGGGAGCATGGTGTAATGGCATCATTATCGGCTCCAGTTTGACTGGAGCGATGACTTTCCAAGGATGATTGGAATCTGGTATGTGCTTCGGCAGAGAGATACCGGTAGATCAGGGTTCGACTCCCTGTGCTCCCACTCATTTATAAACCTTTCTTGTAAATCTATATTATTCAACTTAGAGGTGATTTCATGAAGGCGACTGCAGTTGCAAATGCTAACATCGCTTTAACCAAATACTGGGGAAAGCGTGATAGTAAACTAATGCTCCCACAAAATGGTAGCATTTCGATGACTTTGGAGGGATTAAATACAACAACCACTGTTGAATTCAGTCTAAATTATGAAAAAGATATTGTTGTAATCAATGATCAAGAAGTTACTGATGAAAGCGAAATAAAAAAGGTTTCTGATCATTTGGGTATTGTTAGAGAGATGGCCGGAATTAATGAAAAAGCAAAGGTCGTTTCCAAGAACAACTTTCCAACAGCAGCTGGCCTGGCTTCTTCAGCTTCTGGTTTTGCTGCACTGAGCCTTGCTGCTTCAAAGGCCGTTGGCTTGAATCTTGACAACAAGGAACTTTCAATTCTTTCGAGAAGAGGCTCCGGCTCCGCGACACGTTCAATAGAAGGCGGTTTTGTAGAATGGCACCGCGGCGAAAAGGAAGATGGAACAGACAGCTTTGGTGAACAGATAGCCCCTAAAGACTACTGGGACTTCAGAATGATTACAACAATTGTTAGCACAGAAGAAAAGAAAGTCAAGAGCAGGGCAGGCATGGCACAGACAATCGCCACATGTCCGTATTATGACAAGTGGCTTGCTACTGTCGGAGATGACATAAATGTAATGAGAAAAGCAATCAAGAGCAAAGATTTCACCACAGTTGGTCAGACAGCCGAACATAACTCACTGAAGATGCATGCAACAATGATAACAACAAAACCTCCTATCATATACTGGAATCCTGCCACAATGTCAATTCTACATGCGATTCAGGATTGGAGAGAAGAGGACCTGGAATCCTACTTCACAATGGATGCAGGACCCAATGTAAAGGTCATGTGCATGGCCAAGGATGCGGATGAATTAAAAACCCGCCTTGAACAGCTTCCAGGCGTCAAAGAAGCAATAATTTGCAAGCCAGGCGACGCTGCAAAGATTATAAATGAGCATCTATTTTAAGATGCTTTTCTTATCTTATTTTTATGGATGAATATCATAAAACCGCTTTGGTTGTTATAGAAAACAATGGAAAGTTTCTCCTAGTCAGAAGAGCAATAGAGCCTGAAAAAGGAAAATGGTGTTTTCCTGGCGGACATCTGGACCCAGGTGAAACAATACAAGAATGTATCAAAAGAGAAGCCAGCGAAGAGGTTGGTGTGGAAATAGAACTGGATGAATATGACCCGTTTTTTGTTTTTGAGCATCAAGCTGGACCGCATGACAATCTTCCTGAACACATTCATCGTGCGCACTGTTTCATGGCAAAGATAAAGGGAGACCCAAAGGAAGTTAAAATTAATAATGAATCCTCAGATTCTGGGTGGTTTACCCTTGAAGAGACGAAGAGAGTAGAGCTGACCATATATTCTAAAACAGCTGTAAATAAATTAAAGGAGATGGAAAATGCTGCCGATTAAGGAAATAGAAAAAATCGCTAAAGAAGAGAAAAGAGATGTAACATCTGTTACTCATGATTTCGAAAAAGCTGATGAAGACGGAAGAGTTATCGTTATCCGAAATACAGAAGGCATGACAAAAACAATTGGAGAATACGCCAAAACAGTTGGTTTATGATAACTTTTTAAATCTTTTTTCTAACTTTCAAGGTAATTAGAACAATTTAGGGGTGATTGTGTGAACATGGGTTATGCTAAAGTTATCATGTTTGGAGAGCATTTTGTGGTCTATGGGCTTCCGGGAATAGTTGCTGCTCTGGACTCTTATACCACTGCAAGGGTAGAACCAGGCGAACCTGGAAGTGGTTTAACGATGATTGATAACAGGCCTGCAACAGAAGGTTACAAAGAAAAGAAAAAAGGAGAGCAGGACAGGGCTATGGAGCTTATTCTGAAATTCATGAATATTGATGTTGAAAAGACTCCGCTGAAAATAACCCTTGAGGGCAACCTGAAATGCGTCGGTGGCAGAGGAGCAAGCGCTGCAATGGCAACTGCTGTTGGAAGAGCACTTTCTGAACATTTCAACCTAAACCTAGACGACGACAAGATAAATGAGATATCCTACGAAGGCGAGAAGGGTTCAGCAGGAACTCCTTCTGGAATAGACAACACCGCAGCAACATATGGTGGTCTTCTTATATTTAAGAAGAACCTAGAAGGCGGTCCGAATGCAATTGAAAAAATGAAGGCAAGAGAACCTTTCGAGATTGTGTTGGCAAACACAGGCATAACCCAGGACACAAAAGAAGTTGTTGCAAACATTCGTAGCAAAAGGGAACAATATCCTGAAAAGTTTGGAAGGATATTTTCTGACTATGAAAATGTGTTCCAAGAAGCTAAACATGCGCTGGAAAACTTTGACTTGAATCAGTTTGGAATGCTTATGAATAAAAATCAGGAGCTTCTGAGGGAAATGACATTATCTTGTCCAGAAGCTGAACAGATAATAAAAGTAGCAAAAGAAAAAGGCGCATTAGGAGCAAAGCTCACAGGAACATGCCGTGGAGGAAGCCTTGTAATCCTTACACCAGGAACAGAGCTACAGGACAGAGTTGCAGAAGCCATAGAGAGAGAAGGTTTTGAAACATTAAAGACGAGGATGGGTATTTGAGGTGAATAAATGATTCATGTTAGTGCACCAGGAAAACAGTTTTTGAGCGGAGAATGGGCAATACTTGAAGTGGGCAATCCAGGACTTGTCCTAGCTGTTAATAAAAGGGTTCATGTGGAAATTGAGCCAGCTGATGAAATAACTATAACAATAGATGATTTTGGAATCAAAGATTTCAAGGCTGATTTTGATGGAACTGAACTTAAATGGAGACAAGAACCCACAAAAGAAGAGGTGCAAGGATTGATGTTTACAAAAAGAACAATAGAAACTGTTTTGAAATACATCGGTGAATGGAAAACATTCAAAATGAGATCCTGGGGCGAATTGTCACAAATTACTTTAGAAAATGGAGAGACAAAGAAAATAGGTTTTGGTTCCTCTGCAGCATCTGTTGTAGCAATAACATCTGCATTGCTAAAACTTCATAGTCATGATATTGAAAGCAAAGAAGCCAAGGATAAAATATACAAGCTTGCTGCACTCGCCCATTATTTTACTCAGGGCAAAGTTGGTTCTGCTTTTGATGTCGCAGCATCCACATATGGTGGAGTCTTTCATTATCAAAGATTTGATCCAAAATGGCTTATTGAGTTCATGGAATCCGGCAAAACAATAAACGAGGCTATTGGGGCCGAATGGAAAGGGTTCAAAGCAGAGCCTCTGGAAATACCAGAAGGCTTCAAGCTTGTTATAGGCTGGACAAAAGAATCAGCTTCCACATCTGCAATGGTGAAGCAGTTGAATGTCTGGGCTGCGGATCATAAAGAGGATTATAACAGAATTTATGGACAAATAGCAGACCTTGTTCGAGAGCTTATACCTCAATGGAAAGACAAAAATAAAGAAGCAATACTACAACTTCTTAGAAAGAATGAAGATTATCTTAGAGAACTTGGCCAAGCTTCAGGTGTCAACATAGAAACGCCTGAACTGAAACAGTTGAGCGAACTAGCAAATGAGGCTGGTGCTGCTGGAAAGCTATCAGGCGCAGGTGGCGGAGATTGTGGCATAGCTGTTTGCTTCAACAATGAATCCGCAGAAAAAGTCAAAAATACCTGGAAGGAAGCGGGCTTCTATCTGGTCGATGCTACAATAGATTATGATGGAGTTAAGTCTCATTAAGTTGACAAAACCAAAAGAAAATAAAATGTTTGTGGGTGTTTAACCCACAAAGTCAACGCCTAAGACTTTTTCAATCTCTTTCTGCCTTGTTTCTGTATAGGTTTTTTCTGCACCGTATATCTGGGATGATCGAACTCCAGTGACAATCAGCATTGATCTTATTGTGTCACCAAGCTCTTTGATTATCTGTGCTCCCCAGATTATCTTGGCGTCTGGGTTGATTTTTGAAGAAACACTCTCCACTATTTCCTGGCACTCTCTGATTGTTACATCAGATCCTCCAGAGACATTAATTAATGCTCCTACAGAATCCTCTATGTCCACATCAAGAAGCGGATTGTTTAGTGCCTTCTCAACAGACTCTATTGCCCTGTTCTCTGTGTCAGACTCTCCCATGCCAATCATTGCCAGTCCGCCAGATCCCATGACAGCTCTGATGTCTGCAAAATCCAAGTTCACTAGTCCAGGTTTTGTAATTAACTCTGCTATACCTTTTACAGCGTTAACAAGTATCTCATCTGCAACCTTAAACGCTGTTATAACAGATACATCAGGCACGATTTCCAGCAACTTGTCGTTTGGAATTACTATGAGGGTATCTACAACAGATTCAAGGGCTTCTAAACCTTCCATAGCGTTTTTCTTTCTTTGATGACCTTCCATTGTAAAGGGGATTGTAACAATACCTACTGTTAAAGCTCCGAGCTTCTTTGCAATATCAGCGACCACAGGACTGGATCCTGTACCAGTTCCTCCGCCAAGTCCGCAGTTGACAAAAACCATGTCAGCTCCTTCCAAAGCCTTCTTTATTTCATCCTTTGATTCTTTTGCAGCCTCTAGTCCGATTTTTGGATCAGCACCAGCACCAAGCCCGCCTGTTATTTCTTTACCGATTAAAACTTTTCTGTCAGCATCTGTGTATAACAGGTCCTGTGCGTCTGTGTTAATGGCAACGGTTTCAGCGCCAACAATGCCAACTTCCATTAGCCTGGATATTGTGTTACCACCGGCTCCTCCGACACCAACAACCTTAATCTCGGCTTTACGAGACTCAAGAATCTTTCTCAATTGCTCATCAGCTTCAACATTTTTTCTAGCTTCAATATTATCTCTCTCAAGAACTTTGCTTACAACGTCTTGCGATGAATATCCCCCTCCTGTTGCACCATACATAACAATTCCTCCTATCACTAAATAATTTGATAACAGCATACAAGAGCAAGTTTTGTTATATCATGTAAACTGCTCTAAGTTATGTAATAGAAGTAAGTTTTTTAAGGCTTTGTATCAGGATTTTTTCCGGTGGAAATTTCTTTTTTTTCAGTAGGTTTTGTCTTGGACCCCTCTTTAGAGACAAAAGCAATACTCTTGATATCGGTTATGTATTTTTTTATCCAGTCACCTAACAATTTTTCTACAATAGCAGGTGCCTTTTTCTCTGTTTTTATGGTTAGTGCGTCTTCTTTTAGTTCTGCTTCACATTTTATTGCGAAATAATCTGCTATAGTTTTTGCTTTCTCCAGTGGGTTTTCTATAAGCTCTGTAATCTTAATCTTATAGTGCAGTTCTCTGCTAGCTAATGGATGATTAAAATCAACCCTAATCCTACCACCAGACACTGACTGTATTTTTGCCTGCCTATGGTCTATTGTAACAAACATTCCAGGAACAGGATTAATCTTTTCCTTGATAAATTTGTTTATTGGCAATACCCTCATTAATTCTGGGCTTCGCTGACCAAATGCTTCGCTAGGTTTTACATCAAACTCCCGCTCTTCTCCAACCCTCATTTCCATGAGATGTTTTTCGACCCCAGGAACCGTCATACTGGCTCCGATTATTATGAGAATAGGTCCGTATTTTTGTTTTGGATCGTGAACGCCATCCTTTTTAGCCTGCTCTTCTGATGTAGAATCGAATATTTCGCCTGTTGCTACGAGCCTGCCTACAAAATCCATTTTTATGAAGTCTCCATTTTTCATTTCTAATTCCTCGCTTATGTTGTATCTTTATCAATGTGTGTACTTTTAACCTAGTAGTATATCCTTTATAAAATTAGCAGTCTTTATGGCGTCTTTTTTATCATCAGCCCTTCGTATGCTGACCTCTCCAGAAGCGAACACAATAATGGTTTTGCCTTCCCATTCAATCCTTGCAACACCAAGATCCTCAGAGCATTTAGCGTATTTAGCTATTTTCGATTTTGATATGAGCTCACATAAAGCTCTTGGTTTGAAACCATGTTTCAACATTACTTCTGCTAATATTTTTTTACGTGTAGTAGCGCATGGTTTTATGAAACTTATCTCATAGTCCTTAGACTTTATTAGTAAAGATTCTCCTTCTGACATAAAACACCTCTAATAACAGTGTTATTTATTAATTATCTTACACATTATAAAACATGAAACCTCCTTGTGAAATTATCGTAAAGGAATTCTTGCCCAACTTCAGGGCAATGGTAGCTAAGAGGTTAATGGACGATTTTGGTTTTACACAGAAAAAATCAGCTGATATGATGGGCATAACACAGCCTGCTATATCCCAATACATGAAAGGCGTAAGAGGATTAACAGATAATTATGATAACAATCCAAGAATCGCGGCATTGATACACGCTATCGCAGAGAAAGTAGCATCAGGCAATCATAATCAATATGATGTTACTCTAGAATTTTGCGACTTCTGTCGTGCCCTTCGCCAAGATGGAGCTTTTTGTGAAGCTCATAAAGCAATGTATACAACATTACACGACTGTGAGAAATGTACAAAGTAATTACCGTTTAGATATTCAGAAACTCTTTCCCTTCCTTTTGGTTTTTTTGTAGAGGATACCACCGCTCAGCAATGCAACTACAATAACAATCAAAAGGCTGATAACAATGACATTATATCCTGCACCAAACGGTCCTGCTGCCCAGCCAATACCTAACGGTGCGTTCGAATCTCCTATTATGCTTTCTTTACTGCTTGGACCGGGTACACACTCACAGTCTTGGCATCTATCCGGATAACAATATACAGATTCTATTACGCAGTCTGTTTTAAGAAAATTAATAGTATCAACGGTGTCGCACCAGCATGCATTATCGCACACACAAGTGGGAATGCCAAGATAATCTATTATACACCTCGGGTTATCATGCACAACGCCGTTTTTGCCTGTGCTATAAAATTTGCAATCAGCAACTTCTTCGGGTTCGCAACCTGTTTCTCTACTCAGCCTCATCATTTTTGACCCATCACACCAAGCCTTGTATTCGCAATCATAATTGCAGGGTTTTGCAACCCATTCCCAATCATACCCGCCATACTCGGCGTTGAATCCTTCATAGATTTTTTTGCACTGCTCCTCTGTGGAAGAGAAATGACCGGAATTGGTATAGCAGCAACCATCATACATCTTGCATGCATCCTCATTGCATTTAACAGTTTCTATGCTGAGTATGACGCAGTTGCCAAAGGTGAAATTCTCGCCCATTGATTTTTTTTCCTCCAGCACCCCTTTGAAAAACTCGCAAGAAAATTCGCTGGTGAATTCCTCATCCACCCCAAAAATAGTGGTGTCTGGCAGGCAGATATAATCTAAGACTGTAGTTAAACCTTCCTCGACACAGCTTATCACCAATAGGCAACAGTCATTTGTTTCTGAATAATCCTGGGCCAGAACATTTACAGGTACAAACAACACAAAAAACAAAACAATTGCTATTTTAACAAACTTCATATATTATTATTGTGCTTTTATTTATTTATGCAAACTCCAAATGTAACACACCTTTTTCAAAAGTCTTGCTTTTCAGCCTGAACTGTGAGGGTTTCGTGAGTATCTTGAAATATGCTTTGTCACCAGACACTGCCTTTACTTCTATTGAATTTTCAAGATCTTTGACTTCTATGTCCTTGATTTCCTTTACGTCCGGCAGCTTCACATCAACAGAAACATTGACAGGTGTTGTAACGACTTCAGCTTTTGGCTCCTCTGTTGTTTTAGGAAATTTGTCTCTTCCAAATGGCCAGAAGCTTTTCTCTTTTTTTGGCTCATTTGTTATTTCACTAGCAATTGGTTGTTCTATACCCAGATCATTTAGATGCTCTGATATCTCTCTTGTGATATCTTCCTTGTTAACGTTTCCAAAAGGTTTAATAGAGATTTTAGGCTTGCTATCGTTTTCTCTAACTATTTTTATTGTAAAACCAGAACCCTTCTTTTGCGCATTTTTGAAAAGTGGAGTTAAGTCACGAACCTCAAATTCTTTATCGAACACTTTATCCATATCCTTCATTTGATTTCTCATTTTAGTGAATATTTGATCAAAAAACTTATCACTAAAGATGTTGAATCCTATTTGATTACTGAACACATAACCGCATTCAGGACAGTAATTCCATTCCTTCTTTGTTTCTGCTCTGCACCTGGGACATTTTTCGCTCATATACATACCAACAGTTATTATTAACTATAGACTTTCTTTTAAATACTTTATTTAAAATTCTAATATGATTTCTCAGAAGTTGTTCTGTAAAAAATGCAAGAAATTTCATACGCCAGCAGAACAGAGAAGATGTGACATACTTTCTAACTATATGATTCAGCCAAAAGACCTAAAGCTAACAAAGGATGTCTTTGGTCCGACATACTCAGTGTTTGTTGGAAGCTACGGTTATCCGAACGTCTTTGTTGGACCCATGATAGGCATGGAAAGGAATCCTATCATGGACAAGCCCAGCAGTTGGTTTGGAATGGATTACGGTGAAATAATAAAACTTCGGGGAGGTTTGATTAGATCAAAAAATGATCAGAACATATTCTCTAAATCAAAGTTTGTTAGTGACATGCAAGATCTTGCAATGGCTAATACCACTGATGTGGAGATGTCATTCAAGAAAAAGCCTTTTTACAGAATTAGTTTTTCACAGTATGTTCAGCCAATGGGTCCAAGCGGAGATATTGAAAAGATGAAGATAGCAGAGAATCCAAAGATACCAAAGAAGGTTGATTGCATAGTAAGCGATGATTTGAAAGCTGCTGAAGCAAGTTTCAGGTTGTATAAGACTGGTCAAGATGTTTACAAAGTATCAACAATACTTTCCTCTGGAGTCATGGGCATGGAAAAAAACAAGAAATTAGTGCCGACACGCTATTCCATTACTGCTGTTGATGATATAATAGCAAAAGAGCTGATGAAAAAAATAAGAGAGTATCCTCAATTAAACGAATACCTGGTTTACGAGTCATATTTTCTTGACAACCATTTCATAATTTTAATGTGTCCAGGAAACTGGGAGTATGAGAATTTTGAAGCTTGGACGCCTGATTCTCAGTGGTACGGTCAAAAAAAGGACTGGGGTATACTCCAAGAGTACGAATCCTTCAAAGGAAGAACTAAGTACGCGGAGAGTGAAGCTGGAGGCTATTATGCAGCAAGGATTGCTGTGACTGAGGCCTTAGATTCAATGCGCAAGCAGTCTAGGGTGGTAGTTTTTAGAGAGATTCATGAAGGATATAATATTCCTTTAGGAGTTTGGCAGGTTAGAGAGAATGTTAGGAATGCCATGAAACAAAGACCAAAAAAATTCAACACTTCGCAAGAAGCTTTGGAATACGTAAAACCAAAACTTAAGATATCTATAAACAACTACATAAAAATAAGCAAAATACTATCTCAGAGCCGCATAGATAGTTTTTTAAACCTCTAGTCATATCTTAGTCTAAGACATATACTTTAGCGCATAGAATAGCTTAAAAGCAAATAAAAAATAATTATATAATAAATAAAAAGGAGACAAGTGATTATATGCCACGACCAGGATTGAGAACTACTTTCCTAAAAAAGATAAAGAAAAGACTGCCAGGAGGAGGATATATAATACACTATAAAAGAAAGGATCCTTCTGTCGCCAAATGCGCTACATGCAAGAAGCCATTAAAGGGAGTGAATAGTGGATCTATTGCAAAAATAAAGAACGCCGCAAAGAGCGTCAAAAGACCAACAAGAGCTTATGGCGGAAACCTTTGTGCAACCTGCGCAAAGAAAAGGGTAAGTCAAGACGTCTTTAAGGGAAAGGTTTAAATGTTAAACGTTCATAGGATGATAATATGTACGAAGTTGGAAGAGTCTGTGTGAAAACAGCTGGAAGAGAAGCAGGAAGATATTGCGTAATTGTAAAAAAGGTTGACTCAGGCTTTGTAATGGTAACTGGCCCTAAAGAGATAACTGATGTTAAGAGAAGAAGATGCAATATTAACCATTTAGAGCCTATTTCAGAAAAGATTAATATTTCTTCTGATGCTTCAGATAGCGAAATAGTTAAGCATTTTGATAAGGATAATTTATACGAAAAACTGAAGATAAAAAAACCTGATCTGGCTGCGCTAAAAAAAATGAAAGACGAGAAAGCAGATAAAAAAGCCAAGCGTGAAAAGAAAGAAGAGCCTAAAAAGGAAGAAAAGAAGAAAGATAAACCTAAGAAAAAAGACAAGAAGAAATGATTAAAATCACAAACTCAATGATGTCATTATGTTTTCTACGCTTTGAACACCTTCTATACTCTCAAGTTTCCTTTCAAGTTCTTCTACTAAACCGCCTTGGTCAGGTACTATGGTAGTAAATTTAAACGCCTTTAATCCAAAAGCAATCGGCTCTTCTTCAAGCCTTACAGGCTTAAGCTCTTCTAACGCCTTTTTAACTTTATCAAAAGAATCCGGACAGTCAGGCATTATTTTGTAAACAAGAATAACATCTCCCATATTATCATCCTTTAACTTCATTAGATCTCAGTTAACAGCTGTTAAGGTCCAGTGAACCCACACTTAGAGCATTTGTACTGATTGCCCTGTTTTTTGCATTTTTCACAGCGGATTATCTTCTCCTTTCCGCAACTAGGGCAGGCAAATTCTACCCAAAAAGCTTCTGCTTCTACTCTTTTTCCGCAGCTGTTGCATTTCATAGACTATAAATAGACTGTGTGGTTTATATAACTTACCACAAAAAGAACAGCCCCACAAGCACAAACATGGTTATTGCAGTTATTATCGTACCCGCTTTTACCATGTCTTTCATTTTAATATATCCACTTGAATATGCTATGGTGTTTGGCGGAGTACCAACTGGAACTATCATATCCAGCGAAACCGCTATCGCAGCTAAAATTGTCAGAGGAATGATATCTATGCCAAACGCTGCAGCCAAAGGCATTATTATAGGTACAAACATTGCAGCTGCTGCAGTGTTGCTGGCTATTGCGGTAAGCAGCACGCCAATAATAACAACAGCAAATAATATTATGATAATTGGCTGACCAACCATCATGGTGCTCAACGTGGATGCTATTATTGAATCAAGACCGCTATTATGTATTGCTACGCCGACACTCAATCCACTACCAAATAATATAAGAGCAGCCCAGTTAACTTTTGAAAAATCTTTACCCCTTAACATTCCAAAAAGATATAGCAGAATTATTGGAACCACAGAAATTACAGAAGCTGTTATTCCATGAACAGCAGTAGTTAACCAGAGAACAACAGTAACCAAGAATATGCCTAGTACTATTTTCTGATTCTTTGTGATCTTCTTTTTGAATTTTTTTACATGTAAATGTTTTATTTCCGGTTTGAATACATAAATCAAAAGAAGCCACGTTATTGGAATCATTATAATAACTATCGGAATTCCAAATGCCATCCAGTCCAAGAAATTAAGTATCACTCCTTGATCTGCTAAAAACTTAACTGCTATTGCGTTTGGCGTGCTTCCTATTATTGTTCCGATACCTCCAATTGTTGCAGCGAAAGCAACGCCAAGAACCATTGCCTTTCCATAACTGGATCTGAGTGCTTTCAGTCCGTTGTATTTCAAGATGGATATTACTATAGGAAGCATGATTAATGTTGAAGCTGTGTTGGTTATCCAAAGTGAAAGAAATGCTGTTATTGACATAATGCCTAAAAGAACAAATTTGGGATCGTTACCAAATCTGTTTAAGAAATTGAGAGCCATGAACTCATCAAGTTTATGCTTCTGCATGCCAACAGCCAAAACAAAACCACCTAAAAGCAAAACCATTATAGGGTCAAAAAACGGGTGAAAAACCTGCTCTGCAGAAAACCCTCCGCAAACAACTAGTAAAAATGCTGCAAACATACCTGTTATGTGCAGTGGCAGCGCTTCTGTAAGCCACATCACACCTGTGAAAAGTGTTATAGCCAAAACCACCTTAGCCTGAAACGGAATGGGCATATCCAACGCAAGAGTTACTAAAAGAATAGCGATTGATATGAGAATGTAAACGTAATTTCTGGTTTTTAACATAATATATTATATCTATTTAGCCAATTATAAATTATGGTACTTTTTCATACTGTTATCAGTATAGTTAGTGGTTTGCTAACAGTTCTGGTTACCTATACCATATACAAAAACAAATCCGTCCCTCTTTGGGGATGGATGGCATCTTTTTTTCCAGACATACCGATGTTGTGGTTTGCTCCATTAGGAGTAACCAATTTAGAGAATTTAATGTTAGTAACGCATACAGTAGGCGTCTTAATTTTTCCCATATTCTTAGTTATCATAGATGTTGTTTTGATAAATTTGGCTTTGCTGAAACATTTCACTTGGCTTCCACACCCTGCATCATTAAAAAATGTAGAAAAAGTGAATTATATAGTGGAAAGACTGAAGAGATATAATGCAATACCAAAACCAGTTAGAATAGAAAGAGTGTATGTTGCGGGGGTCTTAGCAGGAATAATTCATCTAGCAATAAACATAATAATTATCGGTTCCCTCTAATTGAAGGTTATAGGAACCAGTTTGCAAGTTCATAAGAGGTTTCAGTTTCCTATTCCCATACAAATTCAACATCTTCAAATCCCTTTGATTTCTTTTTCTTATGAGTTTGTCTATAATACACAGCAAAGATAGCTCCGACTATTATTCCGCCAAGGTGGCCGAAATTAGCTATGCCCACTTGCAAGGCAAGAAGACCCGATAGCAATTCCCATCCAGCAAGAAGTACCAAAACCATTATTGCTGGCATAGGAATGAAATATAACCAAATAATATCTCTTGGAAACAGGAAAGCGTACACGGCTAAAACACCGAACACAGCTCCGGATGCGCCCAATAACATGGTGGTTGAAGCAAATCCGTCTATGAACATAAACAGTCCTGCAGAACCAAGACCCGCGAGTATGTAAAGTATTATGAAGTTTCTTTCGCCCAGAGTCTGTTCAACCCTTATGCCGAATATCAGCAAAACAAACATGTTCAGCATTATGTGGGGGATATAGCTTGGTGAGTGCATGAACATGTATGTTATGAACTGCCAATAAGCGCCGTCAAAAGCTAGGGCTGGCGTTAGAGAAAATAGTTTAGTAAACCAATCACCTAAAAGAATTTGTAGAGTATACATTACAAAATTTATTATAATCAAAGATATTGTAATTCTACCCAAATTAAATAAACGCATAAAAACTCCTAATAATAATTTGTTTTTGTTTTATTTATGATGTTTATGCCCAAAATGTTTACCCAAATACCTTTTCCATATAAAGAAGTAGAACATTATCAATACAATTACTAGGAAGACAAGATTACCAATAGTACCAGCTACTCTAGGATCTCCATAATTGAGAACAACATCTTTTCTAACTTCTATCCTTTCCAGGTTGGGTCCAATATAGTTTATTACCAGTTCTCCGCTACCCCGAAGAATAAGTGGATAATCTAGCGTAGTTTGTTTATTCTCTTTCAATAAGCTAACATATTCCACATCAACTAATTTATCGTTTATGTACAGTTTGGCCTCCAGAGACTTGGCTTCTGCTGTGCCCTTGTTGACTAACTGGATTCTCAACACATCTCTGTCATAAATCGGCTCTATTTTTATTATTTCTAATTTTATTGAGCCCGCAACAGGCACTCCTAAAGTGAAAGTGTTGAATCTACTAACACCGAAACTATCATCATAATTAGCTGTTAATGTTCCTATGTAAGTCTTGTATTCAGCAGCTGTGTCTACGCTTAAACGGAATGTTGCTTGTTTAGTTTCGCCAACACCAAGATTGTCTAAATAAACAGAACCTTTTGCTAGAATAGGTACCAGAGCAGAAGAACTGAAATTAAGAGTAAGCTCCATATTCGTTACAGCGCCTGTACCAACATTTTTTATGTCAGTTATTATGTCAACCATTCCGCCCGGTTCTATATTTACTGGGACCGTTTCAACATTTTCTAGTATAAGTTTTACATCACCTTCAAGATTTATGGTAACCTTCTTTGTTACATATGCTGATGGGTTTGAAGTTGTGTATACATGCAATTCTAGTTCATAATCGTTTGATGGTGCTGAAGCAGAAACAGCAAGATCATATTTTACCTGTACTGATGATTTGCCTTCTATGTTAGCAAAACTTTTCTTATTTTGTTGGCCTGGTAGCAGTGTAAAGGGATCCTTTTCAATCAACTCTATTGTAACATCAGACTGTGCACCAAATTCGTTATTCTCCAGTTCTAGTTGAACTTCGAGAATTTTTCCAGGTTCTGCTGGGTTAGGGGTTTGTTTAGCCAGAGTAACATCTACATCTCCTATAGCAACAACGGTACTTGACAATACTATAGAAATCAAAAATACACTCATCAAAAATGTAACAGTTTTCATGCAATCAATTAACCAATTCTCCATCTTTTATTTTAATTATTCTCTCTGTTTGCTTACCAATATGATAATCATGTGTTACTATAATAATAGTATATCCCTCTTTCTTATTTAAATTCTTTATAAGTTCCATCATCATTTCACCTGTCTTTGTATCAAGATTGCCAGTTAGCTCATCACCCAGAATAATTTTTGGATTGTTTGACAGGGCTCTTGCTATAGCAACTCTTTGTTGTTCACCGCCTGATAATTGAGAAGGCTTGTTGTTTAATCTGTCTCCCAAACCAACCAACCCCAAAAGACTTTTTGCTTTCTTTTTAGCTTCATCTTTTGATTTGTGGTTTATTCTCATAGCGAGTTCGACGTTTTCTAGAGCAGTTAAACCCGGTACAAGATTATATTGCTGGAATATGAAACCAATTTTTTCTCCTCTTATATGAGCTAGATCATCATCATCCATTAGTCCAGTTTCTTTGCCGTCTATAAACAGTTTACCTTCTGTTGGCTTCATCAAACAACCTATTATATCAAGAAGAGTTGTTTTGCCACTGCCTGATGGGCCCATTATTGCAACAATCTCCCCTTCTCTTATCTTTAGGTCTATTCCTTTCAGAACTCTCACTTCTGAAGATAATCCTAAATTATAAATCTTCTTTACTCCTTGCAACTCAATTACAGCTTTATTTGTCATATTACTCATACCTCAAAGCATCAACTGGATCAAGTTGTGCAGCTTTCCATGAAGGATAAAATCCTCCTACAACACCTAAGAATAATGCAAATAATAAACTTCCTGAAGCAAGTCCAATACTTATTGTTGGCCTTATGAAACCTGTTAAAACAAAACCTA
Organism: Nanobdellota archaeon; assembly: GCA_043814765.1. Classification (GTDB taxonomy): domain Archaea; phylum Aenigmatarchaeota; class Aenigmatarchaeia; order QMZP01; family QMZP01; genus JAHIRU01. The sequence continues at coordinate 11,439 of JBDRJQ010000029.1, read as the reverse complement.
TTCCAAAAACTAATACAGCTGCTATTAACAAGCCTATTAAACCTCCTATAGTACTTATCATTGCTGATTCAGTTAGAAATTGTTTTAATATAACGGCTTTTGTAGCTCCTATAGCTTTCATCACACCTATTTCCTTTCTCCTCTCTAGTACAGCCATTATCATGGTGTTCATAACACCAAGACCACCTACTACAGCTGCTATACCTCCTATGCCAACTGTAAATATTCTTATTTGACCGACTATCTCTCCTGCTTGTCTGGCTATGTCTTTATTGGTCATTGCGTCCAGTTCATCATCCGTATCTTCTATCTCTTCAGCTAGAACTTCAACATCTCTTATGTCCTCTGGTATAACGTATATCATTTGGTAATTGTTAGTTTCAAGAAGATCTAATAAATCTTCTAATAACATAACAAAACTAATATCAATATCACTATTTCCTGTCTCTTCTATTATTCCAATAATTTCAAAATCTTTGCCACCTATCTGGAAATAATCTCCTTTTTGCAAATTAAACTTATCCGCTAAACCCTTTCCTGCAATTATAGAATCAAAATCACCTTCTTCCAATGTTCTTCCTTCGTACATTTCTATGCTCTCTCCAATGAAAAGATCTATATTTTCTGGATCTATTCCCATAGCAAACCATTCTGGTGCACCAAACCCACCAGACTGCATATAATAGTTTATTGGAACAACTCTTTTCACTCCTGGTATGGCCTCTAGTACATCTATATCATCATCGTCTAAAGATGAGCCAATTGACATACCGAACATAGAAGATGAACCTTTCTCCTGAACCATTATTTTTCCTGCGTTACCCTCTAAACCGGTTTGCACAGATGCTGCTATACCATCTGATAAGGAACCCAGTGAAACAATTGCTCCTATGCCTATAACAATGCCTAATATTGTCAGAAACGTTCTGGTTCTTTGTCTCAATATGTTTTTGAAAGCAAGATCTAACATAGAATCACATTAATGTTTTATAGTTACTTTTTATCCTTTCTTATTAAAATCTGCAGATATGTTTATAACAGCCTTGTCTTTACAGAACTGTTTACCCAAACCCATCTCATCTACAAACTTTTCACGAAGCTTACAGTAACCTACTAGTTGTGGAACTTTAATTGGCATTTTCTGTTTGGTATCAAAATAAGGACATTTTTTACAATTCATTGTTTCACAAATAAAAATTATCAGTATGTTTTAAATAAACCACTACATCAGCCACTCAGAACCTTCTTTACCATCCTTTACCTTTTCTATAATTGATGAAATGTCTTCAATGCTTATTGGTTTTCCACCAAGACCTATAATATAACCAGAAATTTTTGGTTTGTTTTCTAATGAATATAATGCTGATTTTATCTCATCATATAGTGCACCGTTTGCGCCTAGTGATATGTCTTTTTCCAGAACGCCGATGGATTTTAAGCTCTTGCAAGCTTCTATTAAATCTTCTGCAGGGAAAGGCCTTAGGCATCTAACCCTTATTATACCAACTCCGAGTTTCTCTGCAATCTCTCTAGCAGAACCTGTTATAGAACCTATTGTGATTATTGCGTGCTCTTTATTTTCCATATTTATTTTTTCTATCAAACCGTTGCCATAACTCCTTCCAGATATGGAAGCAAACTCTTGATTAATTTTCTTAATAACATTCTTTGATTCTTCAAGAGCATCCTGCTGTTGCTTTTTGAATCTCATGAAATATTCAGGCGTTGCAACCGGACCCATTGTAACTGGTGCTGATGGGTCTAGTTTAACTTTAGCTTCATGTTTTGGCAGGAACTTTCTTACAGCGTCTTCGCTTAAAAGCTGTATAGGTTCGTATGTATGTGAAACAATGAAGCCATCCATGCACACCATGACAGGAGTTTCTGTTTCACGTGCAATCTTGAATGCCTGTATGTGAGCATCAAAAACTTCCTGTGCATTTTCAACATATAACTGAATCCATCCAGAATCTCTCTCTGAAAAGGAATCTTGCTGATCATTCCAAATATTTAACGGAGCGGATAAAGTTCTATTGGAAACGCCCATTACTATAGGAAGTCTCATGCCTGACGCAACAAATAGCATCTCATGCATCAGAGCCATGCCCTGACCAGCTGTTGCTGTGTACGCTTGCACGCCAGTTGCCTGCGCACCAATAGCAGCAGCCATTGCTGAATGTTCTGATTCCACGTTTATTATTTCAGCATCTAAACCACCATCTGCAACTATTTGAGAAATTGATTCAACAATAGGAGTTTGCGGTGTGATAGGATAAACAGGAATTACTTCAGGCTTGCAGAGCTTTATGGCTTCTGCTGCTGCCTGACCACCTGACATAACATTTTTAGTTTTTTCACTCATTTCGTCTCCTCTTCTTTTCAATTGCCTTTACCGAACAAACTTCCATGCATATCATGCAGCCTTTGCAATAATCCAAGTTTATTTTAGCTTTGCCATCCACTACCTTTATTACGCCTTCTGGACAGTAAAACTCGCATATTTTACAACCAATACAACTATCTGTAACAACTGGGGTTTCACTTCTCCATGTACCTGTTCTGTTTTTAACTGCTGAACCAGGTTTCTTCACTACACCAGCCTTATCAATATCTGTCATAATCTCACCTAGTAGCATTAAACGCTTCTTCTACTAATTTTTTGTTTGACTCTGCAAGCTTCTGTGGAAAGTTTTCTTCTATTGATTTTGATACAGCTTCCAACGATACAATATTACTAATTTTTGAAAACATGCCCAGCATAGCTGTGTTTACAATCTCTCTACCTATAAGTTTTAGTGCAAGTGCGCTCGCATCCAAAAAATAAGATTCGTTTGAAACTCCAAGGTTTACTTTTTCACTGTTTATTAGAATCTTAGTTTCTGGTTTGATGCCTTCAAAAACTTCTGGCAGTTCTAGTAGCGATGAATCCAAGACAATAACATAATCGGGGTTCTTAACCTGACTTCTTATTATAACTGGTTTTTCATCTATTCTGCAAAAGGCTTTCACAGGAGCTCCTCTTCTTTCAGGACCATACGCACCAAAAGCTTGCGTGTACTTATCATCTTTACCGGCAGCTTTTGCCATCAATATAGCACAGGTAACAGCTCCCTGTCCTCCACGACCGTGTATTCTTATTTCCTGCATAATATCCTCTGATATCAATAGAAATACAGCTAAAGGCTTTTTAAAGTTACCCGCGTGAATACGACAAATAGGCTAGAATTTGTACCCAAACCTTTTAAAAAAGTTGCATCCAAAATCAGAACTTATATCCCAGACCCTTAAAAATTTCTTTCATCTTCAGCGAGTCTTTCCAGGTAATTGGGCTCTCTGAAATGATAGTTGCGCTAAGCTTTCTATCCATCAATTCTTTAGCTAAAGGATTGAAAGGTGGTTTATCCTCGCTTATCACTAAATGGTTTCTCTCTCCGCCCTGCCCAAATTCTATTCCGGAAAAGTGGCACTGAATCTTCTTTATTTTGTAATCCTGAACCTTATCCAATATCTCTTTGTAATCTATTTTACCTCTATTTCTCGCAAAAAGATGTGCAAAATCTATAACAAGAAAACAGCCTGTTTCTTTCATCATCCTTAAACTTTCATCAATATCACCAAACTGTTTCACTCTGCCAGTTGTTTCGGGAGCGAGCTCTGTTTCCCAACCATTCTTCTTAATCACACCTTTCATATCAAGAATTGATTTTTTTACTGCATCAAAAACATCTTCTTTCTTGTACTTTCCATAGTATGCTGGATGGAACGTTACGTACTTTGCTCCTAAATAATGCGCTCTTTCACAAGAATCTAGAATGCGTTTAACGCTTGCCTTTCTCTTATCTTTCTCCTCAGAAGTGAGGTTTATGTAATATGGGGCATGCACACTCAAATCAATGCCAAGCTCCTTTGCTTTGTCACCGCACTTCTTAGCTAAGTCGTTTGTCATTTTAACGCCACGAACAAACTGAACTTCCATTGTGTGCAATCCCATTTCTTTAATCATGGGAATGCCTTCTAGCGTGCTTTTTCCTGGAGAACCAGCTGGGCCTAACTTAATAGTAAAACTCATAATTAGAATTTGGTTTTATGGTTAAAAAATCAAAACATTAAACGGAGAATTACCTCTAGTGCTATTACGATTGTAGAAAATATTATAATGTGCTCTGGTTTTATCTTTATAGATTCTTTTGACTCATCGAAATACCTTATAAGTCCCGCAGTAGACTGCGGCATTTGCATCTTTTTTTGTGACATAGTATCATTTAGTTTTCAAGGTTTAAAAATGGTAAGCGTGTCGGTCGTAGCCTGCCTTTTGTCATCTCGCACGGCTTGTCACCATGAACGAGGTGATGATATTTGTCTAAGCGCCTCACGGCTTGCACTCATACATCATCAGGAATCTCACCTACTATCCCATTCGACGTTCTGCATAGTTAACTAAGTTGCCTTGTTAACCTTTGCTTCATTACTCCAAGGAAGCAGTATTTCTCTGCGCCTGATGCAGACTTCTCAGCCTCTGCCTCTCGGCAGTGCACTACATACAGACGGCATATGCCATCAATTCTTTTGAGTGGGCAGAGCTTCCTCACCGCGTTAGCTCGTTGCAGACCAGAACGCAGCGGAATCATCCGAACCGACTCGCTTATAGAAATGTTATTTGAGGGGTTTAAAAAGATTTAATTGAGCGTGATTTGTTGTCAATGCTTAGGTGGACTATTTGAATAGTCCCGCTTTTTTATTTTATATCCCTTTTAGTATATACTATTAAAGCTGTGGCTAAGCCAAACCAATTTTGAAAAAAATAGGTTTAGGCAAGTTACTCCTTTTAACAAAGGACCAGTCAGGTGTTTGGGTATCGTGGGCTGAATGCCTCGTGACCTTAGCACGTACACCCCGATTCCATTAACCCTGTCGTCTACAGGACCTTCCTGTTCTTACCGATAGTCGCCTACCAGGTCGAACAACGGTTACCTCTTTTCAGGGGCGGCTTCACGCTTAGATAGACCGACAGCTTGTTCAACTGACCAAGCTTTCGAATGCCTTCAGCGTTTATCCGCTATGGTATAGCTACCCGGCACTGCAATCACACAACCGGTACACTAGTGACCACGACACAATGTTCCTTTCGTACTGATTGTATCTTCCCTTCAGGTAACCAACACCTCCAGTAGATATAGACCATACTGTCTCGCAACGTATTTAACCCAGCTAACGTGGCTCTTTAATGGGTGAACACCCCCACCCTTGGACGCTGCTGCACGTCCAGGAAGAGCCGAGCCGACGGCGGAGAAGCAATGAACGCGGTCGATTTGACCTTTCATTTCTCCATTCCTGGTTATACATCTCCTTTCATCAACACAGCTAGCGCTATGTCTCAAAAGACAATATACTTTATTTTAGTGGATCGAGAAACGAAGTGTGGACTCTCGCGCGCCACAACTCCATTATCCCCGAGGTAACTTTTCTGTCAGACCTGGCCTCCAATTAATGAGGCACAGGGGATCGTTAGGCCACGCTTTCGCGGCAGGAAACCTTGTTGTCAAGTTTCCTGTCAGACTTCCTTTTGCCCTTACACTCTTCTCGAGATTTCTGACCTCGATGAGGAAATCTTAGGGCACCCTTGATAAGATGTCAAGGGTGTACCGCCCCAGTCAAACTACCCACCAGTTGATGTCCCCTTAAAGGGTAAGCAATATGATAACAAAAGGGTGGTGTTACATCGGCGCCTTAGCCATAGCTCTCGCCATGACCGCATCGCTCCCACCTACACTATACAATCGTCACCATATCGCAACAACAGGCTGTAGTAAAGATCTACGGGGTCTTCTCGTCCCACTGGAGGACTCCTGAATATGCGCAGGAAATTAAGTTCACTAGGCATCAGTCTGGGACAGTGGGAATCTCATTAAGCCGTTCATGCGGGCCGTTAATTAAACGGCAAGGGATTACGCTACCTATATCCTAGATAGTCTACATCACTTGTTGACCACCAACTAAGACGGTCAGAGTTACCGCCGCCGTTTACCAGGGCTTCATCCGGTTGTACCCGAATTTAACCGACTGGCACTGGGCAGGCCTCAGGGACTATACAAATCGTTTCCGACTAGCAGTCCCCTAAGTTTTTGTTAAACAGTTGGACTCCCCTTGTTATTGCAACCTACTGTTTCTAATTAAATTAGAGCAATAGGCACCCCTTCTTCCGAAGTTACGGGGCTATTTTGCCGAATTCCCTAGACTGATTTCTCCTAACACACCTTCGCCTTCTCAGCGAGGGACACCAGTATCGGATCTCGGTACGGTTAAGAAGAATCCTTACTCATTCCCTTTTCACTGGCTCTAAGATTTATCCAAACTCCTTGCGGAGCCGTTCCCAGCTTCACCTGCTTCTCACCATGACGATACTCCACAGGCTTAAATGGTTAGCCACGTTTCCATGGTTGGATTATCTCAAAGCGTCAGGAATAAGTCTTGCGTCGCCGCACGTATCTTCTCAGTACAGGAATATTAACCTGTTTCCCTTTCGACAAACTCCAGTTAGGATTTGCCTTAGGACCGACTAACCCTCAGCTGATAATCGTTGCTGAGGAACCCTAGCCCATAAGGTGGTAGAGATTCTCACTCTACTATGCTGTTACTATTGACAAGATTCTTTTTTCCATGGGGTTCACATGAATTTACATCCAAGCTTCTGCCCCCACGGAATACCTTCCTACTCCATCCCTTTCGGGGTTCAAGGTATCGGTAGACTGTTTAGTCCCGTCCATTATCAGGGCTTCCAACCTCGGTGGGTGAGCTATTACACACTCTTTAAAAGGTGGCTACCTCTAAGCCAACATTCCCACTGTCTGGGGTTGAAAACTCCCTTTCTCACTTAACAATCATTTTGGGACCTTAACCTTGAGATGGGTTCTTTCCCTTTCGGATCTCGAGCTTACCCCGGATCCTCACTCCCGCCTTCTACAACGATAAGGTATTCTGAGTTTGACAAAGTAACTGGAACTTTCGTTCCTTGATTACCTAATCAGTATCTTTACCCCCTTATCAATCTCCAGCGAGGCTGAGCTACGACTCATTTCGGAAGGAACCAGCTATCGCCGAACTCGATTGGCTTTTCACCCCTAGCCGCAGGTTATCCCAGCGATTTGAATCTCAACACGGGTGCGAGCCTCCATCTCGGTTTCCCGAGACTTCACCCTACCCACGGCTAGATCGACCGGCTTCGGGTCTTACCCCTGTGACTTGGGCACTTTCATACCCACCTACCTTGCAGGCTGCGTAGGTTTCGCTTTCGCTACGGCTACTATAATTAACCTCGCCACAGAAGCAAACTCCTTGTCTAATGTTTCAAAACCGACGATATAACTCGTTATATTCTTTCTTCGTATTAGACCCTTGCGGATCTTCCTTCAAAAGAACTGAACAAGCCATATCTACCTATAGTTACATGGCTTCAGGATCTTTTCATCTCCTATTACGGATACTTTTCAGCTTTCCCTCACGGTACTAGTACGCTATCGGACTCGAAGTATATTTAGAATTAGGAGTTATTGTCTCCCACATTCCCACCAGATATTCAACTGGCAGTACTCTGGATACTCGGTATCATCCTTCTCTTTCCTCTTACGGGGCTATCACCCTCTACGGCACTGCTTTCCAGCAAACTTCAGAATCAAGAGTTAGGCAGAACCCGAGTCCAAACACCACATTTCCCTATAGTTTCCTATAGGGATTCGGTTTGTTCTGTTCCCTTTTCAGTCGCTCTTACTAAGGGAATCGCATTTGCTTTCTTTTCCTGCGGCTCCTAAGATGTGTCAATTCGCCGCGTAAGTGTTCCCTAATGGGAACGCATAGCAGGAAGTCCTATTCGGAATCCCTGAGTTCAAAGCATGTATGCTGCTACCCCAGGATTATCGTAGCTTACCACGTCCTTCCTCACTATTCGAGCCAAGCCATTCACCATGTAACGTCTTTAGTCCTTTTTTTGTCAGGAGTAACTTGCCTATGGTATCATAAAAGGAATACATCACTCGGTGTTCACATAATCACAAGCCGAAGCTTCATACTGGAGCGGTAAGATCACTAATCCCTTTTCAAGTCACCCTTCATCGTTCAATGAAGAGACCACACTGTAAACAGTGAATATGAGATAGATACATCAATCTGCTCAGAAATAGACAGATATCGTCACCGAATTCCGTCATCCTCCCTACATACAACTTTGTTGTCACCACAAGCTATATGACTCTGAACAGTTCAGATGAACCAATGATATTAACCGCGAGCATCAATGCGGTTAATTGCTAATATATACGATATACTATATAACACACATTATATTTATATAGGTTTAGTGAAACAATCAGAACCTGTAAGGTGAACACATCGATTCCGATATCTCCAAAGAACAACTAGAATGTTATTTCATCCAAGCCTTTTCTAGGCCTTTGGTTAGGATTTTCTGCAGGATAACCTATCGGTAAAACAAACGGAATAATATATTCTTCAGGTATTCCGAGAACCTTTCTTATCTTGTCAGGATATACCCATGCCACGAACACAGAACCAAGACCCAATTCAACTGCCCTAAGAACCATAAAGGAAGCGGCAATTGATAAATCTATCAAAGCATATTCATCTGAAGAACTATCAGCACTTTCCATTTTCGGATATAGTTGTGGATTTGCACAACAAACGACAATCAGTGGAGCATCGTAAACATATGGTTGTTCAAATGCTTTCTCCTTTTTTAATTTTTCTATAACATCTTTGTTTTTTACTATAAAATATTTATGAGATTGCACGTTCTTTGCAGATGGTGCTTTTTGTGCGGCAATTAGAAGCTCTTTTATAATTTCTTCAGGTATCTGTTTATCTGAATATTTGCGGATGCTTTTTCTCTGTTCAATTGCATCTTTTACCTTCATTTCACATCAACACAATAAAATATGGACCCGGTGGGAGTTTCAAACAGACGGCTTATGCATATGGATTAAAGCCGTCATGCTTTTCGAACCCACGGCCTCTCGCTTGCAAAGCGAGCGATCTACCAACTGATCTACAGGCCCATACAGCTAAGATGACTATTTATAATCAGTATTAGTCATCGACTTAATAACAAATATGGTATGTTGTTTATAAATTGGTTTTAGATGTTGTTTAGCGGGCATCGAGAAGATTTATTCTCAAAAATATTTTTTTCTGATCTGCTGTTCGTCTATTCCGTAATGATCACAGACAAAATCTAACCAAACATCAAAATTTTTTGCCATAGGACTTAGAAGCAAGGTTTTTCCATAACACGAGATTGATTTTTCCATTGTTTCTTCTGTGGCTATGTTCATCATAACCTGGGCTAATTGGGCTATCGGATCATCTTTTCCACTAACTGAGTATTTTGAGACATCTTCAACTTTATCTCCAACTTCAAGTAATCTATCTATCTTCTCTCCACAAAGATAAATCAGCTCCGGAATAAAGCCTTTTACAAGGCTTTCCCTGCCAAAAAGGAAAAAGGGATGAAATTCTTTTAATTTTTCCGGAGGTTTGTAAAGTTCTACTGGGATACCTTGATGTCTTAAACCCATCGCTTTAAGATTTTCCGAATCAATGCAATCAGAAGCCAGATCCGTAAAATACAATATGTATGCATTATCTCCATAATAAACATCTGACTCGTCACACTGTTGTAGTTCTTCAAGATCAAACCGTTCACTAACATCTACAGGATAAAATAATGCAGCAGCCTCTTCTTTAATAAGGTCATCCATAACATATTGATTAAAAGTATGTTCACTTCCAGCTTCAAAATATCTCCCTTCACTTACTTTAAATATAGGAGTCATGCATCCTGCATTCTCTAGAGGAAACCCACTTCCTGCTACAAATTCCAATACGGGATTTTCCTTTTTCATATAAAACTGATTGTACTTAGCTATTTAACCCTTTTGGTATTCGTTCCGCAAAAGCAGCAGCTGATTCTTTAGTCAATAAAAAGTAGTAACGGACTTCATGACAGATAGTGTCCCATATAGAATATAAGGAGGTGATCCAGCCGCAGGTTCCCCTACGGCTACCTTGTTACGACTTAGCCCACCTCACAAGACTATAACTTGATCCTGGCAAGAACCAGGAGCTCGTCACAATCCCACTCGGTTGGCTTGACGGGCAGTGTGTGCAAGGAGCAGGAACATATTCGCCGCTAGAATCCACACACTCTTTTCACATTTTTCCATACACGCTTTTTGTATAAGCGGTAGCTATCGTAAAAAGGGTGTTTGGTGACCAGCGACTACTAGGGATTTCGCCTTCATGAGGACGAGTTGCAGTCCTCAATCCAAATCAGGGCTGGGTTTGGAGATTAGCTCTTCCTTTCGGAGTCGCATCTCATTGTCCCAGTCGTTGTAGGCCGCGTTTGGTTCCAAGCTTGCAAATTACGAGCTTTTTGGATCTTATCAGGATGATTGAAACCAATTTGTTTCAAATATTTCCTGACTTTTTCGAATCCAATTATTTGAAGTCCATACATGTTTTTGTATCTCCAAACACTTGGATTCACTCCAAACCTTTGCAACAGTACTACAATATCATCTCTTATTTGCTTATTTGATACGTGAAATGCTATTCTAGGATAAATGTACATTTTGTTAGGTTTTCTAACTTTTTTGTTAGTTACCCAACCTTCTGAATCCATCCATCCTTTTATGTACTCTTTAATAGAGTCTTTGGATGAATTGAAGATTGGTTTTGGTGTTTTCATAGAAAATGTCTTGTTTTTGGTTGGAATTTGAGCCTTTTTGTAAATTTCAACAACTTTTTTAGAACACAGTCATGTTCTATAAGTTGTTTCACCTTTTCTTGTTTTTATGCTAGAAATTACTATTTTCACTGAAAACAGCTCTTCAAATCTTGGTTTTATTATATTTTGATGAAATTTAAGACACTTATCAATTACAGATATTCTATATTCTCCTGTTTTTGGATTTTCTGTAATTGTTCCATCTCCACCAATTAAACCTAACGTGTACGCAAAGATTGGAGTAATTACGGTTTGATGTTTTGATGCCATTTGAATCACAAAATTCTAATCATCAAATCTTTCCATGTTCTTTTTGATTTTTTGAAATAAAAGAACAATGTGAAAGATGAGACTAGGTAGTGATTCAATGCTCAAAACAAGCTCGATTATCAACTTGCAAACCTGGTGTAACCCAGGGGATTAAGAGCATACTGACCTGCCGTCGACCGCCCCTTCCTCTGGTTCATCACCAGCGGTCCCCTATGAGTGCTTGCATTAAAAAACACAGTTGCAACATAGGGCGCGGGTCTTGTTCGTTTCGAGACTTAACTCGACACTTCACAGCACGAACTGACGACGGCCATGCACCTCCGCTCAGCTTGTCTGGTAAGACCTTCAGCCTGACCTTCATTCTGCTGTCGCTC
>JBDRJQ010000028.1:0-98054 GCA_043814765.1 Nanobdellota archaeon | reverse complement strand
ATATTATGAAATCATCATCAGACATCTGCTGCGCATTTACTGCGCTGAGTGCAAGGACTAGCGAGAAAAAAAATATCAGAACCAAAAAAAGGGAAGCAAGCTTCATTTAACCCCCTAAGTATCAAACACTACCTCAAACATTACAAAATGATCGTCCACTGACGATGTACTTGTAGGCGCATAATAACAAGCCATTACATCTCCTGCAACAAAAGTATCTATACCTCTTGCCTGTGTTTTATAACCTTTTACAGAACCTACACTGGAAGTATCTATTGAATCAGTTTCAAATACAGATGCACCATTTTTATAAACATGCCATATTATTGAATCTCCTGCACCACCTACATCAGCATTACCAGAACCACTTATTGAAACAACACTACCTGGTCTTGGCATTACCCAACCACGGTCAGCAGTCATGACTTGTCCGTTATGTCCACCTCTCAGATATTGAGCAGTTGTTATTGGAGCTCCTATTCCACAAGTGTATGCAACACGTGAACCCATTATTTCACCACCGACAATTATGTCATCCTCTACAGTGACACTATCTGTTATGTAACTAACACTAAGCTTGCCTGCAGAAAAGATATCACCGTCTGCTCCTATATAGAATACAAGATCTGTTGACCTATTGTCTAAAACATATGCATAACTTGCTGTTGAAGCCGACATGTTTGTATAAATTGCTGTTCCTGCATTGTTTTGATAAAGACTAAACATGTTTCCATTACTACTTGAAGAACTTGTTATCTCAACTCCTTTTCTTTGGTCTACAACTAATGCTCCATTAGGAGCTAATGCATCATCCATTGTTATGTTCAATAAAGTATGCTGTAGTAAAAGAGTTTCCGCAAACATCGGTGCCCAATTTTCAGCGTAATCAGTTAACTTCATTACAGAGTCTGTAGTTATGTATGAATTTATTCCACCACTTCCATTAATTGATACCTTGTTAACTATATCCAATGTGCTGACATTATGCGTTGTTACACCATATAATGTGGCATTCATTATGTTGTACAATTTCATTAGCGGTTCTGTGAATACGTTTACACCGTTTCTGCCTGTGTTTGGAACTTGTCTTGTTATATTAAAGGCGGTCGTGTTTGAAATTATATTCAACGAAAGTGTTCCAGTCATTGTGTCACCAGTCTCGTTGACCCAATCGTCTGCAACGCCTGCATAACTACCGCCGCTAACAGCTCCTGTCTCTAATGTTCCGTTTGCCCACAAAACAGTGGCTCCACTGGAATGTTTTAGCGTGTTAACATTCAGTGTGTCGAAGAAACCGGTTATGGAACGGATTGTGTTTGTCAATATCTTGCCCAACCATTCAGCTGGAGCGCCAATCCAGCCAGTTTCATTATATTCCATGCTTATGTTACCTGTTATGTTTACACTGCCTTCAACAGTGAGTTTGTGTGTAGCGCCTGGCGTGCCTATGCCAACATTATCTGTTTCGCCATCCACAAAAAGAGCATAATCGTCGTTGTCTGTTTCTATACGAGTATCGTAATCTATGCCAGCGTCGTTTATTACAAGTTCGTTGTAACCAATTAGGAGCGGTGTTCTGTCTGAAGACATTATTTTAACAGTGCTTCCTCTTATAACAAGGAATGATCCATCCCATGATATGTATCTATTACCCAAGTCAAAGAATATATCTCCACCGCCCAGGTATATATCCCCTGTCATGTTTACATTACCGTCAGCTGTTACATTGAACCAGTCTGTACCATCGGTGATGTTCAAATCACCACTCATTAGGTCACCCGTAACATTTACCCAATCATCAGATACACCAGCGTAACCAGCACCACTAGTATCATCAACACCACAAATAACATTGCCATTAGCATCAGTCTCTATGTTACAACTTCTGAACCAGTTAAGATCCAAACCGCCTGTGCTGTTAAACTCGAATAACAGCTCTGTTCTGTTGTAGACAACAAAAGGACTGTCACCACTAGTGTTCATTCTTATAGATCCTGTTGAGCTTATGTTAGTCCATGCAGCACCATCTGTTAGGTTTAAATCACCAGTTATTACATCACCGGTTTCATTGACCCAATCATCAGCTACACCAACATAAACAGTGTTATCATTGTTATCCGTTCCGCAGATCATGTTACCATTAGCATCTGTTTTTATTGTGCATGATCTAAACCAGTTAAGATCGAATCCACCTGTGTTGTTAATTTGGAATAATAATTCTGTTCTGTTGTTTATTGTTATAGGTGGTTCTGATGTCGTGTTGATGTTTATGTATCCACCTGCACTGATGTTAACTTCATTAGTACCATCTGTGATGTTTAGATCACCAGTCATTACATCCCCAGTCTCATTGACCCAATCATCAGCTACCCCAGCATAACTTCCACCGCCTGTAGCTCCTACCTCCAATGTACCGTTAGCCCATAACCAAACTTCTCCCTTTCCTGACTTTGCATCACCACCAACATAAAAACCTTTAGATACATTCAATGCACCAGTGATATTCAAATCCCCTGTCATTGTATCACCAGTAACATTAACCCAGTTATCAGCTACTCCAGCGTAGATTGTATCGTTATCATCATCAGGAACGCATGTTAAACCAAGTTCGCTAATACCATGAACATAGTAACCAGCTGTACAGTTAGCTGGGAACTCTGTTATGTTGCCCCAGCCTAGTCTTGCTCTAAAGTCTAGTATCCACTTACTGCTCATGGACAAGTTACCAGTCATTGTGTCACCGGATTCATTTACCCAATCATCTGCGACGCCTGCGTAGCCAGAAGCAGATGTACCAGTTTCCACAGTTCCGTTAGACCAGATAACAACTTCTCCAGTTGTTATAGAGTAATTAGTATTTGTATTAAACGTACCGTTAGAATATATGTACACTGTATTTCCTACTTTAATTTCTGTTGTAGCATTTATCTTTCTTATCAACAAATCTCCATTTTTATCCCATTTATATTCAGTAACATCTGAAATCTGTACTAAACTTTCTATTGGTTTTACTGGAAGTCCGTTTCTTGTTCTTGTTATTTTGATTAAATATTCTCCCCCATAACCAGTTGTCCATGCTGGTACATCGTCTAAAAGCCACAAAATCACACCTGAGTTCTCTAATCCGTTTGTTCCATCTGTTGGAGTGAATGTTGTCCAAGCATCAATACCAGTTGAGAATTCAAAAGTTGGAAGTATATTTTTACTTGCAGAAGTGTTTAAAATAAACTCAATCTCTTCAAAATGCACTGCATCTCCTATTATAACATAATCATTATCGTTTGAAAACATTACTATATCCAATCCTTTTGTAGTAAATTCTGCTAAATTATCAGTATCGCTGTTATTAACACTATCCATGTTTCCAAATACCCCTGATAATTGTAGTATAGGATTTATCTCAATTCCTGTGAGTAATCCATATACATTTGCTGTATTCCCTGTTCTTAGGATTTCTAAGCCAGCAACTTCTCCACCAGTTGAATCAGATGTATCAAAATTTATTAAAATAGCCCCTTCTTCTTGTCCGGTAGTTATTGCTCCTGTATCATAGAATAAATCAATACCCTTCACATCACCAATACCATTGGCATCAATTTTTAATTCTAATCCATGTTCATCAGAAGCAGTTGCGACATGAGTCAGTAACATATCACCGACAATATCTAAATCATGTAATGGGGTCGTTCCGATTCCTATACTGTCGCCAACAAAAATGTTTCCTGTTAAATTGATATTACCTTCAGCTGACATGTTAACATAAGAAGTACCGTTTGTTATGTTTAAATCACCAGTCATTATGTCACCTGACTCGTTGACCCAATCATCGTTTACACCACTATAGCCAGAACCACTAGCTCCAACTTCTAACGTGCCGTTAGACCAAAGCCAAACTTCTCCCTTTCCTGATTTTGCATCACCGCTAACATAAAACCCCTCTGTTACGTTTAGTGCACCTGTAATATTCAAATCACCAGTCATTACATCACCAGTAACATTAACCCAGTTATCAGCTACACCTGCGTAGATTGTATCGTTATCATCATCTGGAACGCATGTTAAACCGAGTTCGCTGATGCCATGAACATAATAACCAGCTGTGCAGTTAGCAGGGAACTCTGTTATGTTACCCCAGCCTAATCTAGCTCTGAAGTCTAGTATCCACTTACTGCTCATTGAAAGGTTACCGGTCATTGTATCACCTGTCTCATTAACCCAGTTATCAGCTACCCCAGCATAATGAGTGTTAGTATCATCATCAACACCGCAGATAACATTACCGTTAGCATCTGTTTTCAAATTACAGCTTCTGAACCAATTAAGATCCAAACCGCCTGTGTTGTTAAACTCGAACAACAATTCTGTTCTGTTATAAACAATGAACGGACTCTCACCACTGGTATTCATTCGTATGAATCCCGTCGAGCTTATGTTAGTCCATGATGCTCCGTCTGTCATGTTCAAGTCACCAGTCATTAAATCACCCGATTCATTGACCCAATTGTCTGCTACACCGACATAAACAGTATTATCATTGTTGTCCGTACCGCAAACCATGTTACCGTTAGCGTCTGTTTTCAGTGTACAGCTTCTAAACCAGTTAAGATCCAAACCACCAGTGCCATTTAATTCAAATAACAACTCAGTCCTGTTGTAAATAACAAAAGGACTATCACCACTTGTGTTAATACTGATTACACCACCTGCACTGATGTTAACTTCATTAGTACCATCTGTGATGTTTAGATCACCAGTCATTACATCCCCAGTAACATTAACCCAGTCATCTGCTACCCCAGCATATATTGTATCGTTATCATCATCAGGAACGCAGGTTAAACCAAGTTCGCTGATACCATGAACATAGTAACCGGCTGTGCAGTTAGCAGGGAACTCTGTTATGTTTCCCCAACCTAGTCTTGCTCTGAAATCTAGTAACCACTTACTGCTCATGGATAGATTACCAGTCATAGTGTCGCCTGTTTCATTTACCCAGTTATCAGCTACACCATCGTATGTTGCTTGAGAGCCAATTTCAACAGTACCGTTACTCCATATAATAACACCGCTAGGTACTCTGTAATTACCATTAACTTCCACGGTTCCGTTTGGATAAAGGAATATCTTACCAGAGATATTCAACTCACCAGTCATGTAATCGCCAGTAGCGTTTACCCAATTGTCTGCTACACCAGTATAGATTGTATCACTATCTGCTACCTCAACTGTACCGTTAGACCAAATAACAACAGTTGTTGGAACCTTTAAATTACCGTCTAAAAAAATTGTACCGTTAGGGTATAGGTATATTTTATTAGACACGTTTAACTCACCAGTCATTGTGTCACCGGTAACGTTGACCCAAACATCATCTACACCTGTGTAGATTGTATCGCTGTCTGTTGCTTCAACTGTGCCGTTGGACCAGATAACAACAGCACCGCTGGATACAGAAACGTTTGCATCCATGTTTATCGTGTTGTTGCTGTAAACAAAGAAACTGCCAAGAACGTTTATAGAATCAAATATTCCTGCAACACCGCGGAAAGTATTGCTTAAAATTTTACCCCACCAGTTGGAATCAGAACCTATCCAGTATGTTTCATTAGCATCAAGAACAGTTATGTTGCTTCCGTTAATTGATAAGAATTCAGTGGAATCCTTTCCATCCAGCAAATCTGTGTTGTTTGCATAAAATGTATAAGCAGACGATGTGATTCTTCTTCTAGGGCTCATTTCAGAATTGCCGTTAATTTGTATGCTCATCCAATAATCCTGGGTAAAGTTCAAGTCCAGTGTGGTGTTTGTTCCGAGAGTAAGATGCCAGATGCCGTTTGTTACAGAAACGTTTTCTTGTCCCTCATCCCATACATCAGTACCGCCAGTTTCTGCCGTGTAAAATCTAAAAGTCATGTTATATGTTCCATTTACAGAATTGCCAGTGGTAGAGTTTACAAGCCTTCCTTGCTGAGTTATGTAAGCCGGAAATGCAGAAATTGCAGGAATCAGTAGCAAGGACATCAATATTGAAACAACTAAAAATGGCTTAAAATTCATATAATATTATATAGTTATATAGTATAAAAATTTAGTTACCTAAGTGGCAATAAAATTTAGTTACCTAAGTGGCAATTAATCAATTAACAAATAAGAAATTATTTGAAATGATTATTTATGATGCTTTCTTTTGTTTATATTTGTAAGTTTTTTTGCGGCTCCTGCGTTTTTTTAATAACTTTTCTTTAATATCCTTGATTTCCTTGTACACTATCATTCTCCTTTCCATTGCGATTCTGTTCATACTCCTTTGCATGTGGTATAAAATAACAATTAATGTTGCCATAACAATTATTACTACCAAAACAATTACTCCTAATAACTGTGTCAGATGTACATATGCATACAATTCACTTGGTTCTATAACTTCCAATTCAATTTCATCTATTGTTTCTGCCTGGTCAGAAACAACATGAATGAATGCACTATAAGCCTTCTTTTCTGCATACTCGGGTATCATGAACTTTACTATGAAAATCTCTTCTTTATCCGGACTTATTTCAGTCTTTGCAGGGTCTATTGTGTACCAACGTTCATCAATTCCTTCCAGAGTTAAATAAACATTGGTTAATCTCTCGTCTCCAATGTTTTTGATCTTTACATGTTTGTATTCCACTGCACCCTGCTCAATTCTGATAGATATTGGATACTCCATGATATCTATCCACTCACTCACCACTGGTAAAGCCTTTCCTGCTATGATGAAGTAGCTGAATCCTGGAGTAACGGCTTCATAGTAGATGTAGCTAGGGTCAGGTGAAAAACCAATAAGAGACCCGGACCCGTCAGACAGCATGCATGGAATGTCGCATCTTTCTTCAAATGCATTCACCCCGTCAGCATTAGAATCGTTTGATTCAAGCTTTTTTGTGGGCAGCTTGACCCATATGCCATCTTTTAATCGGTTGAGCATTATGCTGTCCTCATCAATGTTGTTGGCAGTGAGCCACTCCCTGCTCACCTTGAAGCTTATTTTTGCTCCATGTATATAATCTTCTTCCATGTTTGCGGGTTTAAACTCAAGGTATCTGTAAACGTTCTCGTCTATGTCAGGCAGTTCAGGTGGCTTTTCAAAAAATTGCCTAATAGTTATTTTGGACGCAATTAGTTCTTCTTTTGCGTAAATAATTATGTATTTTAAATCAATTTCTGGTTTATTTATTTTTACAATACCTGTTCCGCCTGCGGGTATAATTTTCCACATGTATGTTGCCTCCTCAGCCTTTTTTTCTTTGTTATAGCTTCCTCCGCCACCTCCACTAACAGGTGCTCCGCCTCCTGTTCCGCTTCCTCCGCCACCAGAGTCTTCGTTCGTGCCTGTAACGTTGAAGCTGGACACGTTGTTTGCTATTGATATGGTGCAGTTTGCATGGGCATCATATGTTCCGTTAACCGATGCATGCGCCACAAAATTGTAATAGTACTGGCCGTTTGTTCCGTTGAGATAACTCATGGTTTTGTTGCTCTTCCATTCTGTCCCATTGGGCCAATAGATTGCTATGTTGCATTCTCCTATGATGTTGACATAATTATCATTACTGTCCTTTACAGCTGCATATATTATCCCAGTTTCTGAATTATTGTACGGACCTCCGGCACTTATCACAACGGTCCCATTGCTCCAATTGGTGGGTTTATTTACCAGTGTTACATTTGCAGTTTTATTGGAATCGAAAAACGGCAGGGAGACGTTTATTGTGTAGGCTGCCGCAACAGCAGTTGCATTAAATGTCCAGTTTGCTATCCACTGACTGCCGTCTCCTGCGAGCGCAGGATTTGGCTGCGAAGCATCATTTTCAATTATGCTGAATGTTGACGGCCTGTCCACTGTCATATTGAATGTACCGGCATTATACGTGTCATTGGATACGGCAGTTGCCTTTGCCCAGAAGCTTGTGTTTATATAAACTTCCGGCGCCTGCAGAATAAAACTCCTGATTCCGTACGTGTCAAGTTCAAAATATAATTCACTTCCGCCATATCCACTTGAATTGGCAGCAGGAACAGCCAAAAATAATAGATATAACATAAAAAATGCGAATAAAAGTGCTATGTTAATTCTCATATATTTATTATTAGTTTTCTGCTATAAGAATTATTCGAAATTAAACAACATTCAGCACTATTGTGTAAGGAGGATTTCCTGTGCTAAACATGCCACCTGTGAGTGTTGGGGTGTAAGCCATTTTATGTTCTAATTGCCATTTATAGTTAATCTCTTCCGGCGGTGCTATAGTTGTTATGCCGATTGCATAATACCCTTGCGGTGTATTTTCGTCTATTTTAACATTTACTTTCACTCTTGCATTCCAGTCATACCGATATTTTGGATAGGTTGGTTCGAACTTGAAGATGTTCGGTGTTATTTCTATATCAAAATATTTCTTGACCTCTTCTGCGTTCTGCGTGTAGAATTTTCCTTGGGCGCCAAATGTTTGAGGAAAGACAGGAATGAATTGCGCCCCCCTAAAGTATGGGCTTCCTGGCGGTGATAAGAAGAAAGTAACTGATTCAAACGAGTCACCACGGCTTGCATGCGATATAATAACTTTTCCTGGGTAGGCGCCTTCGCAGCATATTGACGGCCTGCCTCCAGGATACAGGTACGCTTCATAAGATATGCCTTTTATATGGGAAGGGAAAAACTCAGGCTGTTTGTAAAATTCTTCTTCTATATCCGCTGGGTTTATTTTACTGTCCTTTACCAGGATTGTTATTGCTTCGAACTCTGCATCATCTGGCCATTCAGGCAGATCTTCATACACTAGCGGGTTTATGCACCTTCCTTCCTGACAGTGCAGGGGCCTGTCTGTATCAAAGTATGTCCTATAGAGCTGTTCCTGTTCCTGTGAAATATATACGGAAGTGCTTGGCTGAAAGCCAAGGATCATGAAACCCGTGGAGGAGCCGAATACCACAAAAGCGGCCGCAACAATCAGAATCAAAACGCCGGCATAAACATGTTTTTTTTCAATTTTCTCGCTGAAATTTTGTTTTCTTTTATTTTTTCTTTCCATATGAACACTTTATTATAGTTGTATCAATATCTTAAAAAGATTTGTTGTATATTTTTATTCTATTCTTGACCAGACTCATAGCTTAGGTCAGCAATACTGTCAAATGTTCCTAATTCACAGCTACTAAGGTTTGCTATTAAAGTCGCGTTCAGTTTACTTCCTACACTCAGATTGGCTACCATAACTTTTGCTGTTGTACTGATTTGTTCTTCTTGCTCAAGCTCATAAGCTCCTACGCAGCCGCCAGAAGGGAAACATGTCGAATTCATCCTGACAGTTACACAGCTATCGGGACCTGCATTTCCAGATCCTGACCAAGACAGGCTTATGTTGATGCCTATAGTTCCTGTGTTGGCGAAGACAAATATAGGCTTGCCAAGACCTGTTTGCAGGTTGCTGTCATCTCCTGGTTTTGCTTGTGCATTAACATCGTCTTGAGTTAAAGTGGTGGCGTTGAACGCTATCCAAGAACTCGTCTGATTCGGGGTACCTGATTGTTCAGATGTTATGTTAGTATCACTCTGACCTAAAATAGTTACGCTAAAGCTGGTGTCAGTTGGAATATAAAAGTATGCGGTGGTATAACCATAATTAGCTGCCTGTGCAGTCTGCGATATCAAAAAGCTTGAAAATAACGCAAAAGTTAAACACATTATTAAAATTTTTCTATCAGACATTTTACTCTGTATTATAATATCGTTAAGCACACTTATAAAAGTTATCTATTTAGAAATTTTCATAATTAGGCTGATTCTGTTGCGTTGTGTATTAACTTCCTTTCTGTTATGTCAGTAGTTCGCGTGTTTGTGAACGATGCCCAGCACCAGATGCTTATTGCAGAGCTGGTTTCAAGGTCATTCGATACGTTATAATTCTCTGTAGTAATTGCTGTAGCTCCGGCCGGGCTATTGTCCTTGTCGCAAACCAGTGCGATATTAGATGGCATAGTTACGTTTAATTGCATTGTTATGTTAATGGTTACGCCGCCAACATTTTCGAATACGAAGAACGCTGTTCCATCTGATTGGCAATCGCTTGTCGCGCCAACACATGGCGCAACGTTTGCCTGGGTGCCGGCTGTGCCTGTTGAGCTCATTGTAAAGTTCATGCTGAGTGTAGCGTTTGGCAGCATGGGATCTGTCGAATTGATGTGCTTGACATTGGAACCAGGCATTGTTATCCTGAAGCTCGTATCCACAGCACCTGTAACAACTGTCACTTTAGGCTCTTCACCAGGTGTGGGAATTGAAGTAAACACGTTGCCTGATGTGTCATTAACAGCACTAACATTTGCCCATAAAGTTCCAACAGTAGAACCAACATTCACGTCGATGCCCCAATCTCCATCACCAGCGCTGCCGCTGCAACTTGATGTGTCATCATCCAGATAAACAGCCACCACAGTCTCATTCGGATACATGATAGTCACATTAACAGTATCTATGGCGTAATTGTCTGCAACGCCAGTGACATTTATGCAAACAGTAGAACCTGTAGTCGTATCTGTATCGTCCCAACTACCTAGGTCTCCAGTAGGGTCTGTAGTATCTCTGGAGGTAAGCGATGTTGTTGCGCCGCCTCCTTCCTTGCTGGCGTTCACAGTGAAATTTATGTTGTTTGCGGTATCGTTGGCATAAAACAAGAAGGAATAATTTCCTATTACGGTCAAGTTTATGCTGGTATTAAAATATTCTGAACCGCTTGAAGATGTTGTATAATTTTGTATGCTTCCGTCGGGCTTTGTCATTTGTATGAGAACCGTGCTTATAGTTCCTCCTCCAACCTCTATGACAGTAGCATTTACCTTTATTTCACTAAAGACTTCTATCAGAGAATCTAAATCATTGTAGCGCGCGTTGGTTACAGTCGGTGCGTCAGTGTCTGCTATCTCCAGTTTGGTGGAAACGCTCTCAGTGACCTCACTGGAGTTGCAGCGGATTGTTATATTATATGAGCCCTTATTCACAGCCATTATTTTAAAGTCTCTTATAACTGAAGCTGATGACCATGTACCCAAATAATAAGTGCTATCGTTTGCATAGATTTTGTTAGAGCCCTTTGTGACTGGAGTAACTATATCAGAACCAGTCTGGTTGTCTAATATTGTAATATAGGTTTCTAATAATATATCTTCTCCAGGATTGCCACAGGTAGCTGTAACAATGGCAGCATCACCGGTATTGATTGTTGAATCATTGATGCTTATGGACGGCACAAAATTGTACAAAACATCTATGCAGTTTTCGGTTTCAAGCATTGTATCATTCCAGTTGTTCGCAGCCGCGGTGTCATTCGCTATCTGTGTCCAGCATATAGTGTCTCCCCCATAGTCGTTTCCGTTTGTAGTCAGTGTAGTGTTGAATATGTAAGTGGCTGCTGATCCCATTTCCTGGTATGTCGTGTTTAGCCAGCTTCCTGTGGCATTGGTCCTGAACCATGCAACATCCAAACCATCGCCCGCATCAGCCCATTCAGTGCCGGCCACAAACGAGTTGCCGCTCAAAATTGTGCTGCCTGTTATGTTGTCGTACGCCCAGTTCCAGTAGGGATCTGTTTCGTCTACTGCTGCCGAGTAATTGAAATCAACATAGATATTGGCTATTAGTTGTTCGTTAACAGGTATATCCCCAACTTTTGAGCAGTTAAGCCACTCAATGTCAACACCATCACCTTCTATCCGCGCCAGAAGAGCCGGGTCAGTGGAGTTCAGGTAGTACAAACCAATTACGGGATTATCGAGCGTGCCAATAATAACCATATCAGCACAGTCATAAGCTTCACAATGACTGCATTGTATCCCATCCCCTGGATCGACTTTATTGCTAGCTGTCACATCGATTTTCACAGAGAATTTTGTCGCGGTTCCTCCGGAAAAATCAGGAGGCAGGTTTGAACTGTCACGTATATCTGTAACATTGAATGCATTGTTGCTTTCATCCCACACAGTAAGCAGCTCTGAGGTCCACCTGCTGTCCGCTGATTGGACCAGCGTCACTGTTAAAAAGAACAAGACAAATGTTACTGAAATACTTATTGTGATTTTCTTATTCGCGATAGTAAAACCCATATATAAATTATTATAGTGTCGGAGATATTTATTACTCTTGCTTAATGGCGTCTTATCAGATAAGGAAGCAGCTCTTAATTATTATAACAGCTCAACGAATAATTAATCAATGGCAAACCGGAGTTTCGTTTTTGGAATGAATCTTGCTGCTGTGCCAGCAGTAATAATCATCGCAGGAATTTTAACCCTTCCGCTTCTCTTCCACAGCGCTTCTGCTCAGGAAGAGGACTGCTATCACGCATGGAGCTGCACGAAGTGGGGCGAATGCCAGCCTGACGGCATGCAGGCCATAGAATGCACATACAGCGGAACATGCAGTGAGGAGAAGTTCAAGCCTTCTGAGACCCAGGAATGCGAATACATATCACCTGTTCCTGAAGAGCCTGAGCAACCAGAATCAACCGGGCCGCTTTTTGACGTCCTGCTGAGCATACCTGAAGGTTACAATGAGATAAAAATGGGAGATAATTTTTTATTGTCTGTAAGTCTTGTAAACTTCGGAGAGCCTGGCAGGATTGACGTCCTGATGCAGTACAGAATAACCGACGTGAATGACAGGATTATACTGACAGATAGGGAGACTGTCGCAGTGGAAACCCAGACCAACATAATAAAGGAGTTTGACCTGCCTGATGGCATAGAGGCAGGCGTCTATACTGTACGCGCTAAGATATCCTACGGCGAAAACAAGGAAGCAGAGTCTGAAAGCCTGTTCGAGGTTAAAGGGGAAGAAGACAGCGCAGTCATCAGCTATCTATCCATTGGAATATTCATTACGGGATTCATTTTGTCAGGGATAGTGATAGAGGGACCGAAAATCGCAAGAATGTTCAGAAAGAAAAAGTCTAAAAACGGAAAGCGCAAAAATAGGTTCAAACTTATAGATAAGGCAACAAAATAATATCCTTCCATCAATCTTATTTCATTAAACCCATCAAACTGAAAATTCTTACCCATCTCAACAAGAATTTTAATAACCCCCCCACTCCTAATATAAAACATGAAGGTTAAATACTTCATTTTGTTCGGATTAATTATTCTTGTTTTGATTAGTTTCTTTGTTTGGGATGCTCAAAAGGATGCATGCAGATTCAAAGAAGATTGCCCGGATAGGACTTGTTTTATGAAGGATTGTATTGATAATAGTTGTTCTTATTCTCAAATGATTCCCTGCTGTGAAAAAATTCCCTGCTGCGGAAATGGAGAATGCGAAACCGAAGAAAGATACTTAAGCTGTCGAACTGAAGAATGCGAAACCGATACTCATGTATTTATTTTTAACGATACTATAATAGTGCTTATTAACGGTACTACAGCTATTGAATTTATCGGAGAAACACATTTAACCTGTTCGCAGGATTGTCCAAACCCCAAAGACGCATTAGAGGAAAATATTCCTGAGATAAAAGAATACCCAAAACTTGAGCAGGTTTTCATCGATTTGTATGCTGATGTTGAATTTAGTGATTCGGAAATGAAATATATGAAATCACTTTTTGATATTTTCAAATTGAAAACCAGTCTGCATCAGGCTGATGAAGAAGTTTTAGCTTATCTGGTGACCAATATAATCGAACCAGATATATTTTTCGGCAAGAGTCGTGCCATGGATATGGAGTACTTTGTAGAAGAGCTTATCCCTCTGGCTAATGATATAACAGAGGGAAGTTCCGGGGAGATGGAATCGATTGAGAAAATTGTTTCATGGGTTAGGGGAAATATCAATGTCACTTGGACTGCTGCTTACGAACTAGAAGGTGACACACCAAAAGCAATATTAGAAAACAGAGAAGTTTGGGCACATTGTGACTATTGGGCTACTTTAATTACTGCTTTCTGTAGGGCATCTGGGATACCGGCAAGAGAGGTGGAAGGTCGTTTTGCTTCGCCACCAGAAGGACATGCCTGGACAGAAGCTTATGTAAATGGGGAATGGATCATGGTGGATTCAACCGGAGTGATGGAATTATACCCTGAAGAAAAACAGTGGTTGTATTCCGTATACGCTTATGACCCGCTTAGTGATACATTGATGGATGTTTCCCTGTCTTACAACACGGATATATTAGATTTGATTATAGAGCACACAAAAGAAGCGGTCGGTGAAACCAGTGCTACTGGACAAGCAGAAGAGCTTTTTGCCCAATACAAAAAAGAGAGTGACCTTGTTAACAAATATGCCTATGCGCAGGATATCATGGAGACATGCATTAGTGAAATTATAGCGAAACAGGAAGGGTATGAATCAAAAGACATCAAAGTATTGGATTTATGGGATTGGAATAAGTTAAAAACAGAGGAAGCTTTTCTTAGCGAACTCGATAAAGCAAAAGCAATTTCAATTTATGACATTACATCACACGGCGGAATCCAATACATGTCGTCTGGTGCAGGAGAGTTCCCACTTGAAAAGATCAGCACGCTTATACCAGAGATTAAACAACTTTTCCAGGGGGAAATATACTCCTTTTTCGCTCATTATGAAGCTGGTTGCGGTTCCCTGAGTGATGCAGTTGCTATTAATTTATTTGACCCGGAAGACGTAGGTGCCCTTGAAACGGCATACCAAGACTTGGTTACGGGAACGCCTGAACTCATAAAGGATTTTGTAATTGAAATCGTTAGCGTGGTAAGCAAAGAAAAAAATTACACAACCTTCCATTTGCCTGAATATATTCAAGAGGGAGCAGAGTATTCAATTGTCATTGGTGGTGGTTTCGATAGGGAAAACACAGCATTCAACATAAAATTTGACATACAAAGCATGGTTATAGTTAAAGATATTATGATTATATTTAGTGCAGACCAAACAACAATAATGATAAATATTGATGTTTATGACCCTGATGCGCTCAAGTATATGAACTGGAGCCACTTTGATAATCTTAAACTCATAAATGAAGAAGGCGAAGTTTACGCAGACCCGGAAATATATAGAAACCCGCGGCCGGATCCAACAGTTGTTATAGGACCCCCATACAACTTAGATGATGCTCCATATGGTTTTATTACCCCAGATCAAACGCTGGAGATCTACAGAGAAGATGATATAGTGGTTATTAAAGGTGATATGACTACTGAACAAATCGTTGTGGAGTAAGACCCCCAAATGTGATGAATATGATGAAAAATAAAAAACTAATTTTGGGGATTTTATTGCTGGTAGTGGGAATTGTTTTTATCAGTGGTTGCGTTCAGGACTCGCAGATAAAAATACCCGCTGAGGTTGATGTTTACAAAGGCACTTGGACGCCCACGCTATTAAGTGATGATCCGTATAAGCTGGCTTCTGATATGCAGAAGTTGAAGGATATTGGGATGAATACGGTTTTCTTTCAGGGTGCTCCCCCTCAGGTTGAGCACTGCCTTGAAGGGCTTCCTTCCGATTCTGAATTGGTTAAAAAAATGAAAAAAATTATTCCGATTCAAGAAGAGCTTATGATTGCCAACATCCAAGCTGCTCACAGAAATGGTTTGAGAGTTGCATTAACCATGGCAAAGTGCTCAGGTGGGATGGGTTTAGAGGATTGGATAGATTTAGAGGCTTGGAATTCCAAGGTTATTGAATATGCCAGATTAGCAGAAGAATATGATGTTGAATTCTTCGCCCCCATGAATGAACCAGAAGTGTTGTTTGGCCCGTCTGCATCTGCAACTTGGGGGCAAGAGATCCTCCCCAGAATAAAAGAGGTTTATCATGGTGAGGTTATTTGGAAAGGGGGGTCTATCGGCGGTATACAACCCTATCCTATGACGGAACCCGCCCCGACGAACTATTCGGGATACGATTACATTGGAGTTACTATCAGCCGAGGTCTTGGTACGACGCTAGAAGAGTTTTCTCCATTTATTGACTATACATTGAGCACATTTCTCGGTTTTGCAGAAAGAGACAATTGTAAAGGAGTCATTATTACTGAATTTTATGGTACATCGCTGAGGGAATTGGGATGGAGTGAAGAATTAGATGCAAGAGCCCATGAAATAGTCCTTGAAAAAGGAAAGGACACGGTTGCTGGGTTTTTTGTTTTAGATTTTCTTGAATTAAGTTTTCTTGGAGAAGATATACCAGGATTGCATGGTCCTGAA
Source organism: Nanobdellota archaeon (assembly GCA_043814765.1). Taxonomy (GTDB): domain Archaea; phylum Aenigmatarchaeota; class Aenigmatarchaeia; order QMZP01; family QMZP01; genus JAHIRU01. The sequence goes on along the minus strand of JBDRJQ010000028.1, from coordinate 81,824 downwards.
GAGTCCTCAAAAACAGAAGAAGTGATCAGGAGATGGTTTACAGAGCTTTTATAGTACCCCAAACCCAATATAAAACATGAACCCCGGATACATTATTTTATTCGGATTGTTGATAATAGGAATTTTAATCGGATTGTCGACGATGGAAGTTATTTTTACTAATTCAGGAACTGTCCAAGAGGGGGCTCTGCCTGCAGAAGAAAAGGAATGTGAAGTTAAAGAAGATTGTCCGGATAGGACCTGTTTTGCTAAGAATTGTATTGCTAATAGTTGTTATTATTTTCAAACAATTCCCTGCTGTGGAGATGGCATATGTGAAACTGAAGAAACGTATATAATTGTAGAGACATATTTAACCTGTCCGCAGGATTGTCCAAAAACACCAAAAGTTGTGCTAGAAGAAAATATCCCTGAGATAAAAGACTATCCTGAGCTCGAGGAGGTTTTCATTGATCTGTATGTGCCGTACAAATACGCGCCAATGGTAGGATTCGACTATTCAGAATGCCGGAAAGGGTTTTTTTCTGAAGAAGAAATAGAATTTATGAAACTGTTCTTGGAAATCTATAAAGAGAAGCAAAACCTGCAGGATTACCCAAAAGAGGTGCTGTATTTTTTCGCGTCCTGGAACTCTGGAACCGACACTTATTACGACTTTAACTTTTTTTCCACTACATTGCGGGAAAAGGCATTGAGTTTAGAGGGAGAGGATGATTTAACCACTGCAGGGAATATTTATGATTTTGTAAAGGAGTATATCACAGGAAGGGAAAGAATCACTAAATATAGTTGGCCCAAGTCCCTATATGACGATGTTGAACTAATTTGGCAGCATAAAACAGGGATGTGTGCGGAACACACTTATTTGATAACGGCTTTATTGAGGGCTGCTGGAATTCCAGCAAGAATAATTGAGTCACGCCTAGTAGGCATAAAGCCTCACGACTGGATTGAAATTTACCATGATGGGCAATGGATTCCCATTCCATCAACTGGGGTATTGGACAGTGATGATGACAGGATAATTGATTTGCAGGAATACCCTGCATTGGATACTGTAATTGCCTTTGATTTGAGCAAAACAAAGTTTCTTGATTGCGTTGCCCTTGCAATGGTGCCCAGAACCTTTATTGACTACAAATATACCGATGAGTTTAGTGAAGCCTTGTTGGCTTTGGCTGAAGAGAACGAATTCAAAGACACTGCATTGGATTACGTTTCAAGGTGGAAGGCATCAAAGGAGTGGGGAGAAAGAGAAGAATTTGGGAGAATGGCTTTTGAAAATTCTGTTGCAGCCATATTGGGAGAGGAGAAAGCGGTTTATGCTTGGCTTGATGTGGATCTTCCTTTTGGAGTAACATCCGTTAATGAGCAAAACAAAGCTAATTTGTTCCCTGAAAACGAAATAGCGATTGTTGGATTAGAAGGCCATAATAAAATGAAAAGTACCGCAAGTTTCTTCAGACAATTGTTGGAATTAAATGAAAACAAAAAAATCGACTTTATAGTAATTAAAGATGATTTTAGTGAAGCCGTACTATTCGATTCTAAAGATATAATCCAATTGTCTAAAACTTATGATGATTTTAAACAAGACAGTGATTTAAGTAGCGTGTTGGCTCAGTTTGTAGAAACCTTTAAAAGTATTGAAGAAGGCGAATTACCTGAAACGGATTTTTCACTGCCTGCTGTTGATTATAATACTCTTATTATGGCTGTAGGGACTATAACCGAGGAAGGATACAAGTATAAGCCGCTTATAGGCGGTTTTGAAGAAATAAACGGGGTAGTTTTTGAATTTGAAACGGCTCAAGCTCAAGAGGATTTCAAATACATTAAATTCGTAAATGAAAAAGGAGAGACAATATTTGAACCAAAAAGCGACGGTTACTATGAAATCTGTCCGTCTTACTTGAGGATATCTTTTGACCAAACACTGGATATACGAAAGGAAGGCGACTACATAATAATTCAGGGTGAAATGCATTTGGAAGAATAATCTTATATTTGTGGATGAATTATGATGAAATCAAAAATTTTGATTGGATTATTGATTATAGGAATTGTTCTTATCAGCGGATGCGTTACAGAAGAAAGTCCACTTGTGGATGGATACTGCCCATACGAATGCTGTGTTGATGATAAACAGTATCAAACTAAAATCTGCCCTGTTGGTTATGCGTGCAAAAATAATGCATGCGTCCAGGAAAAACTTGGGGGAGAAGAAGTCCAGTACCACCCGGAAGCTGATTCAAGCATTTCATGGGTATCCATGAATGGCCCGCCAGGAGGGCGTATAAAACAATTGATACAAAATCCCCTCCCGCCGCATGAATTGTATGTAATAACTATTGAAGGTATACGGAAGTCTGTAGATAAAGGCGAAAGCTGGCAGCTAATGCAGGGACAGGATATCATAGGCAGTGTTCATTCAATGGCACTTTTCAAGGATAAATTATTTTTTATTTGTGATGATGGTCTTTATTACTATGACAATAATAGAAACCCTGTAAAAATATCAGACAGGTATTTTGGAAAGCCCTTTGTTAGTGACAATAAACTTTTCATAATTTCTGGTGACGGAAAGATGGGTGGTGGTGAAATATCGTATGCTGACCTAGCTTCTTGGGAGGCCTCGGGAAATTTTGACTGGAAAGATTTAGTACTGTCGACAAATGATAAGGATATAGGAATTCGAAATATTATTGCGCTTGGAAATAGAATCTTGGTAGCTATCAATGTAATGAAAGGTGGCAGAGGGGAACTCTCAAAAAATTATTTGTACGTTTCAGAAGACCTTGGTGGGACATGGTCCACGATTGATTTTGACACACCTGACGGTGTTATTATTTCAAAGATTGTTCAGAACCCAGACAATCCTCAACACATAGTGATACCATTCAGATACAACATCGTGCATGAGGGGTTTTCCCCGATATCTGAGCTCTTAAGAGAATCCTATGACGGAGGAAAAACATGGAACCCTGTGACAGATCTGACTTTAGAATCCAATGGAGTAGAAGATGTTGTTATTTCAGGCTCAGCTTATTATCTTCTGAATCCTTATGGTGGCATTCCAATACTTAAGATAGATGGCTCTAGTTATGAACGAATCAATGAACCAAGACTCAAGGTATTTGAAAAAGTGGGCTTTAACTTGGATGCACTCTTGATTGATTATGAAAACCCAAACATAGCTTACGGCAAGACCGGCTCTATATGGGCTCTGGGAATGGTTAAGTCAGAGGATGGCATGAAAACATGGAAAAAGATGGACAGTGATATTATAGGGACATCCCCCACCATTGTCATGACCCACCCAACAGACCCGAATGTTGTGTTCACCTCAGGAAATGTTATTCAGGAATCATATGTCACAAGGGATTTTGGAAATACTTGGGAACCATTCACGCCAGTCGCTGCCGGAGACGATGTAAAGATTGACCCGCACAACTCAGACCACATCCTGCTGGCTGATGAACTGACCGACTTATACGAATCATATGATGGAGGGAGAACTTTCACACAAATCGCTCAGGATTTTTCATCTGCAAAGATTTTTGATTTTGAGATAGCAAAAGACTCCGGCACAATCTACGCGTCCAATATAGGTGTCGGCATTTCAGAGGCCTCTTCGCAAGGGGGCTGGCGGTATCTCACATATTCCCCTGATTATACTTATGATATTGAGATCGATCCAGAGAACAGCAATTTTATCTATGCCACGTATTCGCCAAAGATATTTGAGAACCATTCATCTATTTGGAGATATTCCAAAAACCAAAACGTCTGGAGCGAGATATTCAGGGTTGAGAATTCCAGAGGAATAACATCGCTCAGGTTTGACCCGCTAAACCCGGACAGAATGTACGCAGGAGTAATCGGAGAGGAAGGAACCATCTATGTGAGCAATAATAAAGGAGAAACCTGGAGTAAACTTAACGATGAGCTAACATTTGCAACCATTATGCGTCATTCACAGCTTCAGATTGATCCAAGGGATAAAGACATAGTTTATGCAGGCACCTGGGGCGGAGGGACTTATAAGACTATTGACGGAGGAAGTAATTGGGTGAAGCTTGATAACGCACCTGAGTCTCCGACATGCTTGGCGATTTCTGAAAAAAATCCAGACATTATTTACGCATGTGACAGACTTAAACCAGTTATACACAAATCCGAAGACAGCGGGCTTACTTGGGAAGAATATTATGAATTTGATAGAACTAATGTCCTGACAAGCGCTGTAGCAATTGATCCAAACAACCCAGATACGATTTATGCAGCTACTTTCGGGCGTCCGTTCTGTGTTGCGGCTGGTTCACTACTAAAGATTATAAATGGTGAGATGGTAGCAGATCTGAACGAAAACCTGCCAGGTAATGATGAAGGCGTAGCTGAATCTACGGTTGAAATGGAGGTTGATCCAAACAATCCAAATACAATTTATGTTTCAAAGCACGGATATGGAGTTTTCAAGAGTGTTGATGGCGGAGAAACCTGGGAGAGACTGGATGACAAGGAAGGAGGCCTTCCAAGGCTTGGGTACTACGATATTGATGTGGATTATTCCAATAGCAACACCCTGTATGCTGCAGGGTTGTGCGAATTGCTGCCTGAGTATATAATTGAACCTACCGGACTGCCTAAAAACATAGAGCAGGATGCATGCGGAGCCTACAAATCAACAGACGGCGGAGAAACCTGGACCCGTATGCTCGAAACCGAACACGCGACTATGGCAGTTGAGATTGATCCGCAGAACCCGAATCTTTTGTATGTAGCCTCAAGCACTCAGGGTATTTTTGTTAGCAGTGATGGTGGCGAAACTTGGAAACAGGAGAATGAGGGTTTGCCAAGTTTGGGCACAGCTGCGCTTATAGCTGAAGATGGTTATGTTTACGCAGCTGTAGGGGCAAGCGGGGTTTATGCAGGGATTGTCAATGACGATTATTCAATTACTTGGGACAATTCCAGAAGCAACAAACCAAAAACATACATTTCCAGAATTCAGGTTGAAATTGATCCAACAAATTCTAATCGAATTTATGCAACTGCTTATCCAGGAGGGATGTTCCGAAGTGATGATAGAGGAGAAACTTGGTATGAGAGAAACACCGCTCAGCCGAGCATTATTGTGGATGATCCAATTACACAGGGATACTACAGTTTTGCTATAGACCCAAACAATCCGGCAGACGTTTGGATGGGCGCATACGGAAAGGGAATGTACAGATCTCACGAGTATATGAGTGTGAGCATGTTTGCCAACGGAAATGAGAATGAGTTGCTCAGGAAACCTATAACTGCTGTTGTTGTTGATCCTAAAGACTCGGAAACAGTTTATGTAGGAACTCAAGAAGGCGTGTTCGTGACCCGTGATGATGGAGAAAGTTGGACTGAAATGAATGACGGACTAAAAACCCTTGATATAAGATCGCTAAAGGTTGTAAACATAGAAGGACCGCCCCTTGGAGATGATTTTGAGGACGGGAACGCAGACGGATGGAAGTCAGACACTGGATGGTCTGTCATCCAGGAAGGCGGCAACTATGTCTTGCAGGGCATTGACCATAACTGGATTAGTGGTGGTTCAGAGAGCTGGACTGATTACACTTTCGAGAGTAGGGTAAAGTTAATCAAAGGCTCGGTTCATATTAATTACCGCGTTAGTGGTAGTGATAGGTATGCTATAGGTCTAAACAGTGGGAGCTTATACCTGATGCGAACTTATAATAGCGTTCATACGAACCTGATAAATAAAGACATGGCATTTAGCAGAGACAGGTGGTATGACATTAAAATTGTCGGCAATGGAAACAACGTTAAGGTTTATGTTGATGATGATTTGAAGATAGATTATACTGATACCGAGTCGCTATTGAACGGAGGGATTGCTTTTGAATCACTAGAAGGGGAGATTCATGTGGATGATATTGTCATAACAATAGGCTTAACAGGTGCTGATATTTACGCAGGAACTGCTGGATACGGGATATATAAATTCAATTCTGCAAGCAAAAGCTGGCAGAGTCTTGGAAAGGGCATATTTGGCGGCGGATGGTGGAGCCCGTGGGAAAGAAGGATGTATCAGTTCAGCTCAATACTGTTTGACCCTGATGTCCCTGGAAAGATTTATTATGGTCATTTCCCAAGCGGGTTTTTCATAAGCGAGGACAATGGGCATACATGGGAGGATTCAAGCCTGAAACTGGGAAATGATGGCATGTTTTCTTTGAGCATGCACCCCCATAATCACAGCATATTATTTGCAGGAACATACAACGGGGTTGTGAAATCACTGAATAAAGGAAGAACGTGGGAGATGATAAGCAATGGCATGCCTCCTGAGCAGTGGCCTTACACAATCGCAATCGACAGCGACAATCCAAGCATAATGTATACCTCAACTAAGAACGGGCAGAACATGGGCTTCTGTGAGAGAAACAAAGACACTTTTTGCGGTATTGTGATGAAAACAATAGACGGCGGAGAGAACTGGTTCAGGATTATGAACGGCCTTTATAGCGGAAGCGAATTCTACACGCTTCTGATTTATCCGCCAAACCATAACATACTGTTTTTAAGCACCAACGTGGGTGTTTACATAAGCAGGGACGCCGGAGCCAGCTGGAAAATCATAAACAGTGGCCTGCCAGGCAAAGAGCTGATAGTAGACAACCAGGTAAGGGACAATGTCGCAGACAACCTGGCACTCACCCCAGACAATAAATATTTAATTTTCGGTCTCACAGAATACGGCGTCTGGAAGGCGGACCTGTCGGGGTTGTGAGAATCTTCTGGATTAATATGATTGAATCTATTTCAAGGGGATTCTAAAAGAACATAAATGAAATATTCGTGTTGAGTGGCGAAACGGAGCCTGGGGAAATCATGCACAATCCTGTCAACATGAAGTTCGTCGATTCCTGGAGTAAGACAGGGGAGTTTCCAGATGTTCTCGCAGAATTGTATGCCGTGCACAAGCAAGGGAGTTGAAACTTATAGATATACAAACAAAATAATATTATGGATGTTAACAAAAAAATCCGTGACGAAGTTACAATGCTTTTGAAAAAACATCTTCCAAAAAAACAGATAGAAGAATTTTTAGAAAAGCCACCTGAAAACATCGGTGCAGACTTTGCGTTACCATGTTTTGCTTTTGCAAAAAAATTCAAGAAAAGTCCAGCAGACATAGCAAGACAGATCGCATCCAAAGTAAAACCAAAAGGTCTGTTGCGCGAGGTAAGAGCTGTTGGCCCTTACATAAACTTCTATGCTGACTCAGAAAAATTCAGCGATATGGTTCTGAAAGATGTGTTAAGGGAAGGAAAAGAATATGGAAGTTCTGTTGACGGTAAAGGAAAGACAATAATGGTGGAGTATGCCCATCCAAACCCATTCAAAGGATTTCATATAGGTCATGTTAGAAACATAGCCCTTGGTGAATCCCTGTCGCGTGTCCTGGAGTTTTCAGGCCATAAAACAGTGAGGGCAAATTATCAAGGTGATATAGGCCCGCATGTAGCAAAAGCTCTGTGGGGTTTGATAAATATCTATAAAAAGAAACCACCAAAAAATGTTCATAAAGGTTTGTGGCTTGGCGATGTTTACAAAGAATCCAGTGAAAAGGCAAGCCTAAATCAAAAAGTCACTGAAGAGATTGATGAGATAAATAAAAAACTGTACGCTGGCGATAAAGAACTGGTTTCTATATGGAAAACAGGAAGGAAATGGAGCCTTGATTATTTTGATGATATTTACAAGGATTTTGGAGCAAAGTTTGACAGGCTTTACATGGAATCAGAAGTTGAAGCACCAGGAAGAAAAATAGTAGAGGATTTGCATAAAAAGGGGGTATTCAAAATAAGCGATGGTGCTTTGATAATAGATCTTAAAGAATACGGTCTGGGCATATTCTTAGTGCTGAGAAAGGATGGAATAGCCCTTTATTCAACAAAAGAATTTGCTCTGGCAAGGCTTCAAAACAAAGAATACAATCCAGATTTGATAATTCATGTCGTCGGTTCTGAGCAAAAACTTTACTTTCAGCAGTTTTTTAAAACACTGGAGATTATTAGCGATCCGATTGCTAAAAAAGAATGCCATTTATCCTACGAACTGGTTAACCTTCCTACAGGCAAGATGAAGTCCAGAGAAGGAAAAGTTATACTTTACCATGAGCTTAAGTCAAAGCTGTACGCTATAGCGCTGCAAGCAACTAAAGAAAAGAACCCAGCTCTTTCTGCAGCAGAACACAAGAAAATAGCTGAGCAGGTTGCAATGGGCGCAATAAAGTACAGCATGATAATGCAGTCACCTGAAAAGGTTATAATATTTGACTGGGATCAGGCACTGGATTTTCAGGGCAACAGTGCGCCTTATGTGCAGTACACTTATGCCAGGGCATCTTCTATTTTGAGAAAGGCAAAAACAAAACCAATAGAATTTGATGCATCCCTATTAGTTGACGACAAGGAAAAAAGGCTTATAAAAATAATTTCTAACTTTTCCCAGACAATTGAGAATTCTGCAAGGGACTACAGACCCCATTACATAGTGAACTATGTCTATGAGCTGGCATCAGCCTTTAACGAGTTTTATCAGGCGCTTCCCGTACTGAAAGCTGACAAAAATACTGCTGAAGTGCGTTTGGCTCTGGTCAAAGCAGCAAAAATTACCATTAAGAACGCTTTATTTCTGTTGGGTATAGAGGCACCTGAGAAGATGTAGAGAGAAAGCTTTATATATCCCTATAAGTTTAATTAAGTATGAAAGATAAAATTGAGAGATGTGCGCATTGCCAGAGCACAAACACTGTGTGGAGAGGTTTTAGGTATAACGAGTCAACTAAAAAGCACCTTCGGCTCTGTAAAAAGTGCGGACGCAAGTATACCCCAAACGACAATTTCCTGCGGATGAGGTTCAAAAAAGATACAATAATGAAAGCTGTAGCTCTCTACAGTAAAGGCCTCTCTCTGTCCGAGGTGCAGCAGGAGATGAAACACAGGCACGGGATCAAGGTTTCTCGCTGGACAATTCTTAAATGGTTCAAGAAGTACATCAAAAAGAAGTAATTTTTTTGTTTGAAGCATGTTTGCAGATTATTGCTTATATCCCTTTTAGTAGATATATGTAAAGAAGCAGAAGGATGGTTTGATCATCGCTTCTGCGTTTAAGATTGGCTCTTTTCGGTGTCGCTTAAATTCAATAATGTCTCATTTACCTCAAAGTGCCGTTCTCTTTTTTGAGTTAATTTTGCACCGCTTGTTGGCTGTGCAATGATTTTACCGAATAGGTTTTTGAAAAACCAATACAACTTTCGTGCGATTATTAATTTGTTTTTCGGGCCTCCTCATCTATCTGTTGATTCCTGGAGTATGCGTGCCGATTACACGCTGTTTCAGGTAAATGTTTAAATCATCGATCCTTGCTTTCGGTAGTCATGAGCTGGACAAAAAAAAGTGCCCGAGTCGCGGAAGGAGTCGGGCACTTTCCCTTTTTACGGGGGGAAGAGAGACGCGTTTAAATTTGTATCAATCTGGGAAATTGTTACTTCGTTTTATACAATCCCAGAAGATACTGTGCCAGAAGATATTGTGCCGTAAACTAGAATCGGTGGAGGCGTTACGGAAGGAAAGGTGGAAGGAGACTGCTGCAGGACGAAGAATTACTTGCAGATGAGTGGAGAAACGATGTGAGTTCATTAAATAAGAACTCTTCTGTCGTGCTGTGATTACAAGCGCCCGAAACCGAAATTGTGGTTTGAACCGCGATTCGAATGTATTGTGGATCTTGCCTGTCCATTATTTAAGCTGCCGGATCATTGGACAGTTTTTATGATCCGGCTTTGCATTGTTTTCAAAAAACCAAGAGGTTCAATCCTTTATGAAGGGGTTGGCCCAGCTTTTAGTAAGGCCGAATCTTCAATTGTGGCTCTCTTCCTCTTGGTAGAAAAGGATCCAGGGTTTCCCCAAGTTCCGTATTCTCAAAAAACAGGCGCGCTAATATGTAAGCGCACCTGTGACATCTTAACGGTTCGGATGTTGATTTCCGAACTTGAAACCGCTAAATGAAAGCGCAGACAAGCTGCTGATTGTTTTCGTAGGGCTAACACCGAAGTGAAAGCCCTGTTTTTATAACCATCGTCAGAATCCGTTACAGAAACTGACGCTTACTTTCAAAAACAGGTCTCTCCTCCTATCAGGTTATCTAGAATTACCATCAAAGAGTTGCATTCAGCGAGAGACCTATTTCAAGCCTAGTCATATAGACTGTCTCTCATACACCTGCACCCTGAATTTGTAGAGTGCTGTGCGTAGAATTCATGTTGGACGGTCTTCTAGAAATCGGTAGTCGTCAAAAAAATAGCAGCTATTTCTAGCTGCTGATCAGCTTAACGCTGAGAAGTCGTCAAGAAAAAGGATACCCAACACTTATGAAATGTTGCATATCCTATCCACTAGCGAGATGCTAATGGGAAAACATTCTTTTTAAATTCGACGCGTTAGTGTTGAGCTAATGCGAAGGACTTTGCAAGTCAAATTAGTGAATTGAGATTATGATACTTATTGTGATAGTTATACTTTATCCACTAACTTATTTAAAATTAATCCACAACATGTTGTGTTTGAGCTCAAATATCGAACTCTATTTTGTCGAATTTTGTGTTATCTTCAAAATCCTTGAATGTAGAAACGAATATTGTTAATCCTGGTTTCTTTAATGAACGCTTGGCTGCCTGTTGCACCAATATGTTTTTTAGCGTCTCGTTTGCGCATACAAAATGTTTGTTTATCTTTAGTCTTTCGTACATTTTATTTTTGTCTGTGTAATCTATAATTGCAACTGGAAGTATCTCATCCTCTTTGGTTATTTCCAGAATGTCTACTTTACGAGTAGCTTTCCATCCGACTAAAGAGAACAGCTCTAGCAATCCTGAAAGGTCAGCATCCACAGCACCTTCATATCTTCTGAAGTTGCTATCAAATGTCCTTTCTCCCTTTTCAGTCAAGTAATAAAAATGAAGCTTGTTCTTGCCACTTTTGCCACCAACACGCTTAATTAAGCCCAGGTCTAAAAGTGTCTCTATTTTTTCATTGAAAACAGTGCCAGATACTCTGGCGTTTTTGTATATCTGTGATGCAAATGCACCATGACCGTTACCAACAACATCAATTATTTTCCATGCCTGTTTGTCTATCTTATCTAAGGGCATATCCACTGTGCTAACGTCTTCTAATTTTGGTGTTTCTATTTTAGGTTCTATAATTTCTGTTCTTTCTTCAGGTTCCTCAACTACATCTTCTTTAGCGTCTTCCATATACTCTTCTTTAGCATATTCCCTAGACTCTTCTGTAAGCAGCTTTATTTCCCGTAAAAGATCATTAGCAGCTTTTTGTATATCGCTTGTTATTTCATTTGTTTTCTTAACTACTTCTTTGGGTATGTTTTCTGCAACTTTATGTTCTACTGGTTTGGATACAATCTTGTCGTATGTTTTCATCAGTTCTGCTACTTCTTCATCCTTTATTACCTTTTCAGTGAATTTCACTTCATCGAAGTTTACAAGGAATGGTCTTGGGAATTCGAAGTTTCTGCAAAGCATAAAGCCTTGTCCTACAGGAAGCCTTCTGAGATAGCTGCCTTCCTCTTCATAATCTAATCCAAGCATGTGAGTTGCATCTAGTATATCTGAAGACTGCTTTGTATCAAGTCCCAGATTCATATAAATATGAGTAGATGTATTACCCAGAGCCGGATAAGAAACTAAAGATGGGTGCTGATCCAAGTAAATAATGCCTAGACCTAGCTCTCTAATCTCTCTGAACAAAAGATCCATAACAGTTTCTGAACCAGTTCTTATAGATTTTTCACGGTTCAGAACATGGTGCGCTTCCTCTAAAATAATGGCTCCTATAAGCTCTTCTCTTTTATCGTTTACCAAAAGCCAATCTCTTATCCACTGTAACAGTATTTCTATGAAAAATGTCTTGTCATTAGTGTCAAGAGCATCCAGTTCAAGAATAGTTATCTTGCCTTTCTTGAAAAAATCAGACGGCCTTACACCAACATCACAATCAAATATCTCTCCAATTTCCCTGAAGACTAGAGAATCCAACGGCCTTGCAGCTGTTGCTATCCAGTTCTTCTCTCTCATTGGCAGTTTGAGTTCTGCGTATTCGTTTATCCAATCCTTAAGGTCCCTCAATCTTGGTGTTTTTTCAGACTCATCGAAAGCTCCGTCAAAAGCCTTCATAATTATGTGCCTACCACCGCCCATAAGGAAATAAGCATGATCGAATACAGATGAGAACTCCTTCATCCACTGAGACATTTGAATGCCTTCAGGAGGAACAAGCGGATTGAATTTGAATGGTGATGTGTTTCTGCCCACGGTGTAAATATCTATTCTGTCCTTTAGTGGTGTTCTTAATAGCTTTCTGTAATTTCTCTTTGAGAAATCAAATATCAATATAGGCAATTCCTCGTTTGCCATTTCTAGTATCATTTTGTGAGCAAGGTTTGTTTTACCATAACCAGACGAACCGAATATACCCATGTGCATCAAAAGCCTTTGCTTTTCGAATCTCAATGGATACATTTTTTTCTTTCCATAAAGAACACTGCCAAGAGTCAATTCTCCTTTAGCTACAGCTTCTTTTTCAGGCGGCTCCATTAATATGCTTTCGCCAAGCTCGTTTTCGCTGAAAACAGCAGCCTTAGCTACGTCTATTAATTCGAAGATTCTTAATCTGGTATCTTCATCACCAAGCAAGTATGCCTTGCTAAGTCTTTCAACATTAACCCTGCCTAGGATTGGAATAAGTTTCTTAACTTCGCTAGTGAATAATCTTTCTTTTATGTCTATCATAATTATAACCTGCCTAGATATCGGATTCTCCGATGCCTCCCTTCTTATTATTCTCAGGTTTTATTTCAGAGAAAAGATCTGCAAGCTTTTGTTCATTTTGGAACTGTTCTAGTAATTCCTTTAGTTCAGTTCTTAGATCAAACATATCTCTCCATAACTGAATTATTTCCTTTCTTTTTTCCTTTCTAAGAACAGACATGTCAAGTTTTATGCTTCTTTGCTCGTCAAGGCTCATGGCCTTTCCCAACATTCCCTGTCTTTCCTTAATATCCTCAGTTATCTCTGCTAACATGTCATTATGAATATCAGTACGCATTTTCATTGTGTTTTGTGTTTCTTCTATTCTTTCTTTCAAAAATTTTACTCTATCAAAAAGACTGCCAATTATTTTTGGGCTGATTATCTTAAGTTTGTCCATCTCTTCTTCTTCAAGACGAGGCATTGTCTGAACTGTCTTGATGCGAACCTTTTCCACTCTTTCACGTGGCTCTTTGTCTATGTCATCCCAAGATGTAGGTGTGTCTAAGAATTCATGTCTGCGTTCCTCACCTATGCCAGATGAATAGATGTCCTCTAGTTCTTCTGCATCGAAATATTTTCTTCCTTTCTTTTCAGCCATATTTTACCTCTAATCTAATATCCCCTCAAACAATTTTTCAGAATCTGTTCCTGCTGGATAACTGTTATGTTTTCTGCTACCGGAATCAGATCTAATGGCTTCAACTATAGGAACATCTTTAAATATTTTCATTCTTTCTTTAGCCACAATTGATCTATATTTTTTGTAAATCCAATTATCGGTTCTTCCCGGAAGCAATGGGAAAAGCACTTTTTTACCTTGATCGTAAATACTTTTCATTTCTTCTATTTTTTCAGAAGAAGTATATACGTGCCTGTTTCTGCCCATAGTATCACTTATTATATCGAAAGTTTCTTTATCGATTTCAACATAATCAACAACATCAAATACAAGTGTATTTCTAGATTTAACATCGCAACCAGATTTAAGTAAATGTACATATTCTCCATCTTCATCATCATACGAATTGATGAACATTGGTGACATTGGGATACCGCTTTCATTTTCATTCAATCCTTCTATCAATGTCCCTTCTAGAATACAATAGCTAACCAAAACATCCTTAAGCAATGCTATATTCTCTGAAACATATTTATTGTCCATATTTTACCTCTAATCTAATTCTAAACTTTTGTAGGTGCAAACCTTTTTGCATCTTCAGTGTACCTTTTCATGAAATCCCAACCTTTTTCTTCACCTAATTGATTCCATTCTCTAGCTCCTGCGAATTGACCATTTTCAGCAAACCAAAGTTCTCCGTAGTTTTCTAGCATTCTCTGGGCTTCTTCTTCACCATAGTTGAATGTTAGTGAGTTTCTTACAACTCCATTTACTCTTTTATACTCTAAGTCTGAATTTGCAGACTCTTTCAAGTTATCTAAAGAATTATCCTCTACAGGCTCAAACTCACTATTTGCATATGACGGGATACGATTATCATTAAAATCAATATATTTTGCTAAATTTTCATTATTAGCGTTTTTGCTAATAACTAATTCTCTGTGTTTTGTAAAATCTGTTTCGTATAAAAGAACATTATCTGCATCTCCAATATCATTATTTTTTGTTAATGTTTTGTAAATGTTTGGATATTTTTTTCTTAAAGAATCTACTGAAATTTCAATACTTCCACTTACAGGAAAAACTAAAGTGTTTTGAATTAAATTTCCTTCATGTCTGTATGTTACAACAAACTCTTTTTCTCCTTCTATGTCTAACAATTGTCCTTCCATGGCGTGATCAGTCACACCTTGTATAAAATGTTTTGCAACATTTTCCGAAACATATATATTACTCATATTGACCTCCACACCTATTCGATGTTTTTATCATATTGTTACTATTAAATAGTGACAAAGGCTTTATAAAGCTATCGGTACGCAAGACACTTTTTGAGCTCGATTTGTGCTGTTTTCATTACGAAAGACAAATCTTGTCTTGCGCAAGACAATAAAGAAATAACAAGATACTATATAAATTTTAACGTTCCCTTTCCCCTTTGATGAACTCTTCAACCATCTGCTTTGCCAAAGTATCAGGATATTGTGTTGGCGGATGCTTCATTGTGTATGCTGAAATTGACAGCAGCCTTCCTCCTACGCCACGATCCAATGCTAGCTTTGCGCAGCGCACTGCGTCTATTACGCATCCTGCGCTGTTGGGTGAATCTTCTACTGAAAGACGAGCTTCTATATGGGTAGGAACGTTTCCAAACTTCCTTCCTTCTATCCTCAAGAAACATATCTTGTTGTCTTTCTGCCATGGGATATAATCACTTGGTCCTATGTGTATGTTATCAGGATGCAAAGGAGTTGGTAGCTGTGATTGCACAGAAGAAGTTTTGCTTATCTTCTTGCTTTTGAGTCTTGAGCGCTCTATCATGTTAAGGAAGTCGGTGTTTCCACCGGTATTAAGCTGATATGTTCTTTCTATCTTTACACCTCTATCAGAAAATAACTTTACGAGTGTTCTATGAGTTATAGTTGCACCTATCTGTGCCTTGATGTCATCACCGACTATAGGAAGCCCTTTATCCTCGAACTTCTTTGCCCACTCATCAGTGGACGCAATGAAAACAGGCATACAATTAACAAAAGCACATCCTGCATCTAAAGCAGCCTGAGCATAATACCTTACAGCGTCCTCAGAACCTACAGGAAGGTAGTTGATGAGCATCTCTGCTCCGCTTTCTTTAAGAACCTTTGTTACATCTACTGGTTTTTCATTAGAAATCTTGAATGTTTGATGGTCTGGAAACTCCTTCATATGAGGAGCTACACCATCAAGAACAGGAGCCATCTTTACTTCAACATCCTGATGAGGAACATCCTTATGGAATATTATAGTACAGTTTGGTTCAGCGAATATAGCTTCAGACAGATCTCTGCCAACCTTTCTAATATCAATATCAAAAGCAGCTACAGGTTTTATGTCGCTTATCTTATAACCCCCAATAACATTGTTCATCAGCCCAGGAATGCTTTCTCCATTTGAGTCAACATTCTTATAATAATGAATTCCCTGTATAAGAGAACTGCAACAGTTCCCAATTCCTGCGATAGCAACTTTAATTTCCTTCAAAAACATCACCTGATATCTAAAGACGACATAAAGTCGTCAACTATTTTATACCTGTAAAATAATTGTATTTGCAAATTTAAATACTTTACTAGTGTAAAATATATTTATATATCCCTATAGATAGACATATGAAAAGGGAAAGGGAGGATTTTTCTCCCCTCCCAAGTTACCTATTCAATTGTTTGTGCTTCATTTGATAGGAATCCTGAGATCCCTCCCGATACGGAGAGGCGTTCCAATCCTAAGATCGTTCCGCCTCATAAGTTCATCCTGGGTGACACCAAATCTGCGGGACAAGCTGTATATGGTATTGCCCCTGACAATCGTGTAAAGATGGTATGGTGTACCATCTTCAAACTGACCGTCTACAGAAAATTTCTCATTTGAGGTATCCCCTTCTGTTGTTTCTGGAACCGGTTCGCTTTCGCGGACCACTGGCTGACTCGTCTCCTTCTGTATTACTACAGTAGGAGGAGGTGTGTCAACCTGAATGTTTACCACAGGATGTGGTGTTGCACTTGCTATCGATGTTGAAACACCTGAGAAAATGTTTTCTACAGCATTGTCAACTGCTGGGAATGTTATTCTTCCAACAGAAAATGTGAAGACAAGCGCAGAGATCAGGAATATTACCATCATGACCCTTGGTGCCCAGTAATTGCCCTCAGGTTCTTTTATCAGAAGCCTGCAAATTCCCCACATAACCAGCCCAAGCGCAACTGCATATGCCAGGTTGGTCAGAATGGCGTTTACTACGTAATTCAAATCGATCTGCATTGTTGACCTCCTTAGGTCTTTGGATTTTTGATCGTATCTCACCATCAAACCCTAAAGTTCCACGAGGTCTCATCCTCTACCTGAACTAAATCCGAGGACGATATCCGTTACCGAACGTGTGTTGAATGCCTTTAAGGTTTTCACCAGCAGGTCCGATAATTGTTATCTTGCCCTCTTCATCTCGATGGCACTCATACTGAGTGGCATCCTCATCTTTACCCTCAATTGAAAGAATGAGAAAGTCCTCACCTTTCTGAGTTTTGCCACTTGCCCAAACATAAGTGTTCTGATAACGTTTGAGCTTCAGATAATTCCATACAGCAAAAACCAGACAAAGAAGCGTCGAGATTACCAGGATTCCGATAATAAAATTAAAATTGTTCATGATGAATCTCCTTTAGTGCCACCACCAAAGATTCTCATCCTCTCCCTAATTGATTTGTTGCCTCCTCTTACCTCTCGAGAAAGCAACACCAAAGCGGCCGGAGGGAAGACAAACAGAGTCGCCATGAAAAACGATCCATATGCATCCCATTTGTTGAAATTATGCAACAGAACAGCGGTGCACAGCAGGATAATCAAGAACAGAACGATTACCCCTCTTCTCTTCAAGTTTTTTGTCGCATATGCGACAAATTCGGTTAGCACCCAACCCACCATATAAGCGAGATATAGCAGGCATGTCAGATGCCCAACCGAGATGGTAATTGCATCCATGATGATCTCCTCTCTTCCTTTTTTTCCACCCAGGAATCATCCTCATCAGGATATCTATGCTGTAATTCTGCGCCAGGGATGATTTTTCAGCCACGGCCAGGGAATATGGTCAATCATTGAGTGCCGCTTTTTTGGTTCGGCATTCTCTGCTTGATACATATTTCTGGCCCATGTGCCAAAGAAAGGCACAAGACCAAAAAGAATAAACAATGATATTATTAATCCAGTCATTTTATGACCGGAGAAAAGAAGTGAAAAACATAAGACGGAAAAAAGAATGAAAAGCATTAGGCTCATCACTGTGATGCGCGGCCATCGCTTTCCTCTTCGCAAATCCCGTCCAAGTTTGGTCCTTTTGAACCAATTCTGGACAAGAATGATTTTATTCCAGATCCAATTAAGCAGTTTCCAAAGGGCTATGAAAAACCACTTGATTGCTATCCAAATGCACTTCAGGAGAATGGTGAAGAATCCCTTAACCAGTCCCCAGAAAGCAATAAAAAAAGATGAGATTATGTTTAGGATTCTCATCATAATCCTCCTTGTTTAATGTTCAGAGATTTTTGGGAGGAGGCCTGATTGAACAGACTCTCCTCCCATGTTTATTGGGCAGTTGGGGGTTAACCTGCATCGCCGCTACTGTCTGGAGCATGCGATGTTTCGTCAGGGGGAGGTGTTACAGCAGCTGTCAAATTTCGAATAGCTTCTGTTGCAGCAGCCTGACCATCCACTAATCGCTCAAGTAATGTCAGAATCGGGTCCGGAGCCATTTCAGTGTTAACAGCAGCGTTAAGAGCATCCACTTCTTCCTGAGTAACTGTTGGATCTGTTGCATGTTCCAGAACTTCCGGAGGAAGCTCAGCTCCCCGTTCTCGCACTCTTAGCCGGATGGCTTCATCTATAAGAGCATCGATATCGCTGCCACCGTTCAATCTTTGACGGAAAACACGCATGAATTCTCTTCGTGCGTTTTCAGAAGCAGTTCTTGCTCCTATTACCAAATCTGTCAATTCACCGGCAATATCAATCGAGAGATCCTCTTCGATGCCAGCTACCGCTTCTTTGGCTATTCTTTTTGCTCCGGACCTCATCCAATCAGGGCTGGGTTCAGGATTATCAGGTTCCGGTTCCAGTTCAACAACTGCTGGAAGTGTTTGTCGCGGTCTAAACATTAAAATAAGAATAACCGCAACCATGATTAATGCGAACACCACAATTCCAATAATTATGGTGTTATGAAGATCAGTCAAATCTGACTTTGTCAGAATGTCAACTGCGCCGTTGCCGTTTTCTGGGCCAGCATAGCAAACAGTGGCCATGCAGAGAACAAAGAAAATCGACAGAAGAACGGCAGTAGTTTTTAACAGCTTCATTTCTGTTTTCTCCTTATTTTTTTTGTTTTATTCACACGTTCATTATTGAGCCCTAAGGCTGAAAAATAGTTCCAGTGTACCAATTATGGTTGAAAGCTATCAGATCATTAAGACCCAATAACTAGTTTTTTTTCCGTGTGTAAGATAACTCAGCGAACCTTTTACCGTTCAAAAGAGCTATGTTACTATTACCTAGTAACAATGTATATATAAAGGTTTTGTTTTTCTGCGTTCAAAACCGAACGCAAGACACTACGAAAGACATTGTTTTGTAAAGGTTATATTATACAAATGTAAAATATTATATAGTTTGACGACTTTAGTCGTCTTTGAACTAATAGACAAAGATAATCAAGGAATTAGATAATATGCCTCTTAGACGTCTTAAGTTACTGAATACTAGGGAATGTTTGTGGATATATATATTGCATATACTTAAAGATGAACCGTCACACGCATACACTCTGCGCAAAGAAATAGAAAAAAGATTCGGATTCAAGCCAGGTACTATGACTGCCTATAAAGTTTTGTATCTTTTAGGGAAATCAGGTCTTGTTAGAAAAGAAGAATATGGCAGAAAGAAAATATACCATATTACTGAAAAGGGTGAAAAAATGCTTAGTGAGGCTATAGATTTCTATAAAAACCTAGTCAAGCATTTAAATAAGAACTCAATAAATAAAAAATCAATCTAAATGTTAACGGAGGGATGATATGGCGATAGCAAAATTCGAGATGCCAAAGGACCTTGTTAGTAAGGTTTATGAAGCAATAAGCGTAGCAAAGGCTAGCGGCAAAATAAGAAAGGGAGTAAACGAGGCTACAAAAGCAATAGAAAGAGGAACAGCTAAACTAGTTGTAATGGCAGAGGATGTCACGCCTGAAGAGGTTTTGATGCACATTCCTGTACTTTGTGAAGAGAAGCAAGTTCCATACGCATTTGTGCCTTCAAAAATTGAACTGGGAAAATCCGCTGGTATTGACGTGCCAACATCTTCAATAGCAGTTGTTGAAGAAGGTGACGCAAAAAAAATCGTTGCTGACATTGCTTCAAAAATAAAGGCACTGAAGAAGTGATATAATATGACTACATCAGCAGAGGTCACAGAAATCATGGGAAGAATGGGTGTTAAAGGAGTTAGCAGAGTTAGGTGTCGCGTTCTTGACGGTTATGATAAAGGCAAGATAGTGACAAGAAATGTTATGGGCCCTATAAGAGTCGGCGACATACTGCTGTTAAAGGACACCACGATGGATGCTGAGGGCAGATTCCAGAACAGGTAAAGGTATTTTATGAAATGTAATTTTTGTGGAGAACAAACTCCTGAAGGTAAAGGAAAAATGTTCGTAAAGAACGATGGCAAGATTTTCTATTTTTGCGGATCAAAATGCGAAAAAAACTGGACTAAAGGCAGACAAGGCAAACACATAAAATGGACAGAAACATACAGAAAGGAAACCGGAAGAAGCAAAGAATAGTTAAAACAAAGCTAAAGCTTTTCCAGGAACTCTTCTTCTATAAAATGCAATTTGCTTGGTATTATTATGGCAGCAGGAGCTGGTATGCTCTCTTTTGATATGGCACTAGCCGTATCGTATTTTATTATTCTGTTTTTTGAACCAAGTCTCGAAACAACAACTATTTTATTGTCTTCTTTGATAACCTTTTTCTTTTTCTCATCCTCTATCTCAAAAAGAATCTTCATAGCGTCTTGTACAGTCATTTCTATGTCAAGAAGTATAAGAGTGTGCAGTCCTGCAGCTTTGTTTTTAGCAATTTCTTCATAATAAGAAATCGGTTGGAAATTTTCTTCAGGAGAAGGAATGCTAACCGTTTTTCCAAAATTGTATACATTCAAACCCGATTCTGCTACAGCAGTATAAATTGATGAAGAGTGAATAACTTCCGTTTTTATATTTTTTTCTTTTGCTTCTTGTAATAATTTTATATGAGTTGTTGCAAAAAGCGGATCACCAGGCATAAGGACAGCAATATCCCTTTCCCTGGCCTTTTCTATTATGTCCTTAGATTTTTCTTCCAAATCTCGTCTGTTAATAATTGTGATATTTTTCCCTACAATCTTCCCTAGTATTTCAATGTTTCCGCCCCATTTTGCAGTGTATAGCTCTGCATAAACATACTCGCATTTTTTGCAAGCATCAACACCCCTCAATGAGATATCTTTCTCGTTCCAAAGCCCAATACCTATTAAGTAGAGCATACATTACCTTTGAAGAACTAACTTATAAGCATTTATTTACCAGTTAGAATTTCAACAATATCATTGTTTTGCAGTTCATAGTCAGCACCTATGCGTGGCGTTTTATCGCCGTCATGTTTTAATCCGCCTATGAATTTTTCTTTTATGTCAGTATGTATCATGCCAGCAAAATCCTTTAGCTTTGTTCCTTTGGGAACTAGATGCACATCAGGCAAAACATTACCAGATTTGTCAGTTAAGCTGTTAATATTGCTTACTGGATAAACTACTATGTAATTCAGAACATCAAAAACTGTTTTGTTTATTGTTTTCTGCACGCCAGTTGAACCATACTTTCTAATAACTCTGTTGCGCAGGAAATCCAAAGCTTCCTTTTGTTTTTCATCCATGTCATCAGAAATTATATCAAAATAATTTGCGCCGGGTTTGTATTTTATTAACCCTTTTTTTTCTGCTCGTCTGAGTGTTAATTCAGTTTCTGCTGAGCATGGAATAACATCAAATCCCTCACTCTTGGCTCTTTCTATGTTTTTTTCAGCCGTTTCAATATCTATCTTGTTGGCTGCTATCGCTATGGGTTTGCTTTTATCTAATAACTCAGTAATAAACTCTATTATTTTTTCATCAGACGATATTGCACTTAAACCGGTTTTTTTAACAATATTCTTTACATCTTCTGGATTAATTTTTAATCCTGAAAACTGGTTGTATATAGCTTCATGTAAATTCTCTTTTGTTGCCTTGACTCTTTTGCATATGGTGTCCCAGTTCTTTTTTAGTATGCCAAGAATCCAGTAACATATTTCTTTCGGTAAAAATCTAATGTCATCCAAAGGATCAAAGCTTCCAGGTTCTATTGGATTGCCTTCTTTGTCTGTGCTGCCTGATATGTCTACAACATGTATTAAAGCGTCTGCTTCCATTATGTCAGATAAAAACTGGTTTCCAAGACCCTTTCCTTCATGAGCACCTGGTACAAGACCAGCAATGTCAACCATTTTTATTGGTATGAAGCGCACATTATCTATGCACTTAGAGTTTTTTGCATCGCAAGTAACTCCCAAATTCTTGCACACGCAATCGATTCTTGCATAGCTAACACCCCTGTTTGGCTTTATAGTTGTGAATATCCTGTTGCTTATTTCTGCATCAACTAGCGTAGCAGCGCTAAAGAAAGTCGTTTTTCCTGTGTTTGACTTACCGACTATACCGATTAACATGGTTAAAACTTGTAAAACAGGTTAATATAATTAATGTTCAGCATCCTGGCCGAGATTTTATTTCATTTTAAGATAATACTCTGTTTGGGCTTTTAATGAGAAAACGTTTGCTATGGCAAAACCTATTAGAGCTACTATGCCTGTTATTATTACAACAGGAAGGTACGCCTGTACCAGATTAACTACATATGAAGACAATAGAGCACCGGATACCATAGAGCCTGACTGGGAAACCATTGAAATAAGCACATTGATGAAAAGTGTTGAAATTGGTATAGCAAATGCTGTTGTAATAAAGAAGCTTACCAGACTTATTATAAACCATGCAACTATAACTTCAAACGGCTTCTTTCTGAATATTTTATATGACTTCATCATTGCGTCATAAAATCCATAGTTTCCAACAACAATTGCTTGCATTGCAAAGAAAAACATTATCCCTACCAATATAGCCAGTATGACGCCAAAGAAAGGTATAACGCTGACCAGTGTTCCTATAAACCCTATAATTATTACTGCTGCCAACACAGAAGGCAGTTTTTTGTAACCAATTTTGAAGCTTTGATTATATTGTTTTTCTTTGTAGCTTTGATGAACTACTGATGTTTGCAACCATAATCTTATTAAAATCCATACAATGAAAACCGTGAATAAAACCAAACCAGACTGCACTAGTCCTCCAAGCACTGCCATTCCATTTGTTGAATTCATCAAGCTTACGATTGCAGGAGCATTGAACAGGATGTAAAATAGAGCTACTGTGCAAGCCAAGAAATCTGTTATAAAAAAAGGTAGCCATCTCTCTGGTTTTACTGCAAATTTTAATGAATCCTTTAGTAACTTGCCGTGATCTGTTTTCATACTACTTAGATATTTGTCTCAATTTCCTTATAAAGATAAGCTTTTAAACATTAGCATAACAGGTATTAACGAATAGTTTCATACTGATAGAATATTACAATGAGTTGCGTTTTATGCTTAATATAGCGTAACATTGTTAGTGGATTAGAACACAATATCATTTCATTAGAAAATAAAGGAAAAAACGAAAATGACAGAAACAGAATCCAAAACAACTACTTCTGAACCGACACCAGAAAAAACTCCTGACACATTGTTTTTGTTTATGTCAATCTATAGGGATATATAGAGCTTAAAAACAAACAATACAATAACTTTATTATGGTGAATAAAAGAGTAAAAAGAATTGCAGTTCTGGACAGAGATTTATGCAGCCCCAAGGCTTGTGGATTCTACTTGTGCCAAAAGGTCTGCCCTATAAACCGGTCTGGAGAAGATTGCATAACTGTTTTGGATGCTGACAAAAAGCCACTTATTGACGAGAATCTTTGCATTGCCTGCCAGATATGTACAAAAAAGTGCCCTAAAAACGCAATTGTTATTGTCAACTTGCCAGAACAGCTAAAAGAGACGCCAATACATAGGTACGGAAAAAACATGTTCACACTCTATCGATTACCTGTTCCGAAACTCAACGCAGTGGTTGGTCTTGTCGGACCAAATGGTGTTGGCAAGTCCACTGTCATGAATATACTGTCTGGAAACTTCAAGCCCAATACAGGTGTTTTCAAGGGAGAAGTTCCATGGCAAGATATAATAAATAAATTCAAGGGAACAGAATTACATGATTACTTGGAAAGACTCTCGCAGAAAAAAATCAAAGCAGCTTACAAGCCGCAGAAAATAGATTTGATTCCAAATATGTGGAAAGGTTCTGTAAAGCAGTTATTGGAAAAAATTGACAATAAGAAAAAACTGGCTGGTATTTTAAAGAGATTAAACGCAGAAAACATCATAAACAAGAACATAGACAAGTTGTCTGGCGGTGAACTGCAGCTGCTATCTATAATAGCAACAATATCCAAGGATGCAGATTTTTATTTTTTTGATGAGCCATCAAGCTATCTAGATGCATACGAAAGACTTCTAGTAGCAAAAGAGATTCGTTCCTTATCAGAAAAAGCCTTTGTTATGGTTGTAGAGCATGATCTTGCTGTTGCTGATTATCTGGCAGATTACACTCACATACTGTATGGTAACCCCGGTGTTTTCGGCGTTGTTTCAAACCCTTACGGTGTGCGTGTTGGCATAAACACGTATCTTGAAGGGTATATCAGAGAAGAGAACATGCGCTTCAGAAAAGAGCCGATTGTTTTTGCTAAAAGAGCAAAAAGCATGGATAAGAATAAAATATTTTTAGAATATCCTGCTTTTGAGAAAAAGTTCACAGGCTTCTCTTTAGAGACAAGGAAAGGAAACCTTTATTCTGGTGAAATAATAGGCATTGTTGGTCCAAACGGCATAGGAAAAACCACGTTCATTAAAATGCTGGCTGGAGAACTTAAACCTGATATTGGTGAAGCTCCTAAAAAACTAAAAATATCCTACAAACCACAGCGAATAATTTTATCCAAGGAAGAAAAAACAATGTCTGTTTTAGAGTTTGTAAGACACGAAGAAGTCAAATTATCACAGGAAAACAAAAAAATTCTTTTTGATTTGGGTGTTGAGAAGCTAATGGAGCGCAATATAAACTCGCTTTCTGGTGGAGAGCTTCAGAGCGTTTTTGTAGCATGCGCTCTTTCACGAGACGCAGACCTATTGCTTTTGGACGAACCTTCTGCTTTCCTTGATGTAGAACAGAGATTGAATGTAGCAAAAATACTACGCAGTTACGCTGAAAATAAAGAAATATCATGTTTTATTGTCGATCATGATTTGCAATTCATTGATGCTGTTTCAGACAGGTTAATGGTTTTTGAAGGCAATAGAGGTGTTAAAGGAACAGGCAATGAACCATGCAAACTAGCTTCAGGCATGAACCAATTACTCAAAGATCTTGGTATCACTTATAGGCGTGATCCAGTAACCGGTAGGCCTCGAGCCAATAAACCTGATTCACAAAAAGATACCGAACAAAAAAGAAATGGCCAATACTTTTATGTCGGCTAATTAACGCTCACCATGCTCAATAGCTATTTCAAGGTTATAGTGCTCTCTCATCTCATTTCTAAAATCCAATGCAGTTTTTCTGCAAAAATCTATGTATTTCCTGCGCACTTTATTGTAGAAGAAAAAACTATAAAGATGCCACAACGTATTTAAAATTGGTCCATGCCCTTCAAAGGTAGTTCTCAGATCACCATGGATTCTCAAAGTGAAATGACCCTGGTTGTCTTCTTTTGATACTTCACCCCTAACCCAGATATAATTCCACATTGTTGAAAATCTTCCACCAATAGATTTTTTGACCCACCATCTGAAATAAAATCCCCTAGGATCAGAAGAGTCATCCCACATAAAATATGTTTGGCACATGCCTGCTCCGCTTATTTGATAAAACTCTGTTAAAGAGTCAGCTATTTTTTTAGCAACACCGTATGGATCAGTACCAGTGTACTGCATATAGATATATCTGGAAGGAGCTAGGCAATCATCAACAATCTCAATCTTTCCCATTACATCACCAATTATCCATACTGCTCTTTTAATTTCTTGAACGCCTGCTGCATTTTTTTCTGAAATAAAAAGGTATAGTGTCTGCACTCTTCTGTGTAATCTGCTCTTTTCTGATGATAAAACACGTTGTGCCAAAGCGTTCTAATGAGTTCATAAAAAATAGATCTCTGCCAGACAGTATCTTGCGGATACTCTGTTCTAATGACAGGTTTTATCCTTATTGTTGCATTACCGGTTTTTTCTGTTCCCTGCCCAGAAAAATCTAGTCTAACAAACATATGAGTAAATTTATCCACATCCTTGTTAACCCATAATCTTGACTTGAATTTTTCTGTTTCTTTTTTACCCCATGTGAATCTTTCTTCTTGCAAATCGCTGTCTGGAACCATAAAAACGGTTTTTGCTACGTCGAACATAGTTTTGTAGAGTTTTTGCGGATTGGGTCCGACATAATTTAACTCTAGTTCTCCAGGCTCCTTATCGAAGCAATTATCTTGTAGCATTAGTTTGGTTCTTGCAAAGACCATGATAACATTCTCCTAAATCAATATATTATATAATTAAGCAGACATAATATTAATTAATATGTTTGGTTGGCTTGGTTTGTTAATAGGTGCAATATTACTGGTTTTGGGAGGATACATGATTTTCTTTTTTCCTGGTGCATTAGATTACCAAACAAAGGAAATGGCTACAGTAGGAGTTGTTTTAGGATTTATATTCGCAATATTGGGTGCAATTTTAATATTCATAGGATGATAGCATGGTTTGGGAAAAAACAGTGATGGATGAACTTCATGATAAAACTAGAACTAAACCCTTTGACCTTCTAGGTACTGCCATGTCAATAAGGCCTGAGAATCAGGGAATAACAATAGACTACACAACTAAAATGGGTGGCGCATCAAACCTTTACTATGGGTTGGTTTTCTGGTTGCCCAAGCAAGATTACAATGTTGTAAAGGTTGATGAGTATATGGAAGTATCGCCAACTCATGTGGATACTTACAATCTCACAATTGCCCAGAAGCAGAAGCTGGAAGGAGCTATTAAAACTGGTTTAGCATCAGCTGCTCAGGCTGTTGCAGATTTTGAACTTTTAAAGCATGATCATAGAAGATACAGAGAAATCTGGGATTACTTCAAAAAAGGCAAGAAAGATGATCATGTGCTTCGCTCTCTTTTCATTGACAGGGTTGACGCTTATACCGGTGAAGGATTTTCATTGGTTACCATGACAAAGAGATGGCCCACGATAATAACAGACTTCATACGGCTTGGAGGAAAGGAGCTAGAGACTGTAGATGAAATAAGAAAAGAGATTGATGTGAGCCAGGCAGAGGCTACTGTGCTGAAGACAAAAAATGAACTTTACCTTGAGTGGAAAGAGCTGTTCTTTCCAACAGTCAAGGAAAGGCTTGCCAGAATAGAAAACATGGTTAAATCTCGCGAGAAATCGGTTGAGGAATACAAAAACTGGCTGAAGCCTTATGTTGCGAGATACAGGATGATGAGGGAAGCCACAGAAGCACGTCCAGAAGTGTTTAGTCAGGATTATCTAATGACGCCAGGATTTTCTCAGGCTGTTGCTTTTACAGGTGTCCGTTTGTGGGTATGGAAACCGTTTGAACTCAAAGAAACCGGCAAACCAGAATTTGTACCGAAAAAGGGCAAGTGGTTGATAGATCCGTATGATGATTTTGTCAGATACTGGAAAAAGAAAATAGCGGAAAAATACAAAGTGCCTATCACTGATAAGGATGTAGAAGACATAAAGAATAACGCTATAACAGAAGGTCTTCATGATAAAAAACAATATGAGATGTCTCAAACAAGAATGGATCCGAGGTATCTTTATTACCAGATGTTTGACATGAAGATTGCAAGAACCATAATAAAAACTCCTCCGCCAGAAGGAGGCGAACTGGAAAACATAATGTTCTGGCCACTTGAAACTTGGGTGATTTCCCAGAATGTTCTGCTTTGCCATCTTATAGAACTTCATGCACGCAATGAACATTTCAAGAGATATGTTGAAGAGCTTGTTGGATCAAAAAATCTTGAAGATGAGATAAGGGAAAGATTAGAAAGCGAGTATGAAGGCAAGGAAAAAATAAAAAAAACCGAAAAAAAGAAACCATTTTCTGGAGCAGGAAGCGGCATGAAAAAATTCGGCGGCCTTTTTGTTAAAAAAGGACCGTATGAAAGCAATTTCGCTGAAAGGATAACAAAAGTGTATCTTGTCAATTCAGGATCCGCTTTTGGCGAAATGCTAGGTCATATAAAAAGTCTGATGGGAGCAACTTAGGTGTTTGTATGCCATTAAGGGTTGGCGTAACTTCGGGAATTTATACTGCAGCAAGGTCTGAAGAGCTAGCCACACCTATAAAAAAACTTGGCTATGTTATCACCCGCGGAGTGTCTGCAATGGAGATAGCTGCAGATGTTGCCTATGAGATTCCTTACACCCATGGAAGAGAAATGCGCCACATGGCAAAAAAACAAAAAGTGGATTTAAATCTTCACGGAGATCTCATGGTTCCTCTCTGCATACCAGAAAGAACAGAGTGGAGAGATGCTCAAGACAGAATGCAGAAATCAGTTCGTTCTGCTGTTCATGCAGGCGCAGGATACATAGACTTCCATGCTTGTTTGAACATATGGATGGAGCTGATGACTTACGCCGGACGCAAGTTGACATCATCTTTTGTAGACCACGAAGGCAAATTCATTTCCAATATATTAAGTGAATCTGAACCTCTTAGAGAGTGGTTTATAAAATTCAAACTCAGACAAGGCGGGTTTACACGCAATATACTGTCTTCAGATGACATACAGAATCTTAACTTGAAACAAAATCTGCTTGAAAGAGAACTTGAACAAATGAAGCGGGATCTTCGCCGGGAAGAAGAAACCGAAAAGGCAAGAATAAACCAGCTGCAAATGGAGGACAAAATTACACCAGGAGAAGCTAGATTTCAGCTTGAAGAGCTGTTTAATAATTTGAAAGAAAAAGAGAATAATATACAGTCAATTGAAGCTCAAAGAATAGCAGATGAAATATCAACACTTCTTGACAACGAAGTAAGAGATAAACTAATAAAAGGCGAAGCATGGGATTCAGAAGATTTCAGGGGAACAGAAACAATGGAAGGTTTCCATATAATGGCTCATTATTTATTCTTCAATAAAGATCCTATGTGGATAGAAATGGCTAAATTATACAAGAATGTTCTTAACAGGTATGGTTTGGATTATAACGACAATGAATGGCTGGAAAGGGCTTGGAGAAGCGCAGAGACAGAAAACGACAAGGAGTTTAAAGAGTTTTTCTATGCAGTTGTCGGTGCAAAATATCTTGAGGGCCATATTAAAAAACTTTTTGACTGGATGAGTGGTGATTTTAAAAACGAGCTTGCAAAACATGATGATGGCAAAGAACTGCAGGATATAGCAAAAAACCTTGTAATAGCAATAGAAAATCCTGATGCCAGGGATCCTTCTCATGCAGGAATGTTTATTCTTTGGAGATTGAGGCAAATCTATGCTGCTGTTAAAGTTATAAGAAAAACACTAAAAACCGATAAAGTGGCTATAATTGTAGACCATGAACATATAGCTTCACAGGGACTTGATGCATGGCTGGAAGTAAAAGAAACAGCAGAGGAAATACCGGATTTTGGCGAATACATCATATCAGTGCATTCAAATCATCCAAATCCTTTGCACCCGCACGAGCCAGTGGAGTTGGGTGATGTAAAACTTTACGAACTGTTGTGGCATTGGAGAAAAACAGGCTTGGGTAAAAAGGGAACAGCTTTCCTAATGTTTGAGCGCGGTGGCGGAGAAGATCCGTTCAAGCGCTCTGTTGAGGCCTTAAGAATGATGGCAAAATATTTAGAAGAAGATGTTGAACCAGAAAAACTGCCACTGGAGTTCTTTGGCTTGAAAGGTCCGATATCAGGCATGGTACAGAGGCAGATGCAGATAATACGCGATCATGCATACGAACCTATGAAAGACTTGCTGGAAATGCCTGAAGAGGAATGGGGATTGCTGTCTGCAGAAGCCAGAAAGAAGGGCCGTGCAGAAGTTTGGAAGAAAGCTGAGATGAGATAAAATCTTTTTTTAAACAGGCAAAATAATAATAAAATAACCTTTTTAAACAGGCTTGCTATTGATTTATTATGGCTAAGAAAAAAACTCTGAAAACAAAGAAGAAGAGAGCCACCGTTAAAAAATCTTCTAAACCAAAAACCTTACATAAAACTCGTCAAAAACACACAGCAAAAAAACCTGAAAAAAGGCTTCTTGAGCTGGCTGAGGTTTTTGATAAGGAACCTGCAGAGGAAAAAAAACCGAAAAAACCTGAAAAAATTGGCAAGAAAGAAAGAATTAAAATTCTAAAAAGTTTTACAAAAGAGCTTATAAAAAAGCACGGACCTATTATCCGCTCCATTGTTCTGTTCGGTTCAACTGCCCGCGAAGAGTTTAAAGAGGAGTCTGATATTGATGTTTTTGTTATAATTGATGATACGCGCCATCGAATATCGCCAGGAGAGCGTGCAAAGCTTGAGGATGAGATGGTTGCTACAGCAAAGAAATTATCACCAAACCTCTCCGTGCAGCAGCCTTACATGCTAACTGAGTTCTGGAACATGGTTAGAATAGGTCATCCCATTGTTTTCAATTTCATACGGGAAGGCGTTCCTGTGTACGATAAGGACATTTTCATGCCTATTAAACGGCTTCTTCAGATGGGTGAAATAAAACCATCCAGGGAGGCTGTTGAGAAGTATATTGAACGGGGACCAAAAAGAATCAAGCGCGTTGAGAATGCTAAAATTTACATGGTTGTTGAAGACTGCTATTATGCCATGCTTGAATCAGCACAGGCTGTTCTGATGTTCTTAGGTAAGACTCCGCCAAGACCAAGCGAAGCGCCTAGTGTTCTGCGCAAAACACTTGTTAAAATGAAGCTTCTAGACGAAGAGTATGTGAAAATGCTTGAAGACATACTGGACGTCAGAAAAGAGATAGAGCACCGTGAAAAAACCACGATAGAAGGTGTAGTTCTTGACGAGTGGATTGAAAAGGCCAAAAAATTCGTTAGTTGCATGCAAAAACTCATAGTCAAGATTGAAGTGCTTAAAAGAGAAAACATGATAAACAAATCACAGCTTGTTATGTCAGAAACTGTTATCACTCTTTTGAAAGCCATGAATAAACTGCCTGCAAAAGATGAGATGATTCCAAAGGCCTTTGAAAAACATCTCATAAAAACAGGACTTATTTCTGAAAAATACTTTGATGTTTTTAATGATCTAACAAGAATGAAGGATTTGGTTAAGGATGGCAAAGTTCTTGAACTGCCAAAGTCGCAAATAATGATGAACAGGGAGTATGTAAGAAAATTCATACAAGACGCAGGACGCATAATGAGAAAGAAAATAAAGACTGAAGACAAATTTTTGGACACGCAATAAGGTGGTTTTATGACAAAAGTTATGTGTTATAGTTGTTTTTCAGAATTACCAAAAGATGGTAGAATAGCTTATTTATCATCAATAAGAGATTCGATGGATGAATACTCTAGTGTTGAACTCTCAAGACTTCTGGGCAATGTTATGAAATATGATGAAGATGATGTTAGCAAACTAGCCATTGACATGGATGATACGGTTGATGCTGAGATCAGGAGCTTCTTAGCAATAGATGTGGAAAGAAGAAGGGCTCTTTTGAAAGCTGCAGGCTAAAGCTTCTTAACTATTTTTCTTAGCTTATTCTTCAAATCATTTTTGGAATCGTTGTTGTCAATAACATGCGTATAGACTCTTTTATCCATGAAATCTATGTTATACAGTTTTCTCCACTCAGACAATTCAAATTTTTCTCTTTCCCTGAGTTCGTCTGCAGCCTGTTCTACAGTTAAATTGTTTCCTTTTGCGAATCTATGGATTCTTATGTCCGGTTCAGAATTTACAAAGATTCTTATGTCAGCCCACTTGCCCAGTGCCCATGCGCTGAGTCTGGAATCTACCACAATCTTGCCTTTCATGGAATTTTTCAGAGCCTTTATATCAATTTCATAAAACTCTTCCGTGTTTGCTTCTTCTATAGTTTCTGTTAACAGTTGTCTTTTTCGCATGGCTTTTCCTCTGAATGTTGGAGGATAGTAGTATCTGTATCCCAAGATATCCTTAAGCATCTTAGCTGCTGTAGTCTTGCCAACGCCTATAAAACCAGACACTGCTATTATCGGTCCTTTCTTTACTAAACCATTTTCGTAAGGCTCTAAAAACTTTATGAATGTTTTAGGCATGCTTATAGATTGTTTAAAGTAGAATTTATCTTTATCTAACCATGTCAGCAAGGCTTTCCATCATTTTTATAATGAATTTTTCTTTCTGAGGATCATCAAATATGATAGTTCCTTTTATGTTAAAGGACATGATTTCCTTTATCAATTGCTCTAATTTTATATCTGACTCTCTTAGAGGGATGTTCTTTATCTTTCCTGAAGGACCGTATGATACGCCAGAGAATATGAAGTAAGCATCACTGAAGTAGCGGGGTCCTATTTCCTGTCTGGTCTTTTCTAAAATTCTACGAAAATCCTCTTGTGTTCTTAGCGCTCCTGCGCCTCGGGCATGAATATTGCCCCAGTTTATAACAGGTTCTGTGCCTTGCGTTCTTTTTACTATGTCCAATGAATCTTCAAAATTTCCCAATTCACGGGATTTTCCTGTATTCTCAATTCCAATCTTAATGTCAGATCGCTGGTCAATAATTGTTTCGTTTATTTTGTAAACAACGAGTTTCAATGCCTGATTATGAGGCATTTGAGAATAAAAATTGGGGTTTATTATGAAAGTTCGACAGTCCATTATAGATGACAGGTTGCAAAATATCTTCAGATTTTCATCAGGCTGATCAGTAAGAGCAGGATGGTGCAATGAAAGTTCTATATTGTATTTTTTTGCAAGATCCTTAATCTTTAGAAGGTTTCCATAATGAACTTTGTAAATATCTGATGCGTCTGTTATGTTACCAAACATCTCTCTCGGCAAAACAAAAGCTTTCAGACCCACTTTATACATCTCATTCAGTGCATTTAGCGTCTCATTTATTGTTCTGACAGAAGGCGTCTTGTTTGTGCCATGCATAATTCCTATACGCATGCCTAATCTTTCCTGTATCTTCAAAAGCTTCTTACGAACAAGCATATCGTACATATAACACCTTTTATGGGGTCAAATCTATATACAATATATAGGTGTAGCTTACCTAAAAGCTTTTAGAGGCGCGCTTGTTGTTGAAAATAGTGTTTAGCATTAGGCATATGGTTAATCCAAGTAAAATCCCTTTCGATTGGGATAATAGATCTGCGTAGCCAGTTCAGTTTTCATCTCTATAGGAACTCTTGCATAATCTCCTAGTTTATCCATCAAATAACCCATTTCTCCTGTTTTCTTCTGTAGCCAGTGGTAGAACTCGTGAAACAGTGTTGCTTCTGGGTTTGGAGCGTTTGGGTCCACGTGAACATCTTCATTCTCAATATTGAATAAACCTAAAACTCTCATGGCAGGTACGCGAATCCATTTGTCATACCCTCTAATCAGCGGTTCCCAAACCATTTCTGTGTAGTATTTTTTTAGCGGTTCGAATGTTATTTCAACATCTTCTATGCCATCTGGTATGTAGCCTATGTTTCTTTGGCAAAAATCAAGTATGTTGCTCCAAGCTTTGTAGACTATGCTTTCATTACCTTTAGCAGAATCGCTAATTTTTGGCATAGGAATTTCGTCTCGCAAGTAATATCTCTTGGGGCCGTACTCGAAAAGAGATCTTTGAAGCTCTTTTTCGTTTATGATATCTAAGGACATGATATACTTTTCACATAGTTTATTTATTAATAGCTTTATTCTATGTTATTTTATAGAAAGTTTGCGTTTTTGAGTGCAGACTTTTAGGTAGGTTTTAAGGAAAAGGTTGCTATGGCTGGTTTTTATGATTGGTTTGTCGAGCCAATGCTGCAAAATGGTTGGTACAATCCAATCAACACAATAACATATTCATTAATACTGATTGTAGCTGTTTTCCTAGTCTATAAGATGCTCAAGAAAATGAACATACACATAGACAAGCACTTCTTCATTGCGATATTGCCTTTCATATTCTGGGGTTCCAGCACCCGGGTTCTAAAGGATGCTGCCACTGCAGGAGCTCTGATGACGCCAGAATTAAACGCTATATACGGAGCACCTTTCTTCGTGACTCCAGGAAGCTATATAATAACCTTTGCGCTGGCTCTGTTGGTTTTGTTGCTCTCTCTGCTCGTGCAGAAGCTCTCTCATGCAAAGTTACCCTACTGGAAAGCCATGTTTGGTGCAGGCGTCGTCCTCTGCGCGCTTAATGTGTATCTTTTGCCTATTATGGCCCTTGAAGGCTTTCCTATAGTCATAAGTTTGACTCTTTTATGGACTTTGCTGTTTTTTGGCAAGTATAGATTCTATAGAACAGGCTTTTTTGAAAGGAATTTCAGCAAGCTAAAACCAGATAAAATCAAGAAGTTTTGGAACAAGCAGAATGCCGGAATAATGTCTGCCCATATGCTTGATGCAAGCGCAACATTTGTTGCCCTGTCAATGTTTGGCTATTTAGAACAGCATGTCGTACCAAGACTGCTTATAAACTTTATGGGACCAGCTTCTATGTTCTTATTGAAACTGGTTGTGGTTATACCAGTTCTTTACATAATTGACCGCTATGCAGAAGACGGAGACTTCAAGAACTTCCTAAAGATAGTGGTGCTAATACTTGGCTTAGCGCCTGGAATGAGAGATGCTTTGAGACTTCTAGTAATGGTTTAAAAATCAATACATTTACAACCAGAATTATCATTACCAATACTGTAATCACCTGCAATTGGTATTTTACAGTATTGTAGAATACCACAACCATTATCTGCTTTTACTGTATCCCAACCATTCCATACCCAATTATCATTAGAAGTAAAATCAGCTAATGGACCGCCGTCACATTCTTCTCCTGCATCAACAATCCCATTTCCGCATACATTAGTGTCAGTTGCAACAGGAATATCAGAAGGTTCGTGATAACATCCACATGCTTTAATATCGCCTATAGGTCCGTTAAGATTGCATTTAAACTTTATGATATCTGTATCTATCGGATGTCCTGTAGCACCTGTTGGGTCGCTTTTATCAAACCATCCTCCTGCATTCGGACAAACATTTTGAAAGTTTTGTCCGCTTTCGCAGTCTTCACCAGAATTTATAATGCCGTTACCGCATGCTCCTGGTATTGGATTATCAACATTAGCACTATTTGGATCTCCTGGCACGCAGAAGCCTGGTTGAGGATAACTAGCACTATTACTGCAAATTTCTGTACCGTCAGAAGAGCAGTCCTCATTTTTGCAGCAGAAGTCCCCCATTGTAAGTTTTGGCACTCTTGTTATCCATTTATAGAATCTGTATGTTCCTTCTGCCTTTAGGTTATATGTGTTTGTTGGTGAAGTTCCTAGTATTGCGTTCTCATCAGCATCGTAAAATGTACAGATTATCGTTACAGGCTCTTTTCCTATTGGTTTAGATTGTGCAGCTCCTATGTTTGTTGGCATCCAAATAAGTTCATTGCTGTTAAACTCGTAATCGCCTACACCAGTGCACCTGGCAGTAGAGGCTCCGAATTCATCTGGGAAAGTCATTTTTATTACAGCATCATCAATGACAGAGTTGGTCTCTTCTGTCTTTAGCTCAAGACCCACATAGAAAATCTGATCAGGTCTTACAGGCTGGCTGTTTGTGTTTATTGAAAGTTTTATAGGAGCACTTGTAATAGTTGAAGGTATCTTGGTCTGTACAAGAACATTGTCTCTCACTCTTCTGTCCCACTCATCCACGCTAATAAATTCAATGTTAAGGTTTGAGAAAACCTTGTAATCATATGCAACTGTTGCCTTTATTGGCGTCGATTTCTCTCTGAGGTTGAATTTATCTATAGGATTACAGTTGATTTCTCCGTTAAATGGCTGGTTGACAACATCCTGGTGTTTCATTTCTCCAATATTCCTGTAAAGTATCACTTCTCCTGGGTTGTACCACCACAAGCCATTCCAATCAAAAACACCTGAACCTTCTGCAATTTCTAATTTTTCTGTTCCTGGATTATTACTTTCAGTGAATCCATAATAGTCTACAAGATTGAAGTAGTCTCTATCAATTTCACCAAGAGATGGAGAGCTTGTTATTTGATTCGTATATTCTTTGGGTATTGATATTCCTATGCCAACGTTTTCAGCTATGAAGGAGCCTTCATTTTTTAATGTTATATCCAGGAATGCTGGCTGGCCAAGGAAAAGCTTATCGAGAGCTCCAAAGCTTATTTCAACACCGTAAGAACCGGTCTGACCATAATCATTGCCGGCATAGTTACCTTCTATCATATCACGCGCGAACCCGGCAGGATCTGAAACTAGCTTAAACATCTGCTGCATTGTACCAAATAATGTGCTGAACGATTCTTCCAGAGGTCCGGATACATCCATTATTACACCATGAACCTGTGGCCACCACTGACCAAAGAACGCTGAACCGACATTCTCTGCGCCCACACTGCTGGCAAACACAAAGAAACTCATCATTATGAAGAATATGCCTACTATCTGTCTGGATTCCGGATCACCGAATGCTCCCACAATGCCTGCAAATAACCAGAATACAAAGAACATTATTGCAGACGTGTCAGTCCATGTCCACGGAAGCAAAGGATTAGCAGACTCGCCTGCTTCTGCTATATCCAGCTGGAATCCTCCGTATTGTGCGCCCACAAAGAACGCAAAGAACCATATAATTACCATTAAAATTACAAAAATAACAGTGTTCTTCATGAACTCTGCGCCCTCATCCTGGTCAGGTATAAAGAACAGGAAGGTAAACACTATTAACGCCATCAAAAAGTGATTGAAAACAATCATCACTGCAAGGGCTAATAATGCTCCACCAACTGCTTTTTGCCACTGTTTCCAAAGCTCTTGTGAACTATATCTGGCCATATTCTACTCAGGCATGTCCCTGGTTCCTCCTAAACTCATATACAAGAAAAATCCTATTATCAAACCTATAGGTTGGGCTAATGGAATAGTGCTTGATAAAAATCCCATAACAGTGGATATAAATGCACCCATCTTCAAAATGCTGGATATCCAAAGTCTGCTTCTTATTCCAGCACTGCGTGCTCCATATGATCCTTCTGTTCTGCCTCTGCTTAAAACGGTTTGTTGCGTAGATGCGTTTCTCTTTAGTGTTAAATTATGTATGTCTCTCTGCAGATTGTCTATGTCTTGATTAATATCTCTTATTCGTGATAAAAGATATGCTTGATGTCCAACTTGTGCTCTAGAAAGTCTTTCTTCAAGTCTGCCTCTCCTTCTTCTTAAAAATACTATCTTCTTTTTATAATCCAGTCTGCGTTTTTCATAACGTCTGTCTATTTTATTTATTTCATGATCCAGTTCGTCTACACCGCTTGGTATCATCAGATAAAACGCCCAGAGTGAAAATGCGGCAAAGAACCATGCACTGCTCATTATAGCAGATAGTGTGGCGCCTACAACAAAGAAAATTATCAAGCCCACAATTCTGGTTATCGGGTTACCTGATCCGCGCCACCCCTCTATCCATGTGTTGTCAATAACCTTGTCTGTTATTTTTTTTGCTTTATTATCATTGTCGTCTTTATCCTTTCCATTAAAAATTGCAGTAATTTTTCTGTTCTTGTTCAATTCAATAGACGCATGAGCGTCAGTGTGCGCATCAGCTCCGCTCCAATGATCAAACTCATCTTCTGGTCTGGCAGTGAGCCCCACTATTGTACCTTCCGGATATGGTCCCAGTCTCTTAATTGGTGGCCAGCCACCAATTTTTGTGCTATGTCCTTCAGCACTGTAAAGCACCCTTCGACTATTTTTATCGCCACTCCTATCTTTAGAACTGGTATTTTTGAAAACAACTGTTAAGTAGTATTCTTTATTTTCGTCTGGACCAACCATGCCTGGACCTGGACCAGGACCTGAAACAGTGCTTCCGCCACCCTCAAAATCTAGCATAGTTCTGGATTCTGCTAAATGCAATTTAGCATACTTGTCGGTTGCTTCAATAACTACTTCATGTTCACCTTTAGGTAGGTCTTCTCCTGCAACAACAAGTAAATCCAAATGAAGCGGTGGTTTGCCTGATATATAATCCCCTAGAGTTCTGCCGTCAGGACCAACAATATATGCACGAAGATGCGGGCTAATGGCTTTTATTACGACCCATATTTCTTCATCGTAAGGATAATCAATAGACATCACATTAACCCTTAGCCTTACTGATTTTAGAGGCCTTATTGTCGTCTTACCAGAGACCGTGATTTTTATCTTGCCTTTTTTTGAAGAAGGAGGCGTAGGTGGTGATGAAGGATTCTCTCCCTTTTTAAAAATTGCACTAATTTTTGCATGAGAATTTATAGTGAATTTTAGTAAAGAATTGGTTGAGTCTGATATTTTAATATAATCTGAAAACCACCTATCAAATTCATACCCTTTCATCGGAGTGGCTTCTAATCTTATTCCTGTTCTGTTTGGTATATCCTTATAGATTTGTTTTGTTTTTGTGGATGGTTTTGGATCAGGGGCTTCAACAGAAACTTCACCAAAATTTGGATGGTCAACATAAACCCATAAATCATATTTTTCAGTTGGTCTGGATTCTGATTTAAACTTTTTGACTTTACTCTCTTTTAATTTTCCTCCCAATTCACCCTCTTTTCTTACACTGAACTGTGTAATAAAATACTCAACTCCTTGCAGAGCATCTGTTATAGTGTAGCCTGCTGCTGCAAGAGCTTTATTAATATTGTGAGCCAATTCTTCTCCTTTTTCTAAATGTGCATCAAAATCATTAATGTATTTTTTCATTTCTCTTAATTTTTTTATTCTTTCTGTCTTTGATAATCTCATCCAGTCTCTTTGTGGTATACCGCCATAAAATTCTTCCCTAAAAATAATATATGCATTAATGTCAGATTTAAGAATTCTCATTAAATCTTTTCTTTCATTGCTTCCAATTTTTCCAAATTCTGATAGTTTCCTACCTCTGCCAGAGACCTTGTATTCTTTTGGTACCATAAAATTCTTAATTAATAATTAGTTCTCAGCGTATAAATTGTTGCAAATCACACTTCAACTTTTTCCAGTTCTATTGTTGCTGAGCCTATGTACCAGCTGCCTGTGCCACTGAACTCTATTATGTTGGCTCCATTGCTCAGATAGGATTCTGGGATATAGAAATTGTTTGGCCCTGTTACCATTGCGCTTATCTGTCTTGCATTGCCGTTAACTTTTATGTCAAGCGTTCCGCCTGATGCTATCTGTTCTATATAGAACCTGACTTTTGGTTTGTATACTCCAGAACTGATTAAATTTATTTGAGCATCATCCATTTTGAAGTTAAAAGTTTTTATAAGCTCTGATGTTGTTAGGAACATCTTTAGCTTTACACCGTTCATTATTATGGTATCATCCTGTGCAGCGAATGTTAACAGGTTGTCGCCTAGTAATATAGGAGCATCAGAGTATCCAAACTCTACAAGACCGCTGCCATCTGGTTTAACAGAGTATATTTCATCTCCGTTAACCTTTATTATCAGTTTGCTTGCTGCTTCACCGCTCTGGCTGGTTGCAAAGAAATCAACCCTTCCCTTTAACCAAGACTCTATCTCATCCTGATTCAGTTGGAATGAGAATATTTTCGAAGGTCCATAATTCAATGCAATATCAAAGTTCTTTATTGTGTATGTTGTTGATGCCCAAAAAATCAAGCCAGGCCCCTCTGGATAGATTTCTATGTTGTTCGAGGCCTTTACAAATTCCTTTGGAATAACTATAGTGTACTGTCTTGGTGAAGCTCTCTTTCTCATGAATTCCTTTCCATTCCACTTAACAACAAGGTCTCCATAAAGATTGCTCTCAGAAACATCAAAGTTTATTGCAACTGCTTCCCTTTTTGCTAAATCACCAAAACCTTCAGGTATGTTTATCTCATATTTCTTTGATTCTGCTCCGCCCAAACCTGAATAAACAGTCATCATAGGAACAGCTTTCAGCAGCTCTGTCTGGGTTTCACCAACTGTAAAGGAGCCCAGATCTATAGTGCTTGTAGGAAATTGTGAGACACGGCCAACAGCACCTACTCTAAAAGTATCCACTTCTATTAGATCTTCCCCTCCTGTCAAACCAATGCCAGGAATGAAGGAAACAAAGAACATTGCTATAAGAATAAGGAATGCGGCTGCTAAAACCCACATAAAATCGTCCATTTAGCTCTTTCTCCATAATTTATGCAAAAGGTCTGAATCTCAAAACAAAAGACCTTTCCATAACAATCTTTTCTTTTAAGATTTTAAATATCTAATATATCATTATGCGAATATTCACTCTTGACCTGAAAACGAATTTTGCTAAGCTTGGTATTGAAACCGTAGATGATCTCTGGCATATGCAGCAAATAATAGAGCCTGGAGATTTGCTCACTGCTCAGACTACTAGAAAAACAGTGATTAAAAGAGGATCAGAGATAATCCAGGGAGAAAGAAGAAAAATTATTTTAACCATAAAAGTTGAAAAAATGGAAAGGGATGCAAGTGTTCATTTGCTCAGGGTTTCAGGGCAGATTGAGAAAGGCCCTGAAGACATACAGCTTCATTCCTATCACACGATAACACTTGAGCCTGACATGGTAGTTAATCTAGAAAAAACCAGATTCAAACCGCATCATGTTGACAGAATAAACAGAGCGCGGAAGGAGCAAGAACCTATTCTCATATGCGTGCTGGACAGAGAAGAAGCAAATTTTGCTGTTCTGAAGTCGTCTGGCATAGAGTGGTTTGGAACAGTTCATGCCCAAAAAGGGCTTGCTGATGAAAAACGCAAAGATTACTACAAGGAAACTATGAATGCTCTGGAAAAGTACATAGAATCAGGATACGAGTATGTGATTGTTGCAGGACCTGGTTTTGAGAGGGAAAACCTTTTCAATTTCATAAAGGAGAAAAATCCTAAAATTGCAAAGAAGATTCATTTAGACAGCAGTTCAACAACTGGCATGAGGGGTGTTCAGGAGGTTATCCAGCGCTCTGCTAACAATGTAATCCGTGAAACGCGAATAGCAACAGAAACAGAGATAGTTGAGGACCTGTTCACGAGAATGGCTACAGATGGCAACGCAGTCTACGGAAGAAATGAGGTTGAAAAAGCAATTGTAATAGGAGCTGTAGATATGCTGCTTGTTTCTCAGGAAAAACTGGAACTGTATGAAGACTTCATGGTAAGAGCAGAACAGCAAAAGGGGACAATAATGATAATATCGTCAGGACATGAAAGCGGAGAGAAGTTATTGAACATTGGCGGTATTGCAGCACTTACCAGATTTAAAGTTTAAAAACATCCTCACTTAAGTGATGGATAACTTTCGATTTTTATTCCGGTCCAACCAAATATAATTTATGCGGGGTTATCTTTACACACTTGAAGTTTTTATAGCAGCAATTACTATTATCACGTTTCTTTTAGTAATAAGTTTTCAGCAGCAGGATCTTTCAACTGCTCCAGAAGATTTAGATGAAACAGCTTACAATCTTTTGAGAAGTTTGGACAATCGTGAGCTTCTAAGAGAGAACGCTGTCAACAGCAATTACAATGCTATTAACAACAATGTTATCCTTTACAGATATAATCACAGCATTCAGATATGCGACTATGAAAACACCTGTGTTGGTTCAACACCAAACGCAAGCAATGTGTGGGTAGGCACTTATGTTATAAGCGGCTATAAAGCATATTCTCCGCATACAGTTAGATTGTTTATTTGGTAAAAATGATGCGAAATAAAAAAATGAAAGGGCAGTTCTTCCTTTTGGGAGCGTTTATAATCATAACTATGTTTTATATCGGACTGCAGTTTGGGAAGCCTTTTATTTATCCTGAGACAGGGGATCTGGGCTATATACATGAAAACATAGAAACCGAACTCTCATATGCGCTTAATCTTGGAATAAATGAGAGCAGGCCTATTGAGGTGCTAAGCAATTTCACCCGTTATTTGGATGAATCGCTGTATTTTCTAAATTTTTCAACTCTATGGGTTGTTACGGATAATGTTGATTTTGATCAAAATCTGGCCACATACACTTTGAATGTTAGCATAGGCAACTTTTTGGACTATAATGTCACTGTTAATGTAACAGCAAACGAGACTTCACAAGATATTAATGTTACATTTAATGAAACCAAGTCAGCAGAATTTGAAATAGCAAACGGCACAACACCACTCACATTCAACATGACTCTGATATTTGATGGAACAGACACTAACATGACTAACATGATTTTAAACAAATTCAATCTCTATGCACTGATAAAACTGCAAAGAGGAACAGATTTCAAGAAAGAAGAACTTATTGAGCCGTATCCAGCAAACCAATCCGGAGCAAACAGCGGTTCTGGTCTTGGTCCTATAGTTTAAATTAACGTCTCTTTTTCCTTTCAACCGGAACCTGCTCGCGTATTATTATTTTCTCTTTATGCTTAGTTTTGAACATTCCCCTGAAAGGGCTGGTAACAAGCTTTAATGTTTTTACACCGCCCATAAGAATAGCGTACATTATGTATGCCATTACTCCTAGCAATGCAAACCATATAATGTTTGTGATTGTTAACGGAATGCTGATTCCAACATAAGTCGCAAAGAACGGAAATACAGCGCCTAAAACACCGAAAATCATTGCTTTCATTAAAACTTTCAGGAGCTTGTAGGCTACAAAAACAAATATAAAAAGAAGTGCTAAAAGCAGTACTATATTCAGCTGTGCAATTTGAGTGAACATACCCACTATTTCACTAATAACCATGTTTATTATTATAGAAAAGAATTAAAATACCAATTAACAACAAATGTGTATGCCTCGGTAGCTCAATCGGTAGAGCATCTGACTTGTAAAAGTCAACTGATCTGAAGAGCCTTTTTAGGCTATGACTTCATGAGATCAGAAGGTTGGGGGTTCAATATAAACCTTTTTCAGAAAAGGTTTAATCCAAAAGGAGCGCACGCGCTTCCAGAGCATGAAAAGGGTTTATGACAATCCCTCCCGAGGCTTTTCTTTTTATTAATCCTTTACCAGTAATTGTTATGACATGCGCTAATTGGATATTAACAATAATCGCAGTATTGATTCTTGTATTTACGTTCTTACCAGATTTGGTTGGTGCGGCAGCAGTTCAGTGGATTATGGCTATACTTGCAATCGTCATATTGGCTGTAACATGGACTGGTGTAAAATGCAAATACTGTGAAAAAAAATCAAAGAAAAAATAATTGGGAACCATTTTTTGTTCCCTTATTTATTTTTATATATTTCATTATCGCTAGGCCTGTTTTTGTTTAAAAAATAAATAATTGAAGTCTTACAAGAGATTGCCTCAATGCTTCTAAGGACTAAATATTTAATAAAAATTTACTAATCAAAGTAAGTCTTTAAAATTAATGTCCTCTTTTCTTAGCAAAACATTCTCTGCAAAAAACGGGTCTTCCTTCTACTGGCTTAAAAGGAACTTCGCATTCCTTTCCGCATTCGGAACAAGTGGCTTTATGCATTTCTCTTGGTCCACCGAAATTTCGTTCACCACGTCTATCTCTGTCTCCATCTCTCATATTTTTCTTATCTCCTATTTTATTAACAACATAAAGAAATTCATTATCAATATGGTTTATTTCTCTATGTTATTTCTGTATTTAGCATTAGAGAGTTTATAAAGTTAATCTTTGATCCCTAGTGCCTCTTTAAGTGCATCCTGGTTAAAACCTATTATTATCTTACCATTAATTTCTGTTACAGGTACTCCCATTTGACCAGATTTCTCTATCATTTCTTTTGCTTTTTCCTGATCCTGAGAAACATCAACGTCATTAAATTTTATGTTGTGTTTTTTCAAGAAATCCTTGACCATATGACAGTACGGACAGGTTTGTGTTGAATAAACAGTTACTTCCATAGTATCCCCCCCATAGCCTTATAATGAGCATCATACAGCGATTTTATAAGTATCATAAAGCAAATTATATATATTAATTTTTATAGCTTTATATAGAAGCTATAAGAATAAAGAGATGAGGTTTTATTGTATGTACAAGATATTAACTATAAAGGACAAAGTCAGGGTACCGCCTGTAAAGTTTAGCCTTGGTTTAGAAAACGCTGTAAAGAGCAGCCTTGAAGACAAGTGGGAAGGCACAATAGAAAAGGATATTGGCGTAGCATTATCCATAGTATCAATAAAAGAGGTTGGTGAAGGAAAGATACTAGCAGGAGACGGAGCAATACACTATCCAGTGGATTTCAGGTTACTGTCTTACGAACCAGACATGCATGAAATAGTAAAGGGTTTTGTAATAGATGTAACAGAATTCGGTGTTTTTGTCAGAATAGGACCTCTTGACGGCATGATACACGTATCACAACTAATGGATGATTTTGTTTCATATGATCCAAAAAAAGCTGTTTTTATCGGAAGAGACACACACAACATACTAAAAGAAGGGGATTCTGTAACAGCCAGAATCATATCAGTTTCCAGTACAGGAAAGGAATACAAGATTGGTTTAACAACAAGGCAACAGGGACTTGGAGGAATTGATTGGAAGGACAGAAAAACAGTTCATGAAGAAAAAACAGTAAGAATGAAGAGCGGACGAAAATCTGAAAGAAAGTTAGGGGATAAATAATATGAGCACAAAAGAAAAGGTTTGCAGAAACTGCAAAAGATTTGTTAAGGGTACTGTATGCCCTACATGCAATCAGGCAAACTTTTCCAGAAGCTG
Organism: Nanobdellota archaeon; assembly: GCA_043814765.1. GTDB lineage: Archaea > Aenigmatarchaeota > Aenigmatarchaeia > QMZP01 > QMZP01 > JAHIRU01. The sequence goes on along the minus strand of JBDRJQ010000028.1, from coordinate 37,057 downwards.
GAAAGGTATAATTTTCATAAAGGATCCTGCTAACTCTGAAGTTGCACAATATCTTGGCATAACCCATAAAGGAAAATACTCCATTTGGGTGAAGTGATATTATGGTGTTTGAATTCTTAGGAGACCTACAAACCATGATAGGTCAAGAGTATCTAACTTTTATTATAATTTTAATAGCAGCAATTATCGGTTCTAAGATAGTTCAGTTTGCTGTTATTAGAACACTAAGCAAGCTCACAGGAAAAACCAAAACAGACATAGATGACAAGATAATAGCTGCAGTTAGAAAGCCAATATTAATATCTATAACACTGTTTGGTTTTCAAATGGGTCTTGGAATTTTGAGTATTTTCTCATCATACCAGCAATTAATATCTGATAGTTTTTACATAATTTACATTCTTTTGATTGCTCTAGTTGTATCAAGGATAGTAAGAATATTTGTAGGTAAAGGGCTTCATGTAAAGACAGGAGTTCAGAACACCCCAAACATCCTAAACAAGGTGATTATTTTAATAATTTACATAGTTGCATTGTTTGTTATAATGGGCCGTTTTGGAGCAGATCTCACAGGAGCAATAGCAGCACTTGGTGTTGGTGGCATAGCAATTGGTTTGGCTCTCCAGGATACGTTGTCAAACTTCTTTGCAGGCATTCACATAGTGTCTGACAGGCCAATAAATGTAGGAGACTACATTGAACTTGATGCTAACACAAAGGGATTTGTTGAAGAGATAGGATGGAGATCCACCAGAATCAGAACAATGGGCAATGTTTCCATAATAGTCCCGAACGGTAAGCTTGCAGACAGTACAATAATAAACAATACACTACCTTCAAAACCAACATCTGTAATAATAAAATGTGGCGTTGCTTATACTGAAGATCTTTACAAGGTAGAGAAAGTAACTTTGGAAGTTGCTAATGAAATGCAAAAAACAGTTGATGGAGCTGTAAAAGACCATGAACCTATGGTAAGATTCAATAATTTTGGAGATTCTAATATAGATTTTTCTGTAATTCTGCGAGTAGAAGAATTCACAAAGAAATACCTAATTACGCACGAATTCATAAAGGCCCTGAAAAAACGCTTCGATAAGGAAAAGATAGAAATATCATGGCCTGTGAGAAAAATTGTAAAGGGAAAATAGATCAATTTAACCTTTAAAAACCCACTATACAATATTCTTGTTATGCCAGACGATAAACCCAAAGTAGAGAAAGCACCTGAAGAGGAAAAACCTACTGAAGAGGCTCCTAAGATAGAAAAGGCAGAAGTAAAAAAAGAAAAACCAAGACCAAAATTAGGTTACAAACTTGATATAGTCTCTGAAAGAAAAAATCCTTTAATGAAGAGGACAGAATTTATCATTCAAGTTGCTCATAATTCACAGTCCACACCTACACGTGTTAATTTAACCAAAGAAATAGTAAAGGTTTTGAAAATAAACGAAGATGTAATTCTTATAGAGAAGATATTTTCTGATCGTGGCAGAGCAGAATCAAAGGTTAGGGTTCTTGTTTACAAAGACAAAAAAGACATACCTAAATTCAAGCTTGATAAGCTAGAAAAACGCACAAGCAAGGGCAAGGCAAAACCTGAAGTTGCTCCAAAGCAGCATTTAGAAAATGAACCTTTAGAAAAGGTTCAACCCAAAGAAGAAAAACCAGCTGAAATTCCTAAAGAAGAAGGTGGATAGCAAATGAAATACGATTTGCAGGGCACCACAATGCAGATGCTGAATGTGGAACTTGCACAAAATGAAACTATTGTTTCTGAGTCTGGAAGACTCGTCTATATGTCAGATAATGTTAAAATGGAGACCAAAGCCAAAGGCGGACTTTTCGCAGGCCTGAAAAGAAAGTTTGCAGGAGAGTCTTTCTTTCTTGTTCATTTCACACCGCAAGCAGGTCCTGGCACAATGGGATTTGGCACTGAGTTTCCTGGTAAAATAATACCAATGAAAATGAAGAATGGTGAAACCATAATAGCCCAAAAGGATGCCTTCTTATGTTCAGAGGAAAGCGTTACTTTTGATGCGACATTCACAAAGAGAATAGGAGCTGGGTTACTCGGTGGAGAGGGGCTTATATTGGTTAAAATAAAAGGTCCTGGACAAGTCTTCTTTAATGTTGGCGGAGAAGTTACAGAGATGAAGCTAAAAGCTGGACAAAAAATAAGGGTTGACACAGGCAATTTGGCCATGTTTGATGAAGGCATGGATTATGATGTAGAGCGCGTAAAAGGCGTTAAAAACATAATATGGGGAGGAGAAGGATTATTCCTTGCCACTATAACAGGTCCTGGGCGCGTATGGGTTCAGAGCATGCCAGTTAATGAGCTAGCAGGTAAATTGGCAGAATACTTGCCAAAAACAGGCGGTGCAGCCGGAGGAGTCGCTGCAGGCGCTATAATCGGTTCAATGATGGGAGGCAGAAGATAATGCCAGAAAAAAAATACATATTCAAACTAACAGGACTTTTCTTGTTTGGCATAATAGCTTTAGCGATAACAGGTGTAATATTTTTTCTCTTCTGGCCTATCATACTCTTGTTTGCAATAGGGATTCTAGCATTGATATTTGCCTTCCTAGTGATATGGGCAATAATCTATGCAGCTATGATGCTGGGAGCTATTATTTACTATTTTTTCAAAAAACCAATGAAAATAAGTGAAGAAAAGAAAGGCTATTCAATTGAAAAAGTAAAGGAAGCAGGCCTGAGAGAGAAAAGTTTAAGTACTCCAAAAACAAAAAAGAAGGATAAAAAGCATTAATAATGCTAATAGCGCGTTATAATAGTTGACGGCTAATATTGTTTGAATATGGTCGCCTTTGTGATGTTAATAGAGTGGACAGGTAATTAGATATATGGGTAAAAAACAAAAAAAAGCTGTAAGAAAGGGCAAGAAGCAGAGAAAAGGCAGAAAACACGAATCACTTAAACCTAACACTTATTATGAAGTGCAAGGATCATCTGTTAACAAAAAGAGGAGATCATGTCCACGATGTGGAGCTGGAACATGGTTATCACAGCATAAGAACAGGACTTATTGTGGCAAATGCGGTTACACAGAATTGGATAAGAAAAAGGAATAGTTACTATATTCTAAATATTCACTGTATTGAATACCAATAAAAAGCTTGTTCACTAATATCTGGATATGTCATATAGAGGAGAAATTGCTTTAATAGCAAACAATTCTGGAAGATATTTTGCAGAAGGTGTCGCAGGAGAGCTTGGAATACATCTTATAGATGCAGAAGATAGGGATTTTGAAGATTCTGAAGGCCGATGCGTAATAGGTGAAAATGTCAGAGGCAGAGATGTTTATGTCATTCAGTGCTTTCAAAATCTTGAAAATAAAAGAGTAAAATCATTTGCTGGTAATGAATACTACACTGTTAATGACAACTTCATGTATATGCTTACAGCAATTGATGCTGCATCAAGAGCAATAGCAGGAAGCATAACTGCTGTTGTGTTGCCATTTCCTTATCAAAGGCAAGACGCTCAATTTAAGATACAGAGTCCTGATGAAAAACATCAGAGAGAAGGCATAACAGCTTCTCTAGTGCCTAAGTTTTTGAAAACAGCAGGAGCAAACTATATAATGACTTTGAGTCTTCATGCCAGACAGATTCGAGGCTATGCAGATTCTGGTATGGGTTTTGAAGACCTGAGTTTTAGACCAGTAGCTGTAGATTATATTAAAGATAATCATCCTGAATTAGTTACTGAAAACACTTCTTTATTGTCGCCAGATCCAGGAGGAGCTGGAAGAGCAAGAGCATATGCAGCACGTCTTGGTTTATTAGTATACGGTCAACCAAAACCAGGTAAACCTATAATGTCATTGCCAACTGTTATAGGAGACAAAGAACGTGTGCATAAAGAAGAGAATTTAGTTGACAGTATAGAGCTTATAGGAAATGTTGAAGGCAGGGATGTTCTTGCTGTTGATGATATTATAGGCAGCGGATCAACTATAGTAGCATTAGGAAAGGAGTGCCGTGATAGAGGAGCAAGAAGCATGCAATGTTTATGCACATATGCACAGTTAACCGGAAGGGCAGAAGAGCTTTTGGGAGAATTGTATGAAGATGGTTTCTTGAGTGGAGTATTTGCTTCAAATGCTATTCGACATGGAAAAACTTTTGACTGGCTTGAAGAGATTCCTGTTGAACCGCTTATAGCAAAAGCAATAGATAAAATAAACAAGGAAGAATCTATAAGCGAATTAACACTAAGAGCTTAATCCTTAACTTTTCTCAGCATTCTCTTGTAGGCAGTACCGTGTTTTCTGCCTGCCAGGATGGCTTCAACCGCTTCCTGAGCAGCTTCCAATTTTTTTAGTTCGCCTATTATAGAAACAGTCTTGCCATAAATGGATATCTTTGCACCGGTTTCAAGCTCTATTATTCTTCTGGTTGATCCTTTACGGCCTATAACACGAGCCATCAAACGTTTTATTGTCTTATCTGTCTGGCCTTTTAATGTGATAATTTTTAGCTCAAAATTTTCATTCAGTAAAATAAAAGCGCGTTCAGGTGAGAATCCTCTCGCAATTGCAGTGATTATATCCTTTGCCTTTGCAACATCAAAAATATCTCCTTCTATCTCTACATCTTCTCTTACTGTTATCTTTGTATTAGTCAGCTTCTCTATTCTTTTCTTAATAGAGCCGTTTTTTCCTATTAAAATAGGTCTTCTATCATTGGGAATCAAAACAACTTCTGCCATAAAAAATTAAGACAATATTAAATTGTCAGTCCTCCGTTTATTCCCCGTGACCATGTTTTCTTAGCCAAAACATTTGTGTCTTGTTGTATATCCATACAACATCTCCTTTTTCCTCTGGCTGGACGTCCCACGGTTCAATTATAACAATATCACCGACAGTCATTCTGAAGCGCTTCCTGAACTTTCCAGGTATCCTGCACATTCTTGTGTGACCGTCTTTGCATCTAACTTTAAATCTGCTTGCACCTAAGAATTCCTCAACAAATCCCATTACTTCCTTGCCCCTAGGAAGTCTTACCCTAATTGGTTGATCTTCGGCCATAATATTACTCTATAAATATTCTATTATCTTGTAATAAATGGTTGCTTTATAACTGTTTATTATTTAAGTTCTGTCATGTGCTTTGTTTTATCTTTTAATGGGTAATTAATCTTTGGTTTTTCTGTTGGTTGTGGCGGTTTAATAGCCTGTTTGCTGTACTCCATTTCACCGCTTTTAATTTTTTTCAGCACCTTGCTTGGATTGATATAGTATTCAGAAATAATTCTGCCAACTTCATGTATGTCTTTTATCTGTTTTTCAACGAGCCAGTTTAAAATGAATCTTTTATCTTCAAGATCATTTTTTATGTCAGTATCAGACATGCCTGTATAAAGTTTTATATCATTCATGGTTCTGTAAGACTTTGCAAATTTCATAATAGTATCATTAGAAGCGACCCAGCGAAAAACTGTGTTAAGCTCTATATTAGTGTCTGAAACCTCACCACTCATGGATAATTCGGATATCTGGAGCACCCTTCTTATGTTTTTTCTTCTGTCTCTATGCATGACAGCTATAAGCTGCAAACCGCCTAACATGGCTGGAGGTATTCCTATAGGAGGATTAACAAGACGTCTGTAAGCTTCTTCAGCAGTGTTAGCGTGCACTGTTGAGTACACAGAATGGCCTGTGTGTATAGCTTCGAACAAAACTTCAGCTTCCTTTCTTCTCCTCATCTCGCCTACTATCACTCTGTCAGGCCTCATCCTCAGAGCGTTTATCATCAAATTAAGCATTGTTATCTCTCCTTTTCCTTCAGGATTAGGAGGTCTTGTTGTGAGAGGTACCCAGTGAAGGTATTTTGGCAGCTGTATCTCTCTTGTGTCCTCTATTGAAATAATTCTGTGGTTTGGTGGTATGAAGCATGTAAGCGAGTTAAGCAGTGACGTCTTACCAGATGCAGTGCCACCTGCGATAAGAATATTCAGTTCGTATTGAATAGCTAGCCATAGGAAAGCAGCTGCTTCTGATGTTATTGTTTTGAGCTCTATGAAATCTGTAATAGTCCATGGTCTTCTGGCGAACTTTCGAATAGTCATTGTGTTACCAGAAGAGCTTATTGGAAAAAGCGTTGCATTGGTCCTGTCTCCGCTTGGAAGATACGCATCCATTAAAGGATTAAGATTAGTTATTTGCGTACCGACTCTCCTTCCTACGGAAGATGCGTAGTTGTATATTTTCGCCTCTGATTCAACAGAAAGATTGGTTTTTAACCAGCCACGTTTGATATGATAAACCCAGAGCGGTTCTTTAGAACTATTGATAACAATTTCTTCGAGTTTTTGATCGTCAAGAAGCATTTCGATGTAACCTAAACCCAGAGAATGATGCAGAAGCGTTCCCATTAGTATTTTTCTCTCATTTGGCGCTACTGTTGGAAGTTCCTTTTCTATCAACTCGCCTGCTTTTTTTATGAATTTGTCTCTTAGCTGCTTATACTCTCTTGGATCTATAATTTCACTTGGCTCTATTATTATTTCTGTTATCAGTTTTTCTCTAACCTTTTCAAGAGCAGCAGTAGTAGCTTCCTCTAGCTGTGGAAAAGTTACTTCATAAATAGGAACAAATTCGGCGGAGTCTTCGTAAATCCTAATGTTAACAGGTATGTCATCAACTACCATTCTGTATTTTTCTAATGTTCTTTTCATTTTCTACCCAATCGAAAAGATTTTATATTTACGTTGTATTTTTTAAGGGTTAAGAACCCTGTTATAATAATAATTATTGGTACGATTACTATTAAAAGTAGGTAAGTTTTTGCAAGCATGCTATATTCTCCAAGCTGGGGCAAATAGATATTCATGAAGTAACTTATTGATTCGAATAATGAAGTGCCGTATCCCGTAAAGTATAGAGCCAATAAAACTAAAGATATGGCAATAATTGCAGTTGTAATTGCACCAATTTTTTTATTGAATTTTTTTTTCTTTGGTTTTATAGATTCTTGTTTTTCTAATTCTTTGGGAGCTTTTTCTGGAAGCCTAATCTTGACATCCTTTTTCTTTTCACTTTTTTTTAATTTTTCTTTCTTTTCCCTTATAACCTGCAAACTTGGCTCGCCTATTATGGGGTAGTGAACTTCTATTAGACTATTACTTTCAAGTATGTTGCCCCACTCTTCTATTACCTCTTTTGAAACGCCAAATGTTGAGACAGCTTCAGAAAGCATAACCTTTTCGTTTTTTAGAATCATTTTTAACAGCTTATCAATATCTGTTTCTATATGGGTTGGATCTTTAATGGTATTTTCCTTTTCTTTTTTTGCCAAATTGCACACCTAATTATTATATTAATTCATCTAGTTCATATTTTAAAGCATCTTGAGAATCTATCTTAAACCATGAAGGAAAACCTCGAACAGTATTTCCATTATAATTTTGGCTTGAGAAGTATTTATATTCCACGACTGACTGGGACGGATTGGTTGAAAGATAACTAGAGCCTGCTAAACTTTGAATTTCCGGGACATTCACAAACGTTTCGAAACTGCTCTGTATTTGCGATATGTTATTCTCTAATCTCATTAATATATTCGGACCAGTGTCACCAGCAAAGCTAGAATAATACTTTTCATTTAAAATTGTCTCTACTGGTAATGACCAAAGAGCCTTTGTATTGTTATCTAAAAATGTTTTATTGTAGCCAGATTCGATGATAGTTATATTTGTTAGATTTATTGCATCATTGGCGTTTAGCAAATAACAAGAAACGCTTGGTGCGCTTGCCCCTTCTGAGACCACTCCAGCAAAACCGGATACGCCGGTTGCATCATTTGTTACGAGTATCCTCTGTGATTTGTCAGAACCTGAATAAGCTGAATCGAATGTTATGTTGCCGGAACAAGATTCTCCAGAACCAGTGCTGCCAGTAACTATTTTCTTCGTGTGATAAGGATAAGGGTATCTCTTTATAATGCGTGAAACAAAACCACCAGTGTTTAGAGCAAAGACTACATCTTCAAGCTGTTCTGTTGATATCAGAATTTCTTTTATTATATCCTTGTCTATGCCAGCTTCTTGTGCCGGACTAGTAACGTTAATAACCATATTAATTGTAGCTTTGATATGAAGGCCATCATAATTGGTGACATCCAAGCCACTGAAATTCAGATTAGTATCAAATCCTGTATACACCCCTAATATCTCATCTCGCCAGTAGTTTAGTGTATTGTTTCTCATAAGCAAATGCTCATTACCGTCAAGCGTTCCGTATAACATGAGTTCTTTAACTGTTTCTGTAGAGTTAGATAGCTCAACACCATTTATGATTATATGGTTTGCAGCAGATATGAGAGCCCTTTTCCCTGATATTTTAATCGCCCTTTCAAAGTCATTTTCCATGTCATTTGCGACATCGTTTATTTGATCAGCTACTATTTTTTCCAGGGAACCGTATGAGATGTTGTAAGAAAATCCAAGGAAAAAAACTAAAAAGATTAAGAGCGGTACTATTATTAGTATTGCTATCAGAGAATAGATCTGCCCTCTAAACTGCTTTTTTTCCATCATATCAAGCCCATACTATTATTTCAAATTTACTTGGTCCCCACAGCGAAGGAACTCCTGACACAAATAGCGTATCAAAGCTTATTTCAGATACCATCTCAAGATCAATGGGATTGGTTTGGCTGCCGTCATCATCTCCTGTATCGTCTATGAAATTTAAGCTGTCCAATAATCTTGTGAATGCGTCGTCTATAGAATCGTTCATAGGATCAAAGATATCAGACGGATCAGAACCTATTTGTACGCTAGAAGAGCCATCAGGTACGCTGTCCTGATCCTTATCATACCATATAGTTTGTGTAGAGCCTTTTGCCTTTGGGAAAACATCGCTATATCCTTCTCTTCCAATTTCAATTTTTACAGTGTATATCACCTTGTCGTCTGGTGACCCGCCTGTAAAGTTAAATGGATCTATGCTGGTGCCGATTTTAACTGAATTGTTTTTTCCAGACGCTACATAGTTTACAGGTATTTGCACAATGAAAGGATCTCCAAGATCAGTGTAATCCATTTTATAGTCATCCAGCCAGTAAATCCTTTCATAATCAGGCATGTCTTCATTTTTTACGTACAATCTATCTGTCCAGAATCTGGATGAATAAGATGTCATTTTTGAATCAATAACTTCTGTGGAATTTGGCACGAAATACCATCCTTCCTTGGTTCCAGTGACATTATCAGTAATCAAATCTTCTCCAGTGGAGTCTCTGAGCCGTTTGGATTCAAAAGTCAATGAAATTTCACTATAGCCAAACTCTTCTGCTACAGAGGTGTAATTAAATCTTATGTAAGAATTTGAAAATAATGTTGTATTAAGCGTTGTTGAGTTACCTTCTACCTTTACAGTTTGTGCAACAAAACTGGCATTTAGTATTTCTTCAGCTATATCCTCATAAACAGCGCTTAGCTCGCTGGTGTTAGAGTAATAATATTGGCCGTTACCGCAATCAGCTATTGACTGCAGAGTATCTTCATCCACGTCACTACCGAAACCAATTGTATAAACTGTTATGTTGTTGTTATTCCAGGCATCGCATGCTATATCTATCGCATCCTGTTTTGATCGCTGTATGCATGATTGACTTCCTGAACAAACATTATACGGAGTGCATTCTACATTAGCTTCACCGTCGCTCATCACAACCATTGCTCTAAATCTTGAAGCATTACTCTGAGCTATCATTCTGTCTTCTGCTTCCTGCATTCCGCAGCATATGCAAGTCCATCCATTTGCGTTGTACTGATCTATTTGGTTAAAGAGAGATGCTTTGTTATCTGAAAGATCATGAACATCACTTAAGCTTGTGGCGTAAGAAGTTAAGCCCACTAATGTGTTGGTTAAGTTTAGTATTCTGTCAATGAAAGCCTTGTTTGCGTCTTGAGCAACTTCAAGCTTGGTGTAGTTTATAGAACCGTTGTAAGTTTCATAATCTGTTTCAGTCGATCTGTACCAAGGGCAATCACCACAAACAGCATCTACGCACTCTGCATCAGATTCAACTTCGCATGGATCAACGTCATTGCCGCAGCCAAGCCATCCGCAGCACTCATATTCGCAAAGCAAAACATTCTCTTTAGAAACACCACTGTCATAATCCATACTGCCTGATATGTCAGTTACTGAGAAAGTGTCTGCGCCTAACCTGCTGTATAGCACATATGTTATATTCCTTAAACCCATTCTGATAGGAATAGTTCTATTGCTCAATACTCCGTAATCCAATCCCCATGAACTAATATTGTTTTTTATTGCCTGATCAGTTATGTTGGCTCTAACATGCTGCGGATTACTGCTTTCGTATATGGTTGCATTACCAATGGTTAGATAAACAGTGTAGTTGCTTACATAATCAAGGAATATGTCCATGGAGTTTAAAGAGCCTGGAACATAAAAAGATGAATAAAGATTTATGATGCCGTCTATTCCTGGCAGCCAATAAGTCTGTGTTGCGTTCTGACCGAGACTATCAGCAGATACTTGATTCAGATTGGAGCTATCATATTTAATTTTTATATATCCTCCTCCAATATAGCTGTTATCATATTCTGTGAAATTAAAGGTAATAGAATTCTTGCCCTCTACAAAATAGGAACAGTAAGTTGGATTGTATGTCGTGTTGCATACCATCCACTTGTCTGTCGACATGTTATCTTCGCCGGTAATGCCCCTTGCATATTCTCCCAAGCTGTTTCCGTTTACATAAAGAGTGAAATTGCTTCCTGCATTCAGTTCCATGTAAACTTCCTGTATAGAATCGAATGTCGTAAGATTTAATGTTTTGGATATATTGCCATCACCTTCATAACCGCCAAAATAGATATAATCAGATGATATCTTGTTCAGTTTTGTTATATACACCCTTGCCATATAGCCTGAGCTTGGTTTTCCACGCTCGAACCCAGAAACAATAGTTGATAGCCTGGCTACATAGTTTTTTTCTGTTATATTTTGCTCGTAAATAATATTGTTTCCCAGAACAATTCGATAGCTCATTTTTGATGGGAATAAAACATTTAATGTCTCTTCTGTTAGATTCTTTGCATAACCTTCAGTCTCTGTGCTTGACCAAAAAGATCCTATGATATCCAAAAATGTTTTGTTAAGGTCTTCCTCTACTAAAATACCATCATTTAGATACTGCTGAACCAAGGGAAATTCATTAGGATAATCTGATAAAGCAGACATCTTCATGTTTTCAACAACATTAAGCATGTCTTTGCCAATGTAATAAAATCTGTGATAGCGCAGGTCTGCTGATGGAAAAACAAAACTTAAGCTCAAAATAAAGAAAGAGAGCGTTAGCAATAATCCAATTGCCATGAGTGCGTCCATTGATAATATAAATCCCTTCTTCCTTCCAACAAAAGTTCCTCTATTCATTGTTTAATTATTGTTATGAGCTGGGTTAAATATTCTAATTGCTAAAAAGCAATCAGACCTAAAATCCAGTTCATTCCATAGAAGCCGGCTAGTGCTATGCCAACACTTAATATTATTTTACCTATCAAAGTTGCGATGAAAAACTTCTTGATGTCATACTCTATTACGCCTGCTATTATTCCTGCAATATCATCAGGCAGAGGAGTTAGTGCAAACAAGAATATAACAAAAAAAGCTCCTCTTCTGTCAACCCATTTTTTTGTTTTTTCCAGTTGTTTTTCATACTTAGTTTCAGCTACCTTTCTTCCACCAAAACCTAGCAGATATCCTGTCAGCTCTCCTATGGCTGAACCGATTCCTGCAATCAAACCAACTAACCAGGGATTCAAAAAGACTCCTGCAGCAAATATAACAATAAATGCGGGCACTGGGAAAAAAATGCTAGCGCTGCCTATCAAAGAGACAAGAAACACACCTAAGTAACCGGTTGTTTCAACCATTGTCTGTGACCATGTTACAAACTGTGTTGTTGCGCTGACAGTGGCATTAACAATGTCTACCATAAGTTTATATTTATTAAAATGATTTAATAATCGATTACATGGCTGTAAAGACTTCTTCCATAACAGTATCAGCAAAACCTGAAACAGATATAATAGATATAACTAAACAAGTTTCTGAGATTATTGAAAAGAGTAAAATAAAAAACGGTATTGTTACTATATTTGTTCCTGGTTCTACTGCTAGTGTGTCCACTATAGAATTTGAACCAAATCTTGTTAAAGACGTGGAAGATGCGTACGAACGTCTCGTTCCTTCAGATATAAAATATAAGCACACTGAAACCTGGGGAGACGACAATGGTAAGTCTCACGTCAAGGCAACAATAACTGGTCCAGGAATAACTGTTCCTTTTGAAGACAAAAAAATGTTTTTAGGTACATGGCAACAGATTGTTGTTATGGATTTTGATGTTCCGGCCAGAGAAAGAAAAGTTATTATTCAAGTGATGGGAGAATAGAATTTTGCAGATAAATTCTATATAATTTATCCACGTTTCTTCTGGTAACATGATCGTGGTGTCTGAAGCCTCCGCCAAACGCTTTGGGTATATGCATGAGCTCATGGATGAGTGTTTTTGTCTTTTCCTCCTCGCTAAGCCTGTCATACTGCTCTGAAATCACTTCTATGACATAATGCGTGTCCAGACCCAGGGCCTCCTGGAAGGCTCTGGAGAGCACGTGACAGCGTGCAATGATTCTCCTGCTCTTTGTACCGAAGCTGCGAAGCGCCACAACACGCGATACGTCTACATGGTCCATTTTAGTCTTTCTACTAATGTCTATGAGCTGCTCATCTATGAAAGTATCGCGTTTATAGGATATCATAATTATTAATAACTTAAAAATAATATTAGTTTGATTTGGTGGTATATGCAAGATCTTGTTGATACTGCTCTAATAGCAGTTAAACGTGCAGGAAAGCTGATAAGAAGCAATTATGGCCATATAGAGGAAATAGATATCAAAGAAAACAACTGGCATGATATAGTTACGAATGTGGATAAAGAATCCAATGAGATTCTTCTCAGCACTATAAGAGAAAAGTTTCCAGAGCATAATATAATATCAGAAGAGAGCAAGCAAAAACAGACATCGTCTGATTATACATGGTATTTTGATCCTCTTGACGGAACAACTAATTTTGCTACTAGAATACCGTTTTTCTGCGTATCAGTTGGTTTGGTTTTAAAGAAAAAGATAGTTTTGGGCATTGTTTACAATCCAATTTCCAAGGAGCTTTTTATGGCAGAGAGCAACAGTGGTGCAGCTCTTAATGGAGAAAAGATAAAGGTTTCTAAAAACAAGGATTTGAAGAAAACACTGGTTAACTTTTGTCATAAAAATACTACAGGCAGTATAAAAGAAATAGAAAGATTATTCACAACTTTTAAAATGAAGGCCAGAGCATTCCGGCAATTGGGTTCTGGTGGCTTGGATCTTGCTTACTTAGCATCTGGCAGAAATGATGTGGTGTTGCGACCAGATATAGTTTCTTGGGATGTAATACCTGGCATCATTCTCGTAAGAGAAGCAGGAGGAAAGGTAACCGATTGGAAAGGTAATGAATGGATAATGGATTCGCCTAATCTTCTTGCAACTAATGGAACAAAAATGCACCAAGAAGTAATGAGCCTGTTAAAAATTTAAAAATTAAAAGGAAAAGAAGAATATATTAAATTTATTTATTTTTTCTTCTTCTTTCCACCCTTCTTTGCTGCTTTTTTCTTTGCCATTCTAATACCTCCAAAAATATTTGAGATTTTTTTAATATGATTTTTGTTTGTATTTTATTATTGTTTTAATTAGTTAATAAAGTTGCCTAAACATTTTTATATCTCATAAGGAAAAATATTGTATGGAAGAAAAAATTCTGGAGAAGTATAAGAAAGCTGGCTCTATAACAGCCAGTATAAGAGAAGATGTTTTGAAAAAAATAAAACCAGGAATGAAAATCCTAGAGCTTGCAGATTTTATTGAGAATGAAATAGAAAAACGCGGTGGTAAGCCAGCTTTTCCTGTAAATATCTCTATTAATAATATAGCAGCGCATGATACACCAAGATTTAATGATGAGAGAGAAATCAAAGATGGTGATATTGTAAAGATAGATATAGGAGTGCATGTTGATGGATATATTGGTGATATGGCATTCACTTATTGTTCAAATAACAATCCGCTTGTAAAAGCTAACCAAGAAGTTTTAGAAGAAGCAATTAAAATTTTAAAACCTGGCGTAACAGTAGCAAAAATTGGCAAAACAATATCATCTGCAGCAGAAAAAAGGGGTTACGGTTTGATTTTAAATCTCACTGGTCATACATTGGATAAATATATATTTCATGGACAGCCTTCTATTCTAAATGTAGATAACGATTCAACGCATGCCTTTAAGGAAGGGGATGTGATTGCATTGGAACCTTTCCTAGTTGAAAGCAACTCACAGGTTAAAGAGAGCGGAACTACTGAGATATACAGATATTTGCAAGATCGGCCTGTTAGATTGAAAGAAGCTAGAGAAATATTAGCAACAGCCAGAGACGAATTCAAGCAATTGCCTTTTGCAAAACGTTGGCTTTACAAAAAGTTTTCGCCAATAAAAGTTGCACTGGCCATGAGACAATTAGAAGGAGCAATGGCTCTAGAAACCTATCCTATTTTGCGCAATATTAACAACTCCCCAATATCGCAGGCAGAGCACACTATTATAATAACAAAGGACGGGCATCTTGTAACAACAAGATAAAATAAAAGTAAAATGGAATCTTTGGGATGAAACACTTTTCTAAAGGGTTTCAATTCCACAATTCTTGTGTTTCGTTTTGAGTTTCTAGTACTAGACCGAAACGTGAGAAAACTGACGAACAGCTGGGGCAAACAAACACTTCTGGCTTTTTCTGCCAGTTTTTTCCTGATGTGCCACATAGTGGACATTTGTTATGAAACATGCTTCTCATATTATCATCTTTTCCTTTACTATCTTTTGAATATGAAACTACTAAAAGGTTTTGTTCATTATATGAACATTTTTTTCTTCAGCATATTTTATTATTTCTGCTCTTTTTTTTGCGCCTATTCCAGAAGCAATCAAACCAACTTCATTTGCGTGCTGAATTTTGTCTACATCTTTGACGTTATGAATTCTAACGATTTTATGACCGGATTTTGTCAAACCTCTAACAGATATTGGTGAAGAGTATCCTGGCCTAACTGTCTTACCACGAGATTTTTTACCTTTTTTTAATTTGGAATCAATGCCTTTTGGTTTTCTCCATCCTTTCTTAAGTCTCTTGTATCTCCATTGTTCCTGTCTCTTGAATTCGGGTTTCTTTTTCTTTATTTTTTTTCTAAGCTTTAACTTAGATTTCACTTCTTTTCTAACATGAATTTTCTTAGCTTCCATATTATTCACCCAACTCAACTAGTTTGGTTTTTTGCACCAAGTGTATACCGTCTTGAAATACTCTTTTATCATATCCTCTTACTCTTGTCACCTGTTCTATGTTTGCAGCTGTTTGACCAACCCTATCGCGATCCAAACCTGTAACTGTAACTTCATTATTTTTAATTTCAACTTCTGTACCTTCCAGTATCTTAGAATAGCGTGTAGAACGCTCTCCTAAAAAGTTCTGAATAACAACACGATTAGTTTGCTGGTCGACATTAATTTTCATTGGAAAATGAGAATAAACACCCCTTAGCTTGGCTTCCCATTTGTTGTTAACGCTTACTAACATATTGCGCGTGTGAGCAGTCCATGTTCCAAGCAAAGCTTTTGATTTTCTTCTCTGATCTGAAGATGTTATTTTTATAATATTGCCTTTAATCTCCATTTTCAGTCTAGAATCTGAGAATTCCCGCTTTACCTCTCCTTTTGATCCTTTTACAGCTAGGAAATTATCCTTATAGGATACATTGACACCTTCAGGAATTTCAACTTCTTTCGTAATCATATTACCATTATTAGCTAAGTTATATTTATAAATAGTTTACCCTGTACCGGTTATTTCTTCTTAGCAGTTTTTTTTGCTGCTGGCTTCTTTTTTGGAGCTGTTTTTTCTGTTTTCTTCATAATATCAGGTATTTTGCCCAGAAGTTCAAATGAACCTGTACCTATAGGCGCTACCTGGTTCATCATAATATTCTCTATTGTACCGGTAAGCATGTCCTTTTCACCATGTATAGATGCGTTTATTAGGTGTTTCTTGGTCTCCTCGAAAGATGCTCTTACAAGAACAGATGCTTTTTGCCCACTAATTCCGTAACGTCCTATTGCTCTGATATCTCCTTCTTTAGTCATCGTATCTGCCAAAAGCAATATGTATCTTATATCAACATTAAGTCCCTGCTCATCCATTATGTATTTTGCTTCCTTTACTATTGCGTTTCTGGCTGCTTCTACACCTAAAACGTGATAAATTTCAAAAAGATCGTTTGTTATTGTGCGATTAGCATCAACACCGTTTATGTCAAACACTTTCTTTAAGCTTGAACCCATTGTGTTGATAACCCACTCTCCCTTGTCCTTTGTTACAACGACCTGGGATATGCCTTTTATGCCCTTTACATGGCTCTCTAAAAGGGCGTATTTCAGTTTGTGAAGACCTTTCATCTCTTTCTTTTTAGGTGAAATATATAAAGTGTCTTCTTTAAGTTTAATGTCAACGTTTCTGATTTTGATTAATTTTGGAAGCTTTTCTATCTCTATTTCCAATTTCTTTATTTTATCAACATCAAGCTTGCATAGTATTCCAGAAGCTGTTAGATCCATAATAGTTGAAATAATAATATCTCTTAACTTTATTTCCTTAATCTTCTCAGCGATTTTTCTTACACTATCCAATTCGCCATTTTCCTTATCCAGATAAACCATCATAGTAGGTGTTCTTGGTTCCTTTCTGGCATCAAACACTTCAAGTATCCTTGGAAGACCAAGAGTTACCTGTATGCCAGCAGTGCCTGCGAAGTGGTATGTACGCATAGTCATCTGTGTGGCAGGTTCTGAAAGTGATTGTGCAGCGACTATACCAACTGCTTCCTGAGAATCATATCTTGCTTTTGTATAAAGTTCTTTGACTATTTTTATTAGCTTCTCTTTTTGCTGAGGAGTGAATTTCTTCTCTTTTATATATTCCTCTACTTCATCTCTTATCAATGGAGGTAGTGTCTTCATATTCTTCCTCTTATTCCTTCTTTCCAATCAAATTTGCCCCAATCAGATTTTGATGGATCCAGTCCGTCTTCACCAGCAACAAATTGTATGATTTCACCCACAGAGTTTTTAATGGTGTGATCAGGTGATACTTTAAGATCCTGAAGAGCATTAATTAATCTTCTTTGCATGTAACCAGATTTTCTTGTTCTCAAAGACTTATCCATCAGACCTTCCCTGCCGTTCATTATATTCCAAAAAAGTTCAATTGGTTCTAAGCCGTTTTTGAATCCGTTTGAAACAAATCCTTGTGATTTTGGTGATATGTCACCCTTTTTGAAATGTGAAAGCGTTCGACCAAAGTATCCGCGTTTTATCCTCTTGCCTAATATTGTTTCTTGACCGACAACAGCAGCCATCTGTGTTGTGTTAATGAATGATCCTTTTGCGCCAGAAATTGCCATGTTAAGAATGTCGCTTTTCTTTATATTTTTAGCTATTATATCACCGGCATTGCTAACGCCTGTGGATAGCTTGTTAAGTATCTGCATCTCTAATGATTGTTTTAGTGTTAATCCAGGAAGAGCTTGCAGCTCTTTTCTCTTATAACTATTAATAAGCTCGTTGGCTTCAATTTCTGTTTGCATTATTTCTTTTCTGATTTTGTTAGTAGTTTCTTTTGAAACATCAAGATCTGATATTCCCAGAGAGAATCCTCTTACCATCAGGAAGGCAACACCCAATCTTCCTGCGTTGTCAATGAAATTTCTTATATCTTCTGAGGAATATATTTTGTTTAATTTGGCCAGTATCTTGCCTTTCATTGCACCAACACCAGCTGAATCAATCGCTCCTTTTTTCAAGACGCCATCTTTGATTTCAACCCATGCATCATTTTCACAGTTGCTTTTTAAACAGTGATCGCAGTGTTTGCAGCAGCTGGCCCTGAATTCTATGTTCAGTCCTTTTGGTAAAAGTTGCGTGAAAATATCCTTTCCTGTGAATTTTTCATTGTTTGGTAATTCAATATCAATTCCTGCACTTGATAAAAGCTGTGCTGATGATTCTCTGTCCAGTTCAGTTCCTTTACTAGTCAGCAAGTACATTCCTGATATCTGGTCAAGATCCATACCTATTATCGGTCCGCCAAAACGAGGAGAGTTTATGTTTTTATGCACCTGCATTAAGAACTCTGCTTCTGTTTTTGCTTCTTCGTTCTGCGGGATATGAAGATTCATTTCATCCCCATCAAAATCAGCATTATAAGGTGGGCAAACGCTTGGGTTTAATCTGAATGTCCTGTAAGGCATTATTTTTATTTTATGCGCCATTATAGACATTCTATGCAGACTTGGCTGCCTGTTGAAAAGTGATATGTCTCCGTCCTGTATTCTTCTTTCAGCAATCCAGCCAACATCAATGTTTTTTACAAGGTCATCTTTATTAGTATCTGTTACTTTCAATCTTCTCTTATCAGGCCTTTCGACATAATTAACCTTTCCTTCTTTTATGAGATTTCTAATGTCTTTTATGTTTCCAAGCGAAACATATTCTGGCAAAGTCAATTCTTTTGCAATTATTTCAGGTACACCAACTTCATTTATGGAAATTTTTGGATCAGGAGAAATAACAGTCCTTGCAGAAAAGTTAACTCTTTTTCCTAAAAGATTTCCTCTTATTCTGCCCTCTTTTGCCTTTAGTCTTTGAACAAGTCCCTTCAAAGCTCTTCCAGATCTATGCCTGGCTAATGGGGCACCTGTAAGTTCGTTATCAAAGTAAGTTGATATGTGGTACTGTACAAGTTCTGCTAAATCGTTCAAAATAAAGTCTGGAGCCCCTATGTCTATATTTTCTTTCAGGCTCTGGTTTATTCTAACAATATCAACCAATTTATGCGTAAGATCATCTTCTGATCTTTCACCGCCTTCCAATGTTATAGAAGGCCTCATTGTTACTGGAGGTATTGGGAATAAAGTTACTATAAGCCATTCTGGTCTTCCTCCCAGTATACCAAGTTTCTTAAGATCATTATTTGGTATTTTTTCGAAACGCTCTCTAACATCAGTAGGTGACAATTCTGTTTTGTCTTCGTAATACGTGTACGGTTTTATGAAACTCACTTTCTTTTGATTGGCATTGCAATGCGGGCATTTTAGCGGCTGGATTAAGTGCGATTTTTCAGTGGCCTTATCTTTTATCATAATTCTGTTGCACTTTCTGCACGTTAGCTTCAGAAGATGGTATACAAATTTTGTGTAGAGCACATGTATAACAGGCTTTGCTAATTCCAGGTATCCAAAATGACCAGGACATTCTCCTATGCCACCATTGCATGTTCTGCAGTGAAGTCCAGGATCTATGACACCCAGTCTTGGATCCATTACTCCTCCTTCTACGGGATAACCATCAGCATCGTAAAGATCAGAGCTTACAATTCTAACTCTAGCCATTAGCCTAATCATTTCAGGCGACAATATGCTAAAATCTATTTCTTTAATATATGGCATTTAATCCTCACTCACTATTAATTTAGGGTATATACCCATTGCCTTGAACTCATCAAGAGTCAGCTTGAAAGCATAAGAAGTGGTTATCCAAGTAACTTCAGATCCCTTGCATGATGCGCAGTAAACCTTTCCTCTCAAAACATCATGAGTTGCAATCAGTCCGCATTTTTTACAGATTGGGAATGCACTGCTATCAGAATCGAATCTTTCCTTTAGGGTTAGGGCTGCTCCATGACCAAGCAAACATTGCTGTTCCATTTCTCCAACTCTTAGCCCTCCTCTCTTTGCCCTTCCTTCGGTTGGCTGTTTTGTTAGCAGAGTTACAGGACCTCTTGATCTTGCGTGTATTTTGTTAGCTACCATATGGTCAAGTTTCATGTAATATGATATGCCAGTGAATATGAGAATATTGTACATCTTTCCGGTTTTTCCATCGTACAAAACTTCTTTACCGTCGTCTCTGAATCCGAGCTTATTCATCATGTTTCGCAGTTCTCCTTCTTTTATATGATTAAAGGCTGTTGCTCCAGTTTTCTTTCCAGATAAAGATGAAGCCTTTCCTCCAAGGAGTTCTAGCAATTGTCCTATTGTCATCCTGGAAGGAATTGCGTGAGGATTGAAAACAATATCAGGAACTACACCGTTCTCTGTGAACGGCATGTCTTCATGAGGAACCAAAAGACCGACAACGCCTTTCTGTCCGTGGCGTGAAGCAAACTTGTCTCCAAGCTCTGGTATTCTCTGATCTCTTATTCTTACTTTTATTAATCTGCTGCCTTCAGGAGTTTCTGTTATCAAAACATTATCTGTTATTCCCCTTTCTCCGTATCTAACTGTTACAGAAGTTTCTCTCTTGTTTTCTATGTCTGCTGTGAATCCTTTATCCGAAAGGAAACGTAAAGGAGACACCTTGCCAATCAGCACAGAATCAGATTCTACTTTTGTTTCCAGATTTACTATTCCATCTTCTGAAAGATCAGCATAAAATTCTTCGCCTCTATGACCTTTAATTCCAGGATCTGGAATCATTATTTCATCTTCCTGTCCGCCCCAATATCTCTTTTTGATTGTCTCATACGTTCTGAAATAAAATGATCTGAAAAGCCCTCTTTCAACAGAAGACCTGTTTAAAACAATAGCATCATTTAGATTGAAACCATCATGACACATTATGGCAACAACAATGTTTTGTCCGCCAGGATAATTGTTTAAGACGTCGCTTGTTTCTGTGTCCATTAAAGGCGACTGCGGATAAGAAAGAACATTGAACTTTGTATCCATTCTGGCAAGGAAATTCTTGGCCATAAACCCTATAGCCTGACCTATCATTTTTACGCCATAATTGACTCTGTCTCCTCTGTTGTATTCAGGGTATGGAATAAATGTAGATGAAATGCCAAGCATTACTATTGGGTTAATTTCAACATGAGTATGATCTGCTGTAATATCCTCGGGTATAATTGCAACATATGCGTTTTCTTCTTCATCAGCATCAAGGTACTCTATAATAGCTTTTTTAACAAGATCTTTCCATTCTATTTTGTTTTCAACAATTTGTTTTACATGCTCCTGTGTAAGTCTTGCCTTGCCATTTTCAACTATAATAAGAGGACGTCTGGCTCTTCCAGATTCTGTTGATATTCTAATCTCTCCAAACTGTTTGTAATAGCCAACATTCATTTTATGCGATATAAGATTCATTCTTCTTTTTTTTCTGAGCTCATTAACAAATTTGTCTGGGTTGCTGGTAACAGTCATGTATTTTCCGTTGAAATAAATGTCTGCTGTTTCTGGTTTTTTAGCAACTTGCTTAGAAACCGTTTTTGTAGACTTTGTTATTGTTTTGGGTTTCTCATGTGTTTTGGTTTTTACGGATTTTTTTATAGCCTTTGGCTTAATATTTTTCTTCACTACTGGTTTTTTAGTCTTAGCCATATTCTATTTTTCCTATTCCAATGAAGATATCAATTTAACTATTTTTTCGTTTTCAATATCATCCTCTCCTATTGTTATTTCCGTTAGAAGAGCAAGGTGTTTTCTCAAACCTATTGATGACCCTTCAGGAGTTTCTGCAGGGCACAAACGCCCCCATTCTGTTGGATGAATCTGCCTTGCATTGAAGTGCTCCTGTGTTGATGTGAGCGGGGATATTATTGATCTTAAATGAGAGACTGTTTTTATGTAAGAACTTCTGTCCAATCGCTGTGAAACACCGGTTCTGCCACCTATCCAGTTTCCAGTTGCAACAGATGAAAGAACTTGTTTTGTTACGGCATTTGCCTCAATTATTCCCTGTATTGAGGGCTGTTTGCCTCTCTTAACCAGTTTCTGATAATTGTATGTCATTTTTGCAAGCAGTCCCCATCTTCCAAGAAGAATGGATCTGAAGAGCTGTCCTAGCAATTCTGATGACATCAATAGCCTTTTGTTGGAATAATGATCGATATCATCGCTTGTTATCATGCCAAGCGATAGTGCAACAGTTTTCTTTATTATTTTTGTTAAGAATTGTGCTTTTTCATATCTTCTCTCTGTTTCTTGTCCTATGTGAGGAAGAAGATACCTGTCAAGAATTTGCTTTACTCTTTCCTCTCTGTAATCTTCTGTCACTCTGAGCTTTTTGCCTATGTATTCTATAGCTTCTTCTTTGTTGTTGGCTTCTGTTTCAAAAAGATTGGTATAAATTTCATTTAGTATTCTCGGATCACTTGATACGTTATCACATATTTCTTTGTCTGTTTCCATTCCAAGAGCCTTTAGCAACACAAATACAGAAAGTTTTCTTATATTGGCAAAGGAAATAACAACATCACCTTCAGGTTTCCTTTCAATTATATGTCTTTGCTTGAAACCTGATTTTTCAGAATTGATTCTTACTGATATGTCGTCTTTGGATTTCTCAAAAATTGGCTTGTTGGATGCTATCTCTTCTATAAGGACCAAAACTCTTTCTGTTCCATTAACAATGAAATAGCCTCCAGGATCGTCAGGATCCTCATTCATTTCTATCAGCCTTTCTCTGTCCTGTTCAAAAGTAGAGCATAAGCATGATTTTACCATAACAGGCAAGTCGCCTATATGCACCTTTTCTGATTTTTCTTGTATGCCGTTTATAATAGGGGTTATTGTCACCCATATAGGTGCAGAATATGTCAGATTTCTTATCCTCACTTCATTTGGGAATATTTGTCTTGTAGAGCCATCAGCTTCCTTTATTACTGTTTTTCCAACATCAACTTTACCGAATTTAAGCTTAAGGTCGCCAAGCTCTGGTGTTAGGTTAACAACATCGATTTCATCAATAATCTTCTGCATTCCGCCGTTAACAAAATTATTGAAAGAATTAATCTGAAAATCAGCCCATCCTACTTGCTTCTCATAGCCCTTAATTATAGGTAAATATGACATACGCCCCTCTAATCGTTGCTCAAACCATTTTGATTAACGGCCAGCAAAAAAGAGCATACCACTCGATAACGGTTAACAAAACTATAACCACTATCTATTAACAACAACCCTATAATAAATGGATTCACCTGCAACAACTGATTTTCTTTTTATTTTTATGATATCATCTGTTTTAAATTTCAGCTCTATTAAAGCAGTGTCAGAATCCAAAATTTTAGGTAGTTTTTCCCTTGTAACATTAAGGCGTTCGAGAAGCTCTTCTTGCTCTTGTTTTGACATGACTGTGTGCTCTGGAACCATGTCATGATTTAGGACGTTAATCAACATATCACCGAATTTATATATTTATATATATTACTGTTAATAAATACTTTTTGAAACTAATCTGTAACAACGTAGAATAAAATATAACATAGTTATTTATAAAGGTTTGCTATGTTTTCTCTCGGTTTAACGGGTTAATAGTTTCAATAACCCAAGAGCGCTTATTCTTTAGATACTCTTTGACTGTATCGAACTCTATCCAAGTATAGCCCCATGGGGTCATTTCCCCATGAGTTAATTTTGTTTTTTTTGCATTTATGTCTCCAAAATCATGAAGCAAATAAAACAAATCCAATGTTTCGAATTTGTTCAAGTATCCCTCATCACCAGGCAATAGAATTCCATGGTGATAATAATTTAGTTTACCAGGGGTAACGTCTCCAAAACCCATGTTATTAACATGTCTTGATAATCTTTTTTTAAGTTCTTTTGTTTCATTTATTTTTTCATCCATCCCATTAAGGAGCAAACTGGAATAATTTTCCACTACATCAGGATTGAATTTGTATATCTCCCTGATGTTTGGAAACTCTAATCTTCCTATTTCAGACAATATAGAATTCACTAAAACAAAGTTGTCCTTTTCTAAGAGCGCATTTGCCCTTATTCTCATTTTTTTGACATGTTTTGAAGGATTCATACCAATAAGCGTTGATACCTGTCGAATAATTGAAAGTTATCCTTTTAAAAGCGTTTTCTCTCAAATCTCAAAATTAGCTATGCTTTCATACACTCCAACATCATCACGAATCCATTTCAATCTTTTGGTTTTTCCCATTAGATTAGACATATCCACATACTCAAAACCAATTTCATAAAATTCGTATGCTTCCAGATCGTTTTTTTCTGAATTCCAGAAGGTTTTGGCATTAATCGGTTTCATTTTATCCTCGTCCATATGTATTCCATATTTGTCAAAAACCTCTACAACCATTTTCCTTAGCTCTGGCATATGCTCTCTATAATCTGCACTGTCCATGTTAAATACGTGTCCTGGAAAAGTTGATTGGGTTCTTCCTAATTTATCCAACTCCAATGTATAGAAGATATAGCGGTCCTTTGCCATGTATATTTGTCTGGCGTTATTGTCAAAGAGCCACGACTGTCCACTCTCGTCTATGAATGGTTCTCTGTCTTCGTATTTTAATATAAGAACGTTAACATGCACCTTCATTCTATCTACCTGTTGAAGCTATACCAAAAGCATTTATATACTCTATCCAATAAAATTGAAAACCATTGAATATTAATAGACTATGGTCAATTATTGATGGAAGTGCAAGCATGGTCCAAAGTGATTTAAATTTATACCATATGGGAAATGAAGGATACATATTAGCAGCATTAGAAAAATTGCATGAACGTCCTGGTGGAATACTTTTTCAAAACTTGTGGGACTTTAGATCAAGCGAGCAGGAAGCAATTGCCAGGTTTGAAGGACCAGAAATAGTAATGCTTGATTATGAGCCATACTTCTTATCAGGCTCAAGAGAAATACCAAGGAATTATTTAGCAAAGATAGTTGACATTAAAAAACTAATCAATTGGAAAACAGGAAAGACAAAATATAGAGATAGGGATGACAGGAGAGAAAATACGGAAATCTGGAAGTATCTAGAGTCTCTGACAATAGACCCTTCTGGAGAATATGAAACTTCATATGTTAAAATCCTTTTGGCAACAGGGGATCCTAATATGAGCATGTCTCAGGAATTATCAGAATTTGTTTTAAATGATCCTGGTGTGGATTTAAGAAAATACGTACCAGAGCCAGCAGAGTTAGCTGGCTGTCTGCCTAGAGGAACAATATTGAGAGGAAGGGAAAGGAGTACTGTTTTCAGTTTGTTTATTAACGGAAACAACGTAACTGGAAGATCATTTGGCGGCATATTAGCTGACAAACTTTACACTTGCTTTACTGACATGTTTGAAAAAAGCGAGATACCAGAAGAAATTAGCAGAGCAAATGGTCATATAAACCCCACAAGAGGATCTGATTCTGTTTTAAGATCAAAGACTCTTTTTGGAGAAGATTAAATATTTTTCCAGCTCATATCGAAATATTCCTTGAATACGCTAACAAATACTGGATTGTTTAAAATCAATACTTCATAGCTGAACTGCTTTTCGCTGCCAGGAATTCCTGTTTCTTCATCCTTTCCATATTTCATAACTGTGAGAACGTTTTTTCCGTCTATTATCTGACCTCTTAGAGAGCCACTATATCCTGTTTTTACTTCTACACCCATGGACTTAAGCTTCTTTATATTTTCCTCACTTTCCTTGTTTTTTGGTTCCTTCAAAAGATGCTTTATTTTTACTCCGTTTTTTATTAATTTTTCTAAGACATGATAATCTTCTCTTATGAAAGAAGCATCGCCAGAAAACATCAGTATTTCTTTCTTTGCTTTGTTCTCAAACTCGTGTCTCATTTTAACTGCGTTGTTTTTTCCGCGTATAGTCCATATTCTCCAGTCTTCTTCCACAGAAGGTTTTGAAATTTGCTTAAGAACAGAAAGATCTAGATTCTGCGATCTTTCTAAAAATTCATCTATATCCTTGTTGACGTCTTTTCTTTTTCTTTCAAGATAGCTGCTTATTGCACTATTCATGTCGTTTGCTTTGCATTTTTGTGGTCTTGTTTTAGTAACCAGAACGAATCCCTTTCCCTGAAGCTGGCTAATTGTATCATATACCCTAGGAAGCGGTATATTGGCTAGCTTGGATATTTCTTCTGCTGTGCAAACACCATGGATATTCAGTGTTAGATATGTCCTTGTCTCATATTCGCTAAAACCCAGTTCTCTTATGAAATTCTCTATCTGCTTCATATTTTCTCCAATTACGGTTTATTACAGTTTTTGCAGTTTATAATAAAAGGTTTTGCTTTAAAGCTTTATATATAAATCCAAAATTGAGAAAAATAGGCATCAAGGTAAGATTATGTCAAAGAACGTGATAATGTTATGCGGATATGAAGCTTCAGGGAAAAGCTATGCTTCGTTAGCATTAGCAAGAGGTCTTTCTGGAGATGTTCGCGTAATAGATTCTGACATAGTAAAAGAAGAGGTTTGGGGAAAAGAAACAGGTTTAAAAAGAGAGGATTTTTTAGATGAAAGGGGCTTTTACCTGCCAAAAGTAGAAGAATTAACTTATAGCCTTATTTATAAAAAAATAGAAAGTGCTTTATCACAAAGGTTTATGGATTCTTTTCCTATTTTTATTCTTGATGGAAAATTCCGTCTTAAAGATATTAGGCAGCCAGTATACGATATTGCAAAAAACTATGAATCTGGGATGTATGTTGTAAATTGCTTCTGTTCAAACGAAAATGAATATAGAGAAAGATTAATATCAAGGGCCAACGATCCAGAGCATCCGTTATATGAGTACTACAAAAACCTTGGTGAAAGGGGTATAATAGATATTATTTTACGTTCCAGAGGATTGCTTGTAGGATCCGGACAAGAAATTGAAGAGATGTTTCAAAATCCAGAGGATTTTGATTTAGAAGATAATCCTGATATTGCAGTAATGCGATATGATACATCATTGGAAAGAGATTTTAATTCTGAAAGAACTTCCTTTGTTCAATGGCAGCCTGATGACAAACTTAGTGATGAAATAAGAGATGTCTTGGAAGGTTATGATTTTAAAACAAATAATCATGCCTTTTAATGGGCCCGGAGGGATTCGAACCCTCGACACCTCGGTATCTTCTGTCATCAAACCCTTTTACAGGAGCTACCGCGTCCATAAAAGCGTTCACGGAAACATCCAACCACAGGGTTCTATACACGCTTTTAACGTATCGACATTAAAAGCATCACCCAATCCCTTTCCTAAAAAGGTAAAGGAGTGACGAGTGCTCTAACCAGGCTGAGCTACGGGCCCATATTGATTATATAGCGTTTTGGGATAAAACCTTTTTCTAAAGAGTTTTTTAATAAAGAAAATAGTAGGTAGAGATTATTAAAGGTTATGTTTAGGCAGCATATCTATACTCAGGGACTTCTATTATGTCATGCCTTCCTGTTCCAACAGAAACGTATCCTACTCTATGATCAAGCAATTTTTCTATTGTTGCAACATAATTCTTTGCGTTTTCAGGCAGATATTCCCATTCCTTTATGCCACCAATGTCTTCAGACCATCCAACAAGCTTCATAGTTTCTGGATTATGTTCAGCGCATGTTTTATACACATTTCTGTTTTGAGGAACATGATTGATTATGCCGTCACCGGTATCATATCCTGTAGTTATTTCCAATTCGTTTACACCGCTTAACATATCAAGTTTTGTTAGTATCAAAATATCCGGATTTGTTAACAGTGCAGAATGCTTGGCAGCAATAGCATCAAACCACATTAGATCCCTTTTACGACCGGTTGTTGCGCCTATCTCCTCTCCAATTGATCCTGGTTCGCCGCGAATAATTTTATCTACATGTTCTGGGACAACACCAACTCTTGGAGCTGCACCAACCCTTGAGACAAAGGATTTTAATACCATGTATTTTTCGCCTTCAAAATAACTTGGCGGTTCATATGGTTCAGTTGCTGTAACATCAGGATAATTGCCATATGTTGGACTTAACAGCGTCCCTTGAGCACCCTCAAAGATCCAATCGCCTTTTTTGTTTTCAACAAGTTCTGCCTCATCGATAATAAATTTTCTTAGAAAATTCATAGCAGGACCCAGTTCATTTTTGTATGATTCAACATCAAGCTCAACAGAAGTATCAAAATGCTTGTAAAGCTCATCAATTCTATGAAACTGTTCTTCTAAAACTTCTGTAAAGGTTAGTTCATCAACAAATTCTGCCATCGTCATTCCGTTGTAACTAACGTTATCTGCCTGCGTTGGTGCTATTCCTCTTTTAGTAGATACATCTCTGCCCTTAATTTTGCTGTTAAGCACATCTAAATCTATGTGAAACGGTAAGGTTACTTTGCATCTTCCACTGACTCCAAACTTTTCAGGAGTTATTTCAATTCCGTAATCTTCTTCGATTCTTTTTATCTCTTCCATTAGCTTTAGCGGATTAACTAAAACTTTAGACAAAAGAGCATTATACACATCAGGAATTGCTATGCCGGAAGGGATAAGATTCAATCTGAGAACATCGTTGTTTTCCAGGACTACGGTATGCCCGGCATTACCGCCGCCAGCAAAACGGACCACTGCTTCCAGATTTCCTTCTTTAGCTTTCTTTTCTGCTAGAAAGTCTACTATCTTTCCTTTTCCGCAGTCCCCCCAGAAACCGTCATAAACAAGAATGTCCATAATCAATCTCCAATAACATCCAATCCATGAGGCTTAGCTGTTTGTTTTGCTCTCTCTGACATTCTGACCAGAACTGCCTTTTCCCTGTATTCCTTCAGGTCCTTGGAACCAGTATGGAATAAAGCCTCTTTTAGAGTTTTTATGTACATTTCAACGCCTGGCTTGAACCTGCCCCTAAAAGGCACAATCCCGCTAACTCCTTGAAACGATGTAATATTCTCTTCGCTGTTTGGCAAAGAGTATCTTTTCATGTCACCGGTGGTTTCAAAAGCCTCTTGCGAGGCCTCTCCGTAAAGCCTGACCCCAACTATCTTGTTGTTTCTCTTTATTTTATCGCCAGCAGATTCATCAAAGCATCCGAATATCTTTCCGCCCATGAGGCCGTCTGCATGCGTCAATGCAACAGTCATGTTACTTGTGCTCTCTATGCCACCATCAACTATAACAGGTATGTATTTTCCCCTTTCATTTGCGTATTGATCTCTTTTGCTGCACACTTCAACAAGCGCCCAGAAAGGAGGCGAGCCTATACCCAAAACCTCATTGGTTGTACAAATAGAGCCTGGCCCCATTCCAACCTTTATGGCGTCTGCACCAGCATCAGCCAAATACTCAAACGCTTCTGGAGTAACTATGTTGCCTGCGCATATTGGAGTCTTTGGAAACAGCTCTTTGAATTTCTTGACAACACTGACTGTAAACGCTTTGTGCCCGTCAGATGTATCTATGAATATCATGTCTGCACCTGCAAGAATTAGCGTTCTAGCCCTGCTCTCCCACCCAGGATGAGTATCGATAGCAGCTCCTATTTTATAGGCTTCATCCTTTTGTATAAAAACCAATCTTGACAGCCTTCCCATGTCATCAAGTATAGGCAAGTACCTGAAATTTTTCTCATTCATCTTGTTTTTTATTTCATTATCGCTCATGCCTTCCTTGCACACCTCTGTTAAAATATTTCCTTCTGCGTCTTTGAAAGGCAGCATGACCTTTGTTATAGGAGTCTCTATGTTCATTCTGTCATGTTCAGACGGATTGTAAACAAACATTCCTATAAAATCTGATTTCTTTGTTATGATTGGTATTTTGGAGTGCCCGCTCTCTTTTGCTGTTTTAATGGTATCTCCTAGCTTTGCATTGTCATAAGCAATTGCTGGATTTGTTAGCGATTCTATTTCGCCTGGCTTTACTTCCCTTTCCTTAACATAGCGAACAATTTCTGCCTGCTTTTCTATGCTGAGCCCCCTGGGAGCAACAGCCATCATTCCCAGTTTGCCTGCTTTAAAGGCTAGCTCCTTGCCTGTAACAGACCTCATTGCTGCAGTGAAAAAAGGCATCTCAAGCTTTATTCCTGATATGCTTGACTTTAAGGTAACATGGTCAGGTATTAGTGAATCATCACCAGGCAATCCTGGCAGTACAAGAAAATCATCAAATGTTGTTCCAACATGATCTCCATGAATCCTGGCCATAAAACTAATTGTTGCAAAATCTTTTAAGACTATCCTACTACTTCTATTTTGTATTGACCAAACTCATCAAATGGTTTGTTATTTTCGTCTAAACCTTTCAGACGCATTTCAAAATAATCACTATTAGCGCAATCTATTTTGTAGCTATCAGCCAACTCTCCATCAGAAGAAATATAGTTTCTCCATATCTTTTCTATAATATTATCTGCATTTCCTTTCGGAGCATTTATCCAAATCTCATTAATAAAGAGAGTATCGTCATGTATGTTTTTAATTGAAAAGAATAACCTAGACAAAGTAGCACTACAAAAAACGTTTATTACATTAAACTTAGTCATTTTTTCCAAGGAACATGTGCCACAGTCTTTTACACAGTTTTCACAATTTTCAGTTTCTGCAAAACAAGATCCATCACCACAATACGGAGCTATTACTTCAGGCTCTTCTTCAACCTCATGCGTGTCACAAACACCAGTGTTGTCTTCATCAAGACAGCATTCATTACCAATTATTTCAAGTGGAGAATTGCATTCTGCTGGTATAAAAACTCTTTGATAACCCACACCAACAAAGAATCCTATAGCAGCCACAATAACAATCACAATAACCGCACTTGCTGAAAAAACAATTTTATGTTTGTGTTTTTCAAATACAGATTTCGCTGTCTTTTTTATTTTTTTACTGTTACCTGGAGAAGGCATATTATAAATTTAGAAAATTTGCCTAATATATGTTAATCGATGCTATGAATATTATGAACAGCTTCTTTCTAATAATAGGGATATATTAAGGAGTTAAGACAATAATATAACATAGAATTTGTTCTGAGTAGGTGGTTAAAATAAAACTTGAAGGATATGAGAATGTCAATATTATGCAGAGGGACAAGAGTTTGGGTTCTATACCAGTTGGTATAGAATGGATGTTAAGGTATAAGGGAGTAGAGATTCCTGAAATAGAATCTTTTCAGGAAAGATTCAGTCCGCAAAATGGCGACGGCTCAAACAATCTTGAAAAAGTCGCAAAAAGGGTAAAGGAAAAATATCCTCATGTCAACTTCAACATACTAAGCTTTCCTAGAGGAAAGGGAAAGGAAAAGATTGACGAGATTGAAAAGGCAGTGAAAAAAGGCAAGCCTGTTCTGATTTCAATAGGCATCAACAAGCCCTTCTCTTCCGGAATCGTTTTTCACACAGTGCCTGTTGTAGAGATTGATGAGAAGGTGATTAAAGTCCTTTCAATGAATGCAGATACCATAAAGGATCAGCTAAGATCATTCGACAGAAAATCAATAGAAAGAATACACAACACGCATGATGACGGTAATAATATCCTGATTTTGTCGTAATTTACTTCTTCCACTTCTTAACATACAAAACAATCACTGCAAACATTATTACAGCAGATAAAAGAACTGGCAGAAGGAAGTATTCTATAGGAGTTTCGTCAAACCATGCGGAAGGACAATCCTGAACCACTTCCTGATATTTTGACTCCCACTGGGACGAGCCTGATTTCAGTGTTACCTTGAAATTGAGCACAGGATCCTGAGACGCCCTTGTCTGCACTGTTATCTCGTCTCCTGCGCTTATGCATATTTCATTGACATAATAGTAAGATGATTTCCATCCTTCCTTTGGATCATATATCTCTCCAACACGGCCATTAGGGGTTGTTATGTCAACCTTTATGTCGTAGCAGCCTTCTTCCAGTTGGGACACCCTGCCTTCATCCGCAAGCGCTGTTGCAGAAACATTGTAGTCCATGCAATTGCCTTCTATATACGGGACAACATTGGTCTCAGCAGACACGACTGGAATGATTAAAAATAATACAATAACTGAAATCAGATACCTAACGCCCATAGAAATACCATCCAACAATCACTAAACCTATGTTTATTGAACCAATTGCGTTGGTTATTATTATAGGAAAGTTCGCAAGCTCAATTCCATACAGAAGCCAAATAATTGCTCCAACAATTAAAATTGAATATGTTAAGATAGAAATATCCTTAGCGCTCTTTCTTTTGAATATTCTGTAAGCCTGTGGAAGATTTGCTATTCCACTTATTATTCCAAACATTGTTGCTAAAATCTCTAAAATCATTTAACCCCATGTCTGCTTTTTCATCTTTATCTTGAACAGCGACTCAACGAAGTCCGCGCCTGCATAGCCTGCCAGCAGTGCAAACCTGATGTCTTCAGTAATGAATACGCCGACCAGCAACCCCAGGCCGCCTGCGGCAAGAATCGTCACGAGAATGTAGTCGGGACGCAGGTTTCTTTTGCTCCGCGGAGACGATCTTATCTCTTTAGCAATGCCAACCAAGCCGCGTATCACACCGCCAAGAAACCCGGCAACAAATACCCATACAGCCGCGTCAATTATCATATTATATAG
Organism: Nanobdellota archaeon; assembly: GCA_043814765.1. Classification (GTDB taxonomy): domain Archaea; phylum Aenigmatarchaeota; class Aenigmatarchaeia; order QMZP01; family QMZP01; genus JAHIRU01. Next base: position 4,492 of record JBDRJQ010000028.1, on the reverse strand, counting down.
TTATTTGAGCTCAGTTAAATGTTTAATACATTCTTACCATCTTTTAATCATGAAAACCCTTGAAGAGAATCAATTTTACTCTGAAGAAGAAAGGCTTGATGATCATGTTAAAGCATACTTTACTGAGATATCTCAATATCCTTTACTCAGTAAAATAGAAGAAATAATATATGGAAGAATCATACAGGATGATAATGGCAATTATACTGAAGAAGAAAGGCTGGAAGCGATTGAAAAACTTGTAACTTCTAATCTAAGATTTGTCGTGTCAATAGCAAAGAAATATCATAATATTTCCCACCTGTCATTTATGGATATTGTACAAGAAGGAAATGATGGGCTTATTGAAGCAACAAGAAAATATGATCCGGAAACAGGCTTTAGATTTTTGACTTATGCTGCTTGGTGGATAAGGCAAAGGCTCACAAAGTCTATAGCAGATTCAGAAAAAATAATAAGAAAGCCAGTATACATGACTTATAAATTAAGAAACTATCAAAAGGCAATAAATGAATTCAAAAGCAATTTTGGCAGAGAGCCAACAGAAGATGAAGCTAAAGATGCATTTAGAAATAAAACAGGATTGTCTGAAAATATAGCAGACATGGTTGCTGATGTTTATGTAATGGGTGAAGTTATTTCGTTGAATGATTTAGCAGGAGAAGGAAATACTGAATTGATAAACCTTTTAGAAGATATTAATGTTAAAGGGCCGGATGTGTTAGCAGAAAGAGCATCTTTGAGAAACTATTTGTTCAGGCTTATGGAAGAAGAACTGGATGAAAGGGAAACTGATATTTTAAAAAAAATAACAGGTTTAAACAGAGAGTATGCAATGACTCTTGAAGACACTGGAAGAACATATGACATAACAAAAGAGAGGACAAGGCAGATAAAGAACAAAGCCCTGTTAAAGCTTCGAACAGCAATGACTAAATAGCTATCCTTTCAGCAAAAGAAATGCTTTTAAACCATCAAAGGAAGAATTTGGTACAATATTGTCATGTTCACAAATTTCCTAAACAATCCCGCGACGCAAGACACATGCGATGCGATGACCCGAAGGGCAAAACGAGGATGTTTAGGGAAAATACTATTTTCATGGAGGTCACTCAAAAGTGGCAGACGAAAAACCAACAAGAAATCCATTCGTTTTTTTTCTCAACCAGAACTGGCCAATCCAATGGCACAACAAACTTCTGCTGTACGGCGAGGAGACAATTGTTGAAAGGCTCGAGCCGATTTTCTTTATAGGAATCGGTATGCAGAGGCTTGTAGTGGGTCCATTCAAAGTCACAGGCAATCAGTTCTATGATTCAACCCCACTAGGAGCTTCTCGAATGGAAGAAGTTAATCCAGAGCACGGAGTTTTCAAAGAAGTCAAAATTTCGTGTCCGTGGAGAATTCCGTTTGATGCAGACGGATTTGACATGAGCGAAAAGGTTGTGGGGTTAAAGTGGGATTTTATGTCCAAAGAGTTCGGAATCAATCCCGACATCTGGCGAAACCTCATAAACTGTTGCATGCCAGTCGACGATATCGAAGCTCTCGCTAACAGACTGAGAGAAATCAACAATTAAGCCTTTTAATGTCTCTTTATGACATAAACCAAAAGCACCGACTCTGTCAGTGCGTTCTGTTTATCACTGTCAATTATTGGGGATATTAACTGCCTGCAAGAGAAACCTTTTTATACCACTTTAGTAACAATACTTGTATTAATCGTTATTATGCTCTACACATTCACTATAAATTCACGACGCAAGAAACTTGCCTTGTGACAAATCCAAATGGATATACAGTATTTTTCTTACAAAAAACTATAGCCAAGGAGGCTAAACATGAATCGATTCTTTGCAGTGTTATTTCTCCTTCTGGCTCTTCCGCTGGCCTCTTCCTGCGGAAGCGGAAGCGGATCAGTTGCGCCAACTGTTCCATCATTTGTCGATAACTCGACAACAGATATGCTTGCCATAAAGCGCGAAGCAAATCTCACAGCCACTCAGCTGTGGGGATTCTATACTGTTACCGTGGACATTGAAAACCAGACAATTGAAGCGGAACCGAATAGAACCGTGGCAGAGACGTACAATGTTGTTGGACTGCTTAATCATAATCACCAGTGCCTGATTCTGTCGTTCAACGACATCGACACAACTACAATACCAGGCGAAACGATTCTGGATGTTAATGCGAGCATTAGGCATCCGATTAACAATCCAGAAACAGACGTCTATGACGTCCGCGGGGTCTATATTGGCAACGGGCACGCAAACTTAAAGTATGATATCAGTCCGGATGCGAGGATTCCGGTTGCTGGAATCGACCAGGTTCTTGTCAATGCAGACGGATACACAAGATGGTTTAATCCGAATGAATTCATGAATCCCGGGCTTGCAGGCTATACAGAAGGGAAGATTGCGTGCCCAGACAATTTTGTCGGCAGTTCAACAATAAACCCCTACAAGTATTTTGGAAAAGGAATTGTTGAGACTGATGAAGACCTCATGAGTTATTTAACATCAGGAGAACCTGATGTCGGGACATTTCTGTACTACTCGTATTTGAGTAGAAATTACAAAATCAGGTTTCCGAACATTCCGGGAATTGTGTTTAATTATGCAATCATAGCTTCTTGGAACGGCCCGAAACCGGAAAACCATCCGGCGCATAGTCATGAGGCGCAGTGCGCAACGCTGGATGCCAGCAGCAGCACAATGTACTATGCAAACTCAGACGAGAACGGCGGTGATTTGATTCTTGACATTGACGTTTTCGATTGGTTTGCCACGCCTAATCAGGGCGTCATGGAAGATTACGACATCATTATAGAAAGCGATGTCCTTTTAGCACCTTATCACTTAGACATGGAAGTTGCAGACAATCCTTATCCCAACGTCTACAGCTATCATGCTGAAATCCCCACAGATCCAACAAAACTTGAAGGCAATGAGCTCTGGGTCATTATTGAGAATCCGGATTACACTTATACTCACTCATCCGGCATACATAACGATGCTGAGAATGACACTTTAGCAGCGTTCTTCAGGGTTTTTAATCTGCCGGTTTTGGACTACAATCCAAACCCGAGCATAGAAATCATATCTCCGAATTATTGGTATCAGCTGCAGCCTGGTGCCGAGCAGGAGATTACCTGGACATCAGCAAACGTGCCAGGAAATGTCTTTATAGATTATTCCAAGGATGATTTCAACACTGACATTCATTCAATAAGCCCGAATGAACCGAACGACGGTTCTCACATCTGGATTGTTCCAGACGACCCGTCATCAAATGTGCGAATCAGAATAAGCTCGTTTGATGATCCAAATGTAAATGACGTTTCAAACGCATTCACAATCCTCGGCCCACCAACGCCGTGGATAAACCTCATCTCGCCGAATGGCAGCGAAATCTGGGAAGCTGAGACCATTGAGGAGATATTCTGGGAATCCGGAAATATAACAGGAACCGTGTTCCTTGAGTACTCAAAGGATGATTTTACAGCTGATATTCATCCTATATCCGACCATGAGGATAATGATGGCAGCTTTCTCTGGGACATTCCTGTGGACCCATCAGACACAGTCAAGGTCAGGGTCAGCTCGACCATGGACCCGGATGCGTACGACGAGTCTGAAGCGTATTTTACCATCATCTACGAGCCTCCCCCATGGATTGCAGTTATATCACCAAACGGCGGCGAATTTTTGCAAGTCATCACAGAGCATTCAATTCTGTGGAATTCTGAATATGTCACTGGGAATGTTCTTATTGAATATTCCAAAGATGGTTTCATTTCTAACATTATCACTATAATTTCGGATACTCCTAACGACGGAAGCCATATGTGGACAGTTCCCGACGACGTATCAGATACTGTCAGAATCCGGATTACATCTATTGACAGCCCCGCTGTCTCTGACACTTCGGATGATGACTTCAGTATTGTCCCTGAACCATTGGATCCATGGATTTTAGTCACATCACCAAACGGCGGCGAAACATTTGTCACAGAAACCTACGAAGAAATCACCTGGGATTCGAATGATGTTGCAGGAACTGTATTCCTTGAATATTCCAATGACAGTTTCGTATCAGACATTCACACAATTGCCGCTGGCGAAACCAACGACGGCAGCTGTTTGTGGGAAGTCCCTGATTATCCTAACAGCACAGTATGGGTGCGGGTTTCTTCGACAGATGATACTGCAGTGTATGATGTCAGCGACGAGCCGTTTAGTATTGAGGTTGCTTGCATTTGGCCAATGTTCCAGCATGACCATCAGAGAACAGGCCAGAGCTTTTTCACTGGTCCGCAAACCAACGCCATAGAGTGGACCTACCAGACTGGCAATACGATATTCTGTTCGCCAGCAGTTGCCGAGGACGGGACTTTATATTTCGGTAATTATTCAGGCAACTTTTTCGCACTCAACCCTGACGGCACTGAGAAATGGCCTCATGTCAATCTTGGGGGGTTCATAGGCTC
>JBDRJQ010000027.1:0-43320 GCA_043814765.1 Nanobdellota archaeon | reverse complement strand
GGACTCCTCTAGCATATTCTTTATGTTCCTCGGAACACCCCTGTCTTTAGCTATTTCTTTTAACAATACTATTGCTTCACTGCAAGACATTTAACCACCAACTTTCTTTGATAATTCTTCTCTCAGACTGTTTAGTTTGTCCTTTATTTTCATCTCGTTTTTCTCAAGAGTCTTAATTCTTAGGCTGATTGTGTCCTCTTTTTCGTTAAGTTCTTTTTCTATTTCCTTCTTGCCTACCTTTACTAGTAATGGACCTGTAATCTTATAAACAGTAGATTCTTTTGTTTTTTCTAATTCCTCGTTGGCTCTCTTTATTTCAATCATCTGCATGCTTAATGTTTCTTTCTGAAATAACACAGACTGCAATTGCTGTTGAAATGCTTGCGCCTGAATCAATATTTGCTCCTGCTCTGTCATAATAATTCTCCTTGTTTAATCAGCTAAAACTTTTTTAATAACAGGCGGTCTCATTTTCTTTATAATTCTAAAACCGCAAAAGGGACACTGAATTTTTTTATCACTAGAAAGGTCTATATCAATTTCCCTGCCACAGTTTTGACATTTGTACATAATTTACTCTCAACGCCTGCATCTTTTAACTATTATTCATTTAGGCTTATAAGCCTTGCCGGCGATCTTTAATCCACATTTTTTACAAACCCAGATGCCTGCTTTTTCTCTTTTTAATCCGGGTTTCAGGCAGCTTGGACATTTATGTTTTGCTTTTAATTCCTTTTCTACTTTTATCAGTCTCTGCCTTATCTTTCTTCCGTAACGTATTCCAAATCTTCCTGCTGAACCAACTTTTTTTGTTTTTGTCATGTGAACCACTTATTTTTGATTAAACTTTTTTTAAAAGTTTATTATATTAGTTTTCTTAGCTCTTTTGACTTTTCTAAAGCTATATCGAACATATCACTTATTTCCTTTTCTGTAAGTGCATCTCCACCCTTTTGTATAGCGCATATGTTTCCATTATCATTTATTGCTACGCTTATTCTTGCACTCATAGCATTTTCTTCTTCTAGATTAGGATCGACTATAATTTTATCAGAAATCTTAGCCACTGTTATTGTTATAGGCTTGGACCTGATAGCTAATTTTTTTGTTTTCTTTTCAAAATTAACTTTTTCTTTTTCATATGTTGGTATTTTGCTGTCACTTAAAGCAGTAACAGCTGCCAATGCTGCTGCATCTATAAGATTTCCGTCATGATTGATTATGTGTATATCAATAAAAACCATCCAGACCTTTTCGCCCTTCCTTATGCAAAGGCTTTCCATATCTATCATTTTAGATTCTCTTATACCCCTGTCAACCACTCTTGCCAACTCTATTGAATCCTCTCTAGGAGGACCTGTTTCAAAATCAGGTGATGCTATTGGTGATAGCTCTGCGCCTGTCATAATAACTCCTTCGTTTGGCTTGTCTGAGAATGGTTCACCAACATCTATCTTTATTCCAACTATAACCTCGCTATCACCTATCTTAACTCTGGCAGAACCTTCTGCCTTTGGTATAGGATTCTTCTCTATGAGAATCTTCCTGTATTCATTAAGTTTTCTGCCATCAATTCTCTTATCCTTTAAAGCGAGTTCTTTAACATGTTTTATTTGTATGTTCATTTTTTCCACCTTTTCTTCAAAGCATCTTTCTGCTTTTTGTATATTTCATCGCAACCTTTGGCTGCAAGTTTTATAACATCTTTTACGTCACTTATTGGCAAATCACCATCCATTTGTAAAAGAGTTATTTTCTTTGTTCTTGGCATGTAAGCTACTGGTATATCACAAGAAGTCTCTTCTTCCTCTTTGCCTGCCAAATCAATTGTCAATTGTTTGCCGATTTTACCAGCGGCAACAGATGCAACAAGATCTCTCATTGATATTCCAGCGTCGGCTAGTGCTACGCTTGCTGCGTTTATGCCAGCTGTTCTTGTACCTGCATCTGCCTGAATTATGTCAATAAAAACATCTATAACAGTTTTTGGTAGTTCATCAAGGAAAATAGCCGGTTCTAGTGCTTCGCGTGTTACCTTTGATATCTCCCTGCTTCTTCTTGATGGTCCAGGTCTACATCTCTCGGTTGTTGAGAATGGAACCATGCTGTATCGCACTCTAAGAACAGTACGATCAGATTCCTGTAGGTGTTTTGGATGCAAAGGCCTTGGTCCGTATACAGCTGCTATAGCAACTGTTTTTCCGAATTTAACAATTGCAGATCCATCTGCATTTTCTAATATGCCTGCTGTAATTTCAACAGGCCTTATTTCATCGGGTTTTCTTCCGTCTTCTCTTTTAGTCATAATCATTTCTCCTTTTTGCCTTCAAGCAATGCTGATATTTTATCTGTTAGACCGCTAATGTGAGACTCTTTGTCAATCATTTTTATTGCCTTTTTGGCCATGTCTTCATTCTCCCCTTCTATCCAGATAAAACCGTTCTGTCCTGCATTTATTCTGCATCCAGTTTTGTTTTTTATCAAGTTTATCATAGAACCTTGCTTACCGATAAGTCTTGGTACCTTAACAGAACCTATCTTAATAATCTGTCCATTGTTGAATTTTCTACACATGTTATCCTGCATTGAAAGGTGTATGCTATCACCGCTAGCTGAATTTATTTTTGTGTATATGTAATCACCTGGTCCAAACACACTTGATAACAAAGTTTTGTTAGTGTCTATGAACTCTTTAACGCCTGACAGCGGTAAAAATGCTTGGTAGGGTGCACGAACATCGATAAGCCATCCATTGGATTGGATGTCTTCAACCTTACCAATTACCATATCGCCTGTTCTTGGTAAGTATGCACCAGAAAGAGGTATTACTGATATTACCCTGTTGTTTATATGGACCATACCCAATTTTTTTGATAGTATTGAGTCTCCTTCCCTGAAACAGTTTTTTCCAGGTACATAATCCATTGATTTTACTAATTCTTCTCCAGGTACAACAATCTCTTTATCGTTTTTTAATGTATCTGTTTTCTCTTTAGGCACCCCATTGTTTAATGTATCTGTTTTCTCTTTAGGCACCTCCTTGGGTGCTGTATTTTGTGCTTCTTTTGTTTTTTCTGTCATATAATCTCTCCTCTTAATCTCTTTTATTTCTCTTAAGTGTTTATAAGTATGCTATTATTTCCCCTTCAAAATCTTCACTTCTACGTTGCCTGATGTCATTTCGTTTAATTTGTCATATATGCTGGATTGCATTCCTTCAGGAATTTCTATCACAGCAGTCCATGAATCAGATTTCCATTCCTCGCTCTTTACAGGAGCTATGGAACGTATAGCAGAACTCACCTTTCCTGCATACTGAATAGGCACTCTCACTGCTATTTCTATTCTCTCTATGCTTATAGGAAGAATTGTTCTTATTTTTTCTACAACATTCTCTATTTGATCCCTTGATGGTTTTTCAGGGTTTATGTTAACATGAGCCTCTTCCATTGCGTTCATGATTCTGTTTACAGGATGAGGAAGTTTTGTCTTTGGATCCACAGCATTCTTTGATATGATGTCTGCTATTTCTTTTTTCTTTTTTTCAACTTCTTTTCTTCTGTGTTCTGTGGTTACTTGTATGTGACCGTGCTTGAGTATAGCAGTCGCTATTTTGAAAATATCCGTTGTGTTAAAGGTGTTGTTAAGCTCTTCTATTGATGCTCTCTCACCCTTTTTAGCATCCTTGAAAATTTCAGAAATAGCAAGTATGTTCTCTATAGAAATATTCTTTCCTTTCTTAAAATCCATTGCTTTTTCTGGATCAACGAGAATTTCAAACTGTATTTTATTCTTTATTATGCGCGCTATGACCGCGTCCTCAAGTGAAACCATTATATCATCCTCTGTGCAGAACTGCTTGTGTTAACCGATTTTATTTTTTGCTAAGATCATTAATATCTATCTTTTTAATTCCAGTATTTTTTACAACAACCATTTCTATATTCTCATTGTCAACACTCTTTTCTGCAGTTTTTATTGCCTTTAGAAGTAGTTTTGCTCCGGTCTTTAGATCCAAGTTGTCTTTGTATTCACTTATTAGCACTTTCTTGGCTTTATCAGCTCCTCTTCCTATTGCCTGAGCTTTCCACTCTATCATTGTTCCTGAGGGCTCTGTTTCATACAGTTTTGGAGTCGAGTCTTCAACTCCTCCAACCAGAAGTCCGACGCCATACGGTCTTATTCCTGCGTACTGTGTTACCATATGTTTTCTATCACAAAGATATGTTGTAAGAGAGCTAACCGATATCGGTTCTCCATAAGTAACTTTGTTTACCTGCGATTTTACTCTTCCTATTGAAACAAGATCCCTTGCGTCTGCAATGGAACCAGAAGATACAAGAGCAATATGGTTATCTATTTCATATATTTTTTTATATGATTCAGCTACTGCCAAAGGCGTTTGTATCCTAACAGTGCCTAATAGCACTCCATCATTAATTTTTATGCCGACAGATGTGCTACCGTTCTTAACCATCTGTCTAGCGTATTCTACCTGAAGTAATCTCCCGTCCGGAGAAAACACTACAATCGTTCTATCATAAGCCATATAATTTGGCGGTTGACCTTGTACACCTTGCATATTCACATCTCCTCATAATTAGAAATACAATTGATAAGATTATTTTGTATTGGTTATATAAAAGTCTTAACAATTAATTCAGGATTTCTTTTATCAAAATAGTATTTGCTTTCATTTTCCTTTCATGATTGAAAGGTTCTTTCTCTAAAAGCTTGTTTACACGAAACAAAAACTTGTTTAGAGCCAACGCAGTTTTTTTACCGTCTGGATTTTTTGATCTTATCTGCATAACCGGCATTCCTATCCTTGTGACATCGTTTGGATGGAATTGATCACTGACATCTTCACCGGATATTGTTATCTCAACTTTTACACCATCCTGTTTTTTTGCATCGAATCGCAATCCGTCTATCTCAGTTCCGTCTATGTTCTCGCAGAATATATCGAGACCCGTATCATCGTTACCAGCATTTATGTCTTTGATATTTCCTCTGTCGTCAAGTGTTACGAACCTTCCGAGAACACGAACCTCTTCCATGTCAGATATTTGTATTAAACTATTAAATCTTATATTATATCCCTCACGAATGTGAGGTTGTTAGTTATATATCCCTATAAATAGACATATATAAAACTGGGTGGTAAAAACTTCTTACCACCCCTACCATCTTCTCTGAAAGAGTTGGGGAACTCCTTCATTTGCGTCTGCCTTCAACAGACTTCGGAAACTCCTTAATCCGAAACCTCATCCTCTCTCCATTAGGAAGGCTGGAATTTAGGATACTCATCATCAGTGAGACGTCGTTCCATGAGATTGAACAAATTCACTGGATCCGACTCGCTGGGAATTATTGCGACAATCTTTCTGATTGGTTCGTCGCCACTGTGATCAATAGCAAGCATGTATTCATCTCTGTTAACTTCCTTCCAAACATCGTTTTGTAGTTTGATGTTAGGATTTTCGCAGAAATAGTCGAAGCATGCTTGGAACAAACCTATCACAAAATCCCTGTTCAGCGGCTTACTGAAGATGTTTACCCATGCCTCTGGAGAAGGGCTCATTTAAAACCTCCTTATCGGTTGGTAGATAACATGTTAAATCCTCTTGAACTTCCTCTCGCCGTAGAGCCAAAGCCGAGCTTTACCTACAGGAAACCTGTCGGTGTATTTCTCATTAGTCCAAACGAGAGTTTGACCGAATTTTTCAGTCACGCGTTTTTCCTCCTTCTTTAGTGATGGGTACTGTGTTTTTTCATGGCATCTATGTTGAACCTAAGTCGACTGACAGGAATTGCAAGTCGCTCCAGTATGCTTAATACCCTCAACCTGCCTGCACGTTCCTTCCATGTGAGGCTGGATTCATCAATGTTCCCAACTCTTTCCATCGCATCGGACATTGATAATTCCAGTTCTTCCAGCCCAGAAACGCTTCCGTTTTCACTTATGGAAACTGCAACGGAAAAATCGATAACATTTTGGACGGATTCGTTTCCTCCCATCATGTTTTCAGCTTCGGTAAGATGCTCACAGTAACTCGATATGAGCGACTTGAGCGATGTGTTTGTCCAGCTATCGTTCACTAGATCTCGTCTCCTTTCTCATTCGTCTTTGAGAATGTATTGTGAACTTGTATGTGGTACTTCTTCTGCTGTCCGGTCACGCATTTCAATTTCTCTTTTAACGCCTTTTCTCTCGGCGTGCCTGAAAAGCATGATTATCAACAGCAGAAGAAAGATAATTATTAGAGACCATCCAGTCAGTCCCATGTTAATCCTCCTAAAAAATTGATTTCTCTACGCATGTTTCATGAACTTCTATCTTCTTCGCGACACAAGATGTCTTGCGTTGCGGATATTTTGAAATGTGTAGAGCATGATAGCGTTTTTAACGCGAGATAGCGAGATATTAACATAGTAACGTTACTATTTAGTGTACACTGTTTATAAATGTTTTTCTAGAACAAGCTCATTTCTTCTTTGCTTTTTCTTTTAGCTTATTTGCTTTTTCTTTTAGTTCCTTTGTTTTCTTTTCTTCATTTTCAATCAGTTCTTGATGAGGCGCTATCTTTTCAAGGCCTCCCATGAAAGATATTAGGGCATCTGGAACTTTAATTGAACCATCTGCTTTCTGATTGTTCTCTAATATAGCAACCATTGTTCTGCCTGTAGCTATTGCTGTGTTATTTAATATGTGCGGTATGCCAGTAGGCTTCTTGCCCTCTGTACCGTAGCGTATTCTTAGTCTTCTAGCCTGATAATCAGTGCAATTGGATAATGATGTAATTTCTCTGTACTTCTTTTGAGCAGGTATCCAAGCTTCTAGGTCTACTGTTCTTGCTGATTTGCCTCCTAAATCACCAGAGCACAAGTTAACTAGCCTGTAAGGAATCTTTAGTTTTTGATACAGTTCTTCTGTGTCCTTTAGCATCTGGTCAAATATTTTCCAGGAATCTTCTGGTTTGGAGAAAACAACAACCTCAACTTTGTTGAATTGGTGTGTCCTGAATATGCCTTTGGTGTCCTTTCCATGGCTTCCTGCTTCTTTTCTGAAACATGAGCTCCAACCAACGTATTTCTTCGGAAGATTTTTTTCGTTAAAAACTTCTTCTTTATGCATTGAAATAATTGGGTGCTCTGCTGTTGCTATCATGTAGAGGTCTTCATCCTCTATCTTATACATTGTGCTCTCAAATTCGGCAAGATCCAAAACCCCCTCCAACGGCTCTCTTCTCATCATCATTGGTGTGTGCAGAAGCTCATATCCTTTTTTAGTGTAAAAATCTATGGCAAAAATCATAAGAGCAAAATCCATCATTGCCAACTCGTTCTTTAGAAAATAAAATCTTGCACCAGATATTTTGGCTGCTTTTTCTGCATCACCGAGATTAAGCCTGTCCATTATCTGTTCATGGCCAAGCGTCTTGAATTTGAATTTGGGTATATTACCCCATTTCCTTAATGTTGTGTTATCATTTTCATCCTTGCCATTGGGAACATCTTTATGCAGGATGTTTGGTAATCTCGCTAATTCTATATCTATTTCACATCTCAATTTATCAATATCAACTTCCAGTTTTTTTTATCTGTTTGTTTATTTTACGTACCTTTGTTATAGCAATTTTTTTCTTGGTTCTTGCTATTTCTTCTGTTATTTGATTTTTTTGGTGACGCAACTTTTCCATTTTCTTAAGATTTTCACGCCATTCCTTGTCGCGTTTTATGATTTTGTCCACATCCAATTTAATTCCACGCTTATGTAGATTCTTCTTAACAAGTTCTGGTTTTTCGCGCAGGAGACGTATATCTATCATACTTTATATATTATGTTCTTCTCTATGTATATTTATGGGTGATTCAAATGGCTATCAGGTCTCCGATTATAGCGTTAGTAGGCCATGTAGATCATGGCAAGACAAGTCTTATAGACAGGATTAGAGGAAGCGCTGTAGCTCGCGGAGAAGCCGGATTGATTACCCAACACATATCTTCTAGTTATGTTCCTAACTCTACAATCAAAAAGATATGCGGACCTTTGTTAGATCAGGCTAAAATTGACATAAAGATACCTGGCTTGCTTGTTATAGATACTCCTGGACATGAGGCTTTCACCACTTTGAGGAAACGTGGCGGGGCTATAGCTGATTTGGGCATACTGGTTATAGATATCAATGAAGGTTTCCAGCCCCAGACAGAAGAGTCTTTGAATTTCCTGAAACAGTTCAAGACTCCTTTCATAGTCGCCGCAACTAAATTTGATAGAATTTCAGGATGGTCTCCTCATCCAGAAAATTTCTTTGTAACGTCCTTCAGCCAGCAGCCTAAGAGATCACAGGATGAGTTTGAAGAAAAATTGTACAGGATTGTAGGGAAATTGGGTCAGATGGGATTCAACTCAGAAAGATATGATCGTGTGGATGATTACACTAAAAAGATATCTATTGTTCCGGTATCTGCTACAACAGGTGAAGGAATACCAGAAATATTAATGCTTCTCACAGGAATATCACAGAGATTTTTGAAAGATAGATTAGAGGTAGAAAAAGGCGAAGGCAAAGGCACTGTTCTTGAAGTTAAGGAATTCAAGGGTTTAGGAACTACCATAGATGTTATTGTTTACGATGGTGAAATAAAGAAAGGAGATACTCTTGTTATAGGCGGTGAGGAAACAATAAAAACAAAGGTCAAAGCATTACTGAAGCCAAAAGCTCTGAAAGACATACGAATAGAAAAAGACTTTGATAGCGTGGACTATGTTATAGCTGCAGATGGTGTAAAGATAGCTGCTCCTGGTTTAGAAAGGGTCATTGCCGGTTCACCGCTTCGCGCAGTGCGAAGCGAAAAGAGCACAACAAAAGCACAAGAACAGGTAGAAAACGAAATGGATGAGGTAGAGATAGAGACTGACAATGATGGTGTTATTCTAAAGGCAGATACATTAGGATCCTTAGAAGCGCTGATTAAAACATTCAAAGGAATAGTTCATGTTCGCAAAGCTAATGTAGGAACTGTTTCCAAGAGTGATGTAATGGAGATGCGAGCGCAAGAAGATCCAGTAATATTCGCATTCAGTGTTAAGGTTTCTCCAGACATAATTAAACTGGCAAAAGATAACTGTGTTGCATTATTTCATTCTGACGTAATATACAGGCTTGTTGAAAATCATGATAAATGGAAAAAGGACGAATCATGCCGTTGCCAGGAAAAGATACTTGACACTGTCACGCATCCGGGAAGAATAAGGGTTCTTCCAGGCTATGTTTTCAGGCAGAAAAAACCTGCTGTTTTTGGTGTAGAAGTTGTCAAGGGTACTGTTAAACCAGGTTACCGGTTGCATAAGAAAGGCAAAGTAGTTGGTGAGATAAAGGAACTGCAGAAAGAGGGTAATAATGTAAAGATGATAAAAACAGGTGACAAAGCGGCTGTTTCGATGGATGACGTCACTATAGGAAAACAAGTTCTTGAAGGCGATATTTTGGATAACTTCATAATGGATTATCACAGAAAAGAATTGGGGAAAGTAAAGGCAAGACTAACCAAAGAAGAAAGAGAGCTTTTAGAAGAATAAAAACAATATATATTATATGGAATTTGTTTTTCTCTGGCAATATATCAGTCTGTTAGGAGATCCTTATCTTTGGAGCGTTCTTGCAGTTTTGTTTGTTGTTTTTTACTTTATGGCAAGAGACGATTTTCCAAAGAAAATGAAAACCTTCAGAGAATTTCTCAAAATATTCATACCAGCGCTGATAATAACAATGGTTGTTGTTCAGGGAATGAAGATTGGTTTCAATGCAGAAAGACCATGCACCCCGTGTGAAAGTTTAGAAATAAGCGCATGCGATCCGTACTGTCCGATAACTCCATCCTTTCCTTCAGGGCATTCAGCAATAATTTTTGCCTTTTTCACAAGCTCTTTTCTAATAGTAAGAAAACCTAGTTTTTTGGCATTATCTGCATTGCCGCTGATTGTTGTTTATTCAAGATATGTTCTAGGAGTTCATACTTTGATAGATATATTTGTAGGATCCATTATAGGCATAAGCATTAGTGTGATTGTCTGGACATTCATGAAAAGACATTATATATCCCTTTAAGCTCAATAATGAAGAAAGCTTTATAAACCCTATTATGTCACTATTATTAAGTGACAAATAATAGTCACTGTAAATTGGTTAATATGACATGCAATACAGAAATTGGAAATATGGAAATTGGGAGAGCATATGGGTTTTTTAAATGTACTACTAAAGCAGATGAAATTGAATCGTTAATACTTAAAATTAGAAAAACTGCTGAAATTCCGGAAGGAGTAAATTTTTACCTTTTTGAAGATATAAACAGGGTGAAAGAGGATTTACCTTCAATGGATCCAGAAATGTTTTCATATTTGTCAGAATTCGACTATGTCCTAAAAACAGAATATGTAGGGGTTTCAAATAGAAAAACAGCAGATGAAACTTTATTAATACTTAATCAAACTTACCAATCTGATCTCTTTACAGAAGGTGAAGATTTCTATGGAGAAATAGTATTTGAAGAAAATGGAGAGTATGTCCTCAGCGAGTAAATAAAAATATGGAAGATTTAATTGGTGATTAGTATGGTAAAAGATTTATATAAAAAAATAATGGAAGCAGAAGAGAATGATGGTGTTGAATTAATAGATGTAGATGGATTAGGGCAAGTAGAAATTGTTTATGTTAATGAACCAGACATGTTTGACGATTATATTGAAGATAATCTAGGTTTTGCTCTTTATGGAAAAAACAAAATACTTTTAAGAGAAGATCTAAAAGAAAATCCTGGATTTTTGGAGTACGTAAAGACACATGAAATATTTGAGCTTCTTTACGAGCCAGGAAACAACAAAGAAAAGCACACAGAAGTTGAGAGAAAAACATTGAATTATCTTAGAGAAGTATATGAACAAGATGTATTGAATGAAGATATAAGAGGCCAAGCTTACGAATTGGGTGTTGGCACAAACCTGGAAAAATACGATGATATAAAAGCAGGTACAGAACAGGCAGAATTCACCACAGAATTTTACATAACAGAACTTCGTGATATGGTAATTAGGTTAACTCAGAGCTATCTCCCAGAAAATTGGGACGGTACTATTACACCCAACGAAGAATTGGCACTTTTCAAAAGAGCCAAGCAGGGAGCAGGGAACATTTTTCTGTCAGCTGATGCAATACCCAAAAGGTATGTTAATTAGTTTTTTGAGCACACCGATAGCTTTATAAGCTCTTAAATGTTACTATTATTAAGTGACAATAAAGTCATGGTGATTATAATGGCTAAAAAAACAGTTGAAAAGAGAAGCGAGGAAACACTTAGCTCAAAATATCCTCTTAGCTCAAAATATCCTTTTAGATTTGGAACTCATGGAAGAAGTTATTTTTATTTCGATATAGACGGTAAAAAAATTCCTTATGAAAGACGCTGGACTGAACCAGAATGGGATGAAAAAAGAGGATGGTATGTAAACAGGGTTCAAGACCCAATTACTGGCGACATTGATCTTAACAAGTATTGGGTACCTGGTAAAGGACTGAATTTCAATACGTTTATAGATGACGGTAAAGGTTACATTTCAAGAGCACTTGCCAGCCTTTTCAGGAATTGATGATATAACAGTAACATTAGACAATTCAAAAAATAGTGATTATGGCATTATCAATTGGATTTGACCTCTAAAACATACTTGGCTGGTTTTTTAGGTGTATAAACTTTCCATGTGGAAGGTTTCAGTGGATTTAATGGTTTCGCGTTTTTTACTTGATATACGACTTTCATGTCTTTATCCAAGAAGTAAATATCTATCGGAAAGCGCATGAAGAGCATCCATATGCCATGCTTGGCTTCGTGATTAAAGGTGAAAAGCATACCATGATATTTTGGTATGGATTTTCTAAACATCAGGCCCTTGGTCTGCTTCCAAAGACTGTCTGCATGCTCTATTGTTTTGCAGAACTTTTCTGGATACAGTTTTTTTCCGATCATATTATTATGTAGTAATTATGAAATAAGTTTAAATTCTGGTCTAATAATGAGTTATTGGTGATAATATGAAAGCTAAAAATATGACTGTCAAGGGAAAACCAGCAAGAAGAGAAGTCGCTAAAAACAAAACCAACACAGATTCAAGCTTGAAATCCTTTGAATCAGGGGTCGCAAAGAAATAAACTCAATAGCATATAATTCTAATAATTTATTGTTGTTTATAGCGGTCTTGATGAAAGACCGTTTTAAATATATAATTCAGAAATTATCGATTTAAATAGGAAATTCAAAACTATCTTATGATAACTCCTCAGAGACTAAGGCATCTTATGTGGTATACCTTTGCAGGAACCAAAGGAGGATTGAATAGAATAAAGATTATAGAACTGTTAAGGCAGAGACCATTCAACTCACATCAGCTAAGTAAAGAACTTGGGCTGGACTACAGGACCATAATTCATCATATAAAAATTCTTGTAGATAATGAATTCATAGCATGCGACAGCAAAAAATACGGGGAGGTTTACTTCCTAACCGATATATTTCAGTCCGAAATCAGCACATTTGAAGAAATTTTGAAGAAAATGTGAAATAAGAATAAATATAGATAAATGGAATATTGATATTATGACTATAGAGCTTCTGTATATGATAGTTTTCGTAAGAATAATCAATTCATTACTTCTGACATATTTAGTCAGTTTTTACTGGTCAAGCTTCAGAAAAATAAAATCAGAATTCACGTTGGGGTTGCTGATTTTTTCCGCACTGCTCTTATTGAACAATCTGTCAGCCATTTATCTTAGGATGTTGTCCGGAGTTGACTACGCTGATGAAATATTCTTGCACAATCTGATACTGAACCTTTTGCAGTTAGGTGGATTAATCCCCCTTGTATATATAACCAAAAAATAAAATTTAACAAATGAAAAAATCACAAAACGAAAGGGCCCGAGTCTTGGATTTTTTGAAGAAATATGGTTACAACTCTTCTTCTTACAACATCCTTAGTAATGATAAAAAATATTTCTTCAGTGAACAGGAAATAGAAGGCGTTATAGCATATGTAGACATAACAAACACCTTTCTTGTTGCTGGAGACGCCGTCTGTTCAGATTCTGACGTAATGAAGTTTGTTCATGAATTTAGGAATTTTTGCAGAAACATGGGAAAGGACTGCTGCTTTCAGGCGACAACAAAAAAATTCAAAGAAGTTCTTGAAATCATGGGTTTCGGCTACATAAAGATAGGTGAAGAGCCTTTCTTTGACCTGGCTTCTTGGAATTTGTCTGGCTCTGCATTCATGACTTTAAGAAATCATATAAGCTATGCAAAAAGAAATGGTCTTAGTGTAATAGAATACAAACCAAAAGAAAGGAGGAATGGGAAGATAGAAAAACAAATAGCACTCATATCAGAGGGATGGCTAAAGGAGAAAAAAACAGGTGAATTCTCTTTTTTGGTCGGTGGTCCTTCATTCAAAGAGCCTGGTGATAGAAAATATTTCTTGGTTGTTAACAAGAAAAAAAACATAGAGGCATTTTTAGTTTGCGTGCCATTTTTCGCCAGGCATGGCATGTATTTTGACATAATGAGGAGAAAGAAAAAGACAATAAAAGGCACTACAGAACTTCTTGTAACAGAGGCCTTCCAGACGCTTAAAGAAGAGGGATACTCTTTGGTGAGTTTGGGGTCTGCTCCACTATCAAACGTAACAAGCGATAAAGAAAAAGGACAGTTTATCCGACAAGTTCTTAAATTTGCATATAACAACCTGAATTATTTTTACCATTTCAAACCGCTTTATCACTACAAGCAAAAATTCGGCCCAACTTTCTGGGAACCGAAATATTTGGCATACTACCCACCTAACTTCAAGCCTAAATATATTTTCACGGTTCTGAAGGCTTACGACCCAGGAGGAATAAACGACTTTCTTTTATCCAACATAAAGTCTCTGTGGGAAAAGTTAAAGATACCACCAATATACATTACAAAAAAGACGCAGGAAACTATTAGCAGAAAGCACTAACAACATTATAATTTGATATTTAAGAGATTATGTAATCTTTCTGTAGTATGTGAGAATTAATTCTGAAATATTCATTTAAAGCGAGAAAAAAAATATCCTTGGAGGTGGAGGGTATGTTTGCATGTAATAAAGCTTCTGGGATGATTCCCGTTACATAGGATGACTAATAAAAAAGGATATTCACTGAATATCGCCAATAGGGAGTTAACCCAAGTCCGAGGAACGTAATCCTCATTGCTCATTGAACATCCGGCAATGTTCTTAATCCTTGGGGCCAAGGCATGGACAACCGGTTAGTTCGTAAAACGCTGAGCCAAGATTTCGCGGTTTCAACTCCCTTTATTGGTGATAATTATCATAACCTGCTTATAAAGATATTTTATTTTGTTTCACCTAACTGCTCCTTTATTGACTGTGCCATCTTCTCACCAACTAGCTTTGCAACCCGTTCTTGTGGCGACTTGCGCAAGGCGTCTACAGATGTTATGCCGAAGTTGTATAATGTCCTTGCCCTCACACGTCCTATGCCCTTTAAACGGACTAGCGGCAGTAGCTCTTCCTTTATACCGTTCTTGACTCGGATGCGTAGTTTCCTTATGTCTTTAATTACGTCTTTCAGGCCTAAAAGCAGAGCAAGCTCTTGTGCTGAATAAAGAAGCCAGTCAGAGTTTGAGAGTCTTGCGTGCAACTCTCCTGGCGTTACTGCAAATGCTTCGTGTATTTTGTTCTCTCCTGCTTCCTCTATCCATGCTTTAAACATCGCTGCGGTTTTTATTGAACACAGGAAATCATCATACTCTATATCCCAAGGCGTTGGCATTCTATCTGTTAGACTAGATTCTTCTTTTACAATAATATCATTTATCATTTCCATATCTCCTTTTTTCATTGAGAGCAATGGTTTCATTTCCACTGTGTTGGATATTAATTGAAGAATTCCAAAATCGCTTGTTCCTTTCTTATCAGCATATTGAAGTTTTTCTATTAGATGGTTTGCAGTCATTGGGTCTATGTAAAGCTCTGAAACTCGTTTGCCTATTCTGGTTGGCTTCAGTTCTTCGCCTTGTGTTATCATGCTTGCAGCAGATTTGAAATCACTCAAATCTTCTTGCACTGGTTCACCATCGCCAATAGTTATAACCCTAAACTGCTGTAATGATGCCAGAACTCTTTCCAGTATTATCTTAAGCTCTAGTATATCGCCCTTTTGGTGCGCGTAAAAGGTCTTAGAAAAGAAATCAAATAGTGAGTTTTTGTCGGGCGTAACGCCTGAAGATATCAGTGCTAAAACATGCGTTCTTAGTACAGGCTCTACTCCAAGCTTTGAGTAGATATCTTCTGGATCTCCTATTATATAATTGTCCCAAGCATATGTCGCTTCATTCTTGTTTTTAGCTATCAGAATTGCTTCTCCTTCATTATCATACTTCGGACGGCCTGCTCGGCCAGCCATTTGCATGATTTCTAGCGTTGGGAGGTATATCATTCCGCTAAAACTGCTGAACCTTTTAAGGTCTCTTATTATGACGCGATACGCAGGCAGATTAAGGCCAAAGCTAAGTGTAGGTGTGGCTGTAATGACCTTGAGCAAGCCCTCTCTGAACGAGGTTTCAATGAGCTTTCTTTGCTTCGAAGTTAAGCCTGCGTGATGAAAGGCTGTTCCGTTTTTTACACAATCAGCTATTTTTTCGCATTGCTTTGTTGGATGATCCAGAATTTTCATGACCTTTTCAGAGAGTTTTTCCAATTTAACTTTTTCATCTGATGAGAGTTTATTAGAAATGTAATTTCCTATTTTGTACGCAACTGATTCAGCAGATCTGCGTGTGGATACAAAAACAAGAGACTGTTTGTTTTTTGATAGCACTTCGCTTATTAGTTCATTGATTGGCTCATCCTTCCCAATCAATTCAAGTTTTTTATTTGGTTGGAAATTAACAGTTCCTTCATGGTAAACACCACTATATAGTTTTACAGGACGGTAGTCAGACTTCAATGCTTTAGCATTCAACCAAGAAGCAAGTTCTTTGTAGTTGTTTATTGTTGCAGACAGTGCTAGAATCTTTGGATTCGCAAGCTGTATCAAACGTGTTAAAACAATTTCCAATGTTGGACCGCGATTAGGAGAGTCTAAAAGATGCACTTCATCAACAACAACTAAACCTATCATCTCTGCCCATGGGATTCCGTGTCTTATCAAAGAATCCAGTTTTTCTGAAGTAACAATTATCAAATCATAATTGGCTAACCATGGATCTGTTGAATCCATATCTCCGATGCTTATTCCTACCTTTATTCCAAGATTCTCATACTTCTCTTTGAATTCTTCAAACTTCTCAGTAGCAAGGGCCTTGAGAGGAACAATGTAAACCACTTTTTTGTTCTTTTTTATTGCATCAAGCGCTGCGAACTCTGCTACCAGAGTCTTGCCAGACGCTGTGGGAGCAGCCACAACCATGTTACCATCATCTAAGAGACCCATATCTAGAGCCTTCTTCTGAACAGGGTTAAGACTGGCTATACCTGATAAATCCAGAACTTTTTGTACTACTTGAGGAAGCATATAGAATAAAAAGCTTATGATTAATATAAAACTATGAAAAAGAGAGCCCATATTTTTATCTCGGGAAAAGTTCAGGGCGTATTCTTCAGATCATTTGTTAAAAGCCAGGCAAAACTCTATGAAATTAATGGCTGGGTTAAAAATTTAAGAGACGGCCGAGTTGAAGCTGTTTTTGAGGGTGAAGATTATAAGATAGAAGAGATAATTGACTCCTGCAGGAAAGGCTCATTCGGATCAGAAGTAAAAAATGTGGAAGTTGAGTGGGAAAGTCTGCGCGGTACAGAAGACTGTTTTGAGATCAGACGTTGATATCCTTCAGCATCTTTTCTATATCCAATTTCTTCTCTTCTTCCTCTACCCTTTCTAATGTTGCTCTGGTAGATGGTTGCTCGGGCACCAGTGAACAGCATCCTCCTCTTGTTGCAGTTGTTTCAAAAGTGTTGATATCTTTTGCGATTTTTATAATGTCCTCTTTGTCATACCCTAAAAGAGGCCTTAGAATCGGCAGTTCTATTGCCTTGTCAATAACATAGATATTTTCAAGTGTTTGACTTGCTTTCTGTCCTATTGCTTCTCCTGTAACTATGAAGTCTGCGTTTTCTTTTGCTGCCAACTGCGCTGCAATGCGATACATCATCCTGCGGCAGAGAACACAACGCAGATGCTTGTCGCACTTCGCGGCGATTTCTTTCTGTATTTTTGCGTGGGAAATAACATGAAGTGGAATTTTCTTCTTGAAGCGTTTTTCTAAGGCCTTTAGAACTTTCTCTGTTTTCTCTAAGTTAGTGCCATCAGAAAATGGCCTTGTATCCAGATGCAGAGCTATTATGTTTACTTCTTTCTCCATCATCAAATATACGGCAACTGGCGAATCAATGCCCCCACTTATTAAAGATATTGCTGTTAATCCTTTCATATTATCACTTTTGTTAGGAGGGGTTTATAATGGTTGAAGTTGCTAAACGTACAGAAAATGTCACTTATGCCATAAGAGACGTTGTTGTTGAAGCAGATAAAATGAAAAAACAAGGCCATAAAATATTACATCTTAACATTGGCGACCCTAATGTCTTTGGCCATAAGCCACCAGAAAGTCTTATAGAAGCAGTTGTGCAAGCAATGAAAGATAATAAAAACGGTTATGCGCACTCTATGGGAGTACAAGAAGCTAGAGAAGCCATATTAAAGGAATCTGAAAGGAAAGGCATCAAAACTAATATAGATTCTATAATCACAACAACAGGAGCAAGTGAAGGAATAACTCTTTGTATGCAATCTTTGGTTAACTCTGGTGAGAATATTCTTACGCCATGCCCTGGCTATCCGTTATATAATAGTGTAACAAACCTATTGGAAGCAGAACATAACCATTATATGATGGATGAAAACAATGAATGGCAACCTGACATAGATGATATGAAGAAAAAAGTGAATGATAAAACAAAAGGCATTGTAATCATAAACCCAAATAATCCTACGGGAGCATTATATTCAAGGCAGACGCTGCAAGAAATAGTAGATATTGCAAACGAAAAGGATCTTGTGATATTCTCTGATGAGATATATGATAAATTAGTTTTTGATGGAGAACGGCTCAACGCAACAGCATCATTGTCTGATGATGTTCCTGTTGTAACATTTGGGGGGCTTTCAAAAAATTACATAGCTCCTGGGTGGCGTGCAGGATGGATGATCTTCAGCGGCGCAGAAAACAGGATTGGTCCATTAAGAGAGACTGTAGCAAAACTCTCTCGTGCAAGACTATGCGCTCCTCACCCATTTCAATACGCAATAAAACCAGCACTAGAGCATGAAGAAAAATCAGCTTTGAAAATGCGAGATAAGATGCAAATAAATCGTGATATCACACACAAACTTCTAAATGAAATAGAAGGCATTAGCTGTGTAAAACCTAAGGGATCATTTTACGCTTTCCCAAAGATAGAGAAACCTATTGAAAATGACAAAAAATGGGTAATAGATTTATTGCATCAAAAACACATTCTAGTCGTGCATGGTACAGGGTTTGGCTATCCTACACCAGATCATTTTCGTGTTGTGTTTTTGGCTCAGCCAGAAATGCTAGAAGAAGCATACGCGAAGATTGGAGAGTTTGTTAACGGATAACGCTTTTTATTTTTTAATCAAGTTCTGTAAATAATATACATAGTGAATATTATGTCTCTAAAGAAGATAGATGCTAAGTGGCAGAAGAAATGGAAAGAAGCTGGTATTTTTAAGGCTAAAAAAAGCGGGAAAAAATTCTATGTTCTTGAGATGTTCTCTTATCCTAGCGGTAAGATTCACATGGGACATGTAAGGAATTACTCTATTGGTGACAGTTATGCCCGTTTCAAGAGGATGCAAGGTTTTAACGTTTTATATCCTATGGGATTTGATTCATTTGGTCTTCCTGCAGAAAACGCAGCCAAGAAGGATGGAACCAATCCAAAAATTTGGACAGAAAATTGCATAGCTAACATGAAAAAACAGCTGGGCAATCTTGGTTTCAGTTATGACTGGGATAGGATGGTAGAAACACATAAAGAAGAATACTATAAATGGAACCAGTGGTTGTTTTTGCAGATGCTAAAGAAAAGGCTTGTTTACAGAAAAGAGGCTCTAGTTAACTGGTGTCATAGCTGCAAGACTGTCCTTGCCAACGAACAAGTGGTCAATGGCAAGTGCTGGAGATGCAAATCAGATGTTAAAGAGAAAAAACTGGAGCAGTGGTTCTTCAAGATAACAAAATATTCTGACAGGCTTTTGAAGGGCATTAAAAAGCTGGGCGGATGGCCAGAAAATGTTCGAGTAATGCAGGAAAATTGGATAGGCAGGAAAGAGTGGATTGATATAGATTATAATATTGAAGACAGAAAAGAAAAGATAACTGTTTCAACAACCAGGCCTGATACTAATTTTGGAGCCACCTTTGTAGTCATGGCTCCTGAACATCCACTATTAAGTAAACGTGGATTTATTCCAACTGAACAAAAGAAAGTTGTTGAAACGTATATAAAACAGGCCAAAAAGAAAACGCGGGAAGAGAGACTGGAAGAGAACAGAAAGAAAACAGGGGTATTTACCGGATTAAGCTGTATTAACCATTTAACAAAAAAGAAGATGCCTATCTTGGTAACTGATTTTGTTATGATGGATGTTGGAACAGGCGCTGTTGTCGGAGTTCCCGGACATGACAAGAGAGATTTTGAGTTTGCAAAAGAATTTGATTTGCCTATAATTAGAGTGGTTATAGGCAAGGATCTGGACATGTCAGAAATAACAAGAATGGAACAGGTACAAGAAGATGAAGGAACCATGACCAACTCTGGTTTCTTGAATGGAATGGACATCCACAAGGCAACAAAAAAGATAATGGATTATTTTGAAAAAAACAAGTGGGGAAAAAGAGTTATCAGATACAGGCTTCGTGATTGGTTGATATCAAGACAGAGATATTGGGGAACGCCTATACCAATAATATATTGCAAGAAGTGCGGAGCAGTTCCTGTTCCTGAAAAGGATTTGCCTGTAAAGCTTCCTGAGGATGTTAATTTCAAGACGCAGGGCAATCCAATGAAAACCAGCATGAAGTTCGTTAACACTTTATGCCCTAAATGCGGTGGCAAGGCAAAAAGGGAAACGGACACCATGGACACATTTGTAGATTCATCCTGGTATTTTTACAGATACTGTTCACCGAAGAGCAAAGAGATATTTGACAGAAAAGCTGTAAACTACTGGACTCCTGTCAACCAGTATATTGGCGGTATAGAGCATGCAACAGGGCACTTAATATACTCTAGGTTTATTACCAAATTCCTGAAGGATATGGGTTATCTAAAATTTGATGAGTACGCAAAAGGATTGCTAACGCAAGGCATGGTTACAAAAGACGGAGCAAAGATGTCAAAGTCAATTGGAAACGTTGTGGATCCTGATGAAATGATAGACAGATATGGGGCAGACACTACGCGTCTTTTCATGCTTTCTTCAGCGCTGCCTGAGAAAGAACTGGATTGGAGTGACGATGGCATAGAAGGCACTTACAGGTTTTTGAGCAGACTGCATAAAATGATAGATCATAAAGGATCAAAGACTGGATCAAGAGATGCCAATCTTTACAACAGGCTGTATAAAACGATAAAGGAGGTTACAGAATATTTTGAAAAAATGCATTTCAATTTGGCTAATACAAGGATTATAGAATTTATCAATTATCTTCATAAGCAGAAAGAATTTGTTAGTAACAAGTGCTATAATGAGTCATTAAAAAATTTATGTTTATTGATTGCTCCAATGACACCACACATTGCTGAAGAGATGTGGGAAAAGCTTGGAGGGAAAGGCTTAATATCAGTTGCACCATGGCCCCAGTACAATAAAAAATTAATCAACCCAAAGATAGATGCAGTAGAATCTTTATTGGAGCAAATAATAGATGATGCCAGAGCAGTAAAACACTTAGTTAAAACAGATCCTAAACAGATAAACATCTACATAAGTCCTGAGTGGAAATATATTGCAATAAAAATAGCTCTCAAGAACAAGAAGGATCCTAAGAGAATAATGTTCCATATGATGAAGGAAAGCAGGGTAAAGATGCAAAAAGGCGCAGCTAATTATGCAGTAAAGCTAACTAAGAACGTTATGCAGCTAAAACCTGTAATGGAGAGGATCGTTGAATATAAGATCATTAAAGAAAATGAAAACTTCATCTCCCATGAAATTGGAACGCCAGTTAAAGTAATGCACGCAAGTGAAGGTGAATCAGAGAGATCGCAGCGAGGCGAGCCTGGCAAACCTGGAATAGAGATTACTTCTTAAACCTTTGGGTTACTTTTATAACCAACCTTTTACTTATGTAAAGGTGAAAGTCTCGTGGAGGTTATAGGAACCGATACGGGATATGAGGCAGGTTCCTATGCTGTTGTTCATATTAGGGATAATTGATATATTCGCTGGAATTGTGTTAGCTTTAAGCGGATTTGTGCCACTTGCAGGTGTTTCATTCATACTTTTCATAGGAATACTGTATTTGCTTAAAGGAACGTATTCAACTGGAACCGCTGCAGCGAATGGATTTTACTTTGATCTCTTGGGATGGTTCGACCTTGCTGCAGGATTATTCTTTGTTCTAACATTTATAGGATTAAACATGGGAATATTCTTTTTTTTAGGAATAACAGTGATGCTTAAAGGATTATACTCTTTTGCTGTTTCTATTTTCAAGGCTTAGAATAATATGCCACCCCTGAACAAATCCCTAAACATATTAAAAAATTGTTGCTCTTTGAATATAAATTGCTCAACACCAAACTTCAATAGATAATATGAATTCGTATCAGATTCTTGAGTACTACTCTAGGCCAGATATTCAGGCAGCTTTACTGGAAATAGGTAAAAACAGAGAAATTGCTGGCGTATTCAAGAATGGAAGTTTTGGTTCTAGACCAAACGTGTTGATTTATCCGGATGATGTAAAGGCCATGGTTAGAACAGGCACTGTTGAATTTCATTGTTCTTTAGAGCACTGGTCAAATCCGATGGCACTGAAAACAGAGGGCAGTGATTATGATCAATTTAGAGTTGGCTGGGACCTTGTTCTGGATATTGATTGTTATGATTTTGATTATGGCAAGATAGCTACAAGAAACTTGATATGGGCATTAGAGAAGCATGGTGTAAAGACATTTTCAATAAAATATTCTGGCGGAACAGGCTTTCAGTTAGGTATTCCGTGGAAATCGATACCAAATGTTGTTGATGGTAAAAAAACACTGGAATCTGTAAAACATTTTCCTGATTTGGCTAGACAAATCGGTCTTTATTTGAAAAGCTACATGAAAGAGCGGTTCGAAAAGGAATTGTTCAGAAAATATAAGATTGAAGAATTATCAGAGAAGACCGGCAAACCAATTGGCAATTTCTTTGACGAGGGCGGAGAGAGTTTGGATCCGTTCCAGGCAGCAGACATAGATCCTATTCTAATATCATCAAGGCATTTGTTCAGAATGCCTTATTCTATAAACAGAAAAACTTTCCTTGTTTCTTTACCGATAAAAAAAGGGGACTTAGATGATTTTCAAATAGAAAAAGCTAAACCTGAAAAAATAAAAGCTAACTTAAGTTTTCTGAAAGAGGCTGAAGAGAATGAAGCTGAAGCCCTAGTAGCAGGAGCAGTTGACTGGTATGAAATGGTTAATGTGAAAATTAAAAAGAAGAAGCTAAGGGAAAGACCCAGCATAGCAATTGGTGAAGAGCACTTCCCGCCATGCATAAAGAATATACAGAAAGGTCTTGGTGATGGAAGGAAGAGATCCCTGTTCATTCTGATTAATTTCTTATCGTCTGCTAACTGGAAAAAAGAGCAAATTGATGAGTTTGTTATGGCATGGAACCAGAAGAACAAGAATCCGCTAGGAGATAGCTATGTTCTTAGCCAGCTGCGCTGGTACAAGGATAAAGGGGTACGCATGCCTCCTAACTGCAAAGGATTAGGCTGGTACAATGATTTTGGTGTATGCGAGCCCAACGATATATGCGGCGGACAGGCAAAAATAATAAGGAATCCTATAAACCATGCATTTAAATCTCTGAAACCTTTTTTGAAAAAGGTTTCATCCAAAAGGAGCTCACGCTTCCAAAGAAAAGGATAAAACCTTAAGATGTAACAATGAAAGGGAGTTATTATTATGATTACATATGAAGGGATACGAAAAGTTTTGGCAGACGAAAAAACAACAACAAAACCGGTTTCTCTGCCTGATGATTTTTTTGAGAAAGTTAAGATTTACCTAGAAAATAAATCAAAAGTGACTGATAAGAAAGAGAACCTGTGGGAAGTGGAATCTGCACAGAGGTTGCTGCAAGACCTGTTTGAAATAAGGGAGAGGAAAATACTCACAATGGCGCTCTATTCTGTGCGATCCGGAATAGTCGCAGAAAATCTAACTGAACAGGAAAGGGTATTTTTCAATAAACTTGTAGAAAATATAAGGGATTTCCAAGAGAATCGCAAGAAGAGCACGTCGAAAGAGGCAGTAGAGAAAGATATGCTGGCTGTCCTTAAAGACATACCAGAGTTCGTAGCCACTAATATGGAAACTTATGGGCCTTTCAAAGAGGGTGAAATAATATCTTTACCCAAAGACGCTTCTGAAGTTCTAATAAAACATGAAGACGCAAGGAAGATTGAAGCAGAATAAACAACTTTTATAAATAAAGCGCCTAATAATGCTTATTATATTAACTATATAAACAATAATCTGATAATTGGTGTAATATGAAATATCCAAAGAAAGTAAAAACATACTGCCCAAAATGCAAAAAGCACACAGAACACACTGTAAAGCAGTCCAGCAAAAAACCTAGAGGCAAGGCTCATCCAAACTCGCAGAGTAACAAGAGCAAGGACAGGAATAAGAGAGGTTATGGCGGACATGGAAAATACTCTAAACCTGCTGTAACTAAAAAACCTACACAGAAAGTTGATTTGAGATTGATCTGCAGCGAATGTAAAAAAATGCATACAAAAAAGGGGTTCAGAGTAAAGAAATTTGAGTTGGTATAATGACATCAAAATTCCTAGAAGTTAAATGTGAAAAATGCAAGAACAAACAGATGATATTTTCAAAACCTGCAGGCATTGTTAAATGTCTTGTCTGCGGAGCTGTTTTAGCTGAACCTACGGGCGGTAAAGCCAACATTAAAGCAAAGGAATAAACTTTTCAAATAGCTAACAAATAGGAGAGGTAATTAGAAAATGCGTAAAGCTGGAAATCCTGAAAGGAATGAGCTGGTCATTTGCAAAGTCCTTAAAATATATCCTAATTCTGTTCTAGTGAAACTAATTGAATACGACAAGAAAGGAATGGTTCATGTTTCTGAAGTAGCTGGCCGCTGGGTTAGAAATATACGTGAATTCTTGAAGGAGAACCAGTTTGTTGTGTGCCGTGTTATGAGAATAGAAGGGGAGAACATAAACCTTTCTGTGAAAAGAGTGCACAAAGAACAGTCCAATAGCAAGCTAAATGAGTTCAAGCGTGAAGGGAAAGCGGAAAAAATGCTTGAAATTGTGGCTAAAACGCTAAAAAAGACATTGGATGATGCCTATAAAGAAGTTGGCTTCAAATTGCAGGAAGAGATAGGATCGCTTTCAAAGAGCTTTGACGTTGCTGTAAAGAATCCTGATTTGCTAAAGCAAAAAGGCATTCCAAAGAACTGGGCTGAAGCAATGATAGAAGTTGCAAAAAAGAGCTACACAGAAAAGACCTATGAGATCAGAGCAAAACTAAGCCTGATATGCTACAAGCCTAATGGAGTAGAAGTGATAAAGAACGTGCTTTCAAAGGTTAATGACAAAGAGATAGAGGTAAAATATGTTTCTGCGCCTGAATACCTATTAGTGGGCCGCAGCAAGAACGTGAAACAATTGCAGTTGAATGTAGAAGAGAACGCAGAGATGATTGTCAAAGAGATTAACAAGCAAGACGGTGAAGCTTCTTTTGAGTTGGAGAAGTAGGTTTCTGTTAATTCTATAATTTATAAACCATATATTCTAATTTGATACATGGAGTAGACCATGGTATTGAAGAAATTCGGGGATGCGCTGAAGGGAACATTCAAGAAAATAGCAGGCATGTCTGTTGTGGACAAGGAAGCTGTGGAGATGATTGTTCACGAGTTGCAGAGGAGTCTAATACAGGCAGATGTAGATGTAGCAATGGTTGCAGAGCTATCCAAAAATATAAAGAGTAAGGTTCTTGAGGCAAAGATTCCAGAAGGCATTTCTTTGAAAGAGTATTTCATAAAGACTCTTTATGATGAAACTGTGGCTTTCTTAGGCGAGGAAAAGGCTACGGTACAGTTGAAGAAACAGAGGATTATTGTTATAGGATTATTTGGTTCTGGTAAAACCACAACCATAGGAAAGATTGCTAAGTGGTTTAAGGTGCGTGGTTTGAATCCAGGGCTTGTTGCATGCGACACTCACAGAGCAGCCGCACAAGAGCAGCTTAAACAGCTAGCGCAGAAAGTGGATGTTGCTTTCTATGCAGATGGTAAGAAGCCTGCTGATATTGCTAAAAATGCGCTGAAAAAAGCTAAGGAAGAAGTGCTTATTTTCGATTCTGCTGGCAGGGATGCACTTGACAAGGAGTTGGCAAAGGAACTGAAAGATCTTGGTAATATTATAAAACCTGATGAAGTCTTGCTGGTTATTCCTGCTGATTTGGGACAGGCTGCCAAAGAACAGGCTGAAGAGTTCAACAAGCTTGTCGGCATAACAGGGGTTGTTGTAACAAAGCTTGACGGTACTGCTAAAGGTGGCGGTGCTCTGGCAGCAACTGCTGTTTCTGGCGCAAAGGTCAAGTTCATTGGATTGGGTGAAAAAATAGGCGATTTGGAGCTTTACGATCCAAAGCGTTTTGTTTCACGATTAATCGGTTATGGTGATATTCAGGGTTTGCTTGAAAAAGCAAAAGAAGCAGGTCTGGACGAGAATAGTGTAAAAAAGATAATGGAAGGCCAGTTCACTATGACTGAATTTCAGGAACAGATAAAATCAATGCAGAAGATGGGACCGCTATCAAAGATAACTGAAATGGTTCCGGGAATGTCTGGAATGAAGATTCCTGACGGTATGCTTGATATTCAAGAAGAAAAAATGAAGAAATGGCAGTATATGATAGATAGCATGACTCAGTATGAGAGAAATGAGCCTGATGACATAAAACAGGCAAGGATAAAAAGGCTCGCTAATGGTTCTGGTACTACAGAAGCAGAAGTACGGGAATTATTAAAATATTATAAACAAATAAAGAAAATAATGAAACTAACAAAGGGTGGAAAGGGCTTCAAAAGAGGTCCATTTGCAAGGATTGCAAAGCAGATGGGTCTGAGATAAAATAGGTTATTGAGTTGGTTATTATGGCTAAATATAAATGCGATGCGTGTGGATGGGTTGGAAAACCCATATTCATGGAACCTGCAACAAGGCTCTGTCCTAAATGCAGAAGCATAAATGTTAAGAAGGTAAAGAAGGGTGAAGAATAAACTTAATGGACGACTTATTACATTGTTTACAGTCGTCTTCAATAGAATAATCAATCATAGTCAGGGAATTGAATATGCGCCAGTAGTCTAGCGGTAGGACACCACCTTGCCAAGGTGGTAACCCGAGTTCGAATCTCGGCTGGCGCATTTATTAAAATTAAAAACAAAATATTATTGTGTTTTTATGTTTAGGAAGAAAAAATCAAAATATATGAGAGGTCCTCCTGGTAGAATGCCTCCCGGACCGCCTAGACCAGATGAATTTGATATTAATGATATTAAAGAAATGTCTAGGCCAGAAGATCTAGAAATGGAACCCATACCAGATGAAGAGTCTAGTGTTGCTCCTCCTCTTTTTATAAAAATTGAAAAGTACAATGATATCGTAAATCATATAAAGAGATTGAAATCCCTTTCTTTGGGCCTTAGAGACGCACTGGATGCACTTGGTGAAATTGAAAAGGAAATAGCCAACGGTGTTGTCGTAGCCAACAGGGCCCTTGACGGCCTGAATGAAATTGTAAGGGAGCTTGATATAAGGTTTGCAAAAGTAAGGGAAATGGAAGACAAAAGAACTCCTAAACACATAGATGATTACGTTCAAAGGAGTTATGAAAGAGTTGAAAAACTGAAAGACACCTTTGACGAAATGGAAAGATAATTTTAATCACCGTTTTTTAAGAAAATATGGATAAAAAGATACATAAGAAATAAGCACAGTTTTATATTCTTCTTTAGTTAAGATTTCTATACGCGGGGGTATCGAAGCGGTCAAACGAGCTGGACTCAAGGTAAAAATTGAGTTTTGAGGCGCAAGCCTGTGAAAGGTTTATCGCTTTTCCATTATGAGGAATCCAGTCCCTTAGTGGGTTCGCAGGTTCGAAATAAACCTTTTTCAGAAAAGGTTTAATCCAAAAGGAGCTAACGCTTCCTTGGTAACGAGAATCCTGCCTCCCGCATTTTATTATTTAAAGATGATTAAAGGATGTATATGATATGTGGATAGAAACAGTTATCTTATTAGTAATTCTCGTGACAGCGGTTATGTTATACTTTTACAAAAAAGGCAAAGTTGATATATCTGCTATGGTAAGCGTTTACGTGTTCGGATTCATTCTTGTTTTCACAGTGGGCTTGTCTTGGCTTTCTCTTCTAATAGTGTTCTTTATTATGGGAAACGTAGTTACCAGATACGGCTATAAAATAAAAAAGAAGTACAGAATAGAGGAAAAGGTAAGGACATTTAAGAATGTTTGGGGTAATGGAGGGGCCTCGCTCATATTCGCCATAGTATACTTTCTCACGTCAAATGAATTGGCTTTGATAGGGTTTCTAGGAGCCGTGGCTGCCGCTACAGCAGACACTTTTTCCACTGAGATAGGTCAGGTTCACTCAAAATTCCCAAGATTGATAACAAAACCAACAAAAACTGTCTTAGCAGGAACTAGTGGTGGTGTTTCATTAGCGGGTCTTGCAGCTTCTGTTCTAGGCGCGTTTTCAGTATCGGTTATAACGGTTTTTTTCACTGCAGACATACTACTGGTTATATTGGGAACTGTTGTTGGTTTTATAGGATGCAATATAGATAGCTTGCTTGGTGCCACTCTTGAGGCTGATTATGGGTGGTTTAACAAGCATGTGGTTAATCTGACCGCATCCTTTTCAGCAGGATTTATAGCTATTTTGATAGTTATTTTGATGGGATTATAGGTGAATAGTGATATCTTTTTAAAAACCAAAGGTTAATCTTGTTTATTATGAAAACCAGAGACAAGAACATTCTATTGAAAGAGCTCATTCAGGAGCTAGATGAAAACGGTAGGGAGAAAAAGGTTCCTATATGGTCAGCTATAGCAAAGGCTCTAAACAGGCCAAGAAGAAAAGCCTTTGAAGTTAATGTGTATGATATTGAAAAGAACAGTAAGAAAGGAGAAACTATTGTCGTGCCTGGCACTGTTTTGTCTAACGGTGACATAAAAAAATCACTAAAGGTAGCTGCTCTACGCTTTAGTCCAACTGCAAAAGCTAAAATAGAAAAAGCAGGCGGAAAGTGCATGAGCATAGAAGATCTTATGAAAGCTCATGCAACTGGAAAAGGAGCAAAAATAAGAATACTGGGTTGATATGGAACAATTGAATGATTTTGGGGTTCAGACCTTTTGTATAGGTTTGAATGAAAAGGGTTGATATGGAAGAAATAGTAATTGATGCAAGCAACAATGTTGCAGGAAGACTGGCTTCAAAAGTAGCTAAAGAAGCATTAAAAGGCAAAAGAATTTTTATAGTGAACGCAGAAAAGTGCGTTTTTTCAGGAAGCCCTAAAGTAACTGAGGCATTCTTTTCAGAAAAAGTGAAAAGGGGTGACCCTTATCATGGTCCTTTTTATCCAAAAACACCTGACAGTATTTTTAAGAGGATTGTAAGAGGAATGCTTCCTTATAGAACTACCAGAGGAAGAGAAGCTCTTAATAGAATTAAAGTATACACTGGAATGCCTGATGAGTTTAAAAACAGGGAAATAAAAGATTTGGGTACAGGAAACAAATTAAAGTACAAATACATGACATTGGAGAAAGTTTGTGAAAAACTGAGAGGTAAAAGATGAGTGAAAAAGAAGTTAAAAAAGAAAAGATCATATTTACTACTGGAAAGAGGAAGAGAGCTGTTGCAAGAGCAAGATTCAAATTGGGTAATGGTAAAATAGAATTGAATAATAAACCATTTGAACTGATAAGCAACGAGCTCGTAAAAATGAAACTTAAAGAGCCAATAACACTAGTAGGTGACAGGGCAAAGGCATACAACGTCAGTATTACCATAAATGGTGGCGGTATAATGGGCCAGGTTGATGCTGCAAGACAGGCATTAGCAAGAGGATATGTAAAACTGCTCGGAGAGGATATCAAAAAGGTATTTTTAAACTATGATCGGAATCTATTGGTATACGATCCTAGAAGAACAGAACCGCACAAGCCTCCACGTTCAAGTCAGGGACCAAGAAGAGCAAAACAAAAATCGAAGAGGTAGATTATGGAATTCGCAAGGATAAAACTGGCTGGCAGAAATCTTGAAGAAATAAAAGATATCTGTAATCAGGTAGTAGAGATAGCAAAGAAGTACGGAGTTTCTTTTAGAGGACCTGTTCCTCTTCCAACAAAGAAGCTGAGAGTTCAAACACTTAAAACACCTTGCGGAGACGGTACTGGCCACGGAAATGCAACCTGGGACCGCTGGGAAATGCGCATCCACAGAAGAATTATAGATATAGGCAGCAACGAGCGCGCTCTTAGACAAGTTGTAAGGATTCAGATACCAGAGGGCGTCAAGATAGATATAGAACTGAAAGAAAAGTATGAGCACCAGTGATTTTATTTTTGCATTTCTTGCAATTCTTGCGTAACACCGTTTAATTTTTTCAATGCATGTTCAAGTTCGTTTTTAAGTTCGTTAAGAATTTTTTCTCTCTCTATTTTTCTGTCCTCAAGAAACTTTTTGGTTTCAAGCAATTTTTTGTTTACAATAACACCTGAACCAATATCTATGAGGAATTTTTTATTGTTTGTTACTTTGCCTCCAGCATAGCAACCAGAGCCTAGAGGAACAAGTGTTTCGTGATCAACTGTTCCAGAAGATAGCGTCTCTACTGCTTGCAGAGTTCCATCAATTTCCATGAATTCTCTTTCAAGATTAATTGCCTGTTTTTTTATTTGCTCTATATGATTCTGCAACATCTGATAAAGAATTATTTTTTCCTGCATCTCATCCTGCATGCTTCCGTTAGTAGGTTTCTTTTTTGTCATATTATCTAATTTCTTGCTTCTATTATTTCATTCATTGTTTCATAGCATTTTAAGCTTGCCTGTTATCTTATCCACATCTGTTTCTTTGCATGGCCCTATGCCCAGAACTGTTGTGGTTCCTGGCGGTAGTTCTGTCCTTCCTGCATCGCTAATTAAAACGCATGATAAACCAGCTTCATGGCATCTTTTCTTGATTTCAAGAAGCTGTTTAAGATCATCCACTTTGACTACAACCTTCTTTGCCCCTTCGCTCTCCCACTCATCACGTATTTTTTTGTCTGTCTTTTTGTATGCGTCTACCGATGCATGTGCAACTTGAACAGACAGCTTGCCCTTGCTTAAGTCCAGGTCTTTTCTTACAACAATTACCTGCTTGTACATAATATCTCCTTATCTAGATACTTTTAATTAATAAAATAAAAAATAAGAAAAAGTGAATAAAAATACCAAATACTTGGATTAAACTTGATGACGCTGTTTAAGCTTCTTTTACCGTACCTGTTAGTGTTCCTACAACAGCTGTTGGGTAAGCTCCACTTTCAGTTATCATGTTTATTGTAATTTTTATCGAGAATGATGATCCTGTTGTTGGTGATCCTAAGTCTATAGAGTATGGGTTGTTAGTGCCCACTAGCGTGCTTAGATCCACAGAAGCTCCTGTTCCCAATACTAGGTGACCTAGAGCATCATCATAATCATATGTTGTCCATGTAACTGATGTTGAACCAAGTTCTGCTGTTATATTATATACTGTTACTGTCTTTCCTGCTAGAGAGTTTTCAAGTTTTATATTGAACGTACCGTCTGACTTAAGTTCCCAGTCAGAAGGAGTTCCTAGACCACCGAAACCGGTTGCCTGTTGTCCTGTCCAAGCTGTTGGATTGAAAACACCTAAAGCGAACAGAGCTGCTGCCACTATGATTACTATTAAAATAGCCCAACCGTATGTCATCAGATATTCCATTGCTGCTTGTGCCTTTTTTGTTTTCATATTCATCTTTTTATAATTGGTTGATTTTCTATATAAAGTAAATACACTCTAAATTGACAATTATGTTGGCAAAATGCCACCAAACATAACTTCTATGAAAAATCCTGTTATAAAAAATACAGAAAGTGCTATTATTGTTAGCACAGGTATGTATTTTATTCCTTCTTTTTCTTTGCCAGTCCCTATGAGTCCTATTATAAGTCCTCCGAATATGGTTGTTATTAACAGTGATGTTATGGAAAACAAGAAAAGGAATTCGGGTGAAATGGTGACACCAAATTTCATTAAACTAAGTCTTCCTGAAAACTCTTGCGGCACTGTAACTGTTGCTCCTAAACCGCCTATAGTATTCACCAAGAACATTGAAAGTGAGTAGAGAACGGGTGCTCCAAGGCATGCTGCAAAGCCTATGAATATTCCGTACATCATTATGTTGGCTTTTACGTCTTTTCTAACGCTTTCTAACCTTCTAATATCTGCAGCTGTTTCTTCAAATAAAGTAACAAGCTGACCTCCTGCTCGGGTACCCTTTATTATTAGCTTTACTGTTGTTTCTAATACGTCTGATTTTATTGTTTTTGTTATAGTCATCAAACCGTCTTGTAAGGATTTTCCAGTCATTATTTCCTTTCCAACATTTCTTATCGCGTCTGATAGCGGTCCAAACTCTTTTCTAGCAGAAAGAAGTATTGCTCTGCTAGGAATATATCCTGCTTTGATGTTTGCAGACATTAGTTGCAATGCATCTGGCAACATCTTTTCAACGAATTTAGTTCTTTTATCAACTGCTAAAATGAGAAATCCGTGAAATAAAAAGAACACTGAAAAGAATACAATTATCCACACTTGGAAAAAATATTGATTTGAAAAAATTGCTGTGACAAAACTTATTGCCAAACTCAGAGAAAATGCATAATTAACAAATCCTTCTGCTGTTTTTTTACTTCCAGAAAAGACAAGCATTTCCTTTATTCTTGTTTTGTAAGATTCTGGCATCAACTTGTACATATTATAATATTAAACAAAGCCAGCTATAAACATATTTTTGCCTGATTATTAATAATAAAAATAATCAGGAAATGTTTAATAGCTAACTTAGATGCCTACTATGTATTCCTTTTGCAATAAATCCTGTGCTCCCATGCATCTCTGTGACTGTATTGTAGCTTCCTGCAAATCATCCCAGATTGGTGATATAGTGAACGTTTTTATCTCACCACCTTCTGTGGTAAATGTATCCTTATATCTCTCTATCAAACTATCAGGATGTTTTGTTTCATCTGCGTACGTAAGAAGAACTATGAACTCTAGTGGGACCTTACCATTATTGTACACAACCAGTTTAAGTGTTCCGTGAGTAGCGTTTATAGATGTGTAACTTCCACCCTGAATGAATGCTTTGGCATCAATACAGTATTGCATTTCTCTCTGCTGTGTTTGTGTAAATCTGGTTGCCCATCCGGCAAGAATTCCTGCAATTACCATTGTAAATGCTATTAACATTATAGCAGCAACGAGCGGTGATATACCTTTCTTGGTTTTTTTTCTCATATGTTTATTATTATTATTCTATCCTTATATATATTAGGCATTTTGTTGGTTTGTTACAAAATTAAACTTCTTGTGTTATCTCTTCTGTTTTTGTTGATACTGCATTGCATGCTTCGTTAAAGACTTTAACTTCTGTTAAACTGCTTCCCATTGTTGGATATCCTGTTAAATTTACCTTTACAAAAATAGATCTGCCTCTAAGCAGTTTGCTTGAAGAAGTAATGTTTGGTGAGAAGGTTACATTACCGTCTGAAGCATTGAAAACCAATATGTCTGAAGCATTCACTACTTGCACGCTAAACCCGTACAAAGATCTGCTGTTTTTGTTTGTTATTTTTAATGTTAGAATGCTTGTACTGTTTTTAAATACTGCGGAATCAATTACAAAGTTTGTGTTTAGAGAGCAAGATGATGAAGTAGTTTCCATCTGCTCTGCTGTCCATTGCGTTACCCAATTGGATATCAGAACTCCTATGCTTACAGCAACACCCATCATAATAATAATCGCAATTAATGGCGATATAGCTTTAAGAGCACCTTTCAAAAAATCCACCTTAATTAATATATGCCTCTCTTAGAATAAAAACAGCTATGTTTAAAATATAGAGAACTGGAACTGAAGAGCCAGAGAGAACGTGGTGTAACCAACAACTACCAGCAGTATCGAGTGTTTAAAGCCTGCTATTATTGAGCCTTCTGCCATCTTACCTGTTGCCAGTCCTGCGAAAAGCCCTTGAATTACAATAAAGTTTACAAAACTCTCTGAATAAACCTCACTATCAACTCCTGTATCTGCAATTGCTGATGCACCAATCGGTTGCTCTGGGGTCAATGCAGGCACTAGGAATGCTTGTAGTATAACTAAAATAAATATGAAAATGAAGAAAATCATGTAAGAAGTTATTATTTGGGCATGAACAGATGCGCCTCTTTCTTGTTTTATTCTTTCTATTGTTATCAACGATCTGCTAACAGAGTTTAAAGTATCTGCTATCTTTCCTCCCATCTTATAGGTTTCTATGATTGTGCTTATTGCTCTTCTTATAGGAGCTGATTTAGTTTTTTTTGCAAATGTTTGTAGAGTTTTAGAAAATGGAATGCCCCAATCAACCTGCGCAGCCATGTCATTGATGTAAGGTGATAACGCCAAGTAGTCTTTTTTCGAAGAATGCTGTAATGCCATTGGCAAAGTCATTCCAGTTGATATAGACTCTGTCAAGTCTCTTATAAAGTTTATGAACTGAGATTCTATTTGTTTTGTTTTTCTGCGGCTATTAAGTAATAAAAGTGTTGATGGGACAACAGCTATTGCTCCTCCCAGAACGTTGATTATAGGAAATGATATCGCACTCTCAAATAAGAATAAGAAATTAAAAACCAATATAGCTGCACCAATTGTTATGAACGCGATTTCAAATTTGTGACTGAATATTTTAACCATGCTATATTCCTATTGGCCTCTTACTTTTAATAAGCCCAATAACCATGAATTGGATGATGAATAAAAACCCTAGAATGCCTATCAGTATCCACTCTAGATTCAGGCTAAGTCCAATAAAGGACGATATTACCAGCAAAAACGTAATGCCTAGCGTAGGGAATATTACAGCAAATATCATGTACATTAACGCTATAGGATTTAATTGAGCACCATACTGTTTTATTTCTACGCTCTGTTCTAATGCCACGCTGTTAACTATTTCCTTTAAGGTGGATGCTATATCTGCTCCGGACTTTAGAGCATTAACGATTTGCCATAAAATTCTTCTGAAATAAAGTGATGGATTTTGTCTGGCTAACAATTCCAACGATGCTATCTCAGATTTTCCTGTGTTAATTTCGTTAACAGCTTTTTGCATCTCTACAGATAGCTGACCGTATTTACTCCTTGCAACTGAAGAAAGTGCATTGAATAATGGAACACCTGAACGAACCTCTATTAGAAGGTGTCTTAAAGCAAAGGGCAGATTTTTCTCGACATCTTTAACCTTTCTATTAACATACAGTTTTGGATAAAATATTATGTAAGAAAATGATGCTATGCCTATTGATAATCCCACTAAACCTGAAACTGCAAGTGCCATAAACAATTCTATTCTGACTATCAACAGCACAGCAAATAGGAATGAAAAGAGCCACCCAAAATAAAAAATAAGAGAAAACAACGCTAAAGCCGTCCATTCTCTAGGTTCGAATTCTATTCCAGATTGATCCAGCTCAAAATCCAAAGATGGAAACATTGTTGAAAAGAAATCTCCCCAACTGAGCAGGTGTTTTGATAGAGAAGATGCTCTTTCAATAGACATTGGAAGGATAGGAAGACGCTTTTTCATAAAAACACCATATGTTTATAATTTGTTTTCCGAGTAAATATAAGTTCCAGAAAGCAATAATTAATCATGAAGATATTTGCTCTGGTTTTGGTTTTTTGCGTGCTATTAGTTCCTCTTGTTTCAGCTGATGCATGTGAATATAATGAAATACATGAGTGTAGATTCTTTGATGATAAAATGCACGCGTTTAATGGGCAATTGGACACAGACTGTGTTGAAAGAGGAATTTATGAGATATGCACCGCGTTTGATTATTTAGGTGCAGAAGGTTCTTGTTTTATTGATACGGATAATGTTTCCAAATGCGCATGTGTAAGCGATGTAGAACTGTTCTGTTCATCTGACTTGTTATCAATAGTTGTTTCAAACCCAGACTGCACAACAAAGAATATAGCATGTGATGGGGGTTTACTATGTTCGCAAAATGAAGATGCACCATTTAATCCTGTTTGTGGAACTTCAGCGCCTCCAGCCGATGGTGGCACTTCTGGCGGAGGAGGGGGTGGTGGAAGTATTATACCATCTGAAGGAGGAGACTTTCCAACACCAAAAACTCCAGAACCAGATGCTGAAGAAGAACCAAAAACACTGACAACCATTATCGAGGATATAACTTTACCTGTAGCAGAAAGCATTTCAAAACCAGAGAATCTTCCTTATACAGTATTAATTATAATTATAGTTGTGGTAGTTATAGCAGGAGCTGTTTACTATCTAAAATTCAAAAGGAAGAAAAAATATAAGGGTTATTAAACTAAGCGCCTCTGGATCTCTTTTTCTCTTTTGCTTTCTCTTTCTTGATCT
The DNA here is from genome assembly GCA_043814765.1 of Nanobdellota archaeon. GTDB lineage: Archaea > Aenigmatarchaeota > Aenigmatarchaeia > QMZP01 > QMZP01 > JAHIRU01. Next base: position 7,160 of record JBDRJQ010000027.1, on the reverse strand, counting down.
CTTCCTTTAGTTTAGCCATTCTGATCAAGAATCCGCATTTGGAGCATTCTATATTAAATGGCCGCTTGAATTCCTGGCTTACCTTTTCCTGATTTTCGCATTCAGGACACTTGTACATCCCTTCAGCAGTGTTGGAATCGTTAGGCACTCTCACTTTTATGAACCCCTTCTCTTCTTCTGCCTTGTTCTTCAAAATCCTGTTACTGATGTATTTGTAGTTGCTCATAATATCAATCCTTGTAATTGCTACGTAATGTATTATCAAAAGAAAGATGGTTTATAAATGCGTAGGGTAAGGTTTATAAACCGTTTATCATTCTCTCTTCAGCTTGATTCTCATGAAATCTTTAGCGGCTTCAGTATCTTTGAATATAGCTTTTGCTTCTTTTAGAATTTGATCAACATTAGTGTACCTGCGCGAGAAGTGAGTGAGGATAAGTTTGTTTACTTTTGCTTTTTTAGCTAAGCTGCCTGCGTCGCTTGCGCCGCTGTGCATCTTGTTGTCTGCCTCATCTGTAAACGTGGAATCATGGATGAGAATGTCAGCATCCTTTGCTAAAGTTTCCAGAGATTTGCATGGCTTTGTATCACCGCTATAAACAACTTTCAATCCTTTCTTAACATTGGAAACATCTTCCAGTTTTATTGTCTTGTTGCCTATCTTTACACTGCCTTCCTTCTTCAGTTTGCCAACAAGAGGACTCTGCTTAAGACCGTATTTCTTTCCTTTCTTCAGATCAATGTTTCTAACATCACGCTCTTTGAAACAATAAGCTACTGAAGGAACACCGTGATTTGTGGGAGTAGAAAGAATGTCATACTTTTCTCCTTCAAAAATCTTTGTTACTTCGCTTCCTTCATATGGAACATTAACAGGGATTATTTTATAGCTTGGTCCCCAATAATCCAAATCCAAAATGTCGCCAATGAATCTTTCGGCATCAGGACCGTAAATGTACAAAGGTTTTTTGCGCCCCTCGAGACCCATTGTCTGCATAAGGCCTATTAGGCCTGCCCAGTGATCAGCGTGCCAGTGAGTGATGAAGATATTTTTAATCTTCATAAAGCTACATTTAGCTTTCATTAACTGCATCTGGGTTCCTTCACCACAATCCCAAAGCATACTATCCATGTCGTAATGAAGCCATATAGCTGCAGGTTTTCTATAAGTACTCGGAATACCGGAACCAGTCCCAAGGAATACAATTTCTATCATGATAGATAGTTGTTTTGATTGGTATAAAAAACGATTACAGGTCAAGCCCTTCTACCAAATTTAATGCTTTATTAGCTTCAAGAACATATCTTCTTGCTGCATTAATGCCATTGTCTCTTGTCCTGGGCAACTGAATGCTTCCCTGCTCGCTATGAAGCTCGGCTTTCCTGAATTCTTCATGCTGTTTTAATAACGTAATGTAAATTTCCAGCATATTCCTGTTGTCGTCATACATGGAAGGCAAATCGTCAATAAATTCAAGTCCTGCATGCATGCCCCCTAAAAGCAGATTCACAACGCTTTCGTATTTGCTTTTCGAAATTGCCCCATAACGTTTTCTTATTTCATCCACTATTGATTCGTACTGATTGAATTCTTCTTCAGGGGTTTGTGCTTTCATAACAATCTTCTGCGAAATTCAAAATTAAGCTAAAACTATATGTCATCCAAATTATTTAAGGGTTGGCATAGATGCGCGGTAACCTTTATAAACCCTACTATGTCACTATTAATAAGTGACAATAAGTGATATTATGAATGAAAATATTGAGATTAAGCTGAATGGGATTGGGTCTTGTTTAGCTGAAGCTACAGCCCCTTATTTAGGAGAAGAAGATTATGGTAATTTTCGCGGTCCTGTAAGAAACAAGGGGCCAAAAAAAGACATGTTCACTTGGAGTTGGGCTTATGATGATAGAAGAGATTCAACTGGTCAAGTTTCTTTTAGCTATCATAGTGCAGACAATCTTTTCTCTTTTATTGCATGGGAAGATGATTTCAGTGATGTTTATAGAACAGAAAAAACTGATTTAGATACTGCTATATATGGTTTTGTAGAGCAAATAAAAAAAATACCAGAGCATATTGATTTTAAGGACAGAACAGTTTACAATAATCAAGATGTAAGTGACTAAAACTTAACTCTGAAAGTCTTTCCGTAAATTATTTTTTCAATGCCATGCGCTAGTCTGAAGTCATCTTCAAGGCAGCTCAAACTCTTCGGTATCTCTACTTCTCTTATCGGTGTTTTTAGAGAAAGACCCTTGTCTTTTTTTGCTTTCCATATATTGCTGTTGATTTCTGCAAGCTCTTCTGTTTTGAAAGGTATGTCTAGTTTTATCATCTTCTTGTCAATCTCAGGAAAGGCTTCATTCTCTATTTCCTTGCAACGCATGTCACTGTAAAGCTTGTGTGTTATGAAAGGTATCACTGGGTTTGCTAATAATAGAAGCGTATCAAGAACTTTGTTTAAAGTGAATATTGCTCCTCCCTGCTCTTCCAAGCTGAACTTCTTATCCTGATTGTAGGCTCTTGTCTTAACAAGCTCTAAGTAATGCGATGCGAACGTCTCCCATACGAAGTGTCTTATGGCTGTCATTGGTGCATGGAAATCAAAGTTATCATATTTTTCTATAGTGAATTCTACTAGTCTGTTTAGCTCTTTCAGTATCCATTCGTCAGCTGGCATGAGTTTGTGTTTCTTATATTTGTCTTCAAAAAGTGAAACAAAGCGTGCAACATTCCAAAGCTTTGTTAAGAATTTTGCAACGCCTTCTATGCGTTCAAATGAACATCTCATGTCTGATAGAGTGATATTGCCTTCTAGGGCGCACCATGCTCTGAATGGCTCTGCACCAAATTTTTCTAGTATCTCAGGAGGATAGATAACATTGCCAAGAGATTTGGACATCTTCAATCCCTTTTCATCAATAACATGATAATGTACCCATGCGTTTTCGAATATATTTTTACCTGTTAACTGGAACGACCTGAGAAGTGTATAGTAAAGCCATGTTCTAACTATCTCTCTTCCCTGTGGTCTAAGAGAGCATGGCTGAGCATTATCAAAGAATTTAGAAGGATACTTCAAAATATAAAGAGGTGATATTGATGAATCAAACCATGTGTCAAAAACTCTTAATTCTGGAACAAAATCACTGGATTTGCATTTAGGACAGTTTTTGATGGGAGGATTTTCTTTCCAGGGTTTATAGTATTTACCTTTAGGCGGAACAATTGGCTCTTTGCAGTCCTTGCAGTACCATAAAGGTATTTCCGTTGCATAATATCTTCTGCGGGATATTGGCCAGTCAGTGGAAACTGTGTTAACCCAGTCCGCTAAAAACTGTTTTGACTGGGGTGAAAAGAATTTTACTTTGTCTGAAATTCTCTTGACATCTGGAAGGAAGTCCAGCTGTTTCAGATAATATTCTGGCATTCCTATAAATTCAATGGGTGTTTTGCTTCTTTCGCATATAGGAGATCTATGAGGAACTTTCTCCTGTTTGACAAGCAGTCCCTTCTTCTTCAGCTCGGATATTATTTTTTCCCTGGCATCCTTGATTTTTAAGCCTTTTAAAAAACCTGCCTTTTCATTCATTGTGCCGTTCCTGTTTATTGCTATTATTGGCTCCAGATTTTCCTCCCTAAAGAAGCGAACATCAGTGTAGTCTCCGAAGGAGCACATCATAACAAGACCTGTTCCTTCATCTGTCTTTGCGTATGGATGCGGTTTTATAGGAATTTCTTTATTATATAACGGTGTTATTGCAGTCTTGCCTTTCAGGTCTTTGTAGCGCGAATCTTTTGGATTGTACAAAATCATTGCGCAACTGCACAATAACTCTGGCCTTGTTGTGCTTATTATTATTTCCTTGCCTGTCTCTTTTACCTTGAATTTAACGTCATTGAAATTGGTCGGAACTTCCCTGTAATGTATCTCAGAATCTGCAATAGTGGTTTGGCAGTCCGGACAGTAATTGTTTACTCTGTCTGATTCGTAAATCAGACCGCGTTTCCATAAATCTATAAACGTGGACTGTGTTAATGCTCTGTAACTTTCTGAATCCGTGTAATAAACATCACCAGGACTCTCTCCTCTGTCCCATGAATTGAATGACACACCTAACTGGTAAAAATTGTCTGTTGATTCTGCACTTGTTTCCTTAAGCATCTTCTCTATAAGTGAGATAAACTTCTCTCTGCCAACATCTGTAACTGTTTTTTTGAATTTCTTCTCTGCTGCCATCTCTATTGGCAGGCCATTTCTATCCAAACCCAACGGGAACAGAACCTCAAACCCGCGCATCCTCTTGTATCGGGCTATAATGTCTTGTATTGTGTAAGTGGTTGCCTGTCCTATGTGAATAGGAGTGTTAACATATGGAGGAGGCGTATCTATAGAAAACACTTTCTTCTTGGTTTTTGGATTGAATTTAAAGACACCACTACTCTTCCATTTCTTCCTTATCGGTTCTTCAAACGATTTGTCCCAGCGCTTTCCTTCAATCATACTCTCACTTTTGTTATCAATAACTATTAATTTATTCATAACAATCGTTAAATATGTCTCGATACGCCACGATAATAATCCTTGCTGTATTTTTTGCGGTAGCTGTATCCATAATACTAGTCAATCAACCCGTACCTTCTGAAGAAAGTAATGTTATAGGAGATATCGCCTTTGTCGCGCGCATTATAGACGGCGATACAATAGAGCTGGAAAACGAAGAGAGAGTGAGGCTTCTGGGTATAGACACCCCAGAGAAAGGGCAGATTCTTTGGCAGGAAGCGACAGACAGGCTGACAGAGCTTATAGATGGAAAGAATGTTACACTAGAAACCGACGAGACAGACAAGGACAAGTATGAGCGTTCGCTAAGATATGTGTGGCTGAACAACCAGAACATAGATGTTCTCATGGTCAGGGAAGGTTATGCTGAAGTTTTGATCATAGAACCAGACCACAAGTATGAAAGTGAGCTTCGAGACGCCCAGAACTATGCGCAGGCTAGCAACTTAGGTATCTGGAAATATCAGGATTTGGCTGACGGCTTCTGCATCGGCATATCATGGTTTCAATACAATGCTGCAGGTGATGACAACGACAATCTGAATGCTGAGTATGTTGAGTTCAGGAACAAATGCACTTATCCCGTAGAGATGACAGGATGGAAGCTTTCAGACGCGACAGAAAAAACCTACATTTTCCCGGATTTCACAATCGCGAACAAAACAACTTTCACTGTTTACACAGGTACCGGAATAAACACTGGAGAAAAACTTTACTGGAATCAGGATCATGCTGTCTGGAACAATGACGGGGACCAGTTAAGAATGTGGAACGCAGACGGGGAACTGGTTCTGGATTATGAATACTAACTAATAAGCCCTGGCAAAATAAACAACTTCTTTGGCTTTTTTGTTGCAGTGAACACAATTGCCAGTGACTTTTTTCTTTCCAGATATAATCAGCCTGGTTGTGGCGCCTGTTTCATCTTTAATCTCCTCTTCACATTTGGTTTCTCCACACCATTTGGCTTTAGCCATGCATTTCTTTTTCTTAATGACATTCTCAAAATCCTTAAAATTGGTTACTTCATGAATATTGCTATCAAGGAATTTCTTTGCACGCTTGAATAAGTTGGATTGAATGTGATCAAGTTTTGTATTTATTATTTTTTCTAATTGAGATACTTTAACTGCTTTTTTTTCACCAGTATCTCTTCTAACCAGAATAACCTGTTTTTGTTTAATGTCTTTTGGTCCTATTTCAATGCGGAGCGGAACGCCTTTCATTTCCCATTCGTTGAATTTCCAGCCTGGTGTGTAGTAATCCCTATCATCTACTTTGACAGAAAAATCACTCAGTTTTTTCTTTAGCTTAGCCGCGACTTTTAGAATTTCTTTCTTGTTTGTAGATTTGTAGATAGGCACAATGACAGCCTGTATAGGCGCTATCTTTGGTGGTAGGATTAGCCCCTTGTCATCGCCGTGCATCATTATTAAAGCGCCTATTAATCTTGTGGAAATGCCCCAGCTTGTTGTCCATACATGCTTCTCTTTTGTATCCCTGTCCACAAACCTTATATTAAACGCTATGGCAAAGCTCTGCCCAAGATTATGGCTCGTACCCATCTGGAGAGCCTTGCCATCTGGCATGAGAGATTCCAGAGTATAAGTACGCAGCGCACCAGCGAACTTCTCTATTTCAGTTTTCTTTCCGGTTAATACAGGTATTGCTAAATAATTTTGAATTAGGTCAACATACATGGACATGATAGATGCAACCTCTTTTTCTGCTTCCTCTTCAGATACATGAGCTGTGTGACCTTCCTGCCACAGGAATTCTCTTGTCCTTAGGAAAGGCCTGGTTGCCTTCACTTCCCATCTAATTATATTGCACCATTGATTAAGCAGCAGAGGCAAGTCTCTCCATGACCGAATCCATTTTGCGTATGAATCATAAATGATTGTTTCACTGGTTGGCCTTAAAGCGTATCTTTCAGAATCATCTTCTTTCTTTTCAATAAAGGCAACCTCAGGAACAAACCCCGAGAAATGGTCTGCTTCCTTTTTAAGGAACCTCTCAGGTATAAACAGTGGGAAATAGGCATTTTGATGACCAGTTTCTTTAATCATTTTATCAAAAATGTCCTTTATTTTTTCCCAGATTGCATAGCTATAAGGCCTAAAGACTATGCAGCCTGCTATGGCAGCATAATCAGCCAGCTCTGTTTTTTGGACAACGTCTGTATACCAATCGCTAAACTGTTCTTTTTTGTATTTCAATCCTTGTTGTTCCTTATCTTCTTTTTCTGCCATAATGAATATATTGGGAATGTTTATTAAAAACGTGTGTTCATATATCTCTACTAGTTGACAGATGTAATAAAAAACGAATACGACATCAATAAGTCTTTGAATTCAGAAATATACCATAATTGACCCTCTCAACGTTTGCCGCCATTGTTCTTTAATTTAGGTGACTCCTTTGGGTATCTCTTTTGGTGCTTCGTCTTTTTTTGGCTTCTCTTTAGGATGTTCTTTTGGTTTAGGTTGCTCCTGATGTTTTGGTTTCTTCTTGAATATTTTATTTTTATAGTGCCATATTATAGCAAATACTAAAAATATTATTCCTATAATTATTGCGATAACTGCCCAA
>JBDRJQ010000026.1:0-12517 GCA_043814765.1 Nanobdellota archaeon | reverse complement strand
TGTAAAACCTGTTTACGCAGAAGAGAAGTCTGGTATAAAATTAAGATCATTCGTGCCCAAAACATCATGGTTTTTGTTGAAAAGATTTTTTTGGAGATTGAAAGAAAAATATATCATAAGAAATTTTCATCCACTAGTTTTATTTTATATATTTGGTATACTGTCCACTATAGCTGGATCCATATTAGGCATGCAAGCTATATTTTATAGACTGCTTGTAGGTTCAATACCAGCAAGCAGCACAATATTGGTTGCATTACTGTTATTGTTCGGTGTCCAGTCGATATTCTTCGCTATGCACTTTGATATGGACGTGAATAAAGAGCTGAATAAACAATAAAACAAGCTTATTTAGTTTGAGTACATTTTATTTTATATGAAAACAATGAAGTATTTACCTGTAATCGGTATCATACTGTTTGTGTATATCATCTGGAATACTGGAATAGACAAAATAATAGCAGCTTTTTTGAATCTAAATATTTTTTATTTCTCAATAGGCGTTGTTCTTACATTTGTTGTTCTCATTTTGAGAGGAATAAAATTCAAAATGGTAATAGGTTTGCATGATTTGAATGAAAGCTCTTTTAATGCAATTAGAATCTGGTCTATTGGATTGTTCACGGGAATGATTACACCAGGAAGGGTTGGAGATTTTATAAAAATATTTTATCTCGACAAAGCACAACCCCTTGGAAAGAGACTATCAGTAGTAATAGTTGACAGAATAGTGGATCTTGTTGTTGTTCTATCATCGGCTGTGATAGGTGTTGTTTTATTAAATGTATGGTTCGGTTATACAGTTGTTTCTTTGGGTTTAATCTCAACTATTTTAGCTGCCTTTTTTATTGCATTGTATTTGCTAACAAAAAAGAATTTTATGAGAAAGATACTCAGACCCGTGTTTGATTTTTTCGTTCCGCAAAAATTTAAAGAAAAGATAAGAGTGGATTTTTATGAATTTTACAATATTTTCGGAGAATTGAAAAACAAAAAAGGAAGTCTTTTTGGTGTAACTATATTCAATATATTTATTTGGCTATTATCGATTCTTGAAGTCATGTTTTTTGGCTTTGCATTGGGAATAGATTTTAACTACATATTTTTATTTGCTGTGATGAGTGTTATGGTTATAATTGAACTAATACCTATTTCTGTATCTGGAATCGGAACAAGAGATGCATTTTTACTCTTGGTTCTACCTTTAATAGGCGTAACAGAAGGCGTGATAATAAGTTTTTCACTCTTTTACTTGGTTTTTGTTTATTGGCTTGCTGCAGCAGTTGGATTGGTTTTTTGGATAAAAAGCCCTATCAAGCTCAAACTTTAAACTATTTATAATTAATCACTCTAAAGACTAACATGAAAGTGTCTATTATAGTGCCTACATTTAACGAAGAAAAAACAATAAAAGAGGTTTTGGAGAGATGTAAGCCTTATGGTGATGAAATTCTTGTTGTTTCTGCAAAAAAATCAACTGATAGAACAAAAGAAATAGCAGAAGAGATGGGTTTTAGAACAGTTATTGACAACGGAAAGGGTAAAGGAGATGGTATAAGAGTTGGCCTTGAGCACGCAAAACATGAAATAATAGTTTTTATAGACGCGGATGGTTCTCATATACCTGAAGACATACCATTACTTTCTAATCCGATAAAAGAGGGTAAAGCTGACATGGTCATAGCATCAAGGTTTATGGGCGGTAGTGAAGAGCTTCATGGAACGTTTAACAAATTCTTGAGAATATTTTTCAGTTACGCTATTGCACAAATAATAAACTGGAGATTCAGTACCGCAATAGGAGATACTCAGAACGGATTTAGAGCGATAAAAAAAGAGGTAGGAAAGGATATTGACTTAAAAGCCAATATTTTTGACATAGAAACTGAGATGGTAATGAAGTGTTATAAAAAGGGCTACAAAGTTTTAGAAGTACCAAGCCGAGAACTTAAGAGGAAACATGGTGAATCGGGGATAAGCCTTGGTAAAATGGGATGGGTTTACGCTTGGCGAGTTTTTATAAATTTATGGTAATTCACAATAAATGGTGCTAATAGCACACGTTTTTAAATGTTTTGTCTTAAAGTGTATTATGTTCCTATCAAAAAATGAAGTGAAGTTCATTATCATTGTCAGTATCCTAGCCGGCATTTTTTACGTATTATTCTTTCCTGGAAACAGCTTCTATCCGGATCAAGAACAATATCTGACACTGGGAAACGATATAATTAACGGAAAATTCTCTTTAGGTGTTTTACATCGAGGAGCTGTTTTACCATTTTTAACTTCATTGTCTTTGTTAATGCTGGGTGTAAACGCTACGATATTTGTTCTTCCATTAGTATTGACAATCTTACTCATAGTAACATCATTTGTTTTTGCAAAGAAAATGATAGGTAGTGGTTACATTGCTACAATTATACTGTTAACACTTCCCTATTTTTGGAGATGGACTGTAAGATTGTTAGTAGAAACTACTCTGACTATTTTGATACTGATTTCTATTATGCTGTTTTTTGATATCGTAGAAGGTAAGGAAAAGGATAAAAATATTAAAAAACCGTTTTTACTTGGTATCTCAGCAGCACTGTCTTTCTTAACAAAATTCACCGGAATATTATTATTTCCTGTGTTTTTTGTTTATTTGCTTTTCAGAAAAAAACTTAGTGTATTGAAAGAAGGTAGAATATTATTTTCAATTTTTATTTTTGCTCTGGTATCTGTTTCAATATCATTAATTATTTTTGTTCTGTCAGGAACCTTTGGAATAGAGCATTTGTTTGTTTTTTCAAACGTTTCTGCAAATAATGTGCTTTACTACTTTACAAGATTTGCTATTATACCTTGGTCTTTGTTTTTTATTATAGGCTTTATACCAATGATAAAAAGGAAATCCAAGGAGAATGTAATGCTTTTGAGCATGTTTTTCGTAATATTTTTAGTTTTTCAGCTAGCAAATTTCAAAGAGGATAGATTTTTGTTCGCTATATTTCCAGTCTATGCGTGCATAGCCACCTTAGGATTTAATTGGTTAAAAAAATATTTCAAACTCTGTGCCAAGTGTGTTTTTGTTCTGTTCGCTGTAATAGGCATTTTACTCTCTGCATGGATGTTAGTGTTTGATTCAAACCATCACTTAGATAGGATACCTGCAGGTGATTTTGTTTCAAATTTACCAAAAGATGCTATTATAGCAAGTGAGGTTTCTGTTGGATATCTTTCATTATTTCATCCTAACGTGATATATTTCCCTGCTGATGATATAGAAACAAGAAAAATAAATCAGTTTGTAGAAGGTTGGGCAAAATCAAACAATGCTGATTATATCATAATAACAATTTATGGAGAATTCAACAGGCATCCAAACTATTACGACTATTATCCTGATTTCTTTTTTGGTTTAAAATTGCCAATAAAACACGAGTATAGGTCTAACAGAATTCCTCCTGATACAAAATTCAAATCGGCTGTGTACACACAGCTTGAAACATGGGATTCATTTGAGAAAATATATGAGAATTACCAAAACGAGCAGAAAATATTCATAGTTTATAAGGTAAATAAAGAGTAAAACTACAGAAGTTGATCGTATGAGTGTAAAGCCTGCTTATCATATAGCAAAAGAATTACTCAAATCAAATATTACTAGACTTAATACTCCTGTGAAAGCCACTTTTGCAATAACATATGCATGCACGTTTCAATGCAAAACCTGTAATATAGGAAGAAATTACCTGAAGAATCCGTCTGCTATCAAGAAAGATGAATTAACAGACGAGGAGATAGGAAGGGTTTTTGGTGATACAAAAATTAATTGGTTAAACATAACCGGTGGGGAGCCGTTTATGAGAGACATGTACAGCGCTCTCAAAATGGTTGTTGAAAAAAATGATCGTTTATATCTTTCCAATACAACAACGAACGGGTTTGCAACAGATCATATTGTAAATTCTGTTGAGAAAATCTTAACACTGGATATTCCTAGATTTTTAGTTTCAATAAGTGTGGATGGATTTGAAAAGGATAATGATGAAATAAGAGGAATTAAAAATTCATTCAAACAATGCATGGAAACTTTTAACAGATTGAAAGCTCTTGAAAATAAAAAGTTTGATGTTTCTATTAGCTACACTTCTTCACAAAATAACATGGGAAAGATTGGAGACTTTGTAAGAAACATGAAAAACAAATATGATGTTGATTCAAAATACATACACATGAATCTGTATCATACATCTGAACATTATTACAAAAACCTAACAGTAGAAGAAATGAAAAGAGCAGAAGAATATAATAAACACGTTCTTGAAGAGATAAAGGCCTATCAAACAGCAAAAAAAGAGGGTTTTAGAAAAGATGCAAAAATAGACTCTCTTGAAAAACGTTATTATAAATTTGCAAAAAAATACGTAGAAACAGGTCGCTCTCCTTTACCATGCAAAGCGCTGAATTCGTCCTTTTTCATGGACCCTTATGGTAATGTATTTCCATGCATAATATGGGATAATAAAATAGGAAACGTGCGTGATTTTGACTATAGCATCAAAAAAATGTGGCAAATAGAAAAGGCTAAAGAAGCACAAAAAAACGCATATAATTTAAATTGTCCGCAGTGCTGGACGCCTTGTGAGGCTTATCAAACAATAGCAGGCAACCTCAAAAGGACTCTTTTTTAGAGAAAACTTAAAAATACATCAGCCATGTATCTTTTATGAAACCCAAGGTATCGTTAATAGCGAGTGTGTTTTTTCCCAAGCTGGGAGGAACGCCTACACAGACACACGAAATAGCTAGAAACGTCACTGCTGGTGGCATTGAAGTTACAGTTCATCCGACAAACGCCAGCAAGAATTTTAATTACTCCAAACTTCCTTACAAAACAAGACCGATATACGCCACAGAAGTTTTTGAAGAAAGATATTCAGAATACGGACGATCTTTGAAAAGATTTCCTAAAATGATGTACAAGCTTTGGATAGATCCTGAAATAAAATCCGCTAATATAATTCACTGTGACGGACCGACAGTTTCTGGTCTTATAGGCGTAATTCTAAAACTCTTCAAAAGGAAAAAACTTGTCGTGCATCTTGGCGGAAACATATACAAAGAAGCTGCTCGCAGAGGCGGATTGAAGAGTTTCTTAAGTCTGACAGCATCGAGAATCTCATTTAAACTAGCAGATAAAATCGTTGTGGATGGGGATGATTTGAAGGATGTGCTTGTTAGTCATGGATTTGATTCAAGCAAAATCGTATCAATAACTAATGGCATAGATACTGACTTTTTCAAGGACAAAGAATTGGATAATGACTTTGTAAAATTTTTAAAAAAGAAAGGATTTGATGTTCCTAGAAATAAAAAGGTAATTGTCTTCGTAGGGCTTTTGTACTATGAAAACGGACCAAACGATTTTGTTGATGTTGTAAATTCATTGAAAGATAACAACGTTATATCTTATATGTTTGGTGGTGGACCAATGTTTAATGAAGTTAAAGAACATATAGAAAAAACCAACGCTCCTGTAAATCTAGTTGGTCCTGTTCCAAGAGATCTAATAGTGAATGCTTACAGAATGGCAGATATCTGCTTCTTTCCTTTGGTAAGCATAGGTGGAGTTTCACAAATAGCACCTGAAGCGATGTCTGTAGGAAAGCCTATCGTCACGACTGATACCGGTTCTATGAGTAAGCTTGTAAAGAATAATGAAAACGGCTACATAACAAAGGTTAGAGATTTTGAAAAGATGAGAGAATATATAACGCTGTTATTAAATGATAAAAAACTTCGTGAACGCATTGGTAAGAACGCTAGGAAATTTATAGTGGATAATTGGAGCTGGAAAAGCGTCACAAAGAAATATCTAAAATTCTATTCAGATTTGAATCGTGCAGAATAGTAGTTTGCGAAGCGTCTGAAATTTCTTTCTAAAGTGAAGTTCTTTTTTGAGCATCTCTTTGTTTCAAGATCAAAATAAGCAGTTTTATTATCTAGTTTTGCTTTTTCTTCTGAAGGAAGCGCTGTTATGCTTACAATGACTGTTTCGTTTTTGTCTTTTATTATTATTCCATTTCTTGTTTTTGTAAACTGCCCACCATAAGTATCAGCAAATCTTTGTGCAACTCTCAAAAGAATTTCCTCTTTCTCCCATCCTTCAAGGGTTTTTTTGAACTCAGAAACGGGTTTTACAGGAACTGCTGGATTGCCGTGTGCCAACATTCCAGATGGAATATCTCTTGTGACAAGAGAGTTTGAGCCAATTATAGAATCACTTCCTATTTTTACACCAGGATGTATTATTGATTTTGTTCCTATCCAAGTATTTTTTCCGATATGAACAGATGATATTTTATTTAAAATATGTCCTTCCAGTTCTTCAGGCCATGTGCTATGCGTCCATATCTGTCCTCCAGAACCTCCCAAAGCAACATTATCTTCTATTGTAACTTTATCACGAACATTAATGTGGTAACTTTTTCCGATAAAACAGTTGTCTCCTATTTCCAACACATTATCCCCATCAATCATTACGTTTTGAGAAATCTCAGAGAATTCACCAACCTTGACTTTTTTCAGCGCACCTATGAAAACTCCATCCGATATTCTAGAATTATCACCAACCTCTAGTTCTTTGCATAAAATTTTTGCTGTTCGAGCTATCTTTACATTTTTACCTATTTTGTAACCTGCTCCTTTGTAAACTCCTCTTCTGATGAAGTTTGTTGGAGACAAAGATGCAATTTTAGATATGGCATAGTTTTTCTTCATGTTAACCTCTGTAATAGTTTACTATCCTTTCAACTGCGTTTGCAACATCTTCTGTATCCTTTTCTGTCATATGTGAGAAGAAAGGCAAAGAAACCATTCTTTCATATATCCCCTCTGCGTTTGGAAAATCTCCTTTTTTGTAGCCGAATGTTTTTTGATAAAATGGTTGTAAATGCAGTGGAATAAAGTGAACGCTTGTTCCCATATTTTCAGCGCGCATGGCTTTTATGAACTCGTCTCTATTTATTTTCAGTCCGTCTACAAGAATTGGATAAATATACCATGAGTGTCTTGTGTATTCTAATGTTTTAGGTGTTGTTATTTCTTCTAATTCTGAGAATCGTGATGTGTAATAATCTGCGTTTTTCTTTCTAGTTTCAATAAATCCTTCTAGTTTGTTTAACTGGTGCAAACCCAGAGCAGCCTGCATGTCAGTCATGTTTGCTTTGAAGCCTGCTTCTGTAACTTCATAATACCATGAACCCTTGTCAGAATATCTTTTCCATGCGTCTGAGCTTATTCCATGTAAACGCAGTGTTTTCAATCTGTTTGCTGCTTCTTCGTTGTTGGTTGTTATCATTCCGCCTTCGCCTGTTGTCATTGTTTTTGTTGCGTAGAATGAGAAGCATGTAAAGTCTCCTACTGATCCAATTTTCTTTCCTTTGTATAGAGTGCCTATTCCATGAGCAGCATCTTCTACAACAGGAATGCTATGTTTTTTTGCAATATCCATTATTTTGTCCATGTCTGCTGCATGACCAGCATAGTGCATTGGCATTATTGCCTTTGTTTTCTTTGTAATTGCCTGTTCAATCTTTTCTGGATCTATATTGTAAGTGTTTCTTGTTATGTCAACAAAAACAGGCTTTGCGCCTAAATGAACAACAACATTTGCAGCAGATGCGAATGTTGTTGTTGGAAGTATAACCTCATCCCCCTTCTTTACACCAATAGCGTGTAATGAAAGGAAAAGTGCCATTGTACAAGAATTGCATGAAACTGCAAAATTTGAACCGACATACTCTTTGAACCTTTCTTCAAACTTTATTGTCTTTGGTCCCATTGAAAGCCAGCCGGATTTCAGCGTGTCTATCATTTCGTTTATCTCTTCTTCCCCGACAGTCGGCTTGCCGAATGGTAAAAATTCTTCTCTTATAGGCTGTCCGCCATCCATCGCCGGTTTATTTTCCATATCAATCTCCGTATTCAATGATTTTCTTTATTCCTTCTGATAATGATACAGAAGGTTCAAAACCTTTAGATTTTATCTTTTCTATGTTAGCTATAGGATATAATTCTTCTTCAGCTGTTTGTTCAACACTTATGAACTCAGCACCAATCTGATTTTTTACTTCTTCAGCTACTTGTTTTATTGTGGTTTCTTTTCCAAAACCGACATTGAAATCGTCATTGTCCAAGTTGTTTAACGCCATTACAAGCGCCTTTGCGGCATCATCCACATATAAAAAATCCCTTATTTGGTTGCCAGAACCGACAAAGGTTAACGGTTCTCTACTTTTAGCTTTGCTCACAAAAATCGGAACAACCCCCTTTCCCCCTGGTCCATAGAGGTTAAAGAACCTTAGAATCGTGTATGTCAGTCCATAGAGCTTAGAGTACAGCTTTACATAGCTTTCAGCTGAAAGCTTGCTCGCTCCGTAAGGGGTATTGGGCCTCTTAGGATGGTCCTCGGATATGGGGTTTTCTTGGGGTACACCATACACAGCTGCTGTGGACACGAAGACTATTTTCCTTATTTTGAGCTCCCTGCATGCTTCCAGAATGTTAACTGTTCCTCTTACATTGAGCTCAAAATCCTTTACTGGATTCTGAACAGAGAATGGCAAAGATATTTGTGCAGCCAGATGATAGACTGTATCTATGTCATAATCCATTGCTTTTTTAACAGAACCATAATTCAAAATGTCAGCTTCATGATATTCAACACCTTCTATGCTCGGGTCAACAATATCCAAAACATGTATTTCATGCCCCTCTTCTTTCAGCTTATTGATCAGATGCCTTCCTACAAAACCAGATCCGCCTGTAATAAGAATTTTCATACTACAAAATTAAACACAAAGTTTATAAAACGCTTTTCAATTTGTGCATTAAGAACAGGTTTGGAACGAAATATGCTATGATTGTTGATATTATTGCTCCTTCTATTCCATAAATCGGTATCAAGTAAATGTTAAGAACTATGTTGATTATTGCTGCTGATAGAATTGCATAAGATGACAGTTTTATTCCAGACTGTCCTATGGATGCGGCGAACCAGTTGTTCATTGTGAACGGCACCATTACACAAGCTGCTAGTGGGAATATCAGTAGGTATATGAAATCAATCGAATAACCGTATCCAAAATTAACTACCAAATATTCCACAAACAACATTCCGAAATAGTATATCGGCAGGAACTTGAAAATCTTCCAGAGTTTTGACATCACGTTACTTTTATTTTCATGCATTGAGGATTCTGGGAAGAACACTGTGGCGAATATAGTCAATAGAGAAAGCGTTACCATTGTAGTCATGAGTGAATACGCTTTATAGATGCCAACGGCTTCAGAACCTAAAAACATTCCAACAAAAACTTTGTCCATGTTTATCAGCACTGTGGCTGATACCATTACTAAAAGGCTGAAGGCACCGTATTTTACGAGTCTTTTTGCCCAAACACTGTCAACATATTTTACTCTTACGTTTCTGATGATCTCAGGCAGCATGACAAATGAAGCCAGTATGTAGCCAATGAAAATGGCTAAGAATGCATAGAACATATCAGCACTGTATAATGTGAATGCTGCAAAAACCAGTACAACAGAGCTTATTGCCCAGACTAGCTCCATGAGAGCTGTCTTCTTTATCTGCAAAAGACCCTGTGAAATGTCTTTGAATGTTATCCATACTGCGTAGCCCAATGATAGTATAATCGCTAAAACAAATATTTCAGAGCTCACGGAAAAGAAAGGCGCTATGAAATCTCCTAACAACCACAAAACAGTAACCGATGCTACTATGAATATTGTTATAATCGGCAATCCAGAACTTATTATCTTCTTCTTTTCGCTCTGTTCACTGGAGACGTATTTTACCATTGCTGTGTCAATACCGAAAAGCATTGGTATGAAAAACAATCCAGCCATCGCTATTATCAGTGATAAATCACCGTAAACAGCTGGTCCTAATGTGCGTCCTACATATATCTGAAATCCAAGTGAGAACACTTTCGCCAGAACAAATCCCAAACCAAATATACCAAGATTATTAACAAAGCGCTCAACGCGTTCGTTCGGTTCTCCGAAGAACTTTGCATAAAACCATAATATCAAACCGGTAATCCATTTCATAGTTAATTTGTGTCTGTTTTGGGTTTAAATAGACTTAACTTTAAAAGAATAGGTTTTAATTTTATCAAATGGACACAGAAAAGAAAATCTTGGTAATATCGCTTGAAAAATGGAGAGATTTATACAATAATTGTATAGGTCAAAATTATCCAATAGATATTATCACCTTTGAGGCTATTGATTCTGTGACAATTGGAGATTATCAAACCATTGTTTTGGGTTATGCGGCTGATCAAACAATACCAAAATTAAGAGAAATTGGATATGATGGACCTATTGTAGTAGTGTGCAACTCTGAAGAATTTTATAAAGAATTTGATATAACTCTTGAAAGCGAGAGAGCTTCTTTTGATGATAATACAATTCCTGCTGAAATAGATGCTCACAGTTTTGCAACCTTTCCAAGAAATTTAAATAAGGCGATAGAAAAGGCTTTGAGTGCTTAATTTAAAATCTCCACAATCTGTATAACATTGCTTTTGCAAATCCTGGAATTTTGTCTCTGTTTTTTATGAAAAATTCATAGTTCCAGTCTAGAATTAACAAAGCTACAGCTTTTTTCATGTTAGTTTTGCGCAGAACACGGAAACGGAACAGGCGCTTCCATCGTTTGATTTCACTGTTTGAGACATTTGGATAATTCATTATTGATACGAATTTATGTGAGAATGGAAGCTTGGACATGTCATTTATCCAGCCTTCTTTTTCACACAATGCTTGGAGCTCTGTGCCTGGATACGGCTGGAATATGGAAGCATCAACCACGTCTGGTTTTGCTTTTCTGTTAAGATGAATCGTCTCCCACATATTATGCTCTGTTTCATAAGGAAGACCAACCATGTTATAGGAATATGTTTTCAGCCCGTGTTTTTTTGCAGCCTGGAAAGCTGCTATTATCTGCTCGTTTGTGTTGAAGCGCTTCAGAACTTCGCGTCTTATTTTTTCGTTGCCGGATTCTATTCCCATGTTGAGTGTTGTGCAGCCCATTTCACCCAACATCTTGGCCATTTCATCGTCCATGGTTTCTGGACGTGCATTGCAGCTGCATGGAAGTTTTATTTCTTTCACATAGAGCTTAGAGAATTTGCGCATCCAGTCTTTAGAATATGTAAACGTGTCATCTTCGAATGCAACAAACTTTATTCCATAATCTCTTTTCAACATCACCAACTCTTTGATAACATTCTCAGGAGAGCGCATTCTAGTATACGTGCCTTTATCTTTGTACATTTTTTGTGAAATATGGTTTATGCAATAAGTGCATAAAAAAGGACAGCCTCGTCCAGCTATTATATCAGCTGTACCAGAACGGGCATTGAGATAGCGTTTAAAACCAAACAAGTTTCTGTCTGGAAATGGCAGTTCGTCCAGATTATCTATAAGAGGCCTTACAGGATTTCTGTAAACTTTACCATTTTTCTTTATCCAGAGATTTTTGACTTTAGAATAATCCTTTTTTTCATTCAGCTTATTCAAAAGCTCTACAAGAGCTGCTTCGCCTTCTCCTTGAATTATAGCGTCAACTGGTCCTTGCTTAATTGTTCCTTCAGGATCAACTGTTGGGTGAATACCACCAAACAATATTATAGTTTCTGGAAACTGCTTCTTTATTTCTTTCGCGATTGATAGCGAAAAATTAAACTCTCCGCTTCTAAGTGAGAAGCCGACAACGTCTGGGCTCACTTCCTTAACCTTTTTTATGCAGTCTTTTTCTGTTCCACCCCAAGTATAATCCATCAAGAATGTATCATGTCCGTGTTTCTTGACATAAGCAGCAATTGAAGCTAATCCTAGTGGTATGTATTCTTCTCGCATCAGGTTTGGGTAAACGAATAGAATTCTCATAGCATCACAACGCTCTCTTATATTCTTTAACAAACTGTTTAACTACCCTTTCCCATGCAAAAAATTTAGCTGTTGTTTTTGCACCTTGACTCAAATTGCTATATTTTTTAAAATTTTTTGTAATATTCACCATCTTCTGATAAAGGTCATCTGTATCGTTTGGTTTTACCTTTATTCCGTCTTTACCGTCTGTTATGAAATCAAGTGATGTTAAAATTATTTTGCCAGAAGCAAATGCTTCTAAAAGAGCCACAGGTTGACCGTGTTCCCATGAAGGCAAAACAAATACATCTGTTTTATGCAGAAGTGCAGGAATGTCTGTTCTCCATCCAAGGAAAACTATCTTATTGCCGAGTCTGTTTTCGTTGATGAAATTTTTGACATACTCTCTCATTGTGCCGTCGCCGGCAATCCAAAGCTCGCAATTGTTATAGGTGTTGGATATTTTCTTGAAAGAGTCCAAAAGATATTTTAATCCCTTTATTTCCTCCAATCTTCCTGCAAAAAGGAATCTGACTGTTGACCAGTCACGCTTTTCTTTTAATGAGTAATC
>JBDRJQ010000025.1:0-4864 GCA_043814765.1 Nanobdellota archaeon | reverse complement strand
AACAGGGCAACACAAAGAGACATAGAAGTGCCCCTGTAAACCTTATGAGACAAGCCAAAACTCCTTATGCGATTATCTATCTCCTCCAGGTACACATCATAATAACCAACCCACTCCTCTATTGACATATTCCCCAAGCACTCGGAAAGAAGCCCCCTGTACTCTTCATAAGTAAGGTCGCCGCCATCATACCTCTCAGTGAGGGTGTTATAAAAACCAAGAAGCTTGGATTTATGTTACTCGCAAACCTGCCTCATCCTAACAAGTTCCATAAGTTTCTTATACATACACACCACCCCTTTTATACCAAAAAAAAGATCTGAAACAAACCTACAACAAGTATAGCCATCAAGGTATAAAAACATTACGGAAAAATAAGGGAAAGAGTAATAAAAACCAAGGTTTAAATAAATTAAAAAATAAGGCTTACAACAAAGAAATATTTATTAAGCATAAAATCCAGTAAGAGAACATGAAAACAGTAACAATACCTGAAAAAGAATACAAATCACTGAAGAGATACAAAGAAATAGACAGGAAACTGCTAAAGGAACTTATAAAAGGGGTAGAAGACGTAAAAGAAGGAAGAATAAAACCCATCGAAAAGCTAAGCGCATAATCTCTTCCTCATACTCATCAAGAAAAAGCTTAATTGTGTTTATTACAATCTTCTGATCCTTCTTTGAACTAAGGTTTATCACATAAACAATCCCATATTGTTCTGATGCTATAAAATACAACCTGAAACCATCAAAACGCTTCTCCCTCAGAAACCTATAACCAAGAGGTTTGACAGCAAAAGGATTCGAAACAAGGGAGTTTACTATTTTCAGTATCCTAGACTGCATATCCTTTGGAAATTTTTCAAATTTTTTATCAAAACTGATTGAGGTGTAAACTTTAAAATCCATAACAACAAAATCAAAAAGAGATTAATAACAACAATCAAGGATTATCCGGAAACATTGCGGAAAAACAAAGGCAAAGAAAATAATGGCCTTAAGCAGTGGTAACTAATGCAAGGTTTACGAAATATTCAAAGAAAGTAATATAAACAAATAAAACATTGAAAATTATATAGGTCGAGATGATATACTTATCACTTTTCTGGATACTGGTACTTATGTTCATAGTAGTGTTCTTAATAGGTAAAATATTCAAAATAAAAGAAATACCAAATTTCTATGATAATAATGGGATACTATTCTTTTTAGGCCTAGCAGCCCTGGTTATTGTAGCAATAGTATCAAGAGATCCCATACTAGGCCTGAATATACCAATGGAACTACAATGGTTGGGATCATTATCAGTAACGCTATTTGGAGCCTGGCAATTCTACCTAAACCCCTTGAAAAAGAGAGTGAACAGAATGGACAGGGAGATAGGAGAAATAAAATCATCTGTACAGGCAATAAGAACTGATACACATTTGATAAAAGAAAAAATAATCAACGGGAAAATAAAGAAGTAAAATATTACAAGCAAACAAAATGAAAAGAATAAACCTAGCGAACAAAACTGGGTCGATAATACTTCTTAATACCAATAAAACTGTCCTAAAGACGGAGGTTTTGCGGAAGGTTAAGAGCAAAGCTTAAATAAACGGCTGCCTTAAAAAACAAAATGAGCACTAAAGAAAAGTTTTTGAAGATATACTACAACCTCCCCCTCACCATAAGAAGCGAAGTGATAACAGTATTCGAAAAAGAGCCCATGACATGGAACGCTGTTTACATTGAAGTCCGCAACAACACGGAAAAGGCAGAAAAAATACTAAAAAAGCTGGAAGAGCTGGAAATAATATGAAAGAAAAACAAATACATGAGGACATAAAAGAAATCGTGATAATCAGGCTAGAGACACTGCCAGCGGACAAGAAAATATCAATAGGATCTTATGGCGAATTCAGCAAAGAAGAACTTATAGAACACGTGAAAAAAGATGACAAGATAGGCAAAAAAATAATAGAAGTTGAGATGGAATTCTTAAGGGCGTTAAAAAAAGGACTGATATATGAATAAGGTATACCTAATAACCAGACCAGAACACGATGACACCACATACTACCTATCAAGCTGGTCTAGAGAAACAATAGACCTTGCCAACAAAAAGGGCATAAAAACACTAGACCTAAACAGGAAAAGAGCCAACAGAAAAGAATTTGAAGACATGATAAAGAAGATATCCCCAACATTCATAGTGCTGAATGGACATGGAGATGAAAACACAGTCATGGGGCATGAAAACAAGCCAATAGTCACACTAGGAGAAAACGAAGGACTACTCAAATCAAGAATGATATACGCAATATCCTGCAGATCAGCAATAAACCTTGGCAGAGAAAGCGTAAAAGCAGGAGCAACAAACTACACAGGCTATGATGATGACTTCATATTTTTCTATGACCCATCAAAGATTACCAGACCACTCCAAGATGAAACAGCAAGAAAATTCCTAGAACCATCAAAATTATTCATAACATCAGTAATAAAAGGCAACACGATAGCAGAATCAAGGGAAAAAACAGAGAGATTACTAAAGGAAAACATGATCAGATGCTTTAACAACCCCCTTGAAACGAACATGGCAAGGTTCCTATGGTGGGATAGCCAACACCTTGTATCACATGGGGATACTAATGCCAGGTTTTAAGAAATAAGCTTATTGAACAAAAACCAAACAATACACTTCTGGGTCGATAATACTTCTTGATACCAATAAAACTGTCCTAAAGACGTAGGTTTTGCGGTGATTCTAGGAAAGTGAAAGATTTCCGATTATTCAAGCGAAATGTTTAAATAAAAGGCAGAATTAAGAAATAAAATGAATCAAGAGAATTACGAACTAACCATCCTTGAACAAGCTTTCAATAATCTAAGCTGGCTGAAAGACAATTTCAAAATTGTACAAGACAAATTTGAAGGTAAATTCATAGCCATAAAAGATGGGCACATCATAGACTCTGCCCAAAACAAAGAAACATTATTTAACAAATTAGAAAAAAATGGTGTAGACATATCTACAGTTCTCATAGAATACATAAGGCCCAAAGGAATTATAACAATTCTATAATCATGAAAATTAAGCTTTTAACTTATTCTAAAGTGTTAAAAGATGTCTACTTAAACACCTCTGTAGTATTAAGGGCCCCTAGAAACCACCTTCATTATCGAACTTCCAAACCTGACCATTACCAGAAGGACCGTTGAACTCTTTAGCATTAGTGATGATTATAAAAATTGATATAAATACAATCATAGTTCAGATATTTCTGTTTTTTCTTCATATTTTCTTACCCAAACTTCTTTTCCGTCATCAGAATCATCAACGTTATAACTAAAATCTTCATTAAATTCGCATTCAACATATCCTTTTTTCTCTGTTAAAAACCAGATAACTTGTTGATAATATTCTGGTAAACACTCGACAGAATATCCCTTCCCCCGGTAATCCCCCTCTTTAATTTCTTTCCCAATTAAGCCCTTAGCAAAATCTTTTGCTTCACTCAAGTTTTTTTCAAACTCTTTTCTTCCAACATTTTTGCCTAAAAGAGCCTCTTCATGTTCTCCTTCATACCAATGGTATCCCACTTTAAATATATTAAATTCCATTTTCTTACTCCAAAACCATCCTCCTACTTTTTATGTTAATCACTTTATAGGGTTTAGACTTTAAATATTTTACTGGAGTAAGCGGAAAATTTACGGAAATTCTTAAGCAAAGCTGATAAAAACCAAAAGCAAAAAAGAAAATAATGGAAGAAACAAAAGATTTAAATATACTCACAAATTCTAGTGTATACACTAAAATGGCAACATTCACCATCTCAATACCCCCAGAACTCAAGAAAAAGATAGAAGAACACCCAGACATAAACTGGGCAGAATACCTAAAAAAAAGATTTGAAATAAAAATCAAAGAATTAAAAAAATTTGAAGAGCTGAAAAACTCCGGGAAGATATAATGGCAAGCATAACCTTACCAGTTTCGGACCAATTCAAGGACCAACTAAAAAAGTTTTCCTGGATAAACTGGAGCGAAATCGCCAGAGAGGAGACAATGAAAAAATTGATATTTGAAAACTACATAAAGACAGGAAAATTAAGCAATGAAGAATGGGCATTCTGCGAGAAAATTGACTGGCATCCTGTTGATGAACTGCCTCTGAAAGAAGAGTATGTAAAAAAGCTGGAGGCTATAAAAAAAGAAAAGTCAATAAAGATTAAGTCTGTTTCTGACATATTCAAAAACTGCAGGTAAAAAGGGAAAATGTACAATATCGAGATAAAGCCTTCTTGCCAGAGAGACATAGAGATGTTGTGCAGGAAGAATCCTGTTTTAAGAAAAGCTTTAGAGAAAAAGATGAATGAGGTTACCGAAAACCCCTGCCACTATAAACCATTAAGATATGACTTGGCAGGAGAAAGGCGAGTCCATATTATGAAATCATTTGTCTTAAAATTTGAAATCCATGAAAATACAAAAACAGTCGAGTTCATATCTTTTTGCCATCACGACAAAGCTTACAGAAGGTAAACCACAATCACCAATTAATAAAAAGACAGGAAATAAATACACATTTATACACACAAACAAATTTGGAAATGAGCAACATGAAAGCACTATCACTCAAGCAGCCATTCGCAGAATTAATACTGCAAGGCAAGAAAAAGATAGAGCTGAGAAAATGGAACACAAAATTCAGGGGAGAATTCCTAATACATGCATCAAAGAACCCAGACAAGGAGGCAATGCAGAGGTTCGGATTCAAAGAACTGCCATGCGGATTCGTAGTGGGAAAAGCAAAGCTAGTTGACGTTAAAGAATACAAGAATGAAGAGGAACATAGAAAAGATAAAGACTT
>JBDRJQ010000024.1:0-2651 GCA_043814765.1 Nanobdellota archaeon | reverse complement strand
ATCATAATTATAAAGAATTAATATCTTATAACATCTGAATTTAATGCAGAGATTAATAAGAGAGTGGATGTGGATGATGAAAAATATTGTTTTGTTGTTAACGGTTTTGGTTGTTAGCTCTCTTTTTTTCACATCGTTTGCCTCTGCAGAGCGTCCGTTTGAAGCGAACATTAAAACACCGGTTGTAAAAAGTTATTGTGGTTTAGAAGCGTTTCTGGAGATAGAAATAACCAACAAACAGGCAACAGAAGAGTATTTTAAAATTAGCGTAGACGGACCAAATTCTGATGAGTGGTTTGATCTTACTGAGAGCTTCTTTGTTGGGTCAGCATCCACTGATACAATAGAAATTCCAATAGACCCCCCTAGAAATGTTGAAGGGGAGTTCAAATACAGCGTGTTTGTTTACGGAGAATCAAATCCTGGATACAAAACAGGAAGCGTGTTCATATTCAAAACCCACAAAATCTGCATAACCAGTTTTGTAGCAGAAAAAACCGGTGACAAATTAATTTCAGATATAGAGCTTGGTTCGTCAGAAGAAAGAGACATTGATGTTATATACGAACTGATGGACGAAAAGGGAATAATTCTCACAGCTACCTTTACAGAGCACGTTGTAATAACAAAGAAAGCTCAGCATACAATAGAATTACCAGAGCATTTGATAGCAGGCGAATACTCTTTAATAGCAAACTTGGGCGGGTCTGAGGTTGAAGGAACACAGCCACTTTCAGTGGAGCCAAAAAAGGAACTCATAGAAACAGTTACAACTGTTTCAACACCGCTTTACGAAAAGGTTACAGTTGCTATAAAAAACAACGGGAATGTTGTGGAGAATGATGTAAAGGTTTCACAGAGCACGCCAGGCAACACATTTACAGGTTATGTAACCAATCCAAAAAGCTGTCAGCCAAGTAACGGAGAAGTGGAATGCGATTATGTAATACCAGAGATAATGCCTGGTGAAACAGGCTATGTTATTTACAGAATTGAGTTCTGGCCTTACTGGGCAACATATGCTCTTGTCGGAGTTGTCATAGTTTTGATAGTTGGTGTATCCTTCTTGAGAATAACAAGGCCAACATTGAATAAAACTTCTGCAAGGAAGGGAAAGAACAACCACAGTGTAATATTACAGATAAAAAACCCTTTCAGGCACAACCTGAAAAACGTAGTTGTTAGAGATTGGATATCACCACTTGCCAGATTCGATAAAAACAATTTATCAGGTTTGAGGCCTGTATTGAGAAGATCAGATGCAGGCACAGAGTTAATCTGGAGGCTAGGCGACATAAAACCAAAGGAAGAGAGAATAATTAATTACAACATAAAAACAATGGTTGAAGGAAATCTGAGAATGCCTAAAGCGTATTTAAGGTTCAGGGACAGTGGCGACAAGAGGTTCAGAATCTATTCCAAACCAGTGATTTTATCGTAAAACATATAACAACGCATACTATACTATTTTTAAATATAATCAACTATACAAATATACCCGCGATAGCTCAATGGCAGAGCACTCGGCTGTAGCTATTACTCACGTAAGTGCGTGATTGTCACAGGCGCTGACCAATAAAGGTCTGTGTGGATACCGAGGGGTTGGGAGTTCAAGTCTCTCTCGCGGGATAGCTTTCTTTTTTCAGGCTCTGAAATATACACAATACTTTTTTATCATTATATCAAAAATTTATATTTTTTATATAATCTGATGTCTATAATAAATATAACTAATAACCAATGATAGGTAAAATTTATAGTCGATTGGGGGGGTAATGGTATGAAAGTAAACGATGTTTATAAGAAATTTTCAAGCAAAGTGGACACAGTTAAACTCAACACACCGATAAATGAAGTGATAAATATTTTCATGAATAGTAAAAAAAGGAGAAATGTATACATTGTTGATGATTCTAAGAATCTGATAGGACTAATAACAGTCAATGAAATATTTACTTCTGTAAGACCGGATATACAACCAAACAAAATTCTATTTTTCATGAAAAGGGATAGCATAAAAACAGCAAAAGACGTGATGATTGAACCGAAAATAGTAATGACGGATGACAACCTGGAAGATGCATTAAGGGTCGCTAAGATTTTCAAGCTTCAGGATATACCTGTCTGTAAAAACGGCAAACTTGTCGGCGAGCTAAATGCATTTGAATTGGTATATGGCTTGATGAAATTAAAAAAATGATATGGAGTACGTAAATGATCGAAAATGTATTCATTGAATTGAGTATAATTATAATTCTTGCAGTTATTGTTTCTGGAATTATGAAATTACTCAAGCAACCACTCATAATAGGATACATAATCACAGGCATTCTTGCGGGACCGCTTTTGCTGAATATAGTCAAATCCACAGACATGGTAGCAACTCTTTCTCAGTTTGGAATAGTATTCCTGTTATTTATAGCAGGTTTAAGCCTGAACCCAAAAATGTTAAAAGATGTCGGAAAAGTTTCTCTTATAACAGGGTTAGGTCAAATAACGTTTACTATCATTATAGGATTTTTTATTGCAATATTTTTGGGATTTTCTGATATAACTGCTCTGTATATTGCCATAGCGCTAACTTTCAGCAGCACTATTATAATTGTAAAACTACTTTCAGATAAGGGTGATTTACAAACACTATACGGCAA
>JBDRJQ010000023.1:0-4763 GCA_043814765.1 Nanobdellota archaeon | reverse complement strand
TGGTGCTACAGAAACAGATATAGAGCTTGCTACTAAAATTATTGCAAACAAAACAAACACAGATAATGCTACATTTCTTTGCTTCATACTGATTTTATCGCAGTAAATTATTTAAATCTATCGCATGCTTTTCTTTTTGGGTTCTGTCGCTTTAAAGGTTGAAATCAAAGGAAAATGAGAACTGTCGCATTTGGGTTGATATTATTTCCCAGAAGTTGATTTTTTCTTTTCAATCTCCTTTTTCATGTTCTGAAGTTTTGAAATCAAAAGATCTATATCGCTTGATGTTTCCTCTAATGATAAGCTATCTCCTGAAGGGAATACTAACATGATTTTATCTCCAGACGGTTGAGGTAACGGTTTTCCGCCACCTGTTCTTACATCTGCAATATGTGTTCCACGAAGGTGATTCATATTCTCTGTTCTCCTTGAAATGCTACTTTTATATTCTTCTTCTACTATATAATAATTCATCGCATCTTTATAAAGGCTTAGTATTTTATCCCCACTATTTAGGATTGCTTCCCTATCATCTGTAAGCTCTTTCAGATGTAAAATGAACTCTTCTTTGGTTGGTTGTTTACTCTTAAGCCTTTCATATAAAGCCATCCATAAGGGCATATCAGATATAGCTTTACTTAACTCCTTTTCCTTTTCGTCTATTGATAAGAAATTGATTATTTTCCTTGACCTTTCTGTGGCTATTAATCCTCTTTTCTCTAAAAAACCATATCTTCTTAAATCAGCAAGTTTAAGTCTGAACCCTCCAGATTTTGGTGATTTATGTCCAAGTTCTTCGGAAAAGTTTTTTTCACTCTCTACCTTCCCCTGAAACTTCTTTACTAATACCTCTACGGCTTCAAGTAGTGTTCCCATCTTAAAGTGCGGATATTCATATTGTCCTATTTTTCTCATAACAATATAATATCTTACATCTATTTAAAGTTATCTACTTTTACTATTTAGGCAAAAAAGACATAAAAATGGTCTTAAAGTAGTAAACCTTTATAAACTTTCATGGATAATATAATACAGGAAAAAATGAGAGAGGACAGGAATTCCATCACCCAACAACAAAAGCCCCTCTTGAGGAGGTGATATTAGAGGGTGATTATAGTTGGGTTGCCCTGTGCCTCTTGATTTTCCTTCATACTCACCTCTGCATGAAGCGAACTACTATGATGTATTGTTGTTTTTCCTATTTAAATGCTTTTCAGCATGATGTTTCCGTTCTCTGTCCCAATATGGAGACTTACAGTGTGGACATACTTTTGGCGATTCTTCCGTTCTTGGTATCCATTCATGTTTACAGCGTTTGCATTTATAACCCCATATCTGAACTTTATCCATATAATAATAGTATTATAACAATAGGTATATAAAGTTAACGCATAGCTTTATATATACCTTATGTTAATATAAGATTAGGTATATATGAAAATGAGAGAAATTCGTGCTATGGCAATAATAAGCAAGGGCGATATGCCCACAGCCATAACTAATGAAGAATTTATGATGCCGTCACAAAACGACAAGAATAAGAAATACCATGTTCATCATAAGGAAGAATGGACTTGTGACTGTCCAGATTTCAAGCACAGAAAAATCCCATGTAAGCACATAATCGCAACACAGTTTTGGCTTAAAATGAGGGCAAAGGCTAATGCAGACGGAACATTTGACATAGAGAAGGAAATTTTGGACAAGATTAGCTGTGCCTATTGCGGTTCTGACAACATAGTTAAGAATGGCAACAGAAAGACACAAAACACGATCAAGCAGAGGTTCATGTGCATTGAATGTAAAAGAACCTTCATAGAGAACAAGAAGTTTGAGAAATTCAAGGGAGAACCGAAACTGATAACGCTTGTAATGGATTTATATTTCAAGGGTGTTTCACTCCGCAAAATCAAAGACCATATAAGCCAGTTCTATGATAGGGATATACATCATGAAACCATAAGACGTTGGATAATCATATTCACAAAAAGAATGAATGACTATGTAGACCAATTCACACCACAACTTTCAGACAGATGGCACGCAGACGAGCAGTTTATAAAGGCAAGGAACAAAGAGCATGAATATGGCGTTGCATTTGCATGGAACGTCATGGATTCAGAGACACGATTTCTTATAGCAAGCAGGGTGACTCCAATAAGGGGAAGGAATGAGGCAAGAGCTGTAATGAAAGAAGCCAAAACAAACGCTGATTGTGAACCGAAGGTAATAATTACTGACAAGCTGATGGCTTACAGGGAAGCAGTCAAGCAGAACCTTCCAAGTGCAATCCATTACAGGTACAAAGGATTCAAGGACAACCCACAGAACAACAAGATAGAACGATTTCATGGCACATTCAGGGAGAGAGACAAGGTCATGCGTGGTCTTAAGGGTGTGGAAACTGCAAAAGCCTTCGTTGAAGGGTTCAGAACCTATTACAATTTCATAAGACCGCATGAGGGGCTTAATGGATTAACGCCTGCACAAGTTGCAGGAATAAATCTTAATCTAGGTCAGAATAGATGGATGAATATAATAAAAGTTAGCAATCAAAATAATATAGGTGATGAAAAATGAAATTACCTTCTACAAGATATACT
The DNA here is from genome assembly GCA_043814765.1 of Nanobdellota archaeon. Classification (GTDB taxonomy): domain Archaea; phylum Aenigmatarchaeota; class Aenigmatarchaeia; order QMZP01; family QMZP01; genus JAHIRU01. Next base: position 2,160 of record JBDRJQ010000023.1, on the reverse strand, counting down.
GGTAGTAAAAGAAAAGTAGTAGGATGGATATGGGAAAACATAAAAGATTTGAAATTTGATACAGCTTTAGATGCTTTTAGTGGAACATCAACCATAGGTTATTTTTTGAAACTTCATGGCAAAGAGGTAACATGTAATGATATAATGAAGCATAATTTTATGATAGCAAAAGCGATAGTAGAGAACAAAGAAATAATATTAAGTGATAGGGACATAAAGACCATTCTAACAAAAAACGAGAATATAAAATATCCTAAATTTATTCAAGAATCATTCAAAGACATCTACTATACCGATGAAGAAAATGCTTGGCTTGACATGGTTATTACAAACATAAAACAGTTGGATAATAAATACAAAGAAGCTTTGGCTTTCTATGCTCTGTTTCAGGCATGTTTGATTAAAAGACCTTTCAACCTATTTCATAGAAAGAATCTTTATGTGAGATTTGCAGATGTCAAAAGAAGTTTCGGGAATAAAAAAACTTGGGATAAATCATTTACAGAACATTTTAGAAATTTTGTTAGAGAAGCCAATTCTTTGGTTTTTAATAACAGAAGGAATAACAAGGCATCAAACATTGATGCATTTGATATTAAAAACAAATACGATTTAGTTTACATTGATACACCCTACTTTTCAGTTCATGCAAAAGGTGCAGTTGATTATTACCAATTTTATCATTTTTTTGAAGGATTATTAGATTATAACAACTGGGAAAGCAATATTGATAAAAAATCGAAACACAAGAGACTGATTCCAAAACCGTGTATATGGAATGATAAAAACAGAATAAATGATGTTTTTGATAAGCTGTTTGAGATATTCAAAAACAGCATAATTGTTGTTTCTTATAGAACTGGAGGAATACCCACAGAAGAAAATATGGTCAATCTATTGAAAAAACATAAAAAAGATGTGAAAACCATTAAGAAACATCATAAATATGTTTTGAGTAATAGCAATGGCAACAAAGAGATTTTGTTTATAGCTAAGTAGATTTGTTACGATTATAATTTTTCCAATACTCTAAAAATTCTTCTTTTGATTTAAAAGTGCCTTCACCTTTAATTAATTTGTCTATATCGTTCACAGAACCTATTGCTGTTGTTGTCCCTGTTCCAGTTGATTTTGAAGCAAGTTTCCACTTTTCATGAACTATTATTTTGATGTTTGAAATCATTTTTAAGGTGTCTGCTTCTGGATTCCAATCATAAATGAAACATATAGCTATGTGTTTGCTGAAATCATTATATGGTCTAACACAACCAGAACATTTTTTATCTGGATTTTTAAAATAGCCAGCATAACTACCAAGTGTAAATCCAGTTCTATTGCCCCTTCTCCTTCCAGTTTTAACATCAACAGCTACTATATCTTTACCCAAAGCACCGCCTTTAAGTATCATATCTGGATAAGCCCTTATGTTGTTCGGGTCAATAACATCTATATTGTATTTATTTTTTAGGATGGATATCCGTTCAAAAACCAATTTCTCAAACAATGCCTGAAAGTTAAGATTCTTTGGTATTGGATGTAATTTTTTATTTGTATCGAGTATCCCAACAAAATTCCAAGATAAATCCTTCACAGCATTATAAAGTTCTAATTCCAAATTAATCATATATATAATTGGTTATAATAGAATAAAAATTAATTGATGACTATGGGTGGGGCACCAAACTACAATAGGTTCAAGAGTTATATATGTAGCGTAAGGACTAAAAACCTTAAGAACCGTGAGCAACGTGTTGAAGTTTCTTCGGGTAAAGGTAGATACCCAAAGTGTCTTCAGGATAAACCTTATGAAATTTGTCCAAATGAAACGCCTAAAAATCCAAAAGATATACCTAAAGAATGTAAATCATGTCCTCAATACACAGAAAGTTCATTTGATACTGAAAGAAGGCATCAAGAGAAACTTAAAAGATTAAGAGAATCTGGTATGCCTACACAGATAATTTCTTGAAATCAACCTATAAGCGACACTTAGTCTATCAACCGATTCTGCGACAGAACCTGTTTTATCTATCCCCCTAAATAGACACTATGAAAGAAAAAAACCGATTGCATAACAACCGGTAATTCATTTCTATGAAAACAAATCTTTAACTTTCAAACAGCTCTTCTTGCTTCCCCTGTTCCTTTATTGGACGGGAG
>JBDRJQ010000022.1:0-4963 GCA_043814765.1 Nanobdellota archaeon | reverse complement strand
ACCTTCACCATGGCAACATCATTCCTAACACTGGGACTAGCACTGATGTGGGTATACCACTATGACTACAAAATAAAAAAACACACAGCATGGGCACTAACAGTATCCCTACCACTAATACTAGCACTGAGCGGACTGATGACATTCATACAAACCATAGGAATTGTGGGCGCGGTAGCAGGAGGGATAGAAGGCGTACTGATAGTTGCGATGCACAAAAGAGCAAAAAAACTGGGAGACAGGGAGCCGGAATACAGCATAAAACACTACCCAATACTAAGCTTCATACTAATAGCACTATTCGTAATAGGAATAATACTGACAATAACATGAAAGAACTCATAAAACCAAAAACAATAGCAGTAATAGGAGCAAGCAATAAGAAAAACAAAGTTGGATACTCTTTAATGGAAAATCTGAGGAGATTCAAGGGACAGGTAATACCGGTAAACAACCACGAGAAAAAAGTTGCTGGAAAGAAAGCATACAAAAACATACTACAGATAGAAAAAGACATCGAACTGGCAATAATAGCGATACCGTCACAGGGAGTAAGACAGGTCGTGAAAGAATGCAGACAGAAGGGAGTTAAATCCATCATAATAATAAGCGCTGGTTTTAGTGAAATAGGAAGGAAAGACACGGAAGAAGAAATCATAAAAGAAAAAGGCAGTATGAGAATTTTAGGGCCAAATTCTTTTGGTACTGTTAACCCCTACATAGGGCTGGACACAACCTTTGCGAAAACAACACCAAAAAAAGGAAACATAGCATTCATATCACAAAGCGGAGCAATCTGGAGTGCAATAGCAGACCTGAGCATGAGAGAAAACTTCGGATTCTCGGGATTCGTTAGTTTAGGCAACATGATGGACATAACATTCGAGGACGCAATAAAATACTTCGAAAACGACAAGAACACAAAAACAATCGTACTTTATGTGGAGACTTTGAAAGACGGAAGGAAACTAATGCAGATAGCAAAAAAATGCAGGAAAAAAATCATAGCAATAAAAGCAGGAACCACAGAAGCAGGAGCAAAAGCAGCCATAAGCCACACAGGAAGCATGGCAGGAAGCTATGAAATATACAAAGCAGCGTTCAAACAAGCAGGAATAATAAACGCTGAAAGCCTGCAAGAAGCATTCGACAAGGCAAAATACGGAGTTATAGAAGAAAAAAAGGCAGTAATAATAACAAACGCAGGAGGACCAGGAACTTTGATGGCAGACGACTGCGAAAAAAACGGACTTGAAATAGTAAAACTGCCAAGAATAAAATTTGCACTGCCCTCAGCATGGAGTCATGGAAATCCAATTGATGTGGTGGGGGATGCAAAATCAGACAGATTCAGGGAAGTCTTCAGAAAAATAGCAAGAGAGAAGTTTTATGATTTAGCAATTGTTGTAGTTACGCCACAAAAAATGACAGACCTCAAAAACATAGCATATGAAATCGTGAGATTCAAGAAAAAAAGCAAGAAAAAAGTTGTTGCGTGCTGGATGAACCATGAAGGAAAGGAAGTTCTTGAGAACGCAAAGATACCAAGCTTCAACGAACCAAAAAGAGTTGCAGAATACTTAAGAATGTGAGATTTGCAGAAATTCTAAATAAAACTTTATTAACCATTATTCCTGAATCAGAATAATGCAAAAAAGAACAATCAAAGATAGACTAATAGAGTTTATTACAATATTTGCCACTATTATAACACTGCTATTGATCATAGGGGTTCCCATACGGTCAACAATAATATTCATCGGACTTATAATAGGCCTAAGTTATGTTATAATCTCGCATGTGACCTTATTTTTCTTAAAAATCAACACTGACATAGAAGAAATCAAAAATTATATAAAAGGAGAAGACCATACAAGCGGTGGGAGAGAGCTAAAAATGAACAAAAAAGGAAAAGTAAATTGGATGATAATAATCCTTTCAATAGTACTAGCACTAATACTCATATTTGTTTTTAAGAACCTGTTTAACTTCTAAACAAATCATCAGGACTGCCAGAAATGGGGCTCATAACGTCTTCAACAGGACTAGGCATGAGGAAAAGAAGAAAAGGGAAACTTAAGAACATTTATGTAGAGAAAAACAATTTTTAAGAACCAACATTCCCCCTATGATTTGATAATGGTCTTTTCCATGTGGATCTTATGATTTATTTTCCTAATAACCTTGTAACCCAACTCCTTATAGAAATGGTAAGCAGGATTATTCTCCCACACCTGAAGACAAATCTTACTAAAGCCGAGAGTTTCAAAATACTTCATCAAAAACCACCCAATACCCCTACCATGGTATGCAGGCGAGATCACAATCTTAACTATTTCTAAACAATTTTTTTTCTTATCAAGCTGGAATAACCCAATTCTTCTACCTTTGCTCATCAAAATCACCGTATCCTTACAAGACTCATAGAAATCATCCCTGAACTTCTTTAAATCCAGCTTACGGTATTTGGAGATGTACTTAAAAAGAGTAGCCTTTGTGACCTTAAACACGAAGCCGTAATCTGATTTGCGACACTTCCTAATGCTAACTTTAAAGCCATCAACATCAAATACCATAAAAAACTACAAAAACCTTATGAGTAATAAAACTTTCTAAGATGAACCCCTTCCTGAAAAAAAGAACAACTAGAACTTACCCGTTTTTACAACCCTGTTCATAATAATATGCTAACTCAAAGCCAAGCTTATTCTGAGTGCTAAATCAACCTTACCCATCAATTGCAAATCAAGAGAACCAGCCTTTTTAATTAACCGAGATTTGTCTATTGTCCTTATCTGATTTAATAATATAGTCGAATCCTTACTTAATTCAGACTCTCTTTTTGAAATAAATACATTTGTAGGGAACTCTTTTTCAAAAACTTTTGAGGTTATAGCTGCAACGATACTTACAGGGGAATATTTGTTGGAAATATCATTTTGAACTACTAAAACAGGCCTAACACCCCCTTGTTCACTCCTTTTTATCGGCTCCAGATTTGCTAAAAAAATATCCCCTCTCCTTATAATCATCTTACCATTCCCATTCATCCAAATTTTCAATTGCTTCAAATTCCCTTGTCACCTTCAGACTCTCTTTTGCCATGACCTTACAACCCTCTATCAAAAGCTGTTCCTTTTCCCTTTTGCATTTTTCAGCGATTTTCATCAAGTTCAAAATTACCTGCTCATAAGTCTCCTTATCGGACTTCATCCTGTCAAGGGCTTTTTTTACATCTTCATTAAGTTGAATTGTTGTTACCATACTGCTATAGTATGACTATAGTTTATAAATTTTGTGATAATAAATCTTGTATTTATCAATATAAACATTTCGCTAAAACAAACGGAAAAATTACGGAAATTTCTGGACAAGCGTTATAAAAAACAGAATACAAACCAACATCAACAAGCCTATTTACAGAAAAGCTTAAATAGTAATATCAATTGATATTATCATGGCTGGAACAAAACTAAAGACATACAGAGATGAATTCGCAAGAAGCCCAACACTACAAACAGTGCTCATGGTAGAGAAATTCATAGAGCGGAATTCCGGTGAATACAAAAAGACAGACCTTTTCAGGAGCCTGCCAAAGAAAGTGATGTGGCAAACATTCCAGGTGATAGTTGAATACCTGGAAAGCATTAGGAAGATAGCATACGACAACAAAGGCTACATTGTGTACATCTGGAACCCGAGGCTTGTGACTAGGTACAGAAACAGAAAAGACCTCGAATGGAATGCATAAAACAAAACATTTATATATAAGTTGATATATTTTAGGTATCAATTGATATAAAAGTATAAAATGTCCAAACTTAAATTTGCCAAAACGGAAATGATAGAGAAAACAGACCACGCTACCAAGAGGTACCCCAACCTCAATACTGTGCTAATGGTAGAGGACTTCCTAAAAAGAAACAGGAACATGCCAATCAAGATATCTGATTTAAAGAGAAAACTACCACGACAGGTAATGCACCAAACACTAAAAATCATCCTCCAATACCTTTTCATCAGCGGAAAAATTATCTACGGTCCAAAAGGCGTTCAATGGATATATTCTGAACCTGAACACTTTAAAAAAATGATGAAAGGCAGTTTGGAGATCTAGATCGTGTATTATGGCAAAGAGGTAAGGATATTTCTAAAAGGACAAGCCAAAGAAAGCTACCTTAAACTAAAAAAGAGAAACAATAAGGAAACCAAGAGCATCTTAAACTCAATAGAACGAACAAAAGAACTCCTAAAAAATAACCCCCAGTATGGCAAGCCAATACCCAAAAAGCTAATCCCAAAATCATTACTCAAAATTGGGATTCAAAACCTATATAGAGTTGAGTTATCGAACTATTGGAGAATGCTGTATGCCATAGAAGGCAGCAAGATAGAGATACTTTTGTTTGTGTTGAACATCATAGACCATAAGGGCTACAACAAACTATTTGGGTATAAAAGGTAGAGAAAAATGCCACTATAACCTTTAATGCAGAATCATAATCTGATTTGCGACACTTCCTAGTGCTAACCTTAAAGCCATCAAATATCATAAAAAACTACAAAAACCTTATGAGTAATAAAACTTTCTAAGACAACCAAAACCCTCCTGAAAAAGAGATAGACCTTTAACGTAAGACTTACGGAAATTCTTAAGCAACGCATATAAGCAGAAAACACAAAACTGCAAGCATGCAAACCGCCCTTGAGGAAAAACAAAAGGTTTATATACATAATGCACATATTACACATAACACATATGGGGGTAATATGGCAACTTTAACTCTAGCAGTCCCTGAAGACCTTAAACAAAAGATGGAAGCCTTCCCGGAAATGAACTGGTCTGAAATAGCAAGACAAGCATTCATAGAGAAAATAAAAGACCTAGAATTCCTAAAAAAATTCAAGGAAAAGAGCAAAGTAACAGAACAAGATGCTATAAGGCTGGGCAGGGAACTGAACA
>JBDRJQ010000021.1:0-11085 GCA_043814765.1 Nanobdellota archaeon | reverse complement strand
CTCTTTATCTCTGACCCAAATAGGAATTTACTTCCTATTTGGGTGTAATATAGTGGTTTAATTCCGAGCCGATCTCTTGCTAAAAACAGTTTTTTGTTTCGCATATCCCATATAGCAAATGCGAACATGCCGTTTAGTTTCGTTACGCAGTCTTCACCGTATTCTTCGTACAGATGAACAATAACTTCAGTATCACCATCTGTTGAAAACTTGTGTCCGCTCTTCTGAAGCTGCTCTCGAAGCTCTTTAAAATTGTAAATTTCTCCGTTGTAAACAATAACAATATCCTTGTTCTCATTAAAAACTGGTTGTTTGCTTTTTTTCAAATCTATAATACTCAATCTTCTGCTGCCTAAGGAAACGTCTTTATCACTATAATATCCATGATCGTCTGGTCCTCTATGTTCTATAACATCTGTCATTTTCTTTAGTAATGCTCTATCCATGAATCCCGCTATACCAGTTATTCCGCACATATTATATCGATTCCTTAATCATATTAGTTCTTTGTAAAGATTTTCATATTCCTTTGCTATGTTTTCCCATGTGAATTTCTTTGCAACAATCAGACTCTCTTTAGACATTTCATCTCTAAGTTTTTTGCTGTTGAGAAGTTTCTCTAAAGCATCTTTTAGTTGTTTTTCATTTCCTGGTTCAATTATAACACCGTTATTTTTTACCAACTCTCTAGAACCGCCAACATCTGTTATCACAGCTGGCAGACCAGATGATATTGCTTCTAACAAAGCATTGGACATGCCCTCAGCAAATGAAGGTAAAACAAATATGTCTGATTTGTTGAGGTAATTTATTATTTTGTTATGAGGAACAGTTCCTATAAAATGAACGTTTTTCTCTATACCCAATTGTTTTGTTAATTGCTCTAGTAATGTTTTTTCCGGACCGTCTCCTATTAACAACAAACGGAATTCTTTTATGTCTTTCAGTGCTCTCAAAAGACAATCAATTCCTTTTCTTTTTACAAGCCTGGATGTGCATATTATTGTTTTACCGTCTGAATTTCTTTTTGGTTTCATCTCACTAGAATCAACACCATTATATATTATCCCAACTTTCATTTGCTTACTTTTCAGCAAAAGATCTTTCAGTTTCTGGCTGTTAACAATTAGCTTGTCTGCATGGTTCCATACCTTTTTGTATACTGGCATCAAGAGTTTGTAAAGCGTACCGAATCTGTAAGGGTCATAACCTGGAACGTCAGAACCACCCATCCTTATCACCATTGGCTTTTTGAATTTTTTTGATAAGAAGTATCCTGTGAGTCCAGCAGGCAATGTGAAGAAGCACTGTATTACGTCATAATTTTTTTGTTTCATTAGTTTTTTACAGTAAGCATATGCGCTTTTTGAAAAGGATAACATTTCTATTGCTGTTGCATGAGTTTCCTTTTTCCTTTTCGTTTTTATTCTGTGGACTCTAAAACCGTCTATTGTTTCGCTTTTAAGATTGGCAAAAGCAGAGGTAACAACATCTACTTCATGGCCTAATTTAACCAACTCTCTTGCTATATAATAGTTGGCGTTTCCGCCTCCACCACCAAGAGGAGGAAATTCATGATTTATTATCAATATGCGCATAATTTCTCCTATAAACAACATGTAGCGATTAATTAATAATAAAAGGGTATTTATGCCTTTTTCTCTTTTGAGTATACCATTTTATAGAACGCGTAGGATATTAGGGTTAGAACAGTGTAAATTATGTAGCCCCCTATCATTACAATCAAGGTAAGAGCTGCAGCATTTGTTTGCGTTAAACTTAAGAAAGTGACTAAAAGAAATGTGAAAATTATTTGTGTTGATCCTACTCCTCCAGGGGTTCCTGATATGGCTCCTATAAGGTTAGCAATTGTAAATATCTGTAACAGAAGCAGCAAACTCAAACTAAACCCTAGAGATATGGAGTAAACCCAAACAGAAAGGTTTATGTTAAACCATATTAAAACTGTGAAAAATATGAAAATTAACAATGTTTTCCTGCTTAATTTTTTGAATAGGTTTGTAAACCATCCCTTCTCAAACTCCTGTCTTCTAAGAATAAAGTTTAGTAATCTGTCTATCTTCAGAAGTGATATTATTCCTATAATGAATAATGCTAAAATGAATACGAATAAATCACCATAAACTTGGAATGTGAATATAGCTAACAATCCAACAATAAACTGCAACGAAAAATCTCCAATCTTTTCTGTTAAGAAAGAGAACGTTAATGTTTTCTTGTTATCGAAGAAAAATATCTTTCCACCTTCTCCAACTCTTCCAGGTGTCACTACGCCAGCAAGAGATGTCATGAATTGGGTGAGTATAATCTTTTTTAAATTGAGGCTAACACCAGTTCCTTTGGATAAATAATAAAACCTCAGAGATCTGATAAATTGAGTAACAACAGCCATTCCCATTGCAACAGCAAAAATAAACCAATTGGTTTGAAATATAACAAAAAGTGAATCAGCAAGGTTTATCCATCTAAGAAATATTACAAATATCACTACTCCTGCAATGAGTTGCAACCATCTTTTTTTGTTCATAAAACCCTACTCATCTATTATTGTTAATTGTTGCGAAACCTTATAGATAACTGTTTTAGGATGAGACGTAGAAAAAACTTCTTCATATATTCCGTTTGGTAATTCTTGTTTTAATTGAGATGATGTATAATCATATATTACGTAGAATTCTTCAGGCGTTTCTTCTCCAAAAGTTATCATTTTAATATCATCTCTGAAGTAATCCTGCCAGACAGGCGAATGCCTTGCCACAATATTTGTTTGTTCAGGAACGTTTTGGTTTATCCAATTATTAACCTCTTCTCCTCTCAGTCCGGCTTGGCCCCACTGTGTTGGTAGAGTGTAAATATTATCTGAAAGATCTTTGAACTGACCACTGACAAAAAACGGTGTAATTAGAAGGTTTAGTAATATTCCCAGTAAGAGTAAATGCTTCCATTTATCCTTTGTTTTAAGATAACCATTGTAGGCTATTACCAAAACAAACGGTATTAATGGTACAACATATCTGAATCTCAGATTGCCAAGAGAAGCGAAAATGAGACCAAAAACTATGAGCAGTATGAATAGTGATTTGTCTCTTTCTATTCCTTTCAAAAAGAACGGAATAAACAATATTCCTGCCATAACTAATAGTGCTGGTATGAAAATCGAAAAGTATAGAGGAACTTTAAAGAATATTGGGAATGATGCTGATGTTACTTCTCCAAAAGTTGATATGAATTGTAGAGGATTTCCAAACACTAAGAAATTCTCTATTAATAGCAAGGAGAATATGAAGAAACCAATAAACATGCTGGCAATAAAATGCTTATTATATTTTTTTCTTTCAACAAAGAACCATAGTATGTAAACTACTCCCAACGCCAATCCCATGTATCTGCTTAGTGCAGCCAGACCGAAGCAAATTCCTGCAAGATAATAGTAATGTTTTTTTGATGCGTCTGCTCTCAAAATAAACAGAACAGATAATAATGAAAATAATATCATTGGTGATTCTGCTAATCCTCTAAAAAGTGTGTAGAGTAGCAGCATTGGTGATAAAAACAATAGGACGAAATATGCTCTGTTTTTATCAGGAAATATTTCTTTTCCCAAGTAAAACCAAACTATCAATGAAAATATGCCTAAAATAAGAGCAGTTATTCTGAGTGCAAACATTGGTGTGAACAGTAAAACTAGGGGTGCTGCTATCATAGGGAATAATGGTAAATGATGGGCATGTGGTACTCCGCCTGTTGCATACCCTTCACCTGATGCAAATGATTCAGCAAGCTCGCCATAGACAACAGTATCATCTGTTTCTGTGTAGTTGATAGTAGGCATCCATAATGCTAAGGCTAAGAGGATCAATATTATCAGAGATGTTTTTTCAGATAGCATAGGCTTTATTTGAATTAGGAGATTAAGTTTTTATTATAATATGGTATTTAAGCATGATATGGAAGTAAGTTTTTCATTTGGGAAGAATTGGCAAGTGTTTCTAAAGAGTCTGAACAAAGAAAGATTTGATTTTGCAGAAAAATCACTTAAAGAGTTTATGAAGATAAAGAATATGAAGGGAAAGAGTTTTTTAGATATTGGATGTGGAAGCGGCCTTTTTTCTTACACAGCTCATAAACTAGGAGCTAAAAACGTTGTTAGTTTTGATGTTGATCCCTTCTCAGTACAGTGTTGCAAACACATGTACAAAGTAGCCAACAACCCAAAGAACTGGATTATTCATGACGGTTCTATTCTTGATGATAAATTCGTTTCAAAATTAGGGAAATTTGATATTGTTTATAGTTGGGGTGTTTTGCACCACACAGGAAATATGTGGGAAGCTATCAGAAAATCAGCTAAATTGGTGGAAAGGGGGGGTTACTACTACATAGCGCTATACAACAAGAAAGGTGGTGTATTAGGATCCAACATGTGGTTGATAATAAAGAAAATGTACAATCGGTCGTCCAACTTAGGAAAATATCTCATTGAAGCTTTTTACATGACAGCGTATCTTTCTGCTTATACTGTTAAAATGAAAAACCCATTTTCGCATATAAGAGACTATTACAAGACAAAGAGGGGTATGAATTTCAGAACAGATGTCACTGATTGGCTTGGAGGATATCCTTACGAATTTGCAACAACAGAAGAAATATACCATTTTATGAAGAAGGAATTCCCGGATTTTGATTTAGTGAACATGAAAACAGTAAAAGGTTTAGCTAATAACTGGTTTTTGTTCAAAAGAAGAGAATAGCATAGTAATAAATAATTTGTATTTATGTTATTTCTTATGATTGGTTTTTTCGGTAGGAGGAGAACCTTTGTAATAATACTATTCTTAATTCTATTGCTGATGCTATCCAGTACCAGAACTGATAATCTTGGTGATTGGGATGAAGCAAATCACGCAAGCTCGTCCCTATTTGTTTATAATTTTGTTAAGGACTGGTTCAAGAATCCAACATTTTCATTTGATGAATTAAAGCAGAGAGCAGTAGACTATCATGCACGATATAAGTATTTCACAGTACTGTTCATCTATCCGCCTATGGATTTAATGTTCTCTGTTTTCATCTACATATTCTTCGGGGTATCAGTATTAACTACTAATTTAGCCACAATAATAGAGGCTATATTGGTGTTGTTTTTTGTTTATAAACTATCCAAACTGTTTTTTGGAATCAAGAATGTGGAAAATGATGATACAGAAGATAAAAAAGAAAAGGATTGGGATATATTTCCAGCAATAGCTGTACTTCTTGTTGCTTTCAATGCTATTTTCTTTACAGTGGCCATTAAAAATTACATCGATATCATGCTGATGTTGTTCATGCTGGCTTCAGCATATTTTTTCATAAGATTCTTGAAGAAAGATGACACGTTCTATCTATATTTATTTGCTATTTCACTTGCTTTTGGTATACTGTCTAAACAATTAATGATCTTCATGATACCGGTTTTTGTTATAGTTTTCATATGGGAAAAGAAAATAAAGGGCATAAAGGAGCACGGAAAATCAATATTAAAATCATTTGCCCTGTTTATGATATTTTTAATACCGTTATGGATACAGCTTGGTTTGTTACTTTCACAGGGATTATTTGATATTTATCTCAGGGTTTGGTATTTCAATCCTAGTGTTGGTGGAGCAGGATTAGATTCTTTCTTGCCAGCACTTACCTCAGCTACTGTTGAAAAATTATTTTTGAACACATCGCTTCTTTTTTATCAGTGGTTTATTGTTCCGTTATTCTTGATAGGATTATACTATGTTATAAAGAGACATAATGAATCCGATAAAATATTAGTTTTATCGATTTTGTTATTTTTCTATTTGTTTTTAGTTAAGATACAGGGAAACAGCCTCGCAAGACTTATGATGCTTCTAGCACCTTTTGTTGCAATAATAACAGTTAAAGGTTTGATAGAGATGAAGAATTGGAGTAAATCTGAAGTATGGAAAGGATTATACGTTTTAATAATTATTCTGATTGTTGCTGCATCAATGTTTCAAACATTCACTTTCAATCAGGCAATTATATCTTCCTATCCTGCTCCTGATGATCCTGTTTATCCGACAACAACAGATTTCAGTGGTGCTGCAGTTTTCCTTTCAGAAGAAATGAAAGCCCCAGCAACTGTAATAACAACCTTTGGTCATATGCAAATGTTTGAATTCGCACAGCATGATACTAACAGATACATAACTTCCATGTACGCTCCCTACACGAAAGAAGATTGGGAAAAGGCTTTAGTAGGAGATTACTCTTACAGGGCATCAGAAGAATTATGGCAAAGTTATGGCATAGAATATGGAGTACCAAAATATGCAGTTATACACGAAAGGCAACTGCTTTCTGGTCAGTTTAAATACGATATAGATTATCTTCTCTCAGACAGCAGATTTGAGTTAATAAAAACGATAAACGGTGATCAAGAAGGAGATAAAACGTTCATTTTTAAAATTGCCGCATTATAGATAATAGATGACTATGAAAATTGTACTTGTAAATCCTCCCATAACAGATGCAGAAAGATTCTCCAAAGACTTTGAAGCACTAAAGGAAGTTAAAACAATTACCCCGCCTCTTGGTCTTTGTTATTTAGCTGGTATGCTAGAAAAGAACGGATTTAATGTAGAAATAATAGACGCAATGCTTCATTGTGGTATTCATAACTGGTCATTTGAAAGATTGATTAATGAAATAGCAAAAAGAAAACCAGACATTGTTTGCATAACAGCTACAACTGTCACTATACAAACAGCCGCAAAGATAGCGAAAAATTTAAAGGGTTTTGAAAACGGTGTAAAAATTATTGTTGGTGGTCCTCATGTTTCTGTCATTCCAGAGATGACAATGAAGGAGTTCCCTGAGTTTGATATAGGAGTAATAGGAGAAGGTGAGTTCACTTTACTTGAATTAGTAAGGCAGATGGAAAGAGAAAAGCCTTTGGATGATGTTTCAGGAATTATATTCAGAAAGTGTAATAAACTGGTTAAAACAAATGCAAGACCCTTAACGAATGATATAGATAACATACCGTTTCCAGCAAGACACCTACTTTATGATATTAGTTTATACAAGCACACACCAGGTCTGTATAAGAGAGTGCCTCATATTCATATGATAACAAGTAGAGGCTGTCCTTTCAGGTGCGTGTTCTGTGCAAGCAACGCGATTTTTGGCAAAACTTCAAGATTTCATTCCACAGATTATGTAATGTCAGAAATAAAACATGTCATAGAAAAACACAGAGCAAAAGAATTGGTTCTGTATGATGATATGTTTACTGTTAATCATAAACGAGTTGAAGAAATTTGCAACGCCATAATCAAGGAAAAATTGGACATTGTTTGGTCAAGCCAGGGAAGAGTTAATAGCGTAAACAAGGAGCTTCTCGCTTTAATGAAAAAAGCGGGCTGCTGGAGCATAAGTTATGGCATTGAAAGTGGTGATCAGGAAATTTTAAACCTGATGAAAAAAGGAATAACTCTTGATCAAGTAAAAAAGGCGGTTAAGTGGTCTAAAGAACTTGACATGTATGTTCGCGGGTTTTTCATGTTAGGTAATGCAGGAGAAACAAAGGAAACAATAGAAAAAACAATAAACTTTGCTTCTTCATTGAATTTAGATCTTTCACAATTCAGCATAACAACACCTTTCCCGGGAACAGAGCTCTGGGAAACAGCAAAACAATATGGTGAGTTTAAGTACAAGGATTGGTCTGATTTTAATACAATGGCGCCTCTTTTTGTCCCAAACGGATTAACAGCAGACTATCTTGTCAGCAAAACATCAGAAGCATTTAGAAGATGCCATCTCAAACCTAAATACATACTGAAAAGGATGCTAGCTATGAGAAGTCCGCAAGATATTAAGAAGAATTGGCAAGGAATGAAAATGGTTCTCAAATTAAAGTGATTCCAAATAATTGTTAACTTCTTTTGATGTTTCAATTGCACGTTTTATTAACTCGTCTATTGATGGAAATATTTCCTCTTCTACTGAGGATTGTCCAATTACAAATAACCCATTCGGTAAATTTTCTATCTTCTTTGATAGCGCAAAAGAATTTTGATACGGCACAACCAAAGACCATTTTATTTTTTCTTCAAAGTTCGGTATTAACCTATTCATTCCTTCTATGCATTTTTCTTTTTCTTTTTCTGTATCTTTTGGTATTTCATTAAAATATTTATCAGCGCAAATCACGCTGCCATTAGATGTTTTTTCGTACATTGTTGTAGGTTCATAAACTCTCTGAAACCAGAAACATTTGTCAGGGAAAATTATATCAAAATTACCGAATAGTGTTTTTTCTTCTATACCAAAAAATATAAACATTGAATGTAGGTACTTTATTTCTGGAAGTTTAATATTGGAAATAGATGAAAAGTCTTTTGGAGGCATCGCTGACATAACAGCTTTGGTCTTTATTTTTTTATCTTTAAATGATATTTCAAAAAAATCTTTTTGTTTTGCTATTTTATTTACAGTTGTATTTGTTGCTATTTCACCACCTAGTTTTTTTATCTCTTCAGATATTCTAAGAGGAAACTTGCCCATGCCGCCTTTAACATATGCCTCGTCTCCCTTGAAACCGTACTTAACAAAGCGTTTTATTATCCAATTCAATGTTATTGGGTTCAATTTCTTAACATCAATTCTGAAACGTTTATAGAGGATTGGTTTAAAAAAATTCTCATAAGATTTTCTTCCAAGGTTCTTTATGAGCCATTCCTCTGCATTTTTTTCTTTTGGTTCCCTTTTTAATAAAAATATTCTTGCTAGAAATAGTGGGACTCTTTTGAAATGAAAAGTCAGTCTCAATCTGTCCATGTTTTTTGTATAATCATATAGTTTACCATTATACCACAAAGAGTGGTTTAATTTTTTAGAGTATATCTGATCTGAAAAATTTAAGCTCTGTATAAAATCTGATGTTTCTTTCCTATGTAAAAAGAGCAGATGAGGACCGTAGTCTAAAGTAAAGTCTTTATATTCAAAACTTCTGCAAAGACCTCCAACATCGTTTTCTTTTTCTATTAAAATTACTTTTTTTCCATTTCTGCACAATTCTAAGCATGCGGTCAAACCAGCAATACCTGCACCTAAAACAGCAACATCATAATTCATATCGCACTCTTAATTACGGCGTACCCGTTTTTTATTAATTCTTTAAGTTCTTTTGGTGATTTTCTTTTATAGAGCATTCTAAACATATAACTCGGCCTTAAGTAAAATTCCCTGGTTGCTTGTTTTTTTAATCTAATTAAATCATTATTTTTTAACCATGGAGTTTCAACAGGCAGCTCTTCATTAGAACTGTCTAGAAGTGAAATGTCGTCTTTTTTTAACCAACCGTTCTTAATTACTTCTTCTCTGGCACGAGTACCTATCATAGGAACAAATAGATTGAATGATGCGTAATCTGTCTTTATTTCTTTTGCAAATTTTATTGTGTCTTCAACATCTTCTTTAGTTTCTCCGGGAAGACCTATTATGAAATGTGAAAGCGTATTTATTTTTAACTTGTTGCAAATCTCGTAGACTTCTTTTATCTTTTCTTTGTTTATTCTCTTTGAGTATTTTTCTAAAATTCTATCACTGCCAGATTCGACACCAAACTGTATTGTATGGCAACCGACTTCTTTCATAAGAATTAAAAGTTCTTTATCAACGCAATCTGCACGAGTAATAGCTATCCATGTTAGGTCTATTTTATTATCTATCATCTCTCTGCAAAGTTTTTTTGTCATGTCTTTGTTCATTGTTAAAGTATAATCTCTGAAAAAAATCTCCTTTATGCCAAGAGATTGTATGTGTTTCATTTCTTCTATTATGTTTTCAGTTGGCCTTTGTTTTATCGGCATTTTTCCACAGAAACAGAAACTGCAATTGAATGGACATCCAAAAGTTGTAAGCATGGATGTAACAGGGTGCCGTTTAGCATGAGGAAGTCTGTACCTGTTTATAGGAAGTAATTCGTGCATAGGAACAGGGTATTGAAATGTTTTATCTTTGGATCTCTCTGTTATTATGGTCTTACCTTTATCTCTATACACCATGTCCACAGTTTTTTTTCCTTTGAAAAAATCAACAACGCCATTTGATGTGAAATCCATTATTATTCCATCAAGCTCAGGATATTCTTTCATTGCTTCCTTTGGCATGAAATAAACATAGTTTCCGCTCGCGTAGGCCTTTATTTTTGTACCGGCTTTAACTTTTTTTACAAAAGACATGTCGTTTTTGAATGTCGGAGTAGATGTTACAAATAAAATTATGTCTGGACTGAATTCCTTTATTCTTTTTTCTGCTTCTTCAAACGAGAGCCCAAGTACATTTGCATCAAGAAGACTAAGCTTATGGTCTTTCTTCAGCAATCCACTCAAAACTAGAAGATCTGTTGGCGGCCAATAGTAGTCTGCTTTACTGGATGTACTACAGTAATAGTCTCTCGAGTGGAGCTTCTTAGCGGGGGGGTTTAATAGTAATATCCTCATATTAACCTCTGAAACAGTAATTTTATTAAACTTATACCGGTTTCTATAAATAATTAAGCTCCATATGAAGGATTAGAGGGATTATGTTTAATAAAAAAAGCGTAGCTGCGGTTGTTCCTGCGTATAATGAGGAAAAATTTATAGGTAAAGTTATAACCACCATGCCTGATTTTGTAGATAAAATCATAGTGATTGATGATGTAAGTAAAGATAAAACAAAAGAGATTGTGAAAGAATATATGAAAACCAACAAAAAAGTGATTCTTATTGAACATGAAAAAAATCAAGGGGTTGGAGGTTCGATAATTTCCGGATACAAAAAAGCGTTAGAATTGAATATTGATGTCGCTGCTGTAATGGCTGGTGATGCACAAATGCATCCAGAAGATCTGAAAACAGTTATAGCTCCTGTGCTCAATGGCGAAGCAGACTATGTTAAAGGTAATAGACTTTTCCACAAAGACGTTCAAAAAACAATGCCCCAACTGAGATATTTTGGTAATTCTGTGCTCACGCTTCTGACAAAGATTGCAAGTGGTTATTGGTATATAATGGATCC
>JBDRJQ010000020.1:0-69552 GCA_043814765.1 Nanobdellota archaeon | reverse complement strand
AGAAAATCTTTCTTTAGATCGCTCTTTCTTAGAATAGCTTTGAATAGCTCTCCACTCTTTAGCATTATCTATTCTTTTAGGAGTAATGAAAAGAAACGGCTCATAATTATCCAAATTTGGATATATTAATTTCTTCATTTCGTAATTAGGGAATTCGTACAGATTAGATTTTATCAAACGTTCATACTCAGATGAACCTCTCATGTATCTTAACCTTACACATTTAAGAGGTTTGTAATATTTTAGCTTCTTAAGTGACCTCAAATTATCTAATATATCTTCCC
The DNA here is from genome assembly GCA_043814765.1 of Nanobdellota archaeon. GTDB lineage: Archaea > Aenigmatarchaeota > Aenigmatarchaeia > QMZP01 > QMZP01 > JAHIRU01. Next base: position 69,268 of record JBDRJQ010000020.1, on the reverse strand, counting down.
TTTTAACGCCTGGAAATTCTATTATTATATTTGAGTAATAATTTATACCAAGGGATTCCATTATCTTCATTGTTTCAATGTTTTGCTTTACTGTTGTTCCTTTGTTCATTCTGTCTAATATGTTTTGATTAAATGACTCTATTCCTATCTGCGCTCCTTTTAGGCCTGCCTTTGATAATAATTTTATTGTCTCTTTTTTTGCATTTGCTTTTAGTTCTAAGAAAAAGGACATTTCTATTTTTCTTTTTATAATCTCTTTAGCTAGAGCTTCTAAATAGATTTCTGGTATCATACTGTCAACAAACGACAAACTAGATTTTATTTGAGGATATTTTTTTTTGAGTTTTATTATTTCTTCAATAAGCCTGCTAATTGATTTTATCTTATAATGTTTGTTTTGTCTGTTTCGACTGCAAAACGTACATTTGTTATAAAAACAACCCCTTGACGCAAATATAGGTAAGGATCTTGGTGTAAATTTCAATCGTTTGCACTCTTCAAAAAAATTATCATAATCTGATATTGGAAGATTTTCTATATCAATTCTATCATTATAACAGTTAATATACCTTTTTGTATTTTCGTTATTAATTATTGAAATTACTAAATTATAGAAAGATTCCTCATTTTCTCCTGAAATAACGAAATCAACTTCATGAAACTCATTTAACACATATTTTCCTTGCTCCTGAAACATGAGGTCTCCAGTAAAAATAGTTTTTATTGAGGGATTTATTTTTTTTATCATTCTAGCTGCATAAAGTGATGAAAATAGTTGATCAAAGTTACATACAAACACTGCTAATGAATACTCTCTCCAGTTAATTGAGTGTATTAAATTCTCTGTAGTTTTTTTTATTATATCAATAAATTTCTCTATTTCGTTTCTTTCAAAACTTGTATTTTTCTTATTATCAAGAATTAGGTTTATAATAGACTCCTTTTTTTCTTGACAATATAAGCACGCAAAAAAGAGGTCTCCGTAACGCAAATCTAATCCGTAAAGCGCTAACCTATTAAAACATTCTACTTCATTTTGTAAATATAATAAATCTAGATTGAATTGTCGTATATTTACAAAAATTGATTCATTTTTAGAATTAATGTAACTCTTTAAACTCGCTAAATATGTACTTGGAAAGCTAACATTATCAAAGGGCATTGATATTAAAAAAATTCTGCATTCATCTTTCTTTTTCATGATTTGTTTTCACCCACTTTTCTAAGTTAATAGGAAGTGTCATGTAGTTGTTATCCACGTCTATAAGTATCTCGTTGTTTATTAATCGTTTTATTGATTTTTTGATTTCCTTTTCAGAGTATTTAGGTAGCCCTTCTTTGATTTCGTTTATACTCTTGAAAGAATTACATAAATGAAATAATTCTTTATCTATATTTTTGAATACCTCTGTGGCTACAAGTTTTTTGTCATAATTGAAGTAGACCAGTATCTTTTTTTTATTTTGCTTATAATATATTCCAGGCAACGAATTTGTGAACCTTTTCTTAAACCACCCTTTACGAAGGTGTATTTCCAGGGATTTCCATTCCCCCTCATTGTTATTTTTCTTGGGAGTGATTGGAAAGAATGTATCATATTTGGATATATTTGGATATAACAAATTTCTCATCTCATTGTCCGCTAACAGATAAGATCCCGATTCGATTAAGTTTTTATATTCCTCTGAACCGAAAGAGTATCTCAATCTGATGTTAAAAAATGGGGGGTAATATTTTAATTTTTTTAGTATTCTAATGCTATTAAGTATATCCTTTTTTTCTACATTAAGAAAACCTGTTATTATGTTAGTTTCGGATTTTATGTTAAATAGTTGAAGATTTTTTATTATTTCTATGCTATCTGTTAATTTAATTCCCTTGTTTATTCTGTTTAATATATTTTGATCCAGTGCCTCTAAGCCTATTTGTATCCTGTCAAAGCCCGCCTCGGACAACAATTCTATTGTTTCCCCTTTCAAAGTAGCTCTAGAAAGAAAATTAAATGACGATCTTATCTTTCTTTTTAATATCTCTTTGGCGAGTTTTATCAAATAAATTTCAGATATCATACTATCTGCAAAACAAAATTGTTTTATTTGATGGTATCTGTTTTGTAATTCGGCAATTTCATCTGCAATTTTATTAACTGATTTTATTCTGTAGTTTTTGCATTGCTTGTTTATGTTGCAGAAGGTACATTTGTTATATGGGCATCCTCGTGAAGTATATACCATCACGGAGTTCTGCTCAATACCCATTAAATTAGATTTCTCAAAAAAGTCCTTATAATCTGTAAAAGGTAGTTGATCAAGTTTAATATGATTCTTAAAATTGTTTATGTTTTTATTAGGTTTTCTGTTGTTAATTATATCATAAATTAATTTATAAAACGTTTTTTCGTCTTCTCCTGAAAAAATAAAATCTATGTCTCTAAACTCGTTTAATATGTAGTTTCCATATTCTTTGAAAATGAGATTACCATACACACAAATCTTAATTGATGGATTGAGTTTCTTTATCAGTTTTGCCGCATAAAGTGATGGGAAAAGCTGTCCATAAGAACAGCCAAGTATAACTATAAGATAATCTTTCCAATTCACAGACTTTATGATTTTGTCAGTCTCATTTTTTAATTCATTAATAAAATTTACCGTTTCTTTTTTTGAAAATGGTTTTCTTAGATAGTTATGGGAGTGGAAATATTTGTCGTTTGAATCCATAATTATGTTTATTATATTATCCTTTTTTTCTGGGTAATATAAACAAGAATAAAACAAATCACCGTAGCACATATCTGGAGAATAATAATTATGAAGACACCTAAGGTACATTTTTTCTGAACCAATTTTAGATAGAAAGTAGAATAGATTCAAATTAAAATATTTTAAATCTGCATTAATTTTATTCTTAGAATTTATGTAGCTCTTCAGATTTGACAATTGAACATCGGGATAGATAACAGTATGAAATGGCATGGAAACCAGACATATTTTTAACATTTTCATAATTTATTTCCATTTAGACTTGTCAAACTTCACTGGCAGTGTCATATAATCTTCATCTATATCTATAAGTATTTCTTTTTTCAATAAACGCTCTATTGACTCACTTATCTCCTTTTTAGAATATCCAGAAAGACAATTACGTATTTCTTGTATGTTTTTGAATGAATCGCAAAAGTTAAATATCAATAAGTCTATTTTTTTAGTGATATCTGTTCCTACAAGCTTTTTGTTATAGTTGACGTAAACTGTTATCTTGTTTTTGTGTTTTTTATAGTAGATGCCTGGAAGGCTGTTTATGAATCTTTTCTTTTTTCTTTCTTCGTTGATAAAATTCTCTACGGCTTTCCATTCTTTCAGATTATCTTGTTTTTTAGGAATGATTGGAAGAAAGGTATTGTATTTTTCTAGATTTGCATATATTATGTAGTTCAATTCTTCATCTGCAAGTATATAAGAACCTGATTTTACCAGTTTTTCGTGTTCTTTTGAACCGTAAGTATAATCTAAAATGCTGGCACTTAGCGGATGATAGTATTTTAATTTTTTTAGTACCTCAAAAGTATTAATTATGTCTTTTTTATCAACGTTCAAAAATCGTGTTATTATATTGGAACTAACCTTTACGTTAAGCTCTTCAAAAATTTTCATTGTTTCAATGTTTTGCTTTACTGTTGTTCCTTTGTTCATTCTCTCTAATATGTTTTGATTAAATGACTCTATTCCTATCTGCGCTCCTTTTAGGCCTGCCTTTGATAATAATTTTATTGTCTCTTTTTTTGCATTTGCTTTTAGTTCTAACCAAAATGATATTTTTATTTTTCTTTTTATTATTTCTTTGGCAAATTTGATTAAGTATGGTTCTGGTATCATGCTATCAGTGAATGCAAAATTCACAGTTTTCGGATATTTTCTTTTTAACTCAATAATTTCATCTATCATTTTGTTTACATTCTTTATCCTGTATGATGAGTATTGTTTATTCATGCTACAAAAACTACATTTATTATAAAAACAACCTTTTGATGCATATAACATTAAAACCAAATAAGGTATCTTTAGTTGAGAATGTTGTTCAAAGAATTTATTATAGTCTGGTAGTGGTAAATTATCCAATTTAACTAGTTGTTTGCTGCCATCAATATACCTTTCAGGGATTATTTTATTTGTTAAATCACTAATCATTTTTAAAAGGGGTTTTTCACCCTCACCAGAAATTATAAAATCTACTTCGTTGAATTCATTTAAGATGTATTTTCCTTGTTCTTCAAAAACAACATTGCCTCCAAAAACTATTTTTATATCTGGATTTGCCTTTTTTATTAATTTTGCAGCGTAAATAGATGGAAATAGCTGAGCAAATGAGCAACTGAATCCCACTAAAAAATAATCCTTCCAGTTTACAGATTTTATTAAATCTTCAGTGAATTTTTTAAAATCGTTGATAATTTTTATTGTTTCTTTTCTTGTAAGTTCTTTTCTCCAGTGCTTATGTTTTGTGGTCTTGTTTTTTTTGTTGAATATTACATCTAATATAGAACTCATTTTCTTGGGATAATACATACATGCAAAGACTATGTCTCCATTGTATAGATCTCTACTATATGAATTAAAAAAACTATAATATGGAATGGTTTCTTTCTTTTCTTTGGAGCTTAAAATAAAATTGAAGAAATCAAGATTGAAGTGTTTAAGATCTACGTTTATTGGGCTGTTCTGATTAATGTAACTCTTAAGGCTAGCTAATTGTATATTGGGATAAAAAACATTATTAAAGGGCATTGAAACTAGACATATTTTTTTTGTTTTTTTCATACCAAACCAGCACTTTTTGCATATTTTATTGCCATATATTTGAAATCTTTATTATTAATAAATGGTGTGTGCTTTTCCATGCCAGTTAAAATAACTCTATGACATACACGTTTAGAGCAAAAAAAATATCTAGGACACCTCAAACATTTGTTGTTTTCCTTTACCATGTTGTTTAATTCTTTTACTTTTGAATATGAAATGCCATTTTTTATATCGCCTATAACCCACTCTTCCATGGGACATGCAAGCCAGTTTCCTTTTGGATCTAGCCAAAATTTTTGTCCGACAAAACCAGAACAAAAGGATATATTACGTCCTAAATAACTTGTAGAACTTAACGGATTGTAATCGGTTTCTGTTTCATTATAAAGTTTTAATTTATTCCTATCAACAAAACTATTAAATGATTCTACCATTTTATCAAATTTTATAAATGATTGCTTACTGTCATACTTAACGTCTTTATCAACACATACTGGTGCGATAAAGTCAACAGTTACTTTTGAATTGAGGATTGGTTTAATATCATGAAAAAACTTATCCATCTTCGAGTAATTAGATTCGTCGGCATGTATTCTAATTATTATCAAGTTTCCATATTCAGCTACCCTTTTTAGATTTTTTATAATTGTATTATATGTGCCTTTGCCATCTGCATACATGCGTCTTTTGTTATGAATATCCTCATTACCGTCTATACTTATTTGAAACAGGACATTTATCTTATTCGTTTTTATGAATTTCAACAAATCATCATCTATAAGTGTACCATTGGTTATTATGAAAAAAATAACTTTATTAAAATCCTCTTTGAACAGCATTTTACTTTTGATAAAAATATGCTTTACTCTATCCTTGTATAAAAGTGGTTCTCCTCCAGCAATTGCAATCTGTGCGTTTTTAAGTTTACCTTTAACAAAACCATCATGAAATTGCTCTAAGGCGTCATTAATTGTTTCAAAACTCATTAAACTGGTGTTTTTCTCCAGATAGCAATAAATACATTTTAGATTACATGAATTACCAAGAGTCAGCCAAATCCCACCACTTCTTGATCCATCATAGGTTCTTTCTATTAATTCTTTCCTATTTTCGTTTGTTTTGTTTAGTAAATAAGCAAATTCATCAAATTCTTTATTAACAATCATTCCAGTCTCAATGAAAGGATAAAAAAAATCTTCATTGTTGTTTGGCGATCTAAGATATTTTTTAACAAGTTTCCATTCATTGTTTGTGCAAACTATTATGCGACCAGTTCTTCCGGATAGCAAGATTACATTAGATTTGTAAGGTATAACATTTAGATATTTAGAAAATGTATATTTAGATTTAGGCGATACTTTTTCAGAGAATTCAATAATCGTTTCACATAGATTAATCATAAATACCACATTAAATAATAAAGTTTAATTGAGGATTTCCACTATCTTAGCTGATTGTTTATCTCATTGAATCAAATTGTATTGTAGCATCACATGGAGCATAATCCATACAGCATTCTGGCTCACCCTTGATTATTATACAATTATCTTGCAGGTATACTGACTTGTATTGTAGCATCACATGGAGCATAATCCATACAGCATTCTAGATCACCCTTTGCTCCGTATATTATAACTTCAAATACACCATCTCTCAATTTCCTTACTTCAACCTTTGATGCTTTAACATCAATAACTTCATTTACTATTTTATCACCTTATTTTCTTTATATTTTTTGTCTTCATGTCTTTTTTGAAAACATGATTTCCACGATATATTGTTATTTCCTTTTTACCATATGAGCTTTTCCATTTACTCTTTTCAGATGTTTTTTCAAGCTCCTTTATGTTGTCACAGACTATTTTAAAGGTACCGTTTTCTAGTTTCTTAACATTTACGTTAGAGGCTTTTATCTTAAAATGTATATCTTTCATATTATTTGTTACCTCCGTCATTTTTTTTTCTTAAACCCTTAACGATTAGCCGGAAATTGCCGTCTTTTAGTTTTTTGACTTCAACATTTTCTGCATAAACCTTTTTTTTAACAACTTTCTCTTTAGGCATTTATTCACCTCAAACTTTGATATTAAATGTTTAATAAAAGGATTTAAATAACTTCTTCTTTATAACCTTCTTGAAGACAGTCTCAAGATCAACTGTTCCAACATTAAGGCTCTGCAGGATAACGTTTTTGTTTTTGAAGAGCTTGCCTATGGGTAGCAGAGCTTCGCTTGAATCAACATTTGTATAGATCTTGAGCTGATGTTCGTTTCCCCTGCTTCCTAGAACCTCTATGTCGTTTATTATGTTTTTTTCTCTGAGAAGGGATTTCCTGATGCCAACCAGATCCTCTGTCTTGCAGCGAATCTCTAACAGATTTATTTTCCTGTACCTGTTCTTCAGGTCGTCTGTATATCCCTGATGAACTATTTTTCCGTCATTTATCAGTATGATTTTTTTACAGACTTTTTCTACTTCATTTAGCTGGTGTGATGTGTACAATATTGTCAATCCATTTTGGTTCAGTTCATTCAGTTTTTTTCTTACAGCATCCTTGCTCTCCACGTCAAGACCTATCAGCGGTTCATCAAGGAAAAGAATTTTTGGGTTTTTCATCATGGCAACAGCAAGCGAATATCTTGCTCTTAAACCAGTACTGAGCCTCCATACATCCAGCTTTCTAAACTTCTGCAAGCCAAATTCTTTTATTGTCCTGTCTATGATTTGCTTTGATTTTTTCTTTTCTAATCCTAGTATGTTGGCAGCGAGTTCTAGGTTCTTCTGAACAGATGCCCACCCAACACCATAATAATCCACACCATACATCCAAGATATGCTCTTCCTTACCTTCCTCTGATCACTGTTCACATCAAATCCGTTAACTAGCACTTTGCCTGAGGTCTCCCTCATATTGGTTGTAAGTATCTTCATCAGTGTTGTTTTGCCTGCGCCGTTGAGCCCCAGAAGTCCGATAAAGTCACCACGTTTTACATTAAACGAAACTCCTTTCAGTGCCCTTGTCAGAAGTTTTCCTTTTTTGAAAACCTTGTACTCATAGTAATTCTTTCTCAGGTTTCTGACTTCTATATCATTTTTTACAGCCATCTTCCCTCCACCTTGGCCCTCTCTATGCCTTTGTAAAAGAAGAGCAACCCTACAGCAAATATAACAGCGCTTACTACAATTCCTCCAATCATGATGTTAGTCATTGTTCCGTCAAAGATTGTTTTGCCCAAGAAGAGAGAATCCCTCCAAATCAGAATCACGTAAGCAGCAGGCAACACCGTAGGCAGGAATGCCAAAAATGCAGGAAGCAACCTTAGTGGAAATACCTGTCCGGAGAAGAATTGATTTAGCTTTTCTATGGTAAAGCTTATAGGATCTCCTTTCTTAAGGTACAGTTTGGATCCCACAGTCATCATGGTGAATCCTAGCTGACCAACCACAAATATTGCGAATGACGCTAATATTGTCAATAGAATACCCATACTGAAAAATGTCGTTGTCTCGTATGCCACTATCTGTATCAAAAAGAAGTATGCTGATATCATTGGAACCAATATCAAGAAAGAATCAAATATCAGTCCTGTAAAGAAGTTCATGAAAAAATAATGTATTAAATTCATATCGGATAAGTACACCAATTTAAATATACCGCTTTCTATATCTCTGTAAAAACTTCCTGAGAAGCTTGCTGTTACTCTGCTGGCAAAGAAGAGCGCAACACTACCAACCATAATGAATGGCAGGTAACCGACATTTACATATCCTAGTATAGCTGGATGTATCATTATGGACATGAAATACCACATGAACACAGCTAGAACTGTGTTTACTATATTCAGGAATACATCAACCTTGAATGTCCATGCCTCTGTCCACCTGCACGAAACGTTAGATTTGAACCTTCTCCAGAAGAGCATTTATTCTGCCTCTCTTATTGATGCTTAATTATTGTTTCAGGTTAAATTTATCTTTAGCAACAGATTTGTTTTAAGCCAGAAATATAAGCTTATTTCAGCTTCACTACTGTTCTGAGTACTTCTGGTTTCATTATACCTTTCTCGGTTATTAGGCTGTGTATATACTCTTCTGGTGTCACATCAAAAGCTGGATTTATTATTTTTAACCCTTTAATTTTTTTAGGTGAAAGAACTTCCTTAGGATCACCTTGCTCTATTGGCTCTAACTGACCCATAGCTGTCTTTGAATCATATTTTAGAGTTTCGCCAATAACATAGAAAGGGGTATTGAATTTCTTTGCAACCATTGCTATAGGCAGTGTGCCTATTCTGTTAACAACTGAGCCGTCTGCAAGTATTGCATCAGAACCGACTATGACCTTGGTTACTCTGTCCATCACAGTTCCTATCGCAGAATCAACGCATAAAGTCACTTCTATACCAGCTTTTGTTAATTCCTTAGCTGTTATTAATCCCTGATTTCTGGGGCGAGTTTCTGTTACTATGACTGAAAAATTAACCTTTTTCTTTGCTTTTTTAAAAATTTCTACGATAGTGTTTGAGTGACAATTAGTCAATATCACATCTCTTTTTTGTATGCTTTCAGCTCCTATGCGAATCAGTTTATCAAGATCCATTTCTAGTTCGTTGAGATAATTTCCTGAAAACAGGTGTGTGTAACGTGTAATATTATCTCCTTCATATTTGCTTGCCTCGTTTATTATGAAAGACAAAACATTTCTTAGCATAGGCTCTGTTGGTCTGGATGCAACCAGTTGTTTTTTTGTACTCTCAAGCTTAGCTAAAAATTCCCTTTTATTAGAAATATTGCTGTTCTTCGCAACTTCGCCCATGGATTTGATAGCAGCCTTTGCTATCTCCCTTGCTCCCTGTATCTTCATTTCAGATATAGCTTTAATTGTCCTTTCAGGCTCCCTGTGTTTGAGTTTAATATGAGGCTTTTTTATGTTGGGTTTCCTAATATTCTTCCTAATCTTCTTCCTTATCCTCTTACCACTACCTATTTTAACCATAATAAATAATTGATTAACTGATTTATTAATTATTCATGCTCTTAAGCACGTCCTTCTCTGAAAGGCACAGAAGCGGTCTGTAAACAGGCACAGAAAACTGTTTTTTGATATGCTTAAAAGAATCTGCCTTGCTTATGTCGTCAGATAAAACTAAGCCCAGTACAGAGGTTTCAGATATAGCTTTTTCTATGTTTTTTTGTTCATTAGACTCTATAATTTTAGGTTTAACAGTAGAGCCATATGACCACTTTTCTATCGTCTTAATCCATGAGGCATTGGGTTTCTTTATGAAGATAGGAACAACTGAACATCCACGCTTGAGAACAGTCCAAGCAGCTGCTATGCTTTTTTTGCTGTCCATTAAAACAGCTAGCTTGCCTGCAGCACCAACTGGAAGACCTCCAGGACCTCTTATAACAGCAGTATAAATGTAAGCTCTTCTGTCCCGAATATCTACAAAAATAGTTGCATCCGGATTGGATAGATTGACCTTGTTACCAAACTTCTCAACAATTAAAGCACCCAATTCTTTGTTTATCTGATCTGATGTGAAACTGTGATCTCCAACACGGTTTGTTTTGACTGCAAACGTCTTCTTTGTGATTTTCTTGGCAACATACAACCCTGTTTCTAGAATGTTTTCCTTTTTTGATTCTGCAACAATGCAATTGGAGAATGAAACAACACCAAAAATATTTTTCAGTATGCTTATTTGTTTTTTGTCTGCGTTATCTACCATAATTCTTCCATAGGTTAGCCTGACTTTTGCGTTTTTTCCCAGTGCGTTTTTTATGTTGCTGACTAGTTTCATTTCAAACCGTTTGCGCACAGGTTTTGATTTCAGCGCAATTTCTCCATACCGAATGAGTATTGCTTCCTTCATTAAACCACTAACAATTCTTTTTTAAGATTCTATGCACTATATATTATTATATGAAAACCCATAAAGTACTGATTTTGGTGTCATTTTTTATAATTCTTGCATTAATGCTTCCTAATATTTCATCACAAATATCAAAGGCTGATTGTCCGCCTATTAATGGATATAAGGATGTAACCAGTGATGTTAACATTAACCAAGAAAATAAAGATAATGTTATTTGTTACATTAATGCTCCTGATATTGGTTTCTACAGAATAGCTGCAGATGATGTTTCCATAAACTGTCACGGAGCTACAATAAAACCTGTCAATGATAGCATCCCTGGTAATGAGGGGAAATTCATAGTAAATAACGGTTATAACGGTTTAACTTTGGAAAACTGCATAATAGATGGTTTTGATGTTGGTATACTCGCTTCCCATATTTATGAAAGAGTGATAATAAACTCAGGATACACTGAACAGGTTGCAGTAAACGGCGTAACGCATGATGTCACAGTTAACTACATAGGAAGTGATACAGTAGCTGGCATAACAATCGACGGAAAATTTAAATCTGTAACAGAGGGTGATATGTACACATTGACTGGATCGAAAGGCCCTGTTGATGTTTATATAATAGAAGTAACCTATTCGACAAGTATTCTATCAGAAAACAAAGTTGAATTTGAAATTATTGACACAGACACTGTAATAAACAGTGGTGGTATAAGACATAACACTTTCAAAAACAACCAAATAGCAATGGATCTCCGTGTAGGAAGTATTGCTATAAACAACAACTTATTAACTGCAAACAGTAGAGGCATAAGACTTATGGGTGCAGGCGGAGGGACTAGTGTATATTCTAATGTTATAGCTGGTTCTGCTCCGTACGCAATAGGTATAGGACAGCATTCTGATAATAACAATATAACAGGTAACACAATCACAAATTCTGGTTCCCAGACAGGTGGATCAGTTGTTGTAAGCGGGGCCAAAAACAACAGGTTTGAAAGCAATATTATAAAGAGTCCTCAAGGTAATGGAAATGTTCTATATCTGAGTGGAGCGCCTGACACTGAAGTTATGAATGCAACTAATCCTGAACCTATTTTGTTTGGAACTAGTTTGTATTCAAGCGTATCAATAGGCTGGTTTGTCAAACTTAATATAGCAAAAGATGATAATCCGCTTCCGCAGGGAACAACAGTTAATTTATACAATAACAATCAATTCAACCAATTGGTGTGGTCTGGTCAAATTGTCTCAAATGGATTAACTGCTGAATTTGAAGCAGTGGAAAAAAAATACATTAATGATCCTAATTGGGGAGGACCTGCTGGAGTATCTTATAATCCACACAGAGCCACTTTCCTTACCTACAATGTTAACGGCATACTGATAGACAAGACTGAAACCAAGGTTTTAGTGGTTGGAACTGTTTGCGGTGACGGAACATGCGAAGGAAGCGAGACATACTCCAACTGCCCGCAGGACTGCAGTCCTGAAGATGAGTGCAGCGGTGATGCGGACTGCAATGATAATAATGCGTGCACAACAAACACTTGTTCAGGCACTCCAAAAACGTGCTCTTATCCAGCAATAACCCAATGCATAGGTACTAGTGATGGCTGTTGTCCAGCTGACTGCACTTCAGCAAATGACGGTGACTGTGACACAGAGATTTTATCTGTAACTCTTCATGCTCCTGGTAACAACAAAATCTCTTTGCCCGGAAACATGCAGTTTACATGTGAAGCCAATGCAGATGCTGGTCTTTATAGTATGTACTTTTTCTGGAACGAATCAGGAACTTTCAAATCAACGAGCGGTGTAGAGTTCTCTGATAAAACCAGTGCAAACGTTACATTCAACATGACAAATCTAGGCAAAGCAACATACATCTGGAACTGTAAGGCGTTTGACAACGCGTTTAATGAGATATTTGCAAGTGCAAATTTTACTCTCAATATATTTGAGGAAGCATCAACTATGGTAGACGAAGATGGTGATAACTACTACGCAAACATAGATGATTGCGATGATGATAATGCTGATATAAATCCAGGTGAAGATGAGGAATGTGATGGCATTGACAATGACTGCAGTGGTGCAGTAGATGATTTAAGCCAGCTTGAATTGTCTTGTGGTAAATCAACAGGAACGTGCTCACAGGGAACAAAATACTGCAGTGATGGTGAGTGGAGTGATTGTATTGGCGATATTGGTCCTTCAGCAGAGATATGTGACGGTTTGGATAACAACTGTGACGGTGAACCAGATGATGATCTTTCATGTTGTTCCCCTATCGGAAAATCAGCACCGTGTGGAGTTGGTTCGCAAAATGCTGGTGTTGGCATATGCAGGCAGGGAACAAAACAGTGTTTGTATACAGGATGGTCAGAATGCGTGGGTGAAGTAAACCCAGAATTTGAGAATTGTTACAACAGTCTTGACGATGACTGTGACGGATATGTTGACGGACAGGACACTGACTGTATGGAAGAACCTCCTTTGCCTCCAGTTTTCGGTGAAAATACTTTGCTGATAGTTTTGATTTTAATAGTAATTGCAGTTGGCATAGTGGTATTAGCAGTAGTTCTTGCGATTAGGGGCGGAAATGAAAAGTCCTGGGAAGAGCTAAGCAAAGGATATCAAAGAATATTGCGCAGAAAATGGCGTTGAAAGTGTTATTATTTTTAAGCATTGAACAACTATATATTATATATGAAAAAACTGTTATTCTCTGTTTTTGCTATAATTCTAGTTGCTTCTATGGTTTCCAGTGCAGAAGCGCAGTTGGCTCCGTGCCCTAGTGAACCAGTCACAATAACAGAAGATGTGACTTTTGAATACATGACGTGCACAGTAACAAATCCGCCAGAAACAGGGTTTCTTATAGTCGGTGACGACGACATAGTAATCGATTGCAACAATGCTCTTTTTGATGTATGGAAAATTGATCCGGATGCACTAAACACAGGAGCTTTTATAGTTAACAACGGATATGATAATGTTGAAATAAGAAATTGCCAAACAAATAATTTCGGCATGGGTGTATTATTCAACGGCGAGAGAACGCTTGGTGCTACTCCTACTATAACCAGTGGATTGATATCAGGTAATAGTTTTCTAGGTAATGGTGGCAGTAAGGGCGTAAAACTTTTAAGAACAAAGGGTGTGAGCATAGTAGACAATTATTTCAGACTCAATCCAACATCCATAGAAATTATGGGCAATGCTGAAGATGATGAATATTCTGCAGAAAATATAGTAGACAGTAATCAAATATTAAACTCATACTTTCGCGCTATAAGACTGGTTTATTCTGATGATAATATTATAAAAAACAACAGAATACAAGGTGCTGGTTGGGGACCACCTCCTTACACAGTACCCTCTGGAGAAGGAATCCTATTGTCATATTCGCATAATACTCTTATAAAAGACAGCATAATTGAAACAGCTGTTGGTGCAGCCAGCGGTGGACCAAGCGTATACATTCGTTTTTCAAAAGGAGTTGAGCTATTTAATGTTACTCTTGATAATGGATACGTGTTTCATCCTGATACCATGTTCTTTGATGCAAGCCTGGTAATAAAATGGTACACTCAATTTAAGATTCTTGTAGACAGTGTACCACAGGAAGGTGTTGAGGTTGAGGTAAAAAACAATGCTGGCGGCCCTGCATTTGAAGTAGACGTTACAGACGAAGATGGTTTAACAGGTGTTCATGCTGTTGTTGAAAAGAACGTAAGGTATGATAATTCTAAGGAAATAGAATTGAGTTTCAATCCACACACTGTTAATTTCTTAGATTATTCGACAAATGTTAACATAGATGGCAGTGAAATTATAGAATTCGATGTAAAGTCTTCTAAGCTAGACAATACAGCACCGGAAGTAACATTGGTATCACCTGTTTTCAATGCAACTGTTGCTGAGGGCGATATAAACCTTACCTGCAGCGCTTCTGATACTTTTTCCATTGCTTCGCTTATTCTGTATTTTGGAGCAGAAGGTGAGAACAAGACCGCAAAGGAGCAGATAAACTTTGATAAAGTTAAAACAGCTGAACACACTTTCTTAGTTGAAAATGTTACACCTGGCAACTATACATGGAACTGCAAGGCAATAGACAAGTCATTCAATTCATCGTTTGCTGATAAAGACTTTACTCTTGATGTTAAAACAATTGTTGACAAAATTGATGCAGATGGCGATAAATACTATGCAGGGATAGACGATTGTGATGATTCTGATAAAAACATAAATCCAGGCAAAGCCGAGAAGTGCGACGGTATTGACAACAACTGTGACGGCGACATAGACGAGGAAGACGGCAAACCAATAAAAGAGAGTTGCGGTGACTCCGACATAGGAGAATGCAGTCTTGGAGAGAGGGAATGCAATGATGGAGAATGGGATGATTGTGTTGGCGATGTTGGTCCAACAGCAGAGATCTGCGATGGTAAGGATAACAACTGCAACAATGAAATAGACGAGGCATACGACTCAGATTCTGATTATTACACAACATGCGGATCTAAAACCAACTCAGCCAGTTATTACCCAGGAATGCCTGACTGCAATGATAATTTTTATGGTATAAACCCCGGTAGTGGTGAGCAGTGTTCGAATGGCATTGATGACGACTGTGACGGATATGTTGATGGACAGGACACTGACTGTTCATTACCAACAGTCAACTGTTTCAATGATATAAAGGATAGCAATGAAGACGGTATTGATTGCGGCGGAGTCTGTGTTGCTGAATGTGAAGGCCCTTTCAAATTCCTAGAAAATCTAGACATAATGCTGATTGCAGTCATATTGGTTATTGTTATAATAATCGTACTGGTTTTCGTTGTATTCAAATCAATGGGCAAATCAGAAGAAGAATCATGGAGTGACATAAAGGAAAAGTGGAAATATTAATTCTGCAAAACAGTCTGGTTACTCTTCTGAACAAACCATAAATATGTTGTTAGTGATGATTTGGCCACTTTGATAGTGTATCTGTAGGGAGTTATATTGATGGAAACAGCATAAGTGCTGGTACAACCACGTTGGTGCCCAATGAGCAGGAATTGGGAACTATTCTAGCTTCTGAGCTCTCTTCCACAACAGCTGTGAGCGCCTTGGTCCCATTCTCAGTAGGGTTCAATTATCCAACTGACAGTGATATAGATGAGGAATATGATGATCCAATAGAATATGTTAAATGGAGATATATTAATTCTGCAAAACAGTCTGGTTAGGACATTATATTTAACAGGACCCAACCAATAATTAACATATATGACACTGAAAAAACTCGCATTTTTAGTCATAGTTATGATAGTTATGAACAGTGTTATTTTTTATAGTGGTGTAAATGCTCAAGCTGCATGGTGGAATGAAAACTGGCAGTACAGGCAAAAGGTGACAATAAACAATGACAAGATAGAAGGATCAGTGAACTTTGTGAATTTCCCAGTTCTTATAGAAATAACAGACCAAGACAACCCTTTATTTGGAAAGGCAAACGCAAACGCTTATGATATAGTGTTTGTAGACTCGAGTGGAACGAAGCTAGACCATGAAATAGTCAGGTACTCTGATACAGAAACAAAGTTCTTGGAAGCATATGTTGAAGTGCCAACACTATCAATAGACACTGAAATCTATATGTATTATGGGAATAATGGTGCGGCAGACCAGTCAAATTCAGCAGGAACATGGAGCAACAATTACAAGCTTGTTTACCATATGGATGACTTAACGACATCCACAGTAGAAGACAGTGCTGGGCTAAGCAACGGCTCAAAGGCATCAGAAAACAAGCCACAAGAAACAACAACCGGACAGATAGACAGAGCACAGAGTTTCACAAGCGATACTGGCTATGTAGACACAAATCAGGATTATGATTTCTCAGGCGGAGGCGAATTTACAGCATCTATGTGGACGAAAGACACATCACCTGGAAACAAATACCTTATCGTGCAGACGCACGCCATTGGAGGATACTCATCAGACTGGATACTCGGCTACCAGAATGGTGGAGTATGGATGCGTTCGATGACGATAGATGGAAACAACATAATATCAGATGGGGAATGGCACTATTTATGTTTCACATTCGACGGGACAAATACCATAGCACTTTATATTGACGGTGATTTGAAGGACAGCCGATCTGATATCAGCGGTTTTGGTGGAATAAGCTCGGTAAAGATACATTCAAGAGGGGACTTGGGTGGAAATTATAACGGAGAGGCAGATGAAATAAGATTATCAACAACAAAGAGGTCGGCAGACTGGATAAAGACAGCATATAACAATCAACATGATGCTCCAGCATTTTATGTATTAAGTGATGAAGAAGAATCTGTTGATGAGAATCCGCCAACATGGAAAAACCAAAAACAGCATTATGATGCAATTTTTGCAGACGGAATTGATATCAATGAGCTAGAAGCAGAGGGTACGGATGAAACAGGCCTATTGCAAGCTGTATTAGCCACAAACGAGTCAGGCACATGGGTAAACATAACTGACGGCACATATGGATCCCCCTATGATTGCGGAGGTGTTGCAACGCCTGTGACTACGGTTTTTGACTGGTCAAGCAGCACGATTGCTGAAGGCTCAACAATCGCATGGAAAATATGGTATGAAGACACCAGCATCAACAAAATATCTACAGACACTATATTATTCAATATAAAAGTTTCAGATATTCCGCCGCAGGAATGCTCTGACGGAACATTGCACGGCGAATGTTCAGCAACCAAGCCCCTTTATTGTGATGATGGAAATCTGATTAATAACTGTGATGCTTGCGGCTGTTCTAACAATCAAACATGTACAGCCAACATATGTATTAATACGATTTGCGCAGCAGGAACTAACATTTCTTGTGGTAGCAATATTGGTGTCTGTCAACAAGGCTACAAAATATGCAATACAAACGGTGTTTGGGGTGAATGTATTGGCGGCGTTTTATCATCAACAGAGGTGTGCGATAATTTAGATAATGATTGTGACGGACAGGTAGATGAATCCGGCTGCTTATGCGTATCTGGTGAAACTAGGGAGTGCGGAGGATCTGAAGTTGGCATATGTAAAAAAGGCTTATCAGTCTGTTCAGGCGGCATGTGGAGCGAGTGTTATGGTGAAGTAGGACCAATAGATGAGATATGCAACCAAAAGGATGACAACTGTGATGGAAAGATAGATAATGTTGGTTTTCAAGCTAGTGCGCTATATGCGCAGTGCCAGTGTTATGGTGGTGAAGAACCCACAAAAGAAAGCTGCAACGGTATTGATGATGATTGTGACGGGCAGGTAGATGAAAATTCAGAATGCTGCAGTGCAGGAGAAACAAGAACCTGCGGAACTGATATAGGAATATGCGAAAAGGGCGTATCAATATGTGGTGAAAACTATCTATGGGAATCATGCATAACTGCTGTAAAAGCTGCTCCTCATGAATTATGCGGAAACGAACAGGATGACAACTGTGACGGAAAGACAGACAAATATGACGCTCAGTGTGATGCATGCCTTAACGGCATACAGGATGAGTATGAAGCAGGTGTGGATTGTGGTGGTCCCTGCGCCATGCCATGCATAGAAATACCATGGCTGATAATAGCTGCAGCAGCTGCTTTTGTGATAGTAATTATAATGTTCATTATATACCCTTCGATGAAAAGAAGAACAATAGAAATAGAAGGGTTATAAAAAAGGAAAAAAAGAAAAAAATTAACAATTTCCTGATGGTGTATTACTATCACCTGTGCTGATTATTTCTGAACATTCTTTTGGTAGGTCTATGAAAGCCGAGCATATTGCTTCTTTATATGACTCTGAATCTCTTGCTCCAGTGTATTTAACTCCATTTATCAACAGTGTTGGTGATCCTGTAACACCTTTAGCATCTGATAGAGTTGCCTGTGCCCTAAGCAATTCGGTGACTCTTTCTTCAAAGCATTGTTCAATCACTGATACATCAATACCTATTTCTTCAGCCCTCTCCTTCCAACATGTGTTCAAATTACCACTGTTACATTCACTATTGAAAACTTCAAGATATTCCCAAAGTTTTGCCACGTTGTATTCTTCCATTATGCAAAGCTGTCTTCCGTCTTCTTCCCATTCGTACTGTCCGTGAAGTGAACGTACTCCGTCACCATCAAGACTCAATATATATTGAGGAATTATGTCAACTTTGTCGCCCAATAAATCAACTACAGACTGCATTATATTCTCCGCTTGCAATCCATAAGGACAGAAGCTCATAACAAACAGCTCTACTAACGGGGTTTCTGTCTTAGGTATATCCTGCGGGGTTGGTTCAGTATCTTGAGTTTTAATAGGAGTATCCATGTCCAATCCGCTTGGTAAAAGTAATTTTCCGTCTATTGAAGCATAGGATACGAATTCACTGCCGTCAATGCTCATAGAAATTAGATACAATCCATTTTCTTCTGTAACATTATTGATAATTAGTTCAGAGCCTGCTGCTAAGAAATTGTCTGTTATGTAAGCCTCTGTTTTTTCGCGTACTTGTTCAGAAGAAATTTTTTCTGCACCAACGAACTGTCCTGTCATGCCTGTCATACTGCTTGCCAAGAAACCCACCACTAGGAAAACAACAGCTATTATAGCGTATTTAAAAATCTTGTTATCTGATTTGCTTTTTTTTACCGGTTCTGTTGCTGCTTCCTTTGGCTGGAATGTCCATTTTTCAGAATCTGTGTTTTCTTCGCTCATAACACATTTATTACCTCTTATATTTAAATGTCTTGCGTACCAATCGTATTAAAGGCTTATTTGTATCTTATGTTAAAGAAAATAGAATCAATGATAAACAAGGCTAAAAATATAGCAGAAACAATAAATTCGTTCCCTGGTAAGATAAGACTTGTTTCTCATTATGACTGTGATGGTATAACATCTGCTGCTATCATGAGCAGGGCTCTTTTTCGTGAGGGAAAGGATTTTAGATTATCTTTTATGAAACAGTTAAAAGAGGATTTTATAAAAGAACTTGCAGCCGGTGAAGAGAGCCTTATCATATTTACTGACCTAGGTTCTGGGTATCTTGATTTATTGGGCAAATATCTTCTAGACGGCAAAAGAAAGATTATAGTGGCAGACCACCATGAAACAGAAGGAAGTGAACGAGAAGGCCTTTTGCACTTAAATTCTATGAGTTTTGGTATGGGAGATAATGTTTCAGGTGCTGGTATGGCTTATATTATAGCCAGATCAATGAATCCTGAAAATAAGGATCTTAGTGCTTTGGCTGTAGTAGGAGCAATAGGAGATTCCCAGATAGGATCAATCGGTTCTGAATGGGGGCTCATGGGGCTGAATAAAGAGATACTAAAAGATGCTCAAATAATCAACAAGATAAAGGTCACCAAAGGCATTAGGATATGGGGCAGATACACTAGGCCATTACATAAAGCACTAGAATACTCGTTGGATCCTTATATACCAGGCGTATCAGAATCAGAGTCTGGTAGCGTACAGTTCCTTCAAGAAATGGGCATAGAAATTAAAAGAAATGATGGAACTTGGAGAACACTTGCAGAACTATCTGAAGAGGAAACAAAAAGGATGATTTCTGGAATAATAAAGGAGCGAATAAGAGCAAATCATGAAAATCCTGATTGGATTTTTGGTGACATATACGAACTGTTAGATAAGAAGAATGAGTTCAGAGATGCAAATGAATTTGCAACAATGCTCAATTCTTGTGGCAAACTGGGTAAGGCGTATCTGGGAGTTGCTCTATGTCTCAATGAAAATAAGGCATTCGATGAAGTAAAACCAATTTTTAAGGAATATAGAAAAAGGATAGGAAAAGCTCTGAGTTGGGTCGAATCTCATAAAGAAGTGATAAAGGAAAAGGACAATGTAGTGTTTATAATTGTAGGCAACAAGATCTCAGAGCACATAATATCAAATGTTGCATCCATAATGCACAGATCAGGTATGTTGCCTAACAAACCTGTTTTTGCACTGGCTGATGTTGAGGGCGGAAAAGAAGTGAAAGTCAGCGCCAGGACAAGCGATGACCTTGTGGAAAAGGGGCTAAATCTTAAGGAAATTATAAGAAGCGCTATAAAAAACAAGGAAGCTGAAGGTGGTGGCCATGCAGGAGCAGCTGGAGCAACAATAATTAAGGGTGAGGAAGAGGATTTCATTAAAAATGTTGAAAAAGCTGTTAAACAATTTTATGAGAATAAAGGGGTCTAACCACTTTTATTTATAAATATAGCGCACATATTGTATTCTTATATAATTATATAATCAATAAATAGGAAATGGATAATATGAAAAAACAGACAGAAAGTCAGTTGGATAAAAAATCCAAAGAAAAAGGGGACAGAAAAGAAGCTAAATCAGACAAGCCAGAAGCTAAAAAACCAACAGTAAAGAAATGGAAAGGAAAGGATTGGTTTACTGTTTTGTCTCCTAAGATGTTTGGTGAGAAAATAATAGCTGAAACTCCATGCACTGATCCCAAAAATCTGATAAATAGAAACGTGGATGTTAATCTTAGTGATATTATAGGTCATCCAACAAAACAACAGATGAAAATAGTTTTCAAAATAGTTAAAATAGAAGGCAAGAACGCAATGACACGTTTTAATGGTTATACTGTTCCAAAAGAGTTCATGATGCGAAGCGTTAGAAAACGCAGCCAGAAAGTAACTCTAATAAGTTACTTTACTACAAAGGACGGATGGAAACTTCAATTAACTATTACAGCCATATTAAACAATAACATTGAAGCCAATATACAGCGAAAGGTTCGCAATTTAATCGAAGAAATGGTTTCAGGTGCAACAAAGAAATCCAAAATAGATGATTTTATTAGTTCTCTGATAGCAGGCAACATACAAAGATCAATAAAGAAAGAGGGAAGCAAAATTTACCCAGTAAAGTTTGCGGAAATAGAGAAGGTAGAAGTAATAAAAGTGGGAGAGTAGCATGGCAAAAGATAAAGCAGAACTCGTACAAAAATTAATGTCAAATCAAGATCATATTAGAAATATAGGCATAGTAGCTCACATAGACCATGGTAAAACAACTCTAACTGATAACTTACTTGCTGGTGCAGGAATGATGTCAACAGATCTTGCAGGTAAACAGCTGGTAATGGATTTCGATAAACAAGAACAGGAAAGAGGTATAACAATATTCTCAGCTAATGTTTCAATGGTTCATGAATATAATGACGAAGATTTTTTAATCAATCTTATTGACACGCCAGGTCACGTTGATTTTGGCGGTGATGTTACAAGGGCCATGAGAGCTGTGGACGGTGTGTTAGTTCTGGCAGATGCTGTGGAAGGTGTGATGCCTCAAACAGAAACAGTTATCAGGCAGGCTCTAAAAGAAAGAGTTAAACCTTTGCTATTCATTAACAAGGTTGACAGGCTCATAAAGGAACTTAAGTTAACACCTGAACAGATGCAGGAGCAGTTCCTAAAGATAATAACAGAAGTAAACCTTCTTATTAAGAAGTATTCAGAAGATCGGTATAAAGAAGCGTGGCAGGTCAACGTAAACGACGGTTCTGTTGCATTTGGTTCTGCTGTAAAGAACTGGGCAATATCCATTCCTTTAATGAAGAAAGCTGGCGTTTCTTTTAAGAGTATTATAGATTACAGCGAGCAAGCCAAAGAGAAAGAACTGGCTGAAAAGGCTCCGCTTCATGTTGTTGTTCTTGATATGGTTATCAAGCATCTACCGAATCCACTTGAAGCCCAAAAATACAGGATAGAAAAGATTTGGCCGGGTGATATGGAATCTGAAATAGGAAAGGACATGTATACATGCAACATTAAAGGTAAACTAGCAGGCGTTGTAACAAAAATGTATCCTGATCCGCATGCAGGTTATGTTGCAACTGTTAGAATATTCTCAGGTAATATAGTGAGAGGACAGGATGTTTATTTGTTGTCTAAACAGAAGAAAGAAAGGGTACAGCAGGTTTCAGTTTACAAGGGACAACAGAGAGTTTCAATGGATGAAGTTGTTTCAGGTAATATTGTTGGCATAGTTGGTTTGAAGGATGCTAGTTCAGGTGAAACAATATGCAGTCCTGACTATATGATAGAGGGTTTCGAATCAATAACACATATATTCGAGCCTGTTGTTACAAAGGCTATTGAACCAAAACATCCAAAAGACCTTGCAAAGTTCATAGAGTTGCTTAAGAGAACCAGCAGAGAGGATCCAACACTAAGAGTCAGCATAAACGAAGATACCGGCGAGTATTTGGTATCTGGTCTTGGAGAACTGCACATCAACGCAAAAATAGAAAACAAGCTTAAAGAAATGGGTATAGATGCTAGTGTTTCTCCACCAATTGTTATTTTCAAGGAGAGCGTACAAAATATCACGCCAGAACCGGTTGAAGGTAAATCTCCAAACAAACACAACCGTTTCTATATTGTTGCAGAAAAACTTGAAGATAAAGTTTACCGGGCAATGGTTCGTGGAGAGATAGCAGATCAGGAACTAAAGAAAAAGAACGTTGCTCTGAATGACCAGCTTGCAGAATTGGGAATGGACAGAGAAGAGATAAAAAAGATAAAGCTTATCTACAACAAATGCATGCTTATTGACACCACGCATGGTGTTGGTGCAATTCTTGAAATAATGGAAATGGTAAAACAGTCTTTTATAGAAGCAATGAAAGAAGGTCCTATGGCTAGAGAACCATGTGCTGGCATAAAAATAAAATTAGTTGACGCCAAACTGCATGAAGACGCAATACATAGAGGGCCTGCACAAGTAATACCTGCTGTAAGACGTGCTGTAAGAGATGCTATGAAAGGAGCAAAAACATACATGCTTGAACCAAAGCAGATTATTAGAATAGATGTGCCAACTGATAATATGGGTGGAGCAATAAAAGAAATAAGCAACAGGCGTGGTCAAGTTCTTGAAATGAGCGATGAGCGCGGCACAACAACTATAAAGTGCAAATTGCCTGTTGCAGAGATGTTTGGCTTCAACTCTGATCTTAAATCAGCCACAGGCGGACAGGGTTTCTATTGGCTAATAGATGTTGTTTATGAACCTCTTCCAAAAGACCTTGAACAAAAGATAGTCAATCAAATTAAGGAAAGAAAGGGCATAAAAGATGTAAAAGAAGAGGATGAAGAGTAGGATTATACGCAAACGCCTTGAATGCATTTAGTCGTCTTGTCTCTTGATGATACGCAGTCTATAACAATCTCTTCCAATATGTTTTGATTACAGTAATATTCTTTCAGTTGTGTGGAATCTTCGCATCTATCTGTGTAATATTCTGGAGGCAAGTCAGGCAGTTTGAATATAGCTGTACCTTTTTCAAATTTGTTTATTCCATCATCAGTCTCCTCGCAATGGGTTATTGATGCACAGGCGCCATCAGAACACGATGATCCTTCTAAAACACAGTCATATTCTACTGATTCAACTCTATTATCATCACAGGAATATTCCATTAAAATACTGCCTCTTAAGCATCGATCTGTAAAATACTGCACAGGTAGTGGTTCTTCTAGATATTCCACTGTTCCCTTTGTTTGGTAATTGGAACCATCATCACTATCAGCACAGCGTGTGGGTGCAAGTGGTTCGCTTCCACGACCAATATTAATCGCACCAAACCCTGCAACAAAAGCAATCGATGAAATTAACAATATTATTAACATGAGACTCAAAATTAATTGGTTTTGTGTTAGTTTTAGCTGTTTCTTTTTAGCCATATAGTATATTAATCATAAGAAAATAAAAGCTTAAACGCAGGCGCCATCAGAACACCGTGAACCATGCCCTGTACACTCAACATATATGCTATTAATTTTGTTGCTTTCGCAGTAAAATTCTCTCAGTTCGTTGCTGCCATCTACGCAATAATCGATTTTCTCTGTTATAGAAGTTCCCTCTGTAAGCGTGGTTTTTCCTTTTACGCTAAATTCTAATCCTCCATCATAGTCCACACAAAACCTAGTTCCAGAAGGAAGGGTATTGGGTGCAGCAGGCTCTGAAAAGGATACATAAACCAAACCAAAAGTTACAAGATAGGCTGCACTAAGAATCAGTATTAAAACTATAACAACAAGTATAAGATGATTTTTTAAAAAGAGTTTTGTTTTAGTCATTCTATCACTTATATCCATATAGTTAATTTTGTTTTTTATAAATAAATACTAAAAACACACTCCAAGAAACAATATAACAAGTCAAAACCAAAAATAATACATGAATATTGATTGGGTGGTTGCTATTGGCATGTTTATTGCTGTAGTTGCGTGGTCTTTTACTTTCTATGCTGATTTCTTTGATTTTAAAACAGAGCCACTATCCGATGTTTTAAACAGTATAAGTGACAAATTTGTTGACTATCTAACAACTGACACTTACGTAGTTTATGCGAATTATACAAACACATCTAAACTAGGAGCTGGAACATTCAATTTCTATATGGATATGGATTTTCCAGAAGGCACTAATTTCTCAACAAGAGTGTACAAAGAGGGTGTTTTGATATCCGCTGTTTCCTGTGAAGTGAGAACGAATCAAGTCTTGTTTCAAGCAATAGTTACACCATCAAACAACACAGAGTTTACTATTAAATTTCAGAACATAAGCGGTAGTTCTTTCTGCAATCCTGATACGCCTCTTAGTAGAGATATTAAACTAAAACCCAGCGCAAAGGAGAAAATGTTGATGGTCTCACAGACAAAAATAAACGAATTGAACGCTATGTCTTACTATGACATACAGGGTAATCTGAGCATAAACAGGCCATTTAGAGTTGAATTGGAAGTAAACGAAACTGTAAGCAACATATTTGGCCTGCTTCCTCCAAACTCCACAAACGTATACGTAAAAGAGGTTTGGAACAAGATACTAGACGATGATAACCGTGTTTTAATAAGAACGATGGTGTGGTAGATGCGCTGGATTATTTTTGTGTTTTTGCTGTTGATGTTGATGTTGCCTTTAGTGCAGGCAGATCATAGCGTTCAAATAAAATTATCTTTAAACAACATTGAGAACACAGTTTACATACCAGGCAATGATACCAGCAACTCTAGTGATTGGGGTTCAGAAAACATATTCTCTAGTCCAACACATAAGTACATAGCTTCCTATAACAACACCAACATACTAAGCGCTTTAGTGTTCTCAAATAATCAGTTCAACTCATTGCTTGTTGACGGTAATGGAAACATTCATACTATTGGAATAAATGTTTCTTTTACAAACTCCAAGGTGCTTCTGGCATTTACAAAAGGCGACTGGAAAACAATAGAAGATGACATATCCAAAATAGAAACTAGCAGTTTTTTCACTTTCTTTGAACCCAGCTTCTCTTATGGAATGGGGTTATATTTACCTTTAAAGATTTTGCTGGAATACAGCACCTTTAATATAACTGGTGTTAGCATATTCCAGTTAGGTACTCAAACATTGATAGCAACCAACAACGGGGTAATAGGAAACAAAACTGTGATTGACGTAAGAAAGATATAAGTTTAAAAAACCAGTTAAACCAATATCTAAATCAGTTTGATGAGAGGATGTTATGTACGATATTATAATTATTGGAAAAGGTCCAGCAGGCTTAACAGCTGGTGTATTTTCTGTTAGAAGAGGCCTGAAGACCCTTATTCTTAGCAATCCAAGCGAGCTGTCACAAATGACAGAAGCTACAAACGTGGACAATTATCCCGGCATTATGAATTTGAGTGGTATGCAATTAATGAAAAAACTAGAAGATCATGCTTTGAAGCTAAGCAATGAAATAATAGAAGAAGAAGTGCTTAAAATAACAAAAATTAAGAAACATTTTGTCGTAAAAACCGATAAAAATGAGTATAATGGTCGTTCTGTTATAATATCGACAGGAGCAAAACACAGAAAAACCAACATAAAAGGAGAAGCAGAATTCAGCGGAAAGGGTGTTTCTTACTGTGCAACCTGCGATTGTCCTATTTTCAAGGAAAAAAGAGTTGTTGTTATTGGCGGTGGAGATGCAGCTATTAGTGCCTGTTTGATGATAGAAAATATCGGTGCAAAAGAGGTTACAATCATGCACAGGCGTGATAAATTCAGAGCTATTGAATCGCTGGTTAAACGACTTGAAAAATCAAGCGTAAAGATTATGTGGAATACAATTCCTGTTGAGATAAAGGGCGATAGAACAGTTAAATCAATAACTGTTCGCAATGTTAAAACAAAAAAGGAAACTGAGATACCCGTAGAAGGAATTTTCATAGAAATAGGTAGCGTGCCAACATCAGAGCTTGCAAGAAAACTAAAAATAAAGGTTGATGATCGGGGATTCATAGTGGTTGACAAAGAAATGAAAACCAATGTTGGAGGCATGTTCGCTGCAGGAGATTGCACTAATGGCCCATTAAAGCAGATGATAACAGCCTGCGGAGACGGCGCAATTGCATCTACTTCTGCATACGAGTACGTAAAGGAAAATGATTAGCAGAGATTTATAGAAAAAATATCAATTTATAAAAAGAGTTTTTATGGCAGACAAGAATCTAGTTAAGCATATAATTAAAAAATTAAAAGAAGGTAAGAAAATCAAAGAGATAAAGGAAGCTTTAATGCAAAATGCATGGTCTGAAAAGGAAATTGATGAGACTGCTAAGCAAATTTTAAATAAGAAAAAAAGGGAAGAGGTAAAAGAAGCGCAGAAAATTAAAGAAGTGCCTAAGGTTAGAAGACCTACTGATGCTAAAACCATCTTAATGATAATTATTTTTATTTTTTCAATCGCTATAATAGTTCTAATAATATCTTATTCTACACCCATATGTGGAAACGGTTTTATTGAAAGAGGCGAAACACCAGAAACTTGCTGTAAAGATACAGGCTGTTTTGGTGGAGGACCTTGCGAAAACAATGTATGCACTGAAGGAATCTGTGGAGAGTGCCAATATTTTTCTAATAACAGGTGCTTGAATTACAAGTGTTGTGATGATTCGGCTTGTTTAGGTAACCAATTTTGTCAAGACAACAAATGTTTAAACATAGTATGTGGCAACTGTCAGTACATAAAGGATCATCAATGCCTTAATTATAAATGCTGTGATGATTCGGCTTGTGATGACGGTAATGATGAAACACTAGATGTATGCAATTACGGTGGAACAACTAAATCGCATTGTGCAAATATACTTGAAGATAAGTGCAATTTCCATTTTGATTGCGATGACGGTGACGACACTACCAAGGATATATGTGTTGGAACTCCAAGGCACTGCCGTAACATAGTAATATCAGAGTGCGTAAACGATGACGGCTTCTGTCCAGGCGGCTGCAATTACACTGTTGACAACAACTGCTGATGCAAGTTAAACAATTTAACCGTTAGATCGAATTATACGGTATGGAATCGTGGACAGACAAATACAAGCCTGGAAAAGTAGAGAATATAATCAGTCAGAAGAAAGGCATAGATGAAGCATTAACATGGTTCAGGGAATGGAAGCCTGGAAAAGCGTTGTTTATTCATGGACCGCCAGGCGTGGGTAAATCTCTGTTAATAGAGACTCTTGCCAACGAAAACAAGCTTCATTTGATTGCGCTTAATGCTTCAGACAAGCGCAACGCAGAGGAGATAGAAAGCCTGTTTTCCGGAGCTAAAACTCACTCACTTTTTCATAAAGGTAAGATAATACTTCTGGATGAGGTTGACGGCATATCAGGCAATGACAGAGGAGCTGTAACAGCTATAATAAAACTGATAAAAAACTCTTCATTTCCTGTAGTGCTCATAGCAAACGATCCTTGGAAAAATAAGCTAAAACCTCTTAGAAACTATTGCAAACTTGTAAAGTTTTCAAAGGTGCACAGTGCTTCTATTGAAAAGAAACTCAATGAAATATGTTCATTGGAGGGAATAAAACCAGAGGGTGAAACAATAAAACATATAGCACGCTGGTCACAAGGAGATATAAGATCTGCAATAAGTGATCTGCACATGGTTTGCGCTGGTAAGAAATGCATAGATAATGCCTCATTGGAAGTTTTGGGCTACAGGGAGAGGAAGTCTAGTATTTTTGACATCATGCCTGCTGTATTCAATTCTAGAAACATAAAAGCAACTCGTAAAGCAATTTTTGACAGTGATAAAGATCCTGATGAGATTTTATGGTGGATTGAGAGCAACGCTTCAATGATTTTCAGATCCCCAGAAGAAATAATAAAGGCTTATGATATACTATCAAAGGCTGACATCTTCAGAAATCGTGTCATGAAACAACAGAACTGGAGGTTCAAGGCCTTTATGGTTGACATGATTTCAGGCATATCACTCGCAAAGTCGCATAGTGATCATGGCTATGTAGCCTATAAACCACCTAAGCGGTTAATTGAGCTTGGAAGAACTAGAATGAAGCGGGCTGTTATGAAGGGATTATGCACTCGCCTGGGCGCAACACTACACTGTTCGACGAGAACAGTAAAATCTGGTTATTTGCCTTACCTGAAACAATTTATGAACAAAGAAATCATAAACCACTTGGAAATCACAGAAGATGAATTAGAGCTGCTAAAATGATTATTTAATTATTGATTTAGTATATTAACAAACCAAACAAAAGCTAGTAATATAATCATCGCGATAAAAGTCAATGCCCAACCTATCTTTTGGTTTTTTGTTATTGGTTTTTTATTCCACTTCTTAAAGTTTGCTGCACCCATTATGAAGAATATTAATCCCATTATAAATAATCCATTGAAAGCCATATCATAAATAAAGATAAAAGGTATTCCAATAATAAGCCATGATAATCCAATTAAAAAAAATGATCTATAATCCGGATCCTGTCCTGCAACACCTTTCTTTCTTTTAAATAAAAATAGAACTAAACCCAATGTTATTATCAATCCTGCTAATACTCCGATAAAAACCCATGGCAGCGCTGTGCTCATAGTATATATTCATCCTCGAAGATAAATATATCTTCTATCTTCGCTTCCAAAGCTTTAGAAATTTCATGAGCTAGTTTCAGAGAAGGGTTGTATTTTCCCTTCTCTAAAAACACAATAGTCTCTCTTCTAACATCTACTTTTCTTGCTAAATCTTCCTGCGTCATGTTGTGGCGCGCTCGGAATTCCTTTATTCTGGTTTTCATCTAATCACTAATGTTAATTATATATCATATATTGTTGTGTTTTTCTAACACAATGTTATATATTTATAACAATAAGTATATAAAGCTTTCCTTTTTATGTTCAGTGGCCCTGCTGGGACTCGAACCCAGATCACAACCTCTTCGCAGGGAAGGCCTTAGCCTCCTATTTTCCCTAGGATTTTGCCCTGAGGAAAATCTCATCTCCCATTATTCTGAATGAGAGATGTCTCTTGTTCCATGTTATTGGAGACAAGAGCCTACCGCAAGGTCACATTCTATCCGTTAAAATACAGGGCCATGAAAATTAATAGATTTTATTTTAATAAATCAAAACCAGATAGCGACAATAAACGCTATCAAAGTGAGTAATATTCCCAGTTTAATCATCTTCTGTACTGTTCGATAATTTGCTTTGCCGTTTATGTTGTTTAACTGATAAACCGTAAAGAAGAGAACTATATCTGCAGGTATTATAGCCATAAGATAATTGAAACCAAGCACGCCAAAGATATAAGGCATTGGTGATATCACAACAGCTGCCATTAATGATACAGCTGATAACAAAATGGTTATTCTCTTGTTCACTTTCACTTCAACACTTTTACTAGGAATACCAAATTTCTCTGTTATTGGTGTTGACGCTTTTCTGAATTTTGATGCCAGCCGTTTTAAAATACTTTTTCTATCACCCTCTGCATCTTCCAAATCCTTTATCATCTCACGAGAAATTACTGATAATCCCAACAATAAACCAAGCCATATAGGAAGAACTACATTGTTCATTGCTATGCCACCAAATAAAATAGATGAACCGATAAGATAACCTATTAATATGTTACCTGTGTATATTTTGTTCTGCAGCTGGGAGGAATAAAGAGCTAAAAGTAAACTGTTAACAACAGCTATAATAAAAGCTGGCCAGTTTATGAAAGCTGCAAATAATACTCCTGCTAAAAAGAACATAGCTGATAGAACTAAAGCTCCACGCCTTGACGCTTTTCCAGAAGGTATTGGTCTTTTTGGATGGTTTATTCTGTCTGATTCTGCATCAAAATAATCGTTTATTATGTTTCCGCCACCGGCTATGAGAAAAACAGCTAACAGCGCAGGATACAATGGAGAATAGCCTGATAAATGTTGAAAATCCCATCCTATAACCAGTAAGCCTCCAAAGAATACAGCTATAAGTGGAATCAAAGCCTTCACTGGTTTAATCATACTCAGATAAGCAATAACCATATTAACCTTTTATTACTCCTAATGGTACCATGCGAGCAACCTTTATTGATATCCCTGCACCATGAACACTGTCTACAACAGACTCCACATCCTTGTAAGCATTAGGTGCTTCTTCAGCAAAGCTTCTAGGATGCGTTGCCTTTGATATTATTCCCTGTTTTTCAAGCTCTTTCTGTATGACATCTCCTCTGTATTTTTTAATAGCTGCATGTCTACTCATGGCTCTTCCTGCTCCATGAGCAGAAGAACCAAAAGTCTTTTTTAGTGCTTCTTCTGTTCCTTTGAGAAGATAAGAGGAAGTGCCCATGGAACCTGCTATTATAACAGGCGTATCAGGGAAAGCTCTTGTGGCGCCTTTCCTGTGAATATAAAGTTTTTTCTTTTTGCCATTGACTTTATGATCCTCTAGCTTCACAATATTATGGGCAATTGCGTATAATGTCTGCATGTCCATGTCTTCCCATGAACGATTAAAGACTTTTTCAAAAACTTCGCGAAGCCATCCAGTCATAACAGCTCTGTTCGTAAAAGAATAATTAACAGCTGCTCTCATAGCATCATAGAAATCCTTGCCTTCTGGGGAATTAGCAGGCGCACATGCTAGCTGCTGGTCAGGAAGCCATATTTTATATTTCTTTACAGCCTGTTCCTGAATTTTAAGATAATCAGAAGCGACTTGGTGACCAAGGCCGCGAGATCCGCAATGAATCATTATCATAGCTTGTCCTGGTTCTGTGATTCCCCATTTTTTTGCAGTTTTTTTATCAATAATGTCACTTATCTCCTGCACTTCAAGAAAATGGTTTCCTGCTCCCAGAGTGCCTAGCTGCGGTATTCCGCGCTTTTTTGCCATATCGCTTACTTTGGAAGTATCAGCTCCTTTCATTACGCCTTTCTCTTCTGTGTTTTCTTTATCTTGCTTTGTTATGTAGCCCTTTTCTAGGGCCCAATCTAAACCATTAACTAGAACGTCATCTAGATCCTTTGGCGTGAGTCTAAGCTTGCTTTTTGCTCCCACACCGCTTGGAATGGCATCAAATAAAGCAGGAACCAATTCTCTGAGTTTTGGTCTGATTTCCTTTACAGTGAGATTGGTGCGAATAAGATTTATGCCGCAGTTTATATCAAACCCGCATAAACCTGCAGATATAATGCCCTCTTCTGCGTCAAAAGCGCCCACAGCTCCCATTGGCAGACCGTATCCCCAGTGCATATCAGGTAAACCAACAACAGGTGAAACAACGCCAGGAAGCGTTGCAACATTTGTTAGTTGCTGCACTGCGTCATCTTCAATGACATCAAGAATTTTTTTGTTGGCTATTATCTTTGCATCAACAGTCATTTTGTCTCGGGAGTTTTTTGGTAGAAGCCATTCGAAATCGTTGACCTGTTTTAGCTTTTCTTTCATAGTATCAATTTTATTTCTTGGGCTTTTAAATAGTAATTCGCTCTTCATCACTGCATATGTTCTAAAGGTTGTCCCAATCTATTTGTTTGAATTGTTTTGGTAGGCAGATGCCTCTTTGTTCATGAAAATATCCTGTCTTGCTGTATGATACATCTGGAATCGCTGTTCTATAAAAGTTAAGATAACTTATAGGCATTTTCATGCCCCTTCTCATATGTATGTTTACTGTTTCATACGGTGTTATTTCAAAAACTAAAGGTCCTTTATGACCATTGTTTACAAAACCTGCACGATGCAGCGGTCCTATAAAACCAACTGGTGAATGCGCTACAAGCTCTGCATTCATGTTCTCTGGAACAGTTAAATATTCCCAGGATGAGAATAAACAGTGTTCATTGCCTATTGAAATGCCTCCATAACTATCTATTCTTACAGGTTCAAAAAATTCTAATGGTTCATATTTACCTATTTCGCGAAAATCTATTTCCTCAGGATTCTTCTTGGTTTTTAGGGCTACTATACCTTCTTTGCCCCATCCTAATAAATCTAGATTAAGCTCTAACCCTTCATCAATTACATGGTCTGCCTGTTTCCCTTCATCATACTTATCCCAAAGAATTGGATTATTTTCTACAGCATCCTTTATTTCAGCATCTGTTAGTCTTGGATCGTAGCCTGTAAGAATTTTAGAATGTGTTAGAGAGTCTCCTGTACGAATTATGCCATTGAAAGCCTGAGGCTGAACAAATAACCAGAGATCCAATTCTGTTGCTTCATGCCCAGGAAAAAGTGTTTCGTAACGAGAATTTCCACTGCTCAATGTGCGTATATTATAGAACATTCTTCCGAAACTGCTTCTTGTTGAAGATCTTATTCTTTCATTTTTAAGTGGGTCAAGTATAGGTCTTTCTCTAAGAGGAAAGAGATACGAAAATCCCACATGCAAATCAAATCCATCTCTTATATCATACTCCTTTATGTCGCTTTTATTAAGTCTTGCCAATGCTTCCTCTACTCTTTCACCGTTTGCAGGACGGAATAAATTGCTGTCTGTAATGACAAATACGTTTTCACCAACTGTAGGTTCGAATGTTGATGGTTTTATTTGTTTCTTGTCAATCTTACCAGAAGAAACAATCTTCTTTCTCTTTATCATTTCTCGTATTTCTTGAGAAGCGAGACATCTTCCCTTTTCAGTCATAAAACTGATTAGAAACCAAATTTTATATATCCAAACTAACCCTTGTAACAAATCCCTTTGGTGTTTTTTCTAGTTTGTATTTATAGTAAGTAACGGCTTTGACTACTGTTTCACCCTTAGTCGGATCAGCATCTTCACCATAAACCTTTGCTTTGATGTGTTTTTCATCTATCTCTGTAATCTCAAATTTTGAGAAAAACATCTCCTTTGTATCCACTGCAGCGATAAGCTCTTGCAACCATGCTATCATAAGCTCTTCTTTAGAATTGGCTTCAGCTTCTATTTCCATGCTTTTTTTTGGTCTCACTTTATCCATCTGGCAGATAACACTGAACATGGCTTCTGCTGCATTTTGAAACAGTTCTTTAAGATCCTTACCGTATGCTTCAAACATTACATCAGAAGTAAGGTCTTCTATGAATTTATATTTCATGTTCACACCTTCTTTATTTGTTGTTTGTTTCCACAAGCTTCGCAAACTAGGAACGCTGATTCTCCCTCTTCGACTATCTTTGTGTCAGGCCTGCTGCACTTAGGGCATATTACAAAATGTTTCACGTAAGATTCAATCTTCCTGTTTACCTGTTCCTCTGTGAAAACGCCCTGAAAAATCATCTTGCCGTCCCTCTCTTCAAATGACGTGGCAAGTTCCTTTAAAAGGAACTTCAGGAAATGTTTCTGATCCCTTCTGAGCTTGCTGATAACCTCGTTAAAATTGATGAAAATTGTGCGCACGCCCTGCTTCAGCATCTTTGATTTAGGCATTTCAAACCTCTCACCGCTACCTGTTTTATCAGGCACCTTCTTCATAGCCCTTGAGAGCAGTTCTTCATATCCCATAAGACCAATTTGTGTTGTTGCTTTAAATATAGTTTAATGTAACAATTATAACTCTCACATTAATTACATTAATTATGGAAATTTTTTTTGTCACTGGAAACAACGGGAAATTCCTGACAGCTCAGAAGGAGCTTTCCGAATTCAACATACAGTTGGTACAGAAAGACATTGATATTCCTGAACCGAGAAGCTATGACATAATGGAGATAGCGAGAGAAAAGGCAATAAAGGCTTATGAAATTCTCAAGAAACCGCTGATAGTGCACGATGCGGGATTTTATTTGAAAAAGTGGAAGGACTTTCCTGGCCCGTTCACAAACCACGCGCTTCAAGGTCTCGGGTTGGAAGGTCTGCTCAAGCTAATTGAAGGGGA
The DNA here is from genome assembly GCA_043814765.1 of Nanobdellota archaeon. Classification (GTDB taxonomy): domain Archaea; phylum Aenigmatarchaeota; class Aenigmatarchaeia; order QMZP01; family QMZP01; genus JAHIRU01. Next base: position 34,379 of record JBDRJQ010000020.1, on the reverse strand, counting down.
AGACAGGTCTTGCAAGTTCAAGAACGTTCTAGCTTACATTGATGGTAGCCTCAAGGAACCAATATTTTTCGAAAGCAATATAAACGGAACAGCTTCGGAACAATCTAGGGGCAGTTCTCACAAACGCAGCTGGTCCAAGCTCCACTCAATCTTTATACCTGAAACATTTAATAAAACCCTTGCAGAAATGACAGACAAAGAATATGACGAATATATGAGTTGGAGAGTGCAAAAAGAACCGATATTTAGGGACTTCGGTTTATGGCTGAAGGATAAAAACAAGGCTATGTCCCTTTAAGCTTTATATACCAAAAAATCTAATAATAACTACAATGTTTGTAAGGTTTTAGGGTATCAGAAACAGACGCGCATTCGATGGGGATCGAATAAACGTTTATTGAATATCAATGAATTTGGTCATCAAGTTGGGGAACTTGATACAATTCTAGTTTTATGTATATACTTGGTTGAACGTATTTAAATGCAATTCCGAACTGGAAAATATGTTTTACAGTATATAAAACCTTTTAGAAAAAGGTTTTATCCAAAAGGAGCGAACAGCATGACGACTTAAACCGATTGGCTAAGGTCGTCCGTCTGTTTCCGCTTCCGAATGGTTGACGACTTACAATGATTGTGTATAGTCGTCTTTTAATATAAGAGGAGAGGTGAAAAAATGGATTCGATCATACAAAGAGTATTTGAAAATGAAGTAAAAAATATTGAACCGGTAAGAGAACCAACACGATATTCACCGGTTGAGCGTGTCCAAGAAACAAACATAGAGCCACAGAAAGCAAATTCTTTCAGTTATTCAAATGAAATATCTGCAGGAGAGCCAGCTGCTTACGTGGTTCCAAACGAGACACCAAAGAATGCAGATCAGGATATAATGGATGAGTTTGGCCTTGAAAACTTGCAAGCAAAGATACTTGTTCTTGGCGTTGGCGGTGCAGGTAACAACTGTGTAACAAGGCTAACAGAAATGGGAGTAAAAGGAGCTGATACAATTGCTGTTAATACAGACGCAAAACATTTAAGCATCAGTAAAAGCGATAAGAAAGTTCTTATAGGAAGAGAACTTACAAGAGGTCTTGGAGCAGGAGGATATCCTATAACAGGCAAAAAAGCTGCAGAAGAAAGCGAAAAACAGCTGAAGAAGATACTTGAAGGATGTGACATGCTGTATCTTGTTTGCGGTCTTGGTGGCGGAACAGGTACAGGAGCTGCACCAGTAATAGCTCAGATAGCCAAAGATATGGGAGCAATTGTTATCGGTTGTGTAACATTACCATTTAAGATAGAAGGAGCTAGAATGGGAAAAGCAGAAGATGGTTTATACCACTTAAGACAGGTCTGTGATACTGTTATGGTAATAGAGAATGACCGATTGTTGAAGATAGCTGGCGACCTGCCACTTCAGCAGGCTTTTGGTGTAGCAGACAATTTGATATCAACAATAATAAAAGGTGTTACAGAAACAATCGCAACACCATCACTTGTAAACCTGGATTATGCAGATGTCAGAACGATAATGCACTCAGGCGGAGTTGCAAGCGTTGGTTTCGGAGAATCTGACACAAAGAACAGAGCAGAAGAATCTGTAACAAGGGCTATGGCAAACCCGCTCTTGGAAGTTAACTACGAAGGTGGAACAGGTGCTTTGATACACATAACGGGCGGCGAGGATCTAAAACTTGATGAAGTGAATTTAATAGGAGAATATGTATCAAGACAACTTGATCCAGAGGCACAGGTTATATGGGGTTCAAGAATTGACCCAACATTCAAGGGCAAGATAAGAGTTATAACAATTGTCACGGGAATAAAATCGCCATACATACTGGGTCCCCTGGCACAAGAAGAAGCTGCACACAGAGATGAATTCGCAAAGGATCTTGGAATTCCTGTAATAGGAAAATGAGTATAAAGAGATTGGTGAAAGGTAATCGAGGCTCGGTTGCCTTTCCCGCCTCTCCTCATAAAATCTTTTGAAAAAAGGTCTTATCCAAAAACTAACGCTTCCTAAAAATCAGTTCTTAACAATACTGCCTGCTTTACCTTCCAGAGCTTTCTCTAGATCTTCAAAAAGGCAAATTACGACTTGTTTACCGCCGTTCTCTAAAAATTTTATAGCAGCTTCCATTTTTGGTCCCATTGAACCGGCAAGGAAATGTCCTTCTTTGTAGTATTTTTTTGCTTCTTTTAATGTAATTGCATCTAGTTTTTGTTCATTCTCTTTGCGCCAGTTTAGATACAGAGAATTAATATCTGTGAGTATGATTAGTGTATCAGCTCCTATTTTGCGGGCAAGAAGCTCTGATGCCTTGTCTTTGTCTATAACAGCATCAATGCCTCTGATACTTCTGCCATCTTTTACAACAGGTATTCCTCCACCGCCACACGCAACAACAACCGCGTTTTTTGAGGCGTCTCTTATAGCATCTGCTTCCATTATTTCTTTGGGTTCTGGTGATGCTATAACACGTCTGAAACCGCGGAAGGTTTTCTTTATAGTCCAGTCTTTAGGCAAGCCTTCTGAAGACTTGTATGATGGTCCTACTGCTTTTTCCGGGTTCTTGAAAGCAGGATCATTTTTGTCAACAACAACGCGCGTCATTATGTTAACAACATCTTTATTTATTTTGTTCTTTCGCATCTCATTCCCCAAGGACTCGCATATCATGTAACCCATGAGTCCCTGGCTTTCTGCCCCGCAGATATACATTGGCATTTTTGGAACCTCTTTGGTAGTATCTTGTTGAAGAAGAATAGCACCGACTTGAGGACCATTACCATGAGTAATTGTTATGTCCCATCCAGATTTGATTAGCTTAACAATTTCCTTAGAAGCTTTTTGCAGATTTTCTACCTGCTCTTCAAAAGTCCCTTTCTGACCCCTTTCTAAAAAAGCGTTCCCGCCAAGAGCAATAACTGCTTTTTTCATGTTAATAGTTAAAGTTTGCACGTTTAATAAGATTAATTGAAGCTCCTTTTTGGAGGACTGGATCTTCCTCTTAGAAACTCAACATAATCAGCAGAATGCTGAAGCGCTTTTGAGAAGCCTGGTTCTGTGCCCATAACAACAACTTTCTTGTTGCGCTTCTTTGCAGCCTGAATTGCAGGCAGATAATCAGCATCTCTTGATCCTATTACTATGATATCTATGTCACTATTATATGCCGCTTCAACTACTGCAACAGCAAGAGCAACATCAACATCAGGATCTGTTTCACCACTCAGCATAACCGTCGGTTCAAATCCCTGATTTGCTATGGCCTCTATTAATTTATCCGAAGCATGCTGATTGAGAAAAACTTTTCCTACAATTATTCTTCCGTATTTCTGAGCTGTTCTGCGAAGCTCATCTAAATCCAGATTAAACTCTTTCCTTATTATGTTAGGACCGTCAACAAAACAGGCAACATTAGACCTAGAAGAAAGCTTTTCTTTATTTCTGCTAAACAATACAATCACCTCTATTTTAAAAAATGACTATACAAGTCATCACTCCTCTACACATCCTATTATTGTGCTATATGGGAAACCCCAAACAATGCTATGGAAGTCCTTAGACTCCTTTTGAATTGAACCTTTTGAAAAAGGTTTACTGTATACCATAAAATTGACAATTGGATTAATAAATTAAAATTTAGAAAAGAACTTATGCCCATAAGAATCCTAGAAGCTTTGCAATGGTGTAAAGAACCGCACCTATCACAGTGTCTATTACAGACAGCATTATGCTGCCAAAACCAGTTATGAGTCCTAGAATTGGACCCAGTATCAAAAGCAAGGCACCCATTACTATGAGCACTAGAAGCCCTTTCATTACCCGTTTCGGGTCATAGAAAAACGCAAATATCGATCCTGTTATCAGTCCTGCCAAATGAGCTATATGCGCAACTCCACCCATCTCTGGCTGAAAGTACACAACAATGGTTGTTGTCAATAGGAATGTTATTGCTATAAAGGCTAACGGTAATGGGAACACGAAGAAGTGCACGCGCTTGACTGGATTCAAAAACATGGCCGCACCCATCAGAGCGAACACAGCACCGGATGCTCCTACAACTGGCTCTATACTAGTCAACATAAAGGCAAAAGTGCCTATTAAACCGCCTATGAAGTAAATTGCCAGATACCATTGCTTGTCAACCTCTTTCTCCAGTATCTTTCCAAAGAAGAACAGACCAATCATGTTGAAGAAAAGATGAGAAGCGCTGGCATGAAGGAAGAGTGATGAAAACCATCTCCATACTTCTCCTGCTTGAGAAGAGGAAAAAGCAAAGTTTTGAAACACCACATTAAGCATCTCTTCTGGCATTGAAAAGACTATAAGAAACACCAAAATGTTTATGATTATGAGTGCATATGTAATTATTGGCTTTTTTTCTTCCATAGAATTATTTCGCATGGTTTATTAAATTATTTTATTACTCGAAACAATTATTTAATATGCCGAAACTTTCTGACACTGAAACATTGAAACTTATGCGTAAATACAGCATACCTTATCCTGTTTATTCTATAGTGAGAACTGAGGACGAGTGCTCAAAGAAAGCCAAGTCAATTGGCTACCCGGTCACTCTGAAAATTGTTTCAAAGGATATTGTGCACAAGACAGAGGCTGGCGGAATTGAGATTGGCTTGGAGGATGATCTGGAAGTCAGGCATGCCTACAAAAAAATTCATGCCAATGTCAAGAGAAAACAGCCCAGAGCCAAAGTGGAAGGCATCTTAGTTCAGCAGATGATTGGCGGTCATGAAACAATTATCGGAGCGAACTATGACCAGCAGTTTGGTCCTGTTATAATGTTTGGCATGGGCGGTATATTCGTAGAGGTTCTAAAGGACGTTTCCTTCCGTCTGATTCCTATAGAGCGCAAAGACGCGCAAGAGATGATAAGGGAAATAAAGGGCTACAGCATTCTAAAAGGCGTGCGCGGTCACAAAGCGGTGAACTTCAAAGCCATAGAGGATATTCTGCTAAAAATATCAAGAATGATGACAAAAGAGAAGAAAATAAAAGAACTAGACTTGAATCCAGTTTTTGTCAGTTTTAGAGGCGCTGTTGCTGTGGATGCTAGAATTATTGTTTAATTTTACCAGATACATATGATATGTATTGATTTGCTACTTCTGACAAATCAGCCTCTTCGGCAACAGTATCATTGAAGTTCTCAAGCAATCTTCCATAATTTATACCAAGATCGACATCTTGCATATTACTTCTATCAATTTCTACTAAAGTTGTTGAAGCTCTAAATCTTGGGAAGATCTCTGGATCATCGTATGCAACTTCCTTTAGTAATGCTAATATCATTATATGATCACTATGCCTATACGGAATAACTTGAAAAAATTTAGTTGCAAGAGTTGCTGAATAATCTCTAACATCTGGATTTTCATCTTTTAGATATTCATCAATTTTATCTAATGCTCCGCATTCGCCTTTACCTTTAAGTGCTTTTTCAAATGCTGGAACTACTGCTTCGTCTACCATATCCCAGTCTTTTCTAACAGCAGCTGGTACACCATTCTCAATAACGTCTTCAGGATTATCGTACATAATAAAATGTTAATTTTGGGGTATAAAAAGCTTTGCTTGGTATTGATTTTAACTAGTAATTATGCCACCGACGCCTGCTGCGGCGAACTTGTGCATCATTGTGGAGACAGAATTAACTATGCCCTGTGCTTCTCCCATATCTATTGCAATCCTTGTAGGTTCCAATATCTCCACGTTAGTTGGTCCGTAGTTCATTACAATATAAACTATTTTGTCTAGAGTCTCTGCTACAAGCTCTATCTCAACAATTCCAGAATAAGCCTTTGGTACGTTTGGAAATGGACTAGTTGTTTCTATAACCTCTTTAAAGTCCTTTCTGTAAAGTATAATTTTATCCTCTTTCTCTATCTTTTCAACATGTTTCTCTAGAAATTCCTTTGTTTTGTCTGGATCAGCAGCTAACAGCTCAATCATCATGCTGGTCTTAATCCAGCCTTCTTTCATCTTCTTTTCTATCTGTTCTTTATCTTCAGCCATGTTATCAATTTGTAGATGATATTTATATAAGATTAGGCACATTGCCTGCATAAACGTGCTTCATTCCTCTCTTTTTTGCTATTTCCATTGCTTTTTTAATTGTTTCAATTGGCGTAGACGGAACGTTCTTTAGTTTATGGTCAGGATGAAATCTTGAGAAATGCATCGGTGTATCTGTTCCAAGGTTTATTTTAACCCAGTCAACTATTCCCTGAAGCGTTTTATCATCATCGTTATGATCAGGGATAAGGAGTGTTGTAATCTCTATGTGAACTTTGTTTTGCTTGTATATCTTCAGAGCTTCATGTATTGGTTCTTCGCTGGGAACCATGCATAAATCTTTGTAGAATTTTGGGTTACCTTTCAGATCAACATTTATTGCATCAAGATATTTTGCAGCTTTTTTAGCTGGTTCTGGGTTAGTGTAGCCATTGGATACCCACACGTTAAGGAGGCCTTCCTTGCGAGCGATTTTCATGATATCATAAGCGTATTCGAAAAATATAGTGGGTTCTGTGTACGTATAGGCTATACTTTTTACTCCGTAATCCTTTGCAATGCCAACCACTTGCTCTGGAGACAGATGCTGGCCACTTACAGTCGTAGCAATGGATATCTCCCAGTTCTGGCAGAAGCTGCAGCGCAGATTACAGCCTACTGTTGCTATAGACAAAGTCTGTGTGCCTGGATGAAAATGGTATAATGGTTTCTTCTCAATCGGATCAACTGACACTGTTACAGGCCTGCCGTAGACAAGAGAGTATAATATTCCCTTTCTGTTTTCTCTGACATTGCATGCTCCACGCTTACCATCAGCTATTATACAGTTTCTAGGACATAACTGACATTGGACTTTCTTATCATCCAACTTCGTCCAGAAGTCGGCTTGTTTCATAATATAAAATTAGTTTAAACTACTTTAAAATCTTCCCTGTCTCCATGTACCAGAGATAGAAATCTAATTCAGCGAGATTGAGGTTTGTTTTGTCAGCAATCTTCCTTAGAAGGGCTTCAATCTCAAGGTATTTCTTCGATGTCAGAGTTTTCGGACTTTTTATGATTTTGTTTTTAACTAAAAGGTCGATTATGTGAAAATCAATTATGGCTACATCACTATAGCCAATATTGCGCATGAAATGGCTGGCCTCTTTGTATCCTAAGCCTTTGACATTCTCCACAAGCCATTTTCTCAATGCCTGCTCTCCCAAAGTCCTTGTCAGCATTTCTAGCATTTCAAGATGCTTTCTTGCAAGCACGATATAGGCTGCCCTGGCGCTGTAGAATCTGTGCCCTAAAAACTTCAATTCATTCCTGAGATCAACCTCAGAAAGAGTAATGAAATCATTGTCTATCTTTTTCTGTATCTTTATGCCGCCTTCAGCACTGTAGTTTGCAGTAAGAAGGCAGAAGCATAGCTCTTTGAAAAGAGAGTTGTTTTCGTTCTTTCTAATCTTCTTGAATTCCTCTGTCCGAGAATCAACTAATTGTTTCACTTCGCTGTTCTTTAGCTGGTTAATTGTTTCGACTAGGGTTTTCATAATAATCAATTAAAATAAAGGAATAAAGCCTTACGCCTTCCACACAAACCTTTTAGAAAAAGGTCTTATCTCCAATATAATAGGATAAGAGATATCTCTAATCCATTACAATAAGAGATTTGATCCAAAAGGAGGCTTACGCCTTCCACAAACCGTGCACATTACAGTATGCTCTCACAGCCATGTTATCTGCCTTGATGCAGAACTTTGCTTCTGGCACGTCGCCTGGTTTAAGGAATTTCCTGTAGCTCTTGCCGTCTGCGATGATTTGTATCCATTCAATGAAGTGGCTTTCTTCCATTGGATGAGGAATCGAGCCTATCTTTACCCTTACACCTTTTTCTGTTTTTTCAATGACAGGAACGTGCTTTTCATGTCCCTGGTCTTGCATTTTGGCTTCCAAAAGCTCCATCGGCTGGCCGCAGCAGACAAGCTCTCCTGCACCTGTATGCAGGACTTCGGTTATGTTTCCGCAGATATTGCATTTGTAGATTTGATTCAGTTCTGTCAATTTACCACCTATTCTGTCAATTCTTCAACTTCCTTTCTGCCCTTTTCGCTTTCCTTTACCTGCTCACTGTCAAGTTTCAAGAGCAACGCTTCGAATTCTCCAACATGTGTTTTTTCTTCCTTCGCGATGTCCAAAAGGACTTTCTTTATATCGCTGCGTTGGGTCATTGCAGCCATCTGCTCATAAAAATTGACTGCATCAAGCTCTGCAATCATGCCTGCACGAAGAATTTCCATGTCTATGTGCTCTTTTCTGACTTTGCTTAAATCTGTTGGCAAACTCGATAACATATAATTACCTCCAAAAATATATTTTTTTATAATTTGTATCTTTTCTTTTTAAATAAAGCTATTTCGCCTCGTTGCCCAGAAGCCACATTATCATTCCTTTTTGCATATGCAATCTGTTCTCTGCCTGATCAAAAATAATAGAGTTTTTATGGCCTATTGCATCACGAGTTATTTCATATCCAGCATGGCAAGGCATGCAGTGCATTATCTTTGCTTTCGGCGCATATTTATCAATTATTTTTGCGTTGAGCTGGAACGGAAGTAGCTGCCTTTTTCTTTTCTCATAATCCTTTCTATAAGCAGGTATTACTCTTCCATTGCTGAATAACTCCATATTCATCCATGTGTCTGTATGCACGTAGTCAGCATCTTTTAGGGCCTCTTCGAGATCCAGTGTTCTTGTAATCATGCCTGTTGCTTCAGCCATTTTATTGAGCTCTAGATCAACACTGTTCTTGTCAATCTTAGGTGCCGCTATAGCAACTTTTATTCCTAGCTTAGCGCAGGCCAATTTCAGTGTGTTAGAAACATTATTTTCTATTCCCAACCAGGTTATTTTTTTCACTTTATTCAAACCACCAGAGTGTTCTGCCATTGTTAGTATATCGCTAAGTGCTTGAGAAGGATGATATTTTTCACTGTTGCCGTCTATCACAGGTATCGTATTAAATGAAGCAGCGGTTTCTACATCCTTTGCTTTAATAGCACGAAACATTAGCGCATGACCAAATCTCATAACTGCTCTTATTTCATAAGCAAAATCAGTCAAAGAGAATTGTGTGGTTCTCGCATCAAGAAAGATGGCATGCCCGCCAAGTTCTGTCATTCCTGTTTCATATGACAGCCTGGTTCTTGTAGAACTTTTCTGGAAAAGCATTATCAGGGTTTTGTTCGGAAGATAATTTGTTAGCTCGCCTGAATTGCGTTTCTTTTTTATTTTTTGGGCCATTTGCAGAATTTCGCTTATGTCTTCCTTTGATTGTTCTTTAAGAGAAATTAAATGCCTCATTGGTAAAATAATTGATTTTGAGAAATAAATAGAAAATGGTTGTTACTTGAACAACCAACCAAACAATCCTTTGTTCATATTATGCTCTTGCGCCAGTTCGCGAAGCCTTGTTTGTTCCATCTCTATGTTCTGCATCTGTTCCTGAAACATGTTTTTTAATTCCTCATTGCACTGGCATTGCTCCTTTAATTCCTGCAATTTTTCCATTCTGTTCTGATTCATGTTGAGTTCTTCTTCTATTTCAGCAGCAGAAACTTCATCGCCACCGAAGAAGAAAAACATGAAGATGTTCCTTGTTTGCATTCTTTCTTCAGCTTGAACTGTCTTTTGCATAGAATTGTCAAATTCTCTGGCTATTTCTGAAACATTCTTGCCTATGCCACCAACCAAATCTTCCATTGCAAGAAAGGCATGAACTGCCAGTCTCACCTTATTCTGGTTTTGTAAAACATTTTGCTGTGTCTGGCCTAAAGATTCCATTTCTTGATTCATCTCTTGGTTTCTGTTTTGAATGGATTGAGTCAAACCAGAAAGTGTTTTTGCTTTCACTTGTTCTGTGTTAGTGACTTTTAGCTGGCCGGAATCTCCTGTGTTTTGTGTTTGTTGCTGGTTTTTATTAGGAGCTATTACTAGATCATCTGAACTGTTGTCAGTGACAACAGAATCGTCTGTCACTTGGTTTTCTTCACCACGTTCAGTTGTTTCACTGCTGCTTGTTTGTGCACCGTTACCTGAATCAGATCCGTCAGCAATTGCTGTAGGAATTAAGAACGCTAGAACGACTAGCATTACTAAAAGTTTTTTGAGTTCCATATAATCACTACTATATATTTGTGAAATTACTCTTTTAAACGTTGTCGCTTCTGTCAAAGAAATATGCACCAAGAAAAACCATTACAGATGAAAACACAATCAATGCTGCAAGATTATATAGTATTGGAAGTGATGAAACTCCTATAAGTGAAGCTCTGATGCCATCCACACCATAAGTTATTGGATTCAAGTATGTCAATGTTTTGACAAATCCAGGCAGATTGTCCACAGGGAAAAGTGCTCCTGAGAGGAAAACCAGAGGCAACACAAGGAAATTAACAATCAGCTGAAAGCCCTGCATGTCTTTCATTTTTGACGCTATTATAAGGCCTATGCCTATGAACGTGGCTGAAAGCAGAAGCATGAACAAAATGGATATGAAAAAGCCTAGTATGCTGGTTATTTGAAATCCTACTAGCAATCCTATAATGAGTATCATTATTCCTTGCGCTAGTGAAGTTGTTGCTCCGCCTAGAACTCTGCCTATAACTATGGAAACTCTTTGACAGGAGCAACCATGATTTCTTTCAGAAAGCCGAATTGCCTGTCCCACAAGACAGAAATGCCTGCGAACATTGAAGTGAAAACCATTCCCATCGTGATTATGCCTGGTATGAGAAATGATAGATAATCGACTCCTGACATGCCTGTAACAGGCATGTTTGAAAATCCTATGCCAAGGAAGGCCAAAAAGAATAATGGCATGCCGAGCATTCCAATTATCCTCGACTTGTTTCTGATGAATTTCTTCACTTCTCTCAGCCACAAAACGTATATTGCATTAGTGTTAATCATAAAATCGCCTAGTGCCTCATGCCCATTCTTCTTTTCATTATTTGCTTGTTTACGTCTTCGCGACTGGCTTCATGATCTCTGATGCTTTTACCAGTGAAATGAATGAAAACATCCTCAAGGCTTGGCTTTCTGAAATTGACAGACAATATTTCTATTCCATGCTTTTCGGATGTTTTAACAAGTTCTGGAATTCTTTTTTCACCATCTTCCATTGTAAGGCTTAATGTGCCGTCATGCTTTTTCATTTTCTTTATCCACTTGCATTCTTCTAATATTTTCATCAATTGGTCTGATTTTTGGCCGACTTCAAGTGAAACAACATCGCCGCCCAAACTGTTCTTCAGTTTGCTTGGAGTGTCCATTGCAACTATTTTGCCATTATCCACTATGGCAACCCTTTCACAAAGATAGTCAGCTTCCTCCATGTAATGAGTAGTAAGTATTATCGTAACATTGCTTTCTTTGTTAAGCTTTTTTATGTATTCCCAGATTTTTCTTCTGGTCTGTGCATCCAATCCAAGTGTTGGCTCGTCTAAAAAAAGCACTTTTGGTCTGTGCATCAGACCTCTTGCTATTTCCAGTCTTCTTTTCATTCCGCCAGAGTATTTACTTACGAGAATATCGGCTTTATCTGATAGTTCAACCAGATTAATGACGTCTTTTATTCTTTTTTTTCTGCTCTCCTTGTTCATTCCATACATCATAGCATGGAATTCCAAGTTCTCTCTTCCAGTAAGCTCCGCATCCAACGCAGGATCCTGAAATACTATCCCTATGCTTTTTCTAACGTCATCCTTATTTTCTACTATATCAAATCCTACAATATCAGCTTTTCCAGAAGTTGGTTTAAGCAAAGTAGAAAGTATGTTCAATGTTGTTGTTTTGCCTGCCCCGTTTGGTCCTAAAAGACCAAACAACTCTCCTTCCTTCACGTCAAAAGATATGTGATCTATTGCAGTAAACCCGTTGAACTTCTTTGTTAAATTTTTTACTTCTATTGCAGACATAAAAATCATTTTCTTTAATTGTTATGTTAGCTTAAATAATAAGCGATATGTGAACAGAAAGCTTATTACCAAAAAATACAATTAGTTATTATGTTAGAACTAATTGAGGCTTTCATATTGCTTCTTGTTATAATGGATCCTCCATTAAGCTTGTCTGTCTTGCTTTCTGTTACCAAAGGAAAGAAGATGGACAAAAAGATGCAGATAGTTAAGAAAGGTATATTGGTTGCCGCTTTGGTTTTCTTTGTATTCGCTATTTTTGGTGATTCTATTATGGCTCTTATGGGTGTAAACATAGAAACTTTCAGGGCTGCGGGTGGAGTGATACTTATCATTCTTGGCATACAAATGGTTCTCGGTTTGTCGTTCAATAAAATGGATAAAGCAAGTGATATTGCAATTGTTATAGGAACGCCACTGATAACTGGACCAGCAGCAATAATAGCTACTATACTTCTAGTAAGAGACGTAGGTTTACTAACTACAATGCTTGCTGGTACCGGAGCATTGTTTGTAACATTCTTATCAATCGTTTTCGCAGTTAGAATATACAATGTTTTGGGTGACGGCGGTGTAAAAATGCTTTCAACAATTATGGGTATAGTAACAATAGCTTGGGGCATAGAATTTTTATTGACAGGAGTTGTCAGTTTTTTATAATAAATGCTGATTTATTAGGTAGTAGAATAATATAATATTATTGAATTATTGGAGGTTAAAATGGCAAAAAAGAAAGCAGCAAAAAAGAGCAAAAAGAAAAAATAATTAAATAGATAGCTCTTTGTTTTTAACCCCCTCTTTAGTTTAGGGGTTTTTTATTTTGCTTCTATTTTATTGATGTCATCCACGCTTATCCAAGCTGACATCATTCCGAAGCCTGTTTTATCAATACAGAAAGGTTTAACTTTCTGGGGATTTTCCAAAAAAATTAGCATACAATATTTCTTGTATTTGAAAAGTTCGATGAATTTTGGAATATCGCCTATTCCAAGCCCGTCTGCTTTGCCGTATTTGTACAGAATTTCTTTGATTTTTTCAGGAGTCAGGTTGGAGAACTGAATTACTTTTTTGACTTCTGTTTTTACTGTTACAGGATCACCTGAATCTTTGAAATAGACAGTTTCACCGGCTTTAATCTTATTCCATGGAGAACATTTGTTTTTGTACCATCTTGACTCAATCTTTTTCTCACCGCTGAGAATTTTAGGTGTCAGTCCCCATGATTTTTTCATTATAGCAACGTGGTCCATGATAATGAAATAGTTTCAGTTAAATAAAAAGAAGCCTCGAAAGGGATTCGAACCCTCGACCCATTGCTTACGAAGCAATTGCTCTACCAAACTGAGCTACCGAGGCGTGCTCATCGTTTTTAACATAATACATGCTGCGCAATATTCATTCTTAGTTGGTTCATGACATCTCTTGCAATGGTTTATCTTTATTTCATTGGGTAAAGAGTTTCTAATAGCTTCTGAAATGAAGAGAGAGTTATCAAGTATTCTTCTTTTTATATCAGGATATTTTTCTTCTAGTTTGTTCAGATATTGTCTCATGAAATTGCGCAGTGAATCTCCTGAACACGGACACTTTGTATACTGCACTGGAAATTTCATTAATTCAGAATATTTTTTTATGTCAGCTTCTTTTGTGAAATAAAATGGTTTAACTCTTACAATAAACTTATCATCCTTTACAACATCAACTTTGGGCCCTGCGTTAACAGAAGAAATCATATCAGCCCTAAAAAGATTCATGATGACTGTTTGTGATTCATCATCTAAGTTGTGTCCCACAGCAATTTTTGTTGCACCAAGCTCTCTTGGTTTTTTGTTTAAAAGATGGCGTTTCATCACGCCACAAACTGCGCATGATTTGTAACCTTCTTTTTTTCTCATTACAGAAGTCATGTGACACATTGGATAAACCAGTTCGTCTTCCAGTGCAATGACATGCAATTTTATCTTCTGATCTTTACAGAACTTTTCTATGTTTTTGAGATGAGTCTGAAAATAATCTGTCTTTGATAAATCTATTATCAAAGCTTCTGGATTATAGCCAAACTTTTTCATTAAATACAGTAGAGTTGTGGAATCCTTTCCACCAGAACAAGCAACAAACATCTTGTCTTTTTTATCGAATAGTTTGTACTTTTTTACTGTATCATTGACTTCTCTTTCAAAATTGCCCATAAAGACTGCATCTTCCCTTTTCATACGTGAATTAAGCTGTATGGGTTAAAAAACGTTTTTTAATCTCCTATCTTAAAATTATTCATGGCATATAAAATAAAGCAGATACCAGAAGATTTTCTTGTAAGCGAAGTTATAGATGTTTTTATCGGTAAGGGCGGAAAATACGCTTGCTATTCCTTATGGAAGAATAATGTTACCACTGAAAGGGCTATCTCTGCCATAGCTTATTCACTTAAAAAAAGTAGAAAATATATCAACTACTCTGGAACAAAGGACAAATTTGCTGTTACAGAACAGTATATATCAATATTAAACGGACCGAACAAAAACCTTGATTTGAACAACATAAAGCTAACTTATTTGGGTCGCGTTGATGAAAGAATGAATTTATCCACGCACGTAGCCAATGATTTTGAGATAACAGTAAGGGCAATTGATGAGATAAAAACCCCAAAGAAAATGAAATGGGTGCCAAATTATTTTGATGAACAGCGTTTTGGCAGAGAAGCTAACAACCATTTCATAGGAAAACTTATAGTGCAGAAGAAGTTTAAGGAGGCTGCTCGAATGATACCCGAATGTTTAGAGCATCTTAGAAACCATCATAATGATGCAATTGGTGCACTAAGAATAATTCCCAAGAGAACTTTGTGGCTGTATGTTCATGCTTACCAGTCTTTTTTGTGGAATCGCATGGTAAGCGAATATATGAAGAAGTTCAAACACAAAAAACTGAAATATCCGCTAGGGGAACTGATTTTTCCAACAGAGAATGTAAAAAACATAAACGTGCCGCTAATTGGTTATGAAACAAAGATACCGAATGATATAGCTTTCATAGCAAACGAGATTATGTCTTCAGAAGGCGTAAAGAAAGAGGATTTCAAGATTCCTGAAATGCCAGAAATGGTATCAAGCGGGGCAGATAGAAACCTGATGATGCCATTGGAAGAATTTAGTATAACTTCCCTAGAAAAAGACGAACTAAACAAGGGTAAAAGAAAATGCGTGGTTTCTTTCAGACTGCCAAAGGGTGCTTACGCAACAATGGCCATAAAGGCGTTGTTTAATTAGCATATTGCCCTTTTTTCATAAGCATGCAAACATACCCTCTTGGAGCTGTTTTTGAAGTATCTATTCCCAGAGATTCTGCAAACTCAAACAGTTTATTTCTTGTGTCTTCAACACCGTCAAAAGATTTCATTGCTTCAATCTCTATGAAAAACCCTAGATCCTTTACTTTATCCATACAGATTTCAAAATCATCTTTGTAGATAAATGTTTCTCTTTCCTTTTCAACAACAACCAATTGCCTGAAATTAAGCAACGATATTATCTTTTCTATGCCCTCTGCATTAGTTATCTCTGTCTCAAACTCGTCACAGTGCGTTGTTTCCGGGGAGTTTGGTGGGTGGAAATGCTTGTAATTTAATATGGTTTTGTCCCCTCTTTTTCTGATGCTGAAAAATTCAAACGGATATTGCGGTTCTGAAAAGTCTCTGTGCGGCGGAGTAAAATATGTGTCTACATGTTTAGTGTTGTTTTTCATTGTAGCGATTTGCCTTAGTCTTTCTTTCAGCTCAAAAAACTCGTTTTCAGTAAGAGGTATCTTTATCTCTATCTCCTTGTTATCTGCAGACATAGTAACATATGGTATAGCAGGAATAAATCAGTTAGCGTTTGAAATCTTTGTTTATAAGCAAGCTAAAACAATTAATAACTGTTCGGTTTGCCGAAGTTTATTCTTTGAGTGATGAAATATCCAATCTTAGGAGACGTAATAGAAGAAGTCTGTCCAATGTGCCACATACTAGGCATCTCTGATGAACCACAAGATTTGAGATACATAGGCGAGCTAGGAAACGGTGTAAAGCATGATTATTTTGAATGCGATTACGGTCATAAATCAACCTACACTGATTTGGGTTTTGTAAGGATGGATATCAAAAGACAGCAAGGCCCAGAACCAGTATATATAAAGCAACTTATTGCATGATTTAAGCGTAAGCTTTATAAACCCTTTGTCACTATTTAATAGTAACATTACAACCTTTTAGAGGCTTTCGCCTTCTACAAAAGGTTGTATCCAAAAACTCATTAAATATATTAGCCTTTTGAACGGTAAAAGGTTCGCTGGGTTATCAAAAATTAACAAAAAACGACTATCAGATCCAAGATCTGATTGTGACTCTCATAGAACGCGAGACATGATTGGAACCAGATTTGATAGATGTTAGTAGCTTTTTCTAAAACAGCAAATTTCCCTGCCATTAGGGGATAAACAATGGCGCTGAAAGGGTCTGAGTCAGACTCCCTCAGTATGAGGAGATAGCCATGAAAGCTATCATCGAAATGATTAGAGAGTTTCTGCCAACAGCGTTTGCAGAAGACGGAGCTCGATTGTTTGTAAGATATTCAGATCTCCGGTATGACGAAAGGGGCTGTGTACTAAACATGGGCCTCACATCATCGGGCGAATTCAAGGTTGGAGACGTTGTAAAATTCAAGGATATTCAAATCTTTGATGTGGAAGAAGGGCCATGGATTTCAGCACTCATCAACAGCGACGAAAACTTCATTATAGTCGCTTTCGCAACCATGAAGTATGGCCTGAAATCCTGGGGGAAGGCGAAGGTTAAAGAAAACTTCGCCGTTATCGTCTCGGAAAAGATGTTGGAAATTTTAGCGGAAAGGTCGGAATGCATCTGCAACGCGCTTCCTTCCGCAGGAAAAAGCATTACTTATGCACCCGACAGAAGACCTCTCTGGTTGCGGCTCGATCCCATCCTCCTTTTCAAAACGGATTGGTTTGAAAACCTCTCCCAACAGCGCAGAGAAATGCCTCACATCTTCAACACAGGCTTCGGCCTCTACATGGAGGTTATAGTCAAAGGTGAAAATATTGCAATTCAAGGCTCATTCTCTCCTCAAGGTATTTCAAGTATGTGGCTCTATGCGAAAGACATCCGAAACAACTTTCGTGAAGGCGCGCCTGTCAGAGTGCAGCTCGAGAAAGATGGACCATTCGTTGACGGAACTTTCGTGACTACCTGGCAGACCGTGGAGTTCACCCGCAAAAGAGTTGCTCTTACAAGGCATGGGGAGATAATTGACCTTCTCAAACTGTATGGGCAGTGGTGGGGTATGGAGCAGTATTCAATGGAGTGCCCCGTATGCAACACATTTCCTTGCCAGTGCGACCGTGTATGCGCAATCTGCGGGGAGCGGATTGAGCCTGGAGATAAGACCTATCTCAACAATGGCCTTTCGATTCACAACGATGGTTGTCGGCTTCTCTACACAGAGGAAGAAATCGCCGAAGCTAAAGCCAATACTCAGTAGGCGCATATTTTCAAGAATCAATTCCCTCCAAACATTTGGGGGGTTTTGTTTTATAATGTCAACTTATCGGTACTTACTAATTCAAGCATTTTCTCATTACTTCAATTGCTTCATCGATTTCACTCTTGGATATGTTTAATGGTGGACGGAAACGAATGGATTTTGGCCAAGAGTTTAAGGTCGCCAAGCCATTCTTCCAGCAGTTCTTTCTGAACTCGTCTCTTTCTTTTACAGAAGGAAATTCTATTGCAACAAAACATCCCCGTCCTCGAACATTATTGAACTGTCCGCATTCTTCTGAGAGCTCTCTTAAGCGCTTCAAGAAATATTCGCCAACAATTGCTGCGTTTTCAATTAATTTGTCCTTAACCATTATCTCAAGGTATCTTCTGCAGCGAACCATGTCAACCAGATTTCCGCCCCACGTAGAGTTTATTCTGCTGGATTTCTCAAAGACATTGTTCTCAACTTCATCAACGCGTTTTGAAGCCATTATACCGCAAACCTGAGTTTTTTTGCCGAAAGCTATGATATCTGGTTTTATTCCGAAATGCTGATACGCCCACATCTTGCCTGTGGTGCCAAAGCCTGTTTGAATCTCGTCTAAAATAAACATTATGCTGTGTCTATTGCATATGCTTTCAAGTTTCTGTAAGAACTCTTTTCTGAAATGGTTGTCTCCTCCTTCTCCTTGAATTGGCTCTATAATCAAGCATGCTATGTCGTTTCCGTATTTTCTTATGTTCTTGCTTATTTGTGTGACTGCTTTCTTTTCTACCCTTTCAACTTCTTCAAGAACTTCCTTTGTTACAGGAAAGTGAAGCTTTGGATTAATTATTCTGGGCCAGTCAAATTTGGGAAAATGCTTTGTTTTAACAGGATCTGTGTTAGTTAAAGATAATGTATATCCACTTCTGCCGTGAAAAGCTTCTCTGAAGTGCATGACTTTTGTGCCTGTTTCATTTATTGAACCTTTCTTGAAGTTGTGTCTTATCTTCCAGTCAAAAGCAGTTTTGAGTGCGTTTTCTACTGCCAGGGCTCCTCCTGATATAAAGAATAAGTGTTTCATATGAGGAGGCTTAGCAAACTTTGAGAAGGTTTTAACGAAATGCGCATATTCTTCTGTATATACGTCTGAGTTTGCTGGTTTTTCTATGGCAGCAGCAGTGAGCTCTTTTAAAAAACTTTTGTTAATCATCTTTGGATGGTTATGGCCTATAGGAAGCGTTGAAAAATAAGAGTACATGTCCAGGTATTTTTTCTTGTCAACAGCTGAATACATGTAACTGCCTTTGCTTTTTTTCAAATCAACAACTATATGGAACCCGTCAATCAGAATATCTCTTTTCAGGCAAGATATTACGTTCTTAGAAGGTATATGCGAAACAAGTTTTACCATGTTTATAATTGTCATTTCTCTGTATTAATCTTTGCTTTGCACACCTTGCATTTCTTTTGGTGGGTTTTTCTAAGAATAAAACTGAAGATGAGCAAAACCATTCCTGTTATCAGGAAAATAGAACTGTATTGGGTTATGACAGCCAAAATAACGCTTATTAGTGCCAATCCTGCTATGGCAGTTGGCGCAATGCAAAACCCGCATATGCCAAGCGCGCCAAGAATTCCGCCGACAGAACCAGCTGTTGCAGCTGTTGTGCCTGCTACAATCGACGCCTTCTCCTTTTTTTTATTTATTTTTTTCATTTTTCCATCAGCCTCTTCCTCGTTTCCTTAGGAAGTTTTTCTATTGCATAGCGCAGTGTTGTTCTAGGCATTGTCTTCTTATATTTGTCTACGAATTCTATTATAGGTTTAGGATTATGATTTGCATATTCTTTTAACATCCACCCTACACCTTTGCGAACTAAATCATCTTCATCATACAGAAGCTTCTCTGCGGTTTGTAAAATTTCCTTTAAAAAATGACTGTTTTTTGCTGGAATAACATAACTAACAGCGGATGCTCTTTTCATCCATCTGTTTTTTGAGTCTGTCCAAGAGAAAACCCTATTTACAAGTAACGGGTATTTCTCAAGCAAGAAACCTATAGTATGTGTGCAGAAATCGTCACAATGAGCCCAATTGTGCACGTATTTTTCTATCCACTCTTCAAACAAATCTATTGTAGATTCTTTGAATTCTTTCCTGTGGCTGTACATAAAGGCGAATGCTACAGAGGTTTCTTCAAACCAGCCGCTTTTAAGAAGCTTTTCACATAGCTCGGCTGTCTGTTCAAAACTTAGTTTTTTTATTTCCTTTAAGTGAGATTTGGTTATACAACTCAATTTTCCGAAACGGACACCATAAGGCTTTATTTCTTCCTTGAAAGCTCTCGCGCAACCTTTCCTGTACTCCTCGTCAATATTTTCCTTCAAATCCTTCCTGATTTCAGAAACAATGGCTTCCAAAGTCATGAATATTATTACTTTTATAAACTATAATAATCAATTACGGTATTATGGGGCTATGGTGTAGCTTGGTCTAGCATTTAAGCTTTGGGTGAAGCTTTTTCAAGAAAAGCTTCAGTAAAAGGAGCTGACGCTTCCAATTGAAATGGATTCAAAAAGAGCTTACGACCCCGGTTCAAAATAAACCTTTTGAAAAAAGGTTTAATCCAAAAGGAAGTCTGAAGATTTTCATGGTATGAAAATCCGGGTAGCCCCATTCAAAAACTAAGGTGATAATATGGCAGGAGAACAATGCCTGTTTTGCGGTATCGCTGCAGGAAAAATACCTACAAGAAAGGTATATGAAGATGCAAAGCATTTAGCGTTCCTAGACATTAATCCAAGGAACCCAGGGCATAGCATAGTAATTCCAAAAAAACACTATTCAAATATCTTGGATATGCCAGACAAGGAAGCTTCAGATCTTTTCTTAGCAGTGAAGAAACTAGCTGGGCAGGTAAAAACATCTATGAAATCAGACGGAGTGTCAATTGGGCAGAGCAACGGCGCAGCAGCAGGACAGTTGGTTAATCACGTTCATTTCCACGTAATACCAAGGTTCATGAATGAGGGTCCAATAGGTCTTGAAGGAGCACTTGAAGTCAAAAGAATGGACGACAAAATGTTGGATCAAGTCGCGGCTGCAATCAAAAAAGGCAAATCTCAAGTAAAAGATATAACTCCAGAAAAGATTGTAAGTGAAAGCGACATGGATGATGACTTTGACCTGGACGTATAGTCCAGTTGTTTTGCGTCGATAGTCTAACGGCTAGGACCTTAGCCTTCCAATAAGCCTTTTTTTAAGAAAAGGTTTAGACGGTAGCTAATGATCCGGGTTCGAATCCCGGTCGACGCATTTTTATCTCTTATTCTTATAATAGCGGTTATGAAGTTCAAAGCTCCTCAAGGTAAACCGTTTCCTGATCGTGATTTGCTGATAGAAGGATATATGAAAGATTTTTACATAAACTGGCAAATTTATACAGATGAAAATTTGATAAAAGACATAAATAAAAGAGGTTCTGAATTAGATTATGATAGACAACCGCAACAGTATTATGAAATAAGAAGAGTATCCGGTTCTGATGTGGGAGAGGAAGACATATCGTTTCTTAAAAAATACGGACTTGAAGTGGCGGAAAAAGATGAACATATTGATTCTGATGACATTAAAGGATAATTCAATCCATATCTATATCAATTTCTGTTTCCGGTTCATTATAAGGAATCCTGTCCATTGGTTCTCCCCATGAAGCAATTAGCCTGTCTCTTATTTCATACACACTATTCGGTATCGGTTCAGTCGGTAGCTCTTGAATAATTTTTTGATCAGGAAGATTATCAAGAGATAAATACGATTTAACTGCGCTTATGCTATCCCTTGTTTTTTGTAGTTCTGCGCTCATTTGACTCACAGCA
Source organism: Nanobdellota archaeon (assembly GCA_043814765.1). Classification (GTDB taxonomy): domain Archaea; phylum Aenigmatarchaeota; class Aenigmatarchaeia; order QMZP01; family QMZP01; genus JAHIRU01. Next base: position 12,967 of record JBDRJQ010000020.1, on the reverse strand, counting down.
GGATCAGCGCTAAAGAGTCCTGTTTGGATATCATTATCTGCTTTTTCTTGCCTATTAGCAATCTTTCCATTTAAACCACGCTCTTCTCTTCTTAAATCTCTCAGCCATTCTACAAGTGTAAGTGTTGCCCTGCATTCATCAAGAGTCTCTCTTAAACGTTGAACATCATTATACGTTACTATTTTTGGTACGAGTTTCCCATTTCCTAGATCATATAAGAAACATGCTGCAGGAGGTTTTCCAAGCAGTTGTTCAGTTGCGATGTAATAAAATACGAGTTGATTGCCATCAACATTTATATCGCCTGTTTTATAGTCAATTATAACAAAACTGTCTTCTACCGTATCAACTCTGTCAATAAACCCGTTTAGCTTGAAGCCGTTGAATTCTGCGCTACCAGTGTAAAGTTCTGATATTGGAAACAAACCGTTTGCAGCAATAATTTCCAATTCTTTCAGCCTTTCTTTTTTCTTTTTGCCTTTTAGATGAACAGAACCGTCACTTTCTAAAACATCATGTCTTCTTCTCTCAAGTGCCATTCTTTCTCTAATATGCCTACTATAAAAGGAACTGAGAATGTTTGTTCCTTTACCATAGCGTTTTCTGAATTCATGGGCTCTTGTTGTTCCTTCAGGAATAACAATATCCAGATCGTCAGTTTCAGTTCGATACCAGTCACTGGACCACGCCTTTACAAAAGAATCAGATGATGCAAAAATCTTGCCATAAAAAGTATTAATCATGCTGTGAATTCTTTTACCGAACACCATATCCATGGTTTGCAGCGATCTTATGCCTTCAACATATTCATCATGATAAGTTTGTTTGGAGTTCATAAGCCTTGAAAGAGCAGTGGAACTAACAGTTGGCACAATGTCAGCTGGCATTAAACCAGACTCATACGCCTCTAATAGATGTTTACTTGTCATTGAATCAATGATATTTGAGATTAGCCTTTATAAATTTAGCCAAAAATCATCACCATAGAGGTTATTATTGCTACTGGTTTCGTATTGCTTCGGTTTAAACCGAAGTAAAATGAGTTATATTAAAAGGCTGAAACAATTATTAAGGAATATGAGTACAAAATCTTACAAGAAAGGAATTGCAACTTTGCCGATTGTAATAGTTTTGATTCTAATCGCATCGGGTGTTGTACTCACAGATTATTATTTAGTATCACAAACACCTGCTGCTTCTTACAACACTTTTGAAACGTGCGGAGCACTAAGTGCTGCTTTTAAACAGGCAGCTCAAAGGGGTTACAGCGGATACGGCATAGCTGAGGCCTTAACTACGGATTCTGCGGGCGGTGGCGGTTCAGCTGGAAAAGCAGCTGCCCCACAAGCAACTGGTGACTTCTCAACAACTAACATACAAGTGGAAGGCGTTGATGAAGCTGATATTGTTAAGTCAGATGGACAGTATATATACACCCTTTCTGCAGGAAATGGTTATTACGGTTACAGGGATGATTCCAATTCAAAAAGTAAACTAGTTATAGTAAATGCATATCCTGCTGAAACAGCAGAAGTTCTGAGTGAAACAAATCTTGGAAACTTCTATCCAACAGAGATATTTATTGAAGGCAACAATGTCATGATTTTTGGTATAACATATGAAGAGGTTGACATGGTTGTGCCAATGGAAGAACCTGGTGCTAGTGGCATGATAGCACCCAATATTTATCCTTATCCTCGTACAACAACGTTTATGACTGTTAAGGTTTTTGATGTATCAGACAAAACAAATCCAGAAGCTGTGCGTTCTGTTGATTTTGAGGGCAATTATGTTTCTTCAAGAAAGATAGGTGATAATGTTTATTTTGTTGTGAACTCTTATCCTAGCTACTATATTATGGAGAATGGGCAAGGAGATATAGTTCCTCTATATAGAGAGATGTCAGCACAAGAGATTAAATTAGATACTGGCAAAGAGTTTACTGAAATAGCCTCTTGCAGTGATGTAAGATATTTTGAACCAATTAATCCACAGAATTTTGTTACAATTGCATCAATGTCTATAAGCAATCCTAATGCTGACATAGAAAAGGAAGTTGTGGTAGGCTCTGGACAGAATGTTTATGCTTCGCAAAATAATTTGTATCTAGCAGAGACCAACTATCCTTATTGGAATATAAGACCTCTCTTAGCAGATGACGGAACTGCAGAAGAGATAACAGAAAAGAGTATAATACATAAATTCGAATTGAATAATGGTAAAATAAACTACTTAGGAAATATGGAAGCTCCTGGCAGAATATTGAATCAGTTCTCCATGGATGAGAATAACGGATACTTCCGCATTGCAACAACTGTTGGTCATGTTTCAAGATCAGGTGAAGATATTTCAACTAATAATGTTTACATTTTTAATAGCGGTCTCGATCAGGTTGGAAGCATAGAAGATATAGCTCCTGGCGAACAGATATACTCTGCAAGATTCATGGGTGACAGAGGTTACTTGGTTACCTTTAAGAAAATTGATCCTTTCTTTGTTATAGATTTGTCTGATCCAAGCAATCCAACCATATTAGGTAAACTCAAGCTGCCAGGGTACTCAGACTACATGCATCCTTATGATGAAAATCATATAATAGGAATAGGAAAAGACACTGTTGAAGCAGAAGAATCTTGGGGTAACTTTGCATGGTATCAAGGTATTAAGATAGCCATATTTGATGTAACAGATGTCTCTAATCCAATAGAGCTTCACAGAGAGATAATTGGAGACAGAGGAACTCAATCAGAAGCCTTAAACACGCATAAAGCATTCTTGTTTGATAAGGACAAGAATTTGATGGTAATTCCAGTAACACTAGCAGAGATACCAGATAATCTAAAAGAAGGTGCTAGAAGCGACAGTTATGGTGACTATGTTTTCCAGGGAGCTTACGTATACAATGTAGATCTCATAAACGGTTTCCAGTTGAAAGGCAGAATAACACACTATGAAAGTGATGAAGCGTTCAAGAAGAGCGGATATTACTGGTATGGTGGAGATGAGAACATAAAGAGAAGCCTTTACATAGGAGATGTATTGTATACTGTATCAAACGCTGCGATAAAAGCAAACTCTTTGATAGATCTTGCAGAAATAAAGAAGCTAACCTTCGGACAGTTTTAAATATAGTCTACTTGTCCACTAATTTTATCTTCTTGAAAAAATAGAATCCCGAATCTCCTTCCCATTTGATTTCTGCTTCTTTGATTTCTATCCTTCTTTTGAACAGCGGACAATCCAGAACAAAGGTCTCTGCCTCACCGCCCTCAAAAGCTAGGTGAAATCTGTGCTTCTGGCTCAATTCTCTGAGCTTTCTGAGCTCTGCTTCGCCTATAACACGGCCTAGCCACTCCTTAGAAAGCCCATCAGATGCAACACCTATTATCATAACTTTGAAGCCACTATCCAAGAGAATATTCCAGTATTTTTCTGGATCCATATTCCATTGGGGTGTCAAAACCATTAGACCTAATCGCTTGGCTATATCATTTACCCTCTGTCTTTGATACTCGCTTGCTATCGCTCCTGCTACAACACCATCTACATTGAATTTTTCTTTTGCTTCAGCAAGAGCAGATTCCATATCCTCCAGTTCTTTTTCCTTCTCACCCAGAGTTTCTTTGATTATGATAGGAATGTTCATTGCTTCTGCTTGCTGCTTGGTAAATTCTGTATTGGGATAATGAAACATATAGGATTCTGGGTTCTTTGGTAGCAATGAAACTAGGCATTTCACTTCGTGACCTTTCTTAATACTGTCATAAACAGCGAAAGTAGAATCCTTTCCGCCTGAAAAGAGCGCTGCTAACTTCATGTTATCAGATTAGTGATAGGTATATAATAATTACGCCTAAAATCCAGCAGTATATGGAGAATAAATAGAATTTTTTATCAAGAACCGGTTTGATTAAAATTTTCTAATATAGCTAGACGCCCAAAACTTGATACGGATAAGCATTCTGTTATTTCCTGAACTGCACCAAGAACTATAGCTGACATCAGACTAGTCATAAAAATAAATAATTTAAAAAATTAAAAAGATTTAATAACATTATTTATCTTCTTTTTGTTGTCTTTTTTGCTGCTTTCTTTTTTGCCATTTTTAATTGCCTCCTATTTATTATAATATTATTTTCTCTGAGGCTACTTAAATACTCGTGACTTTTTCAATGATTATATTGTGATGTATATTTACTGTCTCTCCTTTTTTCAGTTCTAAGTTATAGGGATTCCATGCTATTTGTTCGTCGCTGTTCTCACTTTCCTTAACAACAAGCCAGTTTAAAGTCTCCTTAAAATAAGGCGCTCTTCCTGCCACTTTTACCTGTCGTATTTTACAAAGTTTCTTGAATTCTTCAGTCTTATCTTTATAGTCTGGATGTTCGTCTATCTCTTTGTTATGATCTCCCTCGCGCCAGTACTTTTCAATGGATTTTCCATTTTTATGTTTATCACCGTAAAGCTTTTTCATTATCTTAAAGGCATTCTTGTACGTATTTTCCAGTTCATCAAACCCCGGTGCCCTGCCCTGTTTTGCCAGTTCTTCGAGTTTAGAATAAGTCTCCTGGTCTATGTCTCCACGATCAACAATAGTACGGGTGCATGGGAATGCATATCTAAAGAACAATAATTCTGGCTTCATAGTTTTCTTATAACAACTGGTAATTAATGCGTTACGGTTATTTCAAGAATTTAAATGGTTAAAACAAGATTATCTTCAATATGTTAACGAGCTTTATTAATTTATTAAAGAAAAAACCAACACTCTGCATTTATGATATTACTGCTAGATGCAATTCTAAATGCTCAATGTGCAACATGTGGAAAAGGAAAGAAGATGAGATGAGCGTTAATGAAATCAGAAAGATTTTTACTGATCTAAAAAAGTTTGGCATTCACACTGTTTTTGTGCAGGGAGGAGAACCTCTCATAAGAAAGGAATTGTTTGAAGTTGTATCAATGCTTGACGGTATGGGTTTCACTCAAAACATAATCAGCAATGGCATTTTAATGTCAGATGATGCATTGGGCAAACTGGATAAAATGAATAAGAATGGAAGAATTATGGTAACCATCAGTTTGGACACATTTGATAAGAAAAAATACATTGAAATAAGAGGCGTTGATCAGATTGAAAGGGTATTAGAGAATATAAAACATTTAGCAAAATACAAAGGTCTTAATGGAAATATTCATACAACGGTTACCAGTATAAACTTCAAAGAACTTGATGATATCAATAAGTTTGCTACAGGACTGGAACTTGACCACAGCTTCAACACGTATAATGATAATATAAACTACATTTCAGCTTCGAATGAAAATCTTAATCTCAAAAACACTGAACAGGAACTTGTTATAAAGGAAATGAAAAAGGTAAGAAGCGGAGTATCAAGAATCTCAAGACCATTTATTGATGAAAATATTAAATATATGAGAGATGAAAATGTTGGATCATGTGACGCCTTTACAAATTCTTTAAGGGTTTCATCAGAGGGAAAGCTAAGTCCCTGCATAGAATTTCCACCTATTCTGGATTTAAGAACAAATGACATAAACAAAGAGTGGAAAAAAGTGAGTAAGAGCATGAAAGATAAAATAAAGACTTGCTACACAAATTCGCCCTGCTTCTATGGATGTACTCGAGGAATTGGAAGTGTTAAGAAAAATCTTGCTGTGTCTATATACGGTCTCTGGAAAGAGCTGAGAAAATAACTACTTCACTTTCACAGCAGTTCCATAAACCAAGAGCTCTGCAGCACCACTTGTTATCATTGACGTGGTAAATCTTGTTCCCACTATTGCATCTGCTCCTTTCTTTTTTGCGTCTTCTATCATTCTTTTTAATGCATCTTCTCGAGCTTCTATAATCATTTCAGTGTATTCTTTTATCTCTCCGCCCACAATATTTCTAAAACCGGCAACTATGTCCTTTCCAATGTGTTTTGCGCGCACCGTGTTGCCCTTAACAAGGCCTAGATTTTCTGTAATCTTCTTACCTTCAACTGTTTCTGTTGTAGCTACTAGCATATTACCATAGCCTCCTTACCTTTTAGGGTAGTGTTCCTTCTTCATGTCCTTGACTCTCTCAACTATCAAAGCAGATAAAAGCGCAACAAATCCTAGACCAATTATAAGCATGATAGCACGTATGAGGATTGGTATCTCTGGTTCTATTATAAACACCCATATTCCCCAAGCAGATGCTATGACTATTGCTATTATAATCAATGCAGCACCAGTTGTAGCTGTCGCAGACATGTCAATCTATTGAATTTTAACTATTGTATTTAAAAATTACCCTTTTGAGCCAAGACTTAAATATCTCAACTCTAATTATAGAACATAATTCAAAGGGTGAAAGATTTGATAATTGGAAAGCTAACTTCTTTTCTAAGAAACATATTCAAACGCAAGAAGGATATAAAGATAGGCCTATACGGACCTGTTAACTCGGGCAAGACGACTTTAGCCAATAAAATATGCATGGATTGGATTGGTGAAGAGATGGGGAAAACTTCTGTAATACCCCATGAAACCCGAGAGATACAGATGAAAGAGAAAATAAAGATAAAGAGGGGTAACAAGAGCCTCACATTTAATCTTGTAGATACTCCAGGAATAGCAACAAAAATAGATTTTGAAGATTTTGTTAAGAGCGGCATGAAAAAGCATGCTGCGAAACAGCGAGCTAAAGAAGCAACTAGGGGTGTCATAGAATCCATTAAATGGCTTGACAATATGGATATGGTTCTAGTTGTTCTGGATTCGACAGAGGACCCAATAAATCAGGTTAACATCACTATTTTAGGAAATTTGGATGCAAGAAAGATACCAGTACTGGTTGTTTCAAATAAATCCGATGTGAAGGGATCTAATACAGCTGTTATAAGAAATACATTCCCTAAATACAATATAGTAGCTGTAAGTGCAAAACACGGTCATAACATAGATGAATTATATTCAAAACTTTTTGAGATGTTATAGGTGATAAATTGAAGCTAAAGATAAAGATACTGCCATACGAGAATTTGAAAAAATACGAATTCAATTCTATATTCAAAGATCTTAAAGATGACACTATTATTCTTGTTGATGCAAAATTGAACAGTAAAGAAGAAGCAGAGCTCATAAAGGAAACAATGAAAAAAGTGTCTGAAAAGTTTAGCGGTATAGAGCTAAGTTCACTTGAACTGGGTTCAAGGAATAATATAAGTATTACTGAAAAATTCAAAAATAGATTCATAGAGACTGTTATAGGCAAGAAAAGGGGTCTTACATTAATAGGTCCTGCAAAAATAATACGCAGGATAAAAAAGAATCCTGAACATTTAATGCTGTACACTTAATGTTTCTGAATTATTGGAGAAACTGCATGCCAAACAAATGTACTCGTTGTGGGAAAATACATTCTGATAATGCTGACTATCTAGTAAATGGTTGTGATGCTTGTGGATCAAAGTTTTTCTTCTTCATACGAGAAGAAATGATAGAGAAATATGAAAAAGAGGTTGAGAAACTAACTAAAGAGGAAGTTAAGGAGATAGAACAGGATATAAGAGAAATACTGCCAGAAAAGGTGGATAAGGAAGATACAGTAATTCTTGACCTTGAGGCAATAAGGGTTGTTAGACCAGGTAAATATAGGATAGATGTTACAAACCTATTCACACAAAAGCCGATTGTCATTAGAATAGGTCCTGGAAAATATGAACTCGATTTGTCAACAATACTTAAAAAGGAGGATAAAACAGAGTTTTAAGGCTCTAATATGCACAAATATTTAAATACTCCTTGTTAAAGATAAATAAGCTGATTCTATGGAAATCGAGAAACTTAAAACAGGAACTACAACAGTTGGTGTTGTGTGCAAAGGAGCAGTGGTTTTGGGCGCAGAAAGAAAGGCTACAATGGGATACCTTGTAGCTGATAAAAATGCTCAAAAAATATTGCAGTTAGATAATCATATAGCTATGACTATAGCTGGGATGCAAGGCGATGCACAGGCTCTCGGAAGGTTCCTGAAAGCAGAATTTAAGCTGTATGAGCTGCATGAGGGAAAAAAGATAGGAGTAAACTCTGCTGCAAACCTTGTTTCAAACATGCTCTATGCAAGAAGATTTTTTCCTTATTTTGTTCAGCTTATTGTTGGCGGATATGATAAAGAACCAGGATTATACATATTTGACCCATCAGGAGCAGTCACAGACGAAAAAGAGTACTTTTCTACAGGATCTGGTTCGCCTTTTGCACTTGGTGTGCTTGAAAACCAGTTTAAAAAGGACATGACTGTAGAAGAAACAAAAAGGATGGTGGCTAACGCTATATATTCTGCAACCAAGAGAGATATAGCTTCAGGCGGAAGTGGTATAGATTTAGTTGTAATAGATTCAAAGGGTTATCATAAAATACCCAATGAAGAAGTAAAGAATTTTATAAAAAATTAAACAGTTCATTTTGATAAACAAATTAGGTAAACAGTTTATAAACGGTGATTAGAAAGAATGAGCATTCTAAAAGAACTGCAGAAAAAATTACCAGCAGACGCGATGATTTCAGAGGTTAAATTTGAAGGTTCTGAAATAGTCATCTACACTAAGAACGGTAAATTTTTCAGGGAAAGTGAAAAACCTGTCAGGGCAATTGTCAGCGAGCTAAAGAAACGGGTAGAAGTAAGACCAGACATATCCATAACAACTGACCAGGAAAAAACCTCAGAAATGATTAAAAAAATAGTACCAGAGGGTGCTGGTATCAAAGAAATATACTTTGAGCCGGAACTAGGTAAAGTTATAATAGAGGCGCAAAAGCCTGGTTTAGTAATAGGAAAGAATGGAGAAACATATAAGAGGATCAGAAACGAAACATTCTGGTTGCCAAAAATAGAGCGTGCACCAGCCATAAACTCTGATGTTGTTCGTGCTGTTAGAAAACTTCTGCACTCTGAAATTCCTTATCGTAAGAAATTTCTCAATAATATAGGACAAAAGATAAATGACAAACCAGATAAAGAAATTGATAATAACAAGCGTTGGGTAAGACTGTGCGCTCTTGGTGGGTTCAGGCAAGTTGGTAGAAGCTCATTATTAATAGAAACTCCTAGCTCTAACATACTTCTTGACTGCGGTGCTGATCCAGGTTCTGATGAATCTCCTTACTTTGATGCGCCAGAGTTTGATATTGACAAATTAGATGCCGTTGTTTTATCGCATGCTCATATAGACCACTGTGCGTTTGTGCCATATCTTTACGATCAGGGATACACTGGCCCATTATACTGCAGCGCTCCTACAAGAGACCTGATGGTTTTACTGTGTTTGGACTACATAGATGTTTGTAAAAAAAATGGGAAAGCTGCACCTTATCCGAAGAAGGCTGTTGAAAAAACTGTAACACACTCGATAGCATTGGGTTTTGGTGAAGTTTCTGACATAACCACAGATACGCGTCTAACTCTTCAACCGTCTGGACACCTTCTTGGTTCTTCTCTTATCCATTTGCATATAGGCAATGGCTTACATAATGTTCTTTACACAGGTGATTTAAAGTTCGGGCCAAACAAACTCTTTGATCCAGCATATACAGATTTTCAGAGAGTTGAAACGTTAATCACAGAGTCTACTTATGGTGGGGCTGAAGATAAACTTCCACCAAGAAAAGAGGTTGAAGAAAAACTCATAAATTCTATAAATGATACGATGAAGAAAGGTGGCAGGGTTTTAATACCAAGCTTCGCTGTTGGCAGAGGACAAGAAGTCATGGCTATATTAGGAAGCAGTGATTTCAAATATCCAGTATATATGGAAGGTATGGTCTGGGACGCAACAGCTATACATACGGCATATCCAGAATATATGAGCAGTTTTATGCAGAGGGAAATTTTCCACAGGGGGAAAAACCCATTCTTGTCTGAAATATTTCATAGGGTAGAGCCAAAGGAAAGAGACAGTATTATCAATTCTGGCAAGCCTTTTGTTGTTATAGCAACATCTGGCATGCTTATCGGTGGCCCTGCTATAGAGTATCTAAAGGCTTTTGCTCACGACGAGAACAACCTGCTGCTTTTCAGCGGCTATCAAGCCGAAGGTACGCTTGGCAGAAGGATACAAAAGGGCTGGAAAGAGATACCAGTAACCGCAGAAAGGGGCAGAACAAAAACACTTGAAATAAAAATGAATATTGATACTATACATGGCTTGTCCGGTCACTCCGGAAGAAGTCAGCTTATGAGCTATATAGGAAAACTTAGAGACAGGCCTGAACGTGTTATAGTAAATCATGGTGATCCAAAGAAATGTGTTGAGTTTGCTCGTGATGTTCATAAAACCTTTAGATGCGAGACAGTCGCACCAAAAAATTTAGAAGTAGTAAGATTGAAGTGAATTATTGACTCCTCAAAGCAAAGTTATAGCAGTCTCGTATCTGTCTTTGAATAGCATTTAAACCGTTTAACTGGTATGAACCGATAAAAGCTGTTGGTAGGGCATCCCATTGGTTTCTACTATTATCAACACTAATAAAACGGTTAGGTATACCTAGATCATCTAAATATCTTACAACATTTAGTGAATCAGGATTATTGCTTATACCATAAATAGTAACGGAGAGTAACAATTCTGACATATTATCAGTTTTAATCCCTATGAATTACCATGAATTCTGGGGTTAAAATTAGCCAGTCTTGCTCTACGCCTGCTATGTCTCCGTTGCCTGCTATTACGGTCTTTCTTAAACGTTCGACAGCGCGTTTTAGCTCGCCCATATCCTTGTCTTTAAGTGTTTTTATCTTAAGGAAAATAACTTTGCCTTCTCTTACGTGCTTCAAAATTCTTTCTGTGTCACTGAAATCGTTAAGTTTCTCTATTTTTATGCCGACCTTTCCGGTTGTTCCGCCTGTTGACCTTGGTCTTTCAACAGTGTCCATTACTCCCACTTCCATGTAATTGTCGTTATCACTTTCGTAATCCTCATCGCGCGTCATTCCACGAATTTTTCCAAAGACCATAAAATTTCCTCCTAATCTAAAGAATCTAGATGATTAAAATATGAAAGTTAGATTTAAAAGGGTATCGTAGTCAACAAAGACGACCAAACTTAAAAGGAGATAGGAGAAGTGGATGATTGGTAGCGGTTTATAAATGTCTCTAAAACCAAAATTAAGTATGCTGCTAACTAAATCCAAATACATGATAGGCCTTCAGTGTCCTAAGTGTTTATGGGTAATGTTTAATGATCCTAAGAGCATGCCTAAACCCAACGAGAACGCTCTTCACAGATTTGAAACAGGTCATATAATAGGAGAACTCGCAAAGAAGAGTTTTCCAAAAGGCGTGGACATACAAACTGATGATTTCAAGAAAAACATGGATAAAACAAAGAAACTGGTAGAACAGAGAAAAACCATGTTTGAAGGTGGGTTTCGTTATGGTGATATTTTTTCTAGGGCGGCTGTACTTCTTCCTGAACACAGCCGCTGGCAAGAACAATTCCTATTATCAATAATCCAATCAAGATTTTTGTTTTCATCATTCATCACATTCGGGGGTTCCCTTAGCTTATAACAGTATGTTCAGTAGTCATATCGCCTTTAATAATCACTAAATCATCTTCACTGTAAATCTCTAATGTTTGACCTGGGCTGATAAAAACACTTGATGGCGCACAGTCATATGGAACTCCTGTACTTGTATCATTTGGATTAAATTGCGGGTTTCTATATATTTCCGGATCTACATAAACTTTGCCTTCTTTATTAATGAGTTTAAGATTATCAAAGCCTCTCCATTTGCTATAGGTAGTCTTTACATCCTCGGCCAAATCCGGAAGATTTAGCATTATTATTGTTTGGTCTGCCCTAAATACCATCACAATATCCTGAATTGTAACAATGCTTTGTATGTGAAAAAATATATTCCATGCTGTGTTTTCCATATCCCACGCACTACTAGTGGTAATTGAATATTCTGTTCCCTCTCGAATATATTCAGGCAGGTGGAAGTTTGTGGAATCTTTTTCTTTGCTTACCACACTATCGATTTCAATTACAAAATCCTTTAAGAGTTCAGTCGTTCCCGTAAGCAAGTCTTGGTATGCAGTTTCAAGAGTATCCACATCTTCCGGGTCAAATAAATTAATAACAATTACATCACTCAGGGGGTCGCAGTCAGCTTTATAATGAGCAAAGAAAAAGTAGATTTCTCCTTGGAAAAGTTCTTTAATATCCGGTATAACCGTGTTGATCTTTTCAAGCGGAAACTCGTTTGTACCAATAGTCCTGTACTGGATGAAGCCTTTTGCTGTAACGTCATAAACTGAAATTACTTTTGCTTTTTCAAGTTCGCTAAGAAAAGCTTCATCTGTTTTTAACTTATCCCAGTCCCATAAATCTAATACTTTGATATCTTCTGATTCATATCCACTCTCTTTTGCCACAACTTCACTAATGCATATATCCATGATTTCTTGCGCATATGCATATTTTTTAGCAAGGTCTGTCTCTTTTTCGTATTCGGTGAAAATCGTTTCTGCTTGTTTGATAGCACTGGTTTCACCAACCGCGTCTTTCGTATGCTCTATAACCAAATTTAACACTTCCCTGTTGTAAGACAGAGAAACATCCATCACTCTATCATTAAGCTGGTCATAAGTGTATACGGAATGCAAGCAATTTTTTTCTTCAGGATTGCTTTCTAAGTATCCGGTTGAATACACCATGACCCATTCCCCGTTTGCATAAGCTTCTACCCATTCATGTCCTGGACCACTCTCAGCAAAACCACCAGCTACCACTCTTGCAGGGATTCCCGATGCCCTGCTGAAAGCTGTAATTAAAGTAGAATAAGAACTACAAGCGCTTGAAGCTTCTTTGTATTCTAATATTCCTTTTGGCAGATCACTGCCAAAAGCAGTCCAATTGAACTTAATATTTTCCCTAGTCCATGAAACAATTTTCTCAATTGATTCC
>JBDRJQ010000019.1:0-2663 GCA_043814765.1 Nanobdellota archaeon | reverse complement strand
TCTTGTTTCACCTGGAACAAAACAGCAATCAGCGTAATCATCTATTATGCCGTTACAGTCATCATCAATACCGTTGCATGATTCTTGTTTTGGTTCGTTTTGAGCATCAACACACCAGCAAGAAGTTTCCTCTACAGTTAGAAGTCCGTAAATATTATCTACCACACCTTCGCAGTCATCATCAAATGTGTTGCATATTTCATCTACCGGTTCTACAGAACAATCTGTCCACTTTCCATTAACACATGTCTTGATAGCTCCTTCGCAAGCGCCTATTTGGTTTCCGCAAGATTCGGTTTCGCCTTCTTTACAACGCGAGGCTCCCCCACCGCCTCCTAAACCGCCTCCAGAACCTCCGCCATCAGGTCCTGGTGGTACAGGTGGTATTGAACCGCAATCAGAATCATACAAAATACATTCTCCCCATGTTCCTCCCCCACATGTCTGTTGACCAGTACAGTTTGCATCATTAATAATCAGAAAGCATTCTCTGTTGGGATTATCTATACACAGATTCTCACAGCACGTTTCGCCTTCTTGACAATCCTCATCTAAGGAACATGATATATCAACACCCACTTGGCCTTCTTGAGCAGAAACTGGATTAATTAGAAAAAGAAAAACAATTGCTAAAGTTAGTAACAATAATATCTTCATAAATATATTTGGTTTTTATTCTTTAGATGTTTTCTCATTTATTCGAACTGTTTTAAATTCAACCTTACCTCTGTTCACCAAATCCTTTATTTTGTTCTGTTTAACTGTTAAGTTTGAGTCGCCTGTTTTGAATTCAATAAAAACAATCTTGTCGTCTTCAAATTGTATGCCATCTATCGGTGTTCCCAAAAAACGGAAGTTTTGTTCATTGTATGGGTACACTTCAAGGAATGGTATGAACTGTTCTGTCATCTTACCGTATTTGGTACTAAGACTCTGTTTGCTTGAACGCAGGTCTTCTGCAAGAAGTCTTAACTTTGTATTTTCTTTATATACATTTCTGTAGAGATATATAACAAAAACTAAAAGGAAAATAACTATAACAAATAGTATATCTGAATACACAATAATCACATCTTATTTTTAATAGTTTGAGATATAATATATACTATAGGAGGTAGCGAAGATTCGCTTTTTATATGAAAGGAGAAGTATCAAAAAATGCGATTACATTTCTGGTGGTTTTGCTGTTATTAGTTTCAGTAATAGGAGCAGGTTCAGTTGCTTTTTCATTAACTAATACTAATTCAGACATTTCAAATCCAGACATAGACAAAGGTACAGTAGGTGCTTACGTAGGAGTACCTCCAGCATCAATAGGAATGGGAACAGTTGGTTTGACTGTTTCAACTTGAGGGGGATAAAATGATAGATAATAATATATTAGCTGCTCTTGTTGTGGTTTCTATAGTGATTTCTCTTGGAGGAGTCTTTTTAGTCACTAATACAGGCGGACGTATAGGAATGGGAACAGGAATCGGACAAGTAGGAATGCAATTAGATGCAGAAACAACAATAACTCTCGTAAATGCAGATGTTGCTTTTGGTACAGTTGCTTTAGGTCAAGTAGATGATACGACAGACGAACTTCCAAGACCATTTTACATTATAAATGATGGAAGTGTTCCTGTGGATATAACTATAGGCGCAACACGGTTATTCACTAATGCAGTATTTCCAGGACCTAATTACCAATTTATGTGCGGTGGTACATCAGAAACGTTGTGTCCTGCAGGATCAGTTGTACTACCAATCGATATGCCAGACGAATCATCACCAATACTAGCTGTAAAAAGTTTAGGGTTTGTAGATACAGAAGATGAAATTGAAATTGAAATAGCTATAGTAGTGCCAATGGATGAACTAGCAGGTAGTAAAACATCAACCGTAACGCTAACTGCAACAGAAGCAATATAAGTAATACAGGATTACTTTTTATTTTTTAATTATTATTACATATATTTATCATGGTGATTATGTTTGAGAAAAATATTGGTATTATTGGTATTTGTTCTAGCTCTCAGTTCAATGATAGCTGGATCCAATGCGCTTGGCATATCTCCCAGCAGAGTAATAATAGATTTCCAACCAGACCTTCAAGAAACTCGTGAATATACTATAATAAACAACGAGGATAAAACAAAAACAGTTGAGTTATATAAAAAAGGCGATTTGGCTAATTGCATAACACTATATGACACTTCTTATGCGCTCTCTCCTGGTGAAAGGAAAACCTTTAGTTATGATATAGATCTTCCAGATTCACTGGAAGGTTATGGTATTTTTGATACAAGAATAGGTGCTGTTGAATCTGCTCCAGAAGGCTCTATGATGGGTGGTAGAGCAGCTGTTGAATCTCAATTATGGATAAGAAAACTTTTTGAAGGTACATATCTAGAGCTTTCAATATTAGCAAGTGATGGTTATGCTGGAAACATTATTCCAATTAGCTTAAAAATAACTAATTATGGTACAGAAGACGCTGCATGCAGCGGTTTGTTAGATATATTTTATTCTGATCAGAATATAACAGAATTTGAGATGAGTGAAACTGTTATAGCATCTACAGGAAATACAGACTTTGATATACAATGGAATACCGTAGATGCTTCAGCAGGAGAGCACACAGCTAAAGCAACTCTTTTATGCAATACACAAGAATTCAC
>JBDRJQ010000018.1:0-13284 GCA_043814765.1 Nanobdellota archaeon | reverse complement strand
ATAATTATATATATATTATCAAACAATCTTTATTATTATTTCATTATATAATGTATATTATAATAGTTGTTTAACAGAATATATTATTTTAGTTTTTTCGTCTAAATATGAAAGTGAGGATTAGAACTAAAAAATTTATGAGTGGTAAGAGGGACAAGAAAGAGTGTAAAGAGATGGGTGAGCGTAATAAGGGATTGAAACAATAATTATAGTGTGATATTGTGTTCAAATGTAGAAAATGCGGAGAAGAAACAAAAAATAAAAACGGTTATTGTAAAATATGCTACTTTGATATCAAAGTGAGGGCCAGAACTAAACAGCAGAAGAAACGCGCCAGGAACAGAAATGATAAGTAAGCTTTTATACCAACTAATCAATATTCAGGTATTCATGTTCACAAATTCCTTAAACAGCACTGCAGCACAACTGTCTTGCGCTGCAATGACTCATAACTGAGTGTAAAGTGAGTAATTGTTTAGGGAAAATACTAATTCTGAAAGGAGATTAAAGCAATGGAAAATCTTGTTGAAGCTGTCTCTTACGTAATTATCGGACTGTTGTTCGGCTTTGTTTTCATTCGGTGGGGAATTAGGTTGCAGAAATATTCTGCAGCAGATCGCATTCAAGGTCGATCATACATCTTTTTAGGAGCACTTATCGCCATAGTTATGTTTGGCACAGCATTCTTCAGGCTATTCAACATATTGCCTGTAACATGACTGGGGAGATATGCAACTGTTTCATAAACCTGCAAAGTCAATTTCTGAGCCAGAAAGGAGGCCACATGTGGACGCAGGCAAGAAACTCGTCACCATAAAATGCCCTGTTTGCGGGACGGAATTTGACAAGGAGGTAGACAAAGAAAAATACCTGGTTTCAATCCCTTCACACCAGGAGGATAACGGAAGCCAGTGTGCAGGTACAGAGCAAACAGTTAGGATAAAATAAGATTAATAAATCAGAAAGGAGACTCATCCTGGCTGGCGATAGTAGCGATTATAAGTTAATCCCAACAAAACCCTGCAAGAAATGCAAGGGTACGGGAAGGGTTCCAAGCAATTGTTGTGGCGGTAGCAAAAAATGTCCGCAATGCAACGGAACAGGCGAGGAACCGAAAGAGTAAGAACGCAACAAATCAAGACGAACCGTTTAAAACCTCCTAATTTTAATGTGCGCCAACTTCCTGTTGACGCCGTTCTTTTAATTTATGTCAACTAAAAGGTATATATATCCCGTTAACATTTATATGGGGCTGCAGACAAATATATAGTAAGGTGATATTTTGGTACAAATAAGAAAAATTGATGAAAAAAGACTTGATAAAATGGTAAGAGAAGTTGTTGCAAGAGGAGAAGGTGTTCGTTCTTTTCAAAACGCAAAGCAAGCTGTAATTGATGAATTCAAAAATGAACATGAAAGATACAAAACAGGAAACATTTCAGAAAGGGCATTGAATGTATCTTCACAGAGAGTAACAAAAGAACTTTCTCTTTTGGACGCAAAAATAAGAAATGAAGTTAAAAAAGCAGTCAGTAATGCAAGGGGTGCTGAAAGATACATGAATGTTTACTTGCCAGAAAGAATAAGGGCAAGCATAAAAGGAGTAGCAAAAACATCAGCAAAAAGAAAGAGAGCAGCAGCCAGGAAAACAGCTACGGAAAAAACAGCAAGAAGGGCTGTTAGAAGACCAGCCAAAAGGACTGCAAGAAGAAAAACCACTGCTCGAAAAACAGCTAAGAGAAGGACAACAGCCAGAAGAACAACAAAGCGAAGAAAGAGATAGATCTCACTTCCTTTATTCTTCTTTTTAATAAAGTTAGAAATAAGATTTTTTATTTCCTTTAATTTATTTCCACTCAAGCAATAGTGCTACAAATAACATTGCAAATCCTATTACTATTGATATGAAGAAATTAAGCATTGTTATTTCTGGTTCTATCAATAACAGAGCAGCGTTGTTTACTACAAGCGATACTGCGAAACCGAATATTATCACTGATGAAACTTTTCTAACTGTTCTCTTTTTCGCACCTATATTTCTGCCTATCCAGGCAGCAGCAAACGAAGCAAAGTAAAAGTATATAGACGATGATATGAATGCTGATACTGCTTCTATTAGTCCTATATCAACCCATTCCAAGTAAATGGTGTATCCTCTAAAGCTAGCTAGAACTGCAAGCGAGGCAGCTACTACATAGCTAAAGAAAGCAAAACGTCTGCGGGTAAGCGATGAACTAAGTTCTTCAAAGACGCCTCGGAAATATTTTTCCAGTTTAAAACCTTTTACGAAAAGATATGCACCAACAACACCGACTATCAATCTCCATCCTTCTATTCCAAAAAGAGCATACAGTATTAAAGCCAGAGCAGGCAAACCAAAAACTATTCTAGAAAATTTAGGATTATCCAAAGATTCATCAATGAAATCCTTTACCTTGTAATAAGTGGATTCAAGCTTCTCTGACTGTTTCACAACTACACGACTAACAGATAATATTGGAAGTTTTGATTGTATTATAGGAAGAACATGTTCATCTTCTGCGCCGTCTGTAACAAGAACAGCATAATCAGCAGTGAAATTATCTAAAACTTCATTTAATTGGCGTGTGACTTCTTTGTCAGAAGCCATGCCAACATTTTTGTGACCGGTTAGAACAGCCACTTCTACTAGATGATCTTTCTTAAGCTCTTCATATACGCGAGCTGTTTGAAATATAGCATTGGTATCAGAATCTTCTGGATCAGCAAGACCAAGACCGACAGCCGCTTTAATAACATTTTCTTTTCCTATTATAGGGCCTGCTATTTTTGCTTTTTGGCCTATGTCGTCGTCCCTATCTACATTTAAAATCAAAATCCTGTCTTTCTTATCCATAACAACCTTTTAGAGCTCCCACTTCTGTAAAAGGTTGTATCCAAAACCTCTCACAGACTGCTCTTCTATCTAGTTACGCATGATATTTTATATTAACTATACAATTGTTACGTAAAAACAATAAAAAACTATGCTTTTTGCCTGTTTATACTTGGTTAATTGTCGAAATTTTGAATAATTGTCTCAACGAATATAAAGTTTAAAATTATAGATTTTTCATGTCTTCAAACGAATCTCTTGAAAAACTCATAGAAATGATTTCTAAACATTCTAGTACACCCAGTGAAACGGTTAATAAAATGATAGAGGACAAGCAAGATGAATTGTCTGGTCTTGTTTCTGAGGAAGGGGCTGCTCATATTGTTGCAAGAGAGCTTGGTGTAAACTTACTTAAGGAAACAAAAAGACAGCTTAAAATAAAGAACCTCATGTCAGGCTTGAGATCAGTTGATATTGTTGGCAGAATTGTTAATGTAGCAGAAGTAAGGGATTTTGAGAGAAACGGAAAGCCCGGTCAGGTTACAAACATTGTTATAGGCGACGAGACAGGTGTCGTCAGACTTTCATTATGGAACGAAGAAATTGATATTATTAAGGAGAATGGATTGAAAGAGGATGAAACAATCAGGATAACAGGCGGCTATGTAAAAATGGATAACAGAGGTAATCTTGAACTTCGTGTTGGTCGTGGCAAATTAGAAAAAATAGACGAGAAGATAGATGTTATAGAACTTCCTTCAAAAGAAAGAATGAAAGAAAGTTTTGAAACAGTGCACAGAAGGGAGATAAATGAATTAAAAGAAGGCGATCACGGCGAAATAAGAGCCTGTATCGTGCAACTTTTCAAAAGAAATCCCTTTTATGAGGTGTGCCCTCAATGCAGCACAAGGGCAAAACTTCTGAATGAAAAATGGACATGTGATGAGCATGGAGAAGTAACACCTAGTTTCAGGATGGTTATGTCAGCTGTAGCTGATGATGGAAGCGGAAATATACGGGTAGTGTTCTTTGGTGAAACAGCAGAAAAATTGCTTGGTAAAACATCTGAAGAACTGAAACAATTAGGTGAAAGAGAGGGAGATGTATTAAAAATTTATGATCACGTCAATGTGCTTGGAAACGAGTTTGTACTGCAGGGACGAGTAAAGCAGAACAGTTATACAGAAAGATTAGAAATGGTTGCTAACGACATCAGTAGGGTTGACGTAAAAAAAGAGGCTGAAGAGCTGTTGAAAACTATGTCTTAGGATGGTGATATTATGGCTAAAGATATTGAAAAACTCCCTGGTGTTGGAGAGAAGACACTGGAAAAATTAAAAGAAGCTGGTTATGATAACATGATGGCTATAGCAGCATCTGCTCCGGGAATATTATCCAGTGATGTCGGCATAGGAGAGGACACTGCTGCAAAAATAATAAACGCTGCACGTGACAGCATGCAGATGGGTTTTGAGAGTGCAACAGCTGTTCTCAAAAAAAGAGAACAGGTTGGTAAAATTACAACAGGATCCAAAACTCTGGATACATTGTTAGGTGGCGGCATTGAAACGCAAGCCATTGTTGAGACTCATGGAGCATTTGGTTCTGCTAAGACGCAACTTGCTATTCAATTGGCAATAAACGTTCAGCTTCCAGTTGAGAAAGGCGGTCTTGGAGGCAAGGCTCTGTATATAGACACAGAAGGCAGTTTCAGGCCGGAAAGAGCTATGCAAATGGCAAAGGGTGTTGGCCTTGATCCAAAAAAGGCTCTTGAGAATATATTAATCGCAAGAGCTTACAATTCTGATCATCAAGTTCTTTTAGTTGACAAAGCAGAAGAGGTCATCAAAAAGGAAGGTGTAAGATTAGTAATTGTTGATTCTTTGACTGCTGCATTTCGGAGTGACTACCTAGGCAGAGGTACCCTCGCAAATCGTCAGCAGAAGCTCAACAGGCACCTTCACGCACTTCAGAGACTCGCAGACCTGTACAACTTGTCCATCTACGTAACCAACCAGGTTATGTCACGTCCTGATGTCATGTTCGGTGACCCCACAGTACCAATTGGAGGTCATATCTTGGGTCACCAGGCAACATTTAGATTATACCTACGAAAAAGTAAGGGTGATAAGAGAATTGCAAAGTTAATAGATTCTCCAGCACTTCCAGAAGGTGAAACAATCTTCTTGGTTACAGGAGAAGGCATAAAGGACGCTTAAATTATACCAAAGAATCAGGCATCATATACTCTGATATTAAATCCAGAGCCTCGGTATCTGTCATATAAGCAAGAACTTCTAAAGGATCCTTCCCATAAAAGGTTTCTATAGTCGGAAGTTTTCCGTATAACCAACGTAAACACTCGCCAAACTTCCTTTCCTCATCAGAAACCATTATATGCTTATAGACGTGTTTGAACATGAAATCTCTAGTTTCTTCAAAAACGCTTTCCATTTCATCCGAAAGGCCTATTTCGCTTTTATTCAAACTATAATCTATAAGAGCCTCTCTAAGTGTTATTATTCTTTTTCTGGCGCTGGTACCCAACCTTAACTTAACACTATCAGGCAAGCTAGATTCTTTTATGAGTCCTGCTTTCTTAGCATCTTCTATGTCATTAAAAGTGTATGCGATTTTATCTACATAAGCAACCAACAATCCTTCCATTGTTTCAGGAAGATCGGAATCGCTTATCTTTTTAGAACCGCATGAATGTTTTAATATGCCATCTATAACTTCATATGCAAGGTTAAGCCCTTCTGATTGTAATACTTTCACAGAGTTTTCCTGGTGTTTAAACGGAACTCCACCGAGTTCTGTTAATACTCTTTCTCCTGCGTGACCACCAGGTGGATGACCAACATCATGACCAAAGGCTATTGCCTGAACAAGAGGTATGTTCAATCCCAAATTTGATGCTATATAGGTGGCTAACTGTTCCACCTCATATGTATGTATCATCCTATTACTAACATCGGCGGTTTTAGGCAAAGAAAAGACCTGTGTTTTTCCATTTAATCTTCTAAAACCTGCACTTGATAATATTCTTTCTCTATCTACCTCAAAACATGTTAGATAAAGATCTTCTTGTTCTTGGACTTCTCTGCCTTCACTTTCAGAAGACATACACGCTAAAGGTGATAAATTTTCTTTCTCAAAAATTTGTTTCTCTTCCATTGTTCTTCTAAAAAGTTTTCCTTGTTTGTCATTTCTCAAAAAATCACCAATTAACAGTTGATAAAAAACAATTTAAAGAGGAAGCAACCTTTTATTTTATCTAATGAATTATATAATATGGCTCTTTTGTTGTTTGACATAGGCGTGATTATTGTAATAGCAACTATTTTTGCTTATCTTGCCCGAGGATTGAAGCAGCCAGTTATTGTTGCATACGTTCTTGCAGGCGTGCTAATAGGTCCGATAGGGCTTGGTCTGATAACAGATGCAGAAAATATAACTATATTAGCAGAGCTCGGTATTGCTTTCCTTTTGTTTGCAATTGGACTGGAAATAGATTTCAAGAAGCTAAAGGGTGTGGGTATTTCTGTATTAATTGGAACATCAATACAAGTTGCATCCACCTTCTTCATAGGATACTTATTGGCTTCCATGTTCTTGGGCATGAACAGTTTGATAAGTACATATATCGGTTTGCTGTTAGCATTCAGCAGTACAATGATCGTAGCTAAATTACTTTCTGATAAGAACGAAATAAAGACTCTTCATGGCAGAATAATGATAGGTATCCTCATAATACAGGATGTAATAGTTATAATGGTGCTTCCTTTGCTTGGAAGTTTTGCAGTGGCACTCTCGCCTGAATTAATGATTATTACAGCGCTTAAAGGAGTAGGACTATTTGCACTGGCGTTGTTGTTAAACCATTTTGTTTTCATGAGGGTTTTGGATACTGCTGCAAAGACTCATGAAGTATTGTTTCTTACAGCAATTGCTGTTTGTTTTGTTTTCATTGGTTTATCCAGTCTTCTTGGTTTTTCAATAGTTATAGGCGCCTTCATAGGAGGACTAGCCTTAGCTAAATTTCCATATAATGTCGAGATTGTTGGCGAAACTCATTCTCTAAGGGATTTCTTTTCTGTTATATTTTTCACTAGCCTAGGAATGCAGCTGAATCTGTCTATAATAAGTACGATGTTTGTTCCTTTCATACTTATACTTTTTTGTGTTGTAGTACTGAAACCGGCAATACTCAGCCTAACATATCTTTTAATTGGATACGGAGGAAGAATATCTTCGATGATAGGATCTGGTCTGGGCCAGGCAAGCGAATTTTCATTTATAATAGCTGCACAAGGACTTGTTTTAGGTCACCTTGGGGCAGATATCTACTCTCTCATAGTTAGCATTGTAGTGGTTTCAATGCTATTAACACCTTACACTATGAAATTCCGTAACAGAATTTATCATTCTCTTTCATTTATAAAGATGCCTTCGCTTGAAAAATACACCATGCCAAAAATGATTCATAAAATTGAGAGCAAACCCACCCGGAAGATGAAAAATCATGTAGTTGTTTTTGGCTGTGACATCATGGGTGGAAAGATAGTGGAATTCTTGATAAAAAAGAAATATAAATTCACTGTGGCTGATCATAATCCTGAAACAGTCAAAAAACTAAGAGAGAGCAAAATAAACTGCCTGTACGGTGATGCTGATAGTGAAGAACTACTGAAAGTTATAGGGCTTTTTGATGCAAAACTCTTGATATCCACAATACCTGATAGTAATCTAGCTTCCTTTGTTATAAGAAAAGCTAGAAGATTTAATCCAAAAATAAACATACTGGCTCGAGCTCATACAACAGAAGATTCAGAAAAGCTATACAAGGCAGGAGCAGACTATGTTGTAATGCCTGACCTTGTCAGCGGAGAAAAGATAATCAACCTGCTTGGAAAATTCTTAAAATAAAAATTAAGCAATATCTTTCTCCGCAACTATGACAAAGTCTCCTACTGATTTTACAGCAGAGAATGGCACCATTAGCCTTCTTTTTTCATCTTCTTTAAGATTCAATGTTGCTGTGTGCGCTGTTGGTTCATTCAGCACTAAATGTATGATTTCTCCAGAATCGATTATGTAATCAATGTCACCTACTACACCGAATTTCTTTCCTGTTTCTTCAGAAATCAATATCTTGCCAATGAGTTGCCTGCTTCTTATTCTTTCGTCCATAAACGACCTCCAATATATTACAAATCTGAGTTGTATTTCTTTATTAATGATAAGTTTTTTAAAGTTTCCTGTTTCCTTTTAGGCCTCAACCATCAAAGTCTGAAACTTTTTTGATACTTTATACTTGTAGGTTTTTCCTACACGTACACGCTCAGCGAACTTGTCTCGCATCAGCCTTTTCAGTAAATTGTTAACAGATCTTACAGCGTTTTCTCTGTTTTTGTAGTCCTTTACATTCATTTTTGGTATTATCTCAGACGGTGTCATTTCACCATTCTGTGAAAGTATTTCTAGTATACTCCTCTGCCTTTCTGGGAGAGTGCTTATTGTTTCAATAGAGACTCTCTTAATCGGTTCTTCCATTTCTCCTAAAAAATCTATGTCTATGGTTGTTGTGTTCTTTTCAGCTGCTTTTTCTACAAATTCATAGCACGCACGGATAACTTCACGTGGGAACCCAGCAGTTCTTTCATATATTAATTCTATTGCTTCATGAGTAAAGGGTTTGATGTCTTCTCCCCCGCTTTTCTCTATTCTCCTCTTAATCAGTTCTCTTGTTTCTGATTTTGTTAGATTTGTTAGCTCTACAACAGAATTTATTCTTCTTCTAAAAGTCTCGAGATTGTTCTTCAATATTGTTTCGAATATAGGTAAACCAGCTAAAATAATAGAAAGATTATCTACGTGATCTGCGAGTGTTCTAAGCCATTCAAGACTGTCTAAGGATGCTTCATGGCACTCATCAATAAGAAGGATGCATTTTCTATCTCCTAATTTTTTATTCACATGCGTACTTAACGTGTACAAGTTCACATCTTCTTTGCGTGAAAGTAATGAACCTAGTATTCCTTTTCGCGTGAACTTGTTGAAAACCGTTAACCAGTCCATTGGGTCCTTTGGTGGCTTGGATACGTACATTATGTGACTGTTGTGTGAAGAATATTGATCAACTATATGTTTTAGAAACGTTGTCTTGCCAGAACCTGTTGGCCCTATTAATAAAGAGAATTTGTTTCCGCCCTCTATGTTTGATGATATTTTACTAAATTCCTTTGAATAACCGACAAACAGATCAGGCATAATCTTAAATGTAAATGGGTTAGAAACCCAATTAAATGTTTTAAAGTTACCGTATTCCATTAAATCACCAATCAAAATATTATTTAATGTGAAGTTCACAAAAACTTCATAGATTCATATTAAACATATAATTTATAAAACCAATAGTTGTGAAGTTCACGTTTTTATTTTCTTGTTTATGTGAAGGTTCGTGTGAAAGTCTTGCTTTATGCTGTTTTATAAAATGTGAAACAGTTTCGGAAATTGTTTTAAAAATATAAGAACCAATAACCTTTTATGAGACTTTTTATCGCAGTCGACCTTGATGCTGAGATTACAGAAAAGATAGAAAATGAGATAAATCCTATAAGAAAGAAGGGTGTTGATGTTGCTTTCACATTGCCTGAGAATCTTCACATAACAATGAAGTTTCTAGGTGAAGTAGCAGAACAACAGATAGAAAAGCTAAAAGAGGATGTATCCAGTACATTATCTGGAGTGAAGCAATTCAAAGTTGATATCAAAGGTATGGGCTATTTCGGTAGACCAGATTTTATGAAAATAGTTTGGTTGGGTATAAGTGAAGGCAGAAGTGAACTTGTGAACATGATAAGAGCATTAAACACATCACTTGATTATTTAAGAAGTGAAGATTATGAACCTCATCCTCACATAACAATAGGGCGCGTGAAGACTGGTAAGAACAAGGATGTTCTCCTTCATGAGGTTGAAAGCAAAAGAAATCTAGAAATAGGTAAAATGCTCGTGAAGCAAATAAAACTGAAGCAGAGTGAATTAACAGATAAAGGTCCTGTATACAGCGATTTGATGACAATTAAGTTGAGAAAATAAAACGAAAGGTTGATAAACATTGAAACTATTAAATATCAGATATGGAACAAAAAAACTTTCTATTTGTTTCTATAGACGCCTTAATCAGTGATATTGCTTGGCAGGTTGCTAAAGAAGGGCATAATGTAAAATATTTTATTGAAAATAAAACAGACAGGGACATAGCAGACGGTTTTGTCCCGAAAACCAGAAGCTGGAGAAGGGAAGTAGACTGGGCGGATGTTATAGTTTTTGATGATGTTTTAGGTCATGGCAAAAAAGCGCAAGCACTGAGAGAAAAGGGCCATAATGTCATCGGCGGAACAAGATACAGTGATGAGTTGGAAGACAGCCGAGCATTCGGCCAGGAAGAGCTCAAGAAGCATGGAATAAATATAATACCATACCAGGAATTTACTTCCTTTGATGACGCTATAGACTTTGTCCAAAAAAATCCTGGGAAATATGTGCTAAAGCCAAGCGGAGAAGCGCAGAATGTTAAGAGATTTCTTTTTGTTGGTGAAGAAGATGACGGAAAAGATGTCATTCAAGTTTTAGAGGCTTACAGGGATGCGTGGGCAAAGAAGATAAAAGTGTTTCAGTTGCAAAAAAGAGTCACAGGCGTTGAGGTGGCTGTAGGTGCTTTTTTCAATGGGCATGAGTTTATTGAGCCAATAAACATAAATTTTGAGCACAAGAAACTTTTCCCAGGAAATATCGGTCCATCTACAGGAGAAATGGGCACGATGATGTTCTGGTCAGGACCGAACAAAATTTTTAACCTGACGTTGAAAAAACTGGAAAAGACCCTCAGAGAAGAGGAGTATATCGGCTACATAGATCTGAACTGTATTGTAAACAACAACGGAATATATCCTTTAGAGTTCACGTCGCGGTTCGGCTACCCGACAATAAGCATCCAGCAGGAAGGGATGATAACTCCTATAAGCGAGTTTTTCTATGGATTAGCTCACAAACGCGATGTCAAGCTTAAAGTCAGAAGCGGCTTCCAGATAGGAGTCAGGATTGTTGTTCCACCCTTCCCGTTCAATGATAATAAGACTTTTAAAGTTCAGTCAAAAGATTCTGTGATAATTTTCAAGAAGCCGAGCCTGGAAGGAATACATATAGAAGATGTTAAGCTTCTCAACGAGCAGTGGGTCATTACAGGAACTTCTGGTGTTGCACTCATTGTCTGCGGTACTGGCCAAACAATGAAGCAGGCGCAGAATCAGGCTTACAGCAGGATAAACAACATTATTATACCGCACATGTACTACAGAAAGGATATAGGAAACAGATGGTTTGAAGACAGCGACAGACTGCATAACTGGGGATATTTAAGGGAGTTCTAAAACACAGAGTCATAAAACTTTAACTTCTAACTAATCGTTATGAATGAACAACAACTCATAAGAATGTCTTTAATAGGCGCTGTTGTTGGAATAATAGCGCTATATTTCGTATCAACATTCACAGTTTCAGCTGCAATAAACATTGGCGAAGTAACAGGCAATATGATAGGCGGAGCTGTGACTGTTTCAGGCGAGATTAAGGATTTATACGAGCATGAAGATGGTCATGTTTTCTTCACGCTCAAAGACAATACAGGAGAAATTAAAACCATACTCTGGGATGAGACAGTGAAACAATTGGAATTAAATGGCGTGATTGTTTCAAAGCTAGAGAATGGTGATAACATTCAGATTACTGGTGAAATAACAACTTACAAAGGCGAGCTAGAGATAATTCCGCTTGGGTCTAGAATTAAGATACTAAATTAAAAATACTTATGCGCCTCTTTGATAACCTCTAGCAAAAGTTTTATTTCAGCTTCTACATCCTTCATGTCAAGCACTTCAATGCCTGTGTGAAGATAGCGTGTAGGCACTGAAACCGATCCTCCTGGTATGCCTTCCCTTACCAGATTAACAACAGAGGCATCTGTTGCGCCGCCTGAAAGTACATTGAGCTGAAGCGGCATCTTCTTCTTCTTAGCAACCTCGCATATCATTTTCTTCACTTGTGGATGTATTATGTTTATGGAATCCCTTATTTCCAGACTGGGTCCCTTGCTCAAAGATATAGGTGCTTCACCAGGCTTTACTTCAGGCATGTCTCCTGGTATTGTCGTGTCGATGCCTATAACAACATCAGGATTCACAGCAAATGTCGAGCCTCTTATGCCAGTTAGTCCTGTCTCTTCCTGTATTGTGCCGACAATATAAAGCGATCCCTTGAAGTTTTTGGCGTGTTTTGCAACTTCCAAAAGCATCAGGCATCCTACCCTGTTATCAAAAGCAGGACCGGTAACACGAGATCCAATAAGGCTGTTGAATTCGCTATGGATTGTTATGTGGCTTCCCACCTCAATTCCGGCATCTGCTACATCCTTATCGCTTTTTGCGCCAATGTCTATGAACATGTTTTTCATTTTAATTACTTCTTTCATCTCTTCTTTTTCCTGTATGTGCGGAGGTTTTGCTCCTATAACTCCAATAACAGGTCCCTTAGAACCGTGAATCTTTACTTTATTTGTTAAAAGCGTCCTGTCATCAAATCCGCCAAGGCCTTCAAAACGGATGAATCCTCTTTCATCAATATACTTCACAATCAAGCCAATCTTGTCCATGTGCGCTGTAATCATAATTTTAGGCGAACCTGAGCCTTTCTTTGCTATAACATTGCATATCTTGTCTGTTCTGATGCTGTTCACATAAGGCTTGAGTTTTTTCTTCATGAACTCTCCTATATCCTTTTCATATCCAGAAACAGAAGGTATGTTAACAAGTTCTTTTAATAAGTCTTTCATAAAACCACCAAAGCGTTTTTAATATATTATATCGGTTCCTAATAAATCTTATGAAGCTAAAAGAGCTGTTAAAAGACAAGTTAACAAAGAAGGAATTAGAAATTCTAAAAATTAGTTTTGATACAGTAGGCGACATAGCTATAATAGAAATACCAGACGAATTGAAAAAGAAAGAAAAATACATAGCAAATAGTATTGTTTCACTGCATCCTCATATAAAAACAGTGTGCAAGAAAACCAGCGGACGTGAAGGAGAATTTAGAACAAGAAGCATGAAAAAAATTCTTGGCAAGTCAACTGAAACAATTCACAAAGAGCACGGATGCAAATACAAAATGGACGTTACAAAGGTTTACTTTTCGCCTCGCGAAGCTACTGAACGGCAACGCATCTCTTCGCAAGTTGACAGTGGTGAGAAGATACTTGTTATGTTTTCTGGTGTAGGCCCGTATGCAATAGCTATTGCTAAAAATCATCCTGATGCAAATATTTATGCGATTGAAAAAAACCCAGCAGGTCACAAATACGCAAAGGA
>JBDRJQ010000017.1:0-13791 GCA_043814765.1 Nanobdellota archaeon | reverse complement strand
AATGCAACATCATCACGGGCGTTTAACCAAATAAATAATCACGACAAAAAGGAGGTTAAACACCATGACAGATTCAACTCCAATAAGCGGTGACAGCGACTCCCCGAGAGCTAATACCGATAATTCCGGTAGAGTGGAAGTCAGAAGTAGTGGTTGGGACGGTAATCATGTCACAATCAGTGGACAGGATTACAGCGTCACTGGAATAAACGATAACGGTTCCATGAGGGCTGAGCGAAGTTCAGCTTTCAGCCACGACTCAAGAGACGTTCATTCAGACGGCTCAACTACCCCATCAGGCGGCGGCAAATAACCCGCCAACAACTAAATGAATGGGCTTTACATTCTGTGAATGTACGGCATTTTATGTCAATCCAGTGATGTTCGCTGGGCCCATTCTGATTTAACACATCACATTGATATCATGTTGCTGTATTGAATTGGGAGTTAGTCGACTCATCAATATATCAAGGCAAACTGTGATTCATAAAGGAGGTGCGAATGAACATCTGTACATACTGAAAGTTCTTTGGTCGGAGAACTTAGGACACCATGGAAAAAGGATGTGATAAAAACTACTGTCCATCGCAATAATTGGTAAAGCAAAGGTAACAAAAGTTGCGCAGAGAACAGACTTATGCGGTTGCGCAATGAAAAAAGGAGCCCGCATATTTACATAAATTTGGTACTCGTGCTCTTTTTGAGCAGCGGCCACAAGTCTCTAATTCTTCTCACGTAAAAAAAGCGACTTGTGTTATATCTGTCAACTAAAAGAGGTATATAAACATTTAAATAATCATACGCTAACTGATAATATGGCCAAAAAGAAATTGCTGGGTCTGATTATAATAATGGTCATTGTTTCAGTTGTTTCAGTATCCATTACTGGAAATTTCATAAAGGAGGAAAGCAAAATGTCAAATTCAATAGTAAAGTTCAGCACAAGCATGGGAGATTTCAAGGTAGAAATATTTGAAGACAAGGTCCCAAATACTTCAGAAAATTTTTTGAAGCTGGTTAAAGATGGATTTTATAACGGTGTTATTTTTCACAGAGTTATTGATGATTTCATGATTCAGGGCGGAGATCCGCAGGGCACTGGCATGGGCGGACCAGGATACACTATAGACGACGAATTCCATCATGGATGTAATTGAGAAGATTGGAAAGACCCAAACTGATGCAATGGACAGGCCAGTAACGCCTGTTGTTATGAACACTGTTGAGATTGTGGAGTAGGGCTAGAACCTTAAAAATACGACATTTTTTAATAAGTAACTCTAAATATGGTTATTATGACAAACCTTTTTAAAAAAGGTTTGATTCAAAAAGGATTATTATGAGCATTTGCATTGCGGCTGCGGTTGTATTGGGAATAATGGGTTTGTTCTCAGCAAAATACAGGAGATGGGCAAAAGAAGCCTTCTCTTGCGTAGGCAGAAGACTTACGTTGAGGCCGTGTAAAAGCACATTTAACCAGCAGGTTAAGGCAAAAATTACAGGAAAATTAATGAACAGAAGCGCGGGTTTAGCCAAAGTTGTTAACAGCCATTTTGAGGCCATTTCTTGGGTATTCACTATTATACTGTTTGCTAGTTTGGCTCTGACAACATTCACTGCATACAATCTTATAGTTTATGGAACATGCACTCCAGACGATCCAGCAAGTTGCACAATTACTGGCGGACTATACGGTTGCACTGACAATACATGTGATGGCATTACTTGTCTGAATGACAGCGCAGAAGATTGCGGGCTTGATTGTGGATGCACAGATGAGGGACCCTGCAAGACGTGATGATTATGGCTACTAAAAAGAAAGCAGTAAAAAAAACAACAGAAAAGAAAATCAATAAGAAGTGCGGTTGTTGTTAATTCATGGTTTCCATGGAGAAGAAAAATACATTGATAATGATAATTCTAGTTCTGTCTATTTTACCGACTCTGGCTAATGCGCAGAACTATATTCAATTTGGTAATGAAATCAATCCGCAGAGCGTAGGAAGATTGGAAACTGACATAACATTTACAGCAGATATATTTGCGAGCACCAAGATTGAGGATCATAATCACACGCTTTATATTTTACCTGAAGAATACACTGGCCTTCAGGTATCAACTGATTACTCTATTATAACAGACGAATACGGGAACAAAAAATTAGTTCTTATGTGGGATGAATTTGAATCAGATACGTACACTGTTAAGATGCACGTGATTAGCAATGCGGAATTAACTGGCGCTAAAAAAATTACTTACCCATACAAGCTTCCAGCTAATTTCGGTTTTCTTTTGAAATATCTTTCAGAAGGCAATAACACTAAGATAACAGATGATATACGCATAAAGGCAAATGAAATAGTAGAGGATTCTGAGAACTCTTTTGAAGTTGTTACAAAACTATCTCATTGGATATACGCAAATATTATTTATGATATAGGCCTGAGCGAAGTTGCAAAGGACTCTGAATGGGTTTACAGAAACAGAATAGGAACCTGCGATGAGTTTGCTACGCTTTTTGTTGCAATGGCCCGATCTGTTGGCATACCAGCACGCTATGTTGCTGGAGTTGTTTACAGCAAGGGTGGCTGGGGATATCATGGATGGGCGGAAGTATACCTGGATGAATGGGTTCCTGTTGATCCGACATGGGACGAAATTGGTTGGATTGATGCAACTCATATAGCGCTTGGCAGATTTCTAGATTCGGATGATGTTGTCATGACATCAAACTACAGGACATACGAATCCACCACCATAACAATGGAGATGCCTTCTGTTAGATTGAACAATAACCAGTACACTGAAATTAAAAAAATATTCACAACATCCTATGAGCTGTTTCCTGAGGAAATAGGATTTGGCGATTCTGCTGTTGTTGAAATAAAAACAAGAGTTAAAGCAGATCAAGGATGTGTTGCTACCAGTGTCGGTATTGTTCCCAGAGTGGACAGCAATAAAAGAGCCATAGTGGATGTTAAAGGAGAAAGGGTTATAGCAGTCTGCCCTGGCGAGGAAGAAAAGACGCATTTTGTTATCAAAGCCCGCTCTGATCTGGATGAAAGTCTTAAGTATTTCAACCTTGCAGACATATACACTTTTTTAGGTGATAAAGTAACTGTTAATTTAACAGTATCACCCACAGAAAAGGACTACTCTTACCTGGATCTGGTTTTGGACAGCCCCTCAATATTGAAAGGAGGAACAATTGACTATACTGTAAGTAGTGATGGCAATTACAGACTCTATTCTGATTTAAAGTTTACAGAAAATGAAATTCTGGCAGAAGTCACAGGAAACCATTATCTGATTGCAGCAACAGATACAGGCGAGGTTGTTAAAAAGGATTTTGATGTAAAAAGAGTTTTAGGTTTTGTGATAAAAAATATAGAGAAGCCAGCACAGGGTTTGGATTGCGGGGATCAATTTGAAATTAGTTTTGATATTGAGAACATGGGCGCTACAAAAATACTAAAAATAGAGAATTTGGCCACTGAAGAACTAAAAGAAGTGAAACTGTTTGTTGTTACTGTTGAAGAAGGCGAGACAAAACATATTGTTATGAACAGCAGTGTCA
The DNA here is from genome assembly GCA_043814765.1 of Nanobdellota archaeon. Classification (GTDB taxonomy): domain Archaea; phylum Aenigmatarchaeota; class Aenigmatarchaeia; order QMZP01; family QMZP01; genus JAHIRU01. The sequence continues at coordinate 10,214 of JBDRJQ010000017.1, read as the reverse complement.
ATGAAACATGCACCGGTGACGATCAGTTATTCGCTATCATAGTTAAGGATAATGTTGTTTACGAAAAAATTAACATAGAAAAGCAGGTTCCAATAAACCCGGTAAGAGATTTCTTTGCTATGATAATGGAGTTATTTGAATACCTGTCAAATAGCATAGCTGGTTTATTTGGCTGATGGTTTCTTTGAAAAAACAGCTTTAATATGATCAATAATGCCCTTTGGTTTTTGTTTGTGCTTCTTTTTGAATCTGAATCTCATGTACTCATCCCTTAGAGACCTCCTTCTTACCTTCTTTTTAGGAAGGTATTTCATGAAATCTGAATGCTTTTTGCCCTCAGCTTCATTCAGGCCTTCGACAACATCTTCTCTCTTCCATCCATGCTTAACCAGAGTTCTTCCTATCTCGTTCCTTGTGCGCCCCTTTTTCATTTGCTTCTCGATGTAATCAACCAGTTTTTTATCAGCCATTGTTTAATTATTGTCAACGATCAAATAAAACTGTTAACCGTCAATTTCTCGGAACAGACCATATTTTAAAGCTTAGTTACAAGAAAATGATATGACTTCTGTAAAATTAGCTATCGAAATATCTGAGAAGAAAAGGATAGAATTCATAGCCAAGATTAAGGAGTTTCTGCATGAGAACTACGAGACCGAGATGACTTCTGCTTCTATGGAGAACAAGGCTCTGGACGTTGATTACAGCACACTTCACAAGTACAATTCAGAGATAGCAGATTTACTGTTAATAGAGCCTGATAACGTTTTTGAGATAATAAACGAGGCTGTAAAGGACATAGATCTGCCAAATCCATTTAATGTCCGTTTCTATAATTTGCCAGAATTAACTTCTATAAGAAATTTGAGATCAAGGCACTTATCAAAATTAATATCTGTTGAGGGCACTGTAAGGCGTGCTTCTGAGATAAGACCAGAGATTACTGAGAGCTTTTGGGAGTGCTCAGAGTGCGGCGAAGAGATAATTCAGCCCATAAGGGCCAGCATAATAATGAGGCCATTCCAGTGCACCAATGATACCTGCAGAAGCAGAAAAGCCTTCAAGCAGACAGGCAAAAAAATGGTTGACACGAGATGGATAACCATCGAGGAACCGTTTGAACTGACAGAGGGTGACAGGCCTTCTCAGGTTACAATCGTTCTAATTGATGATCTTGTTTCACCAGAAATGAGAAGAATAACAGACCCAGGCAACAGACTCAAAATATCAGGCATACTAAGAGAGACGCCAAAAGGAAAAAGCTATTCAACTAAGCTGGAATTCTTTATAGATGGCAATCATGTAGAGCCATTGGAAATAGGCTGGCATCATATTGACATATCAGAAAGCGATAAAGAGAGAATAAAAGAAATGGCTAAAGATCCTGGCATTTATGAAACCCTTGTGGATTCACTCGCTCCGTCATTGTACGGCATGAGAGAGATAAAAGAATCCATAATACTACAATTGTTTGGCGGAGTTCCGCAACATCTTAAAGATGGCACGCATATCAGGGGTGACATACATATTCTTTTGATAGGAGATCCTGCTTCTGGTAAATGTGTCACAGGAGACACAAAAGTGGTTCTTAAGAACGGAGAACTTAGACCCATAAAGAATATTGTGGAAAATAAATTAAAAGATAATATAAAAGCAATAGACGACGGTTTTTATGCTAACGGTAACGATGATCTAATAAGCATGTCACTTGATGGAAAAGCACAGGAAACTAAGGCTAACATATTCTGGAAAAGAAAAAGCCCAAAATATCTATACAGTGTTGAAACTTTTTCTGGTAAAAAAATCACTGTCACACCAACCCACCCGTTTTTCACCTGTTCAGATGGTTATATAATGTCAAAGAAGGCAAGCGAATTGAATAAAAACGATTTCATAGCATCTCCTAGCAAAATACCAACAAAGGGCAAAACGCAGGAAATAAACGTGGAAATAGAAAAATCAAAGGCAAACAACGCGAAACATATGAAAATTCCTGAAAAGACATCCAAGGAATTGTGCAAATTCCTCGCCTATCTTATAGCAGAAGGGTGTGTGCAGAGAAGCGATTCAACATGCTTAATATGGTTTACAAACAACGATCCTCTATCACTGAGAGAATATGAGGATTGTGCTAGGATATTCAATTTACCTGTTCATAAGAGGAAACCTCATAAAGGCAAAAGAGCCTTCGATTACTACATCTCTTCTATAGAGCTGGGGCGTTTTTTAAAGCAGTTAGAACCGGCATTATTAAAGAAATCAAGATACAAGAAGATTCCAGATATTATAATGAGAACAAGCGATGACGAAATTAAATCCTTCCTCCGAGTGTACTTTGACTGCGAAGCAAATGTTGAAGATAGAGGTATAGAATTGGCTAGTGCCAGCAGAGAGCTTTTGGATCAAATACAGGTTCTTTTGCTGAGATTTGGGATAAACTCTCAAATTCACAGTATGCTAAAAAAGGCCACCAATTCTCCTAAACCAAAATTAAGGGAATATCATAGATTAGCAATTTCAGGTTCTGATGTAAAACTGTTTAAAGAGAAAATAAATTTTTCCATGTCAAGGAAAAAAGAGAAATTGGACAAATTAACTGATAAAAATTCAATAACCGATGTTGTACCAAACCTTTCAAAGGCGTTGTTTGGTATCAGAAAAGGGTTAAGACTGACACAATTTGGTATGGGAGTTCCAAGGAGCACCTATCAGCATTTTGAACGAGGCGACAGGAACCCCACAAGGAAACCAATGAAATTGATATTAGATATCTTTAAGAAAAGATTAGAATATCTTGATAATCTGGAGAAGCGCGTGCAGAATGCCAGTATAGCAGAATTGAAGAACATAAGAAATGAGCTTGGAATCTCGCAGGATTCGCTGTCCAAAAAAGCTGGTTTTTCTCAAACTTTATTATCTCAATATGAGAGTGGAAGATGCGGAAAATCCAGAATAAAACCTAAAAGAAAGAGTGTGGAGAATACAACCAAAAGAATAAAACATGCCCTTACTGATACCTGTTCTTCGGTTAGGAAAGACAATGAACTAAAAACCAAAATAGAATCCCTCCACAAACTGAGCAACAGTGATATTTTCTGGGATAGAATAAAAAGAATAAAAAAAATACAATCCAAAGAAAAATGGGTTTATGATTTGCAGGTTCCGTTTGTTCATAATTTTATAGCAAACCAAATATTTGTTCATAATTCACAACTGCTTAAGCTCGTACCTGAGATAGTTCCGCGCGCTAGATACGTTTCAGGAAAGGGCGTAACTGGTGCTGGTTTGTGCATGTCTTATGACACCCTTATACCTCTAGCTCACGGAGAAATAAAGTATATAGGAGATATTGTAGAATCTGTCTTAAAGAAAAATAAAGAAAAAACCAAAGAGGGTTGGGTATCATCTAATTGTGATTTAGAAATTAATATGCTAGATTTCAAAGACTTGAAAATAAAAAAGAGAAAAGTTTCTAAAGTTTTCAAATTGAAATCAAAAGATAAATTAATTAAGATAAAGACACGCACAGGTAAAGAAATAAAACTAACTAAGGAAAACCCAGTTCTAGTTATAAGGAACGGTGAGCTTACTTGGGTGAAAGCTAACGCAATGAAAACAGGAGATTACATTGCTACAGCAAAGAAAATACCTATCAATCATGAACCTACCTTTATGGACAATAAAACATCAAGACTTATGGGTATGGTAGCAGGAGACGGTGATGTGGGCCAAAGAGAGATCAGATTCCATAACACAAACGAATACTATTTGAACGAATTTTCTAATCTTTCGTACAAATTAGGCTTTAATCCAAGAAAATACTACCAAAAAAACAGAATACCATGCGTAAGAGTTGCATCAAAATCTCTTTGTGATAAACTTGATTCTGTAGGCATACCTAGGGGAATCAAATGTGATAAAATAAGAATTCCAGAAGAAATATTAAAATCAAATAAACTACTTTCTGAATTCATTTCAGGTATTTTCAATTGTGATGGCGGTGTAGTTCTAAAGGGAAATGGAAGTTATATAGAATTCACAACCACTAGCAAGAGGATGGCAATTGAATTGCAAACCGCACTTTTAAGATTTTCTGTGTTAAGCAAGATAAGGGAAAGAGAACCGTCTAAAAAGGGATTTGGTGGGAAAAAGAAAAAATATTGTATATTAATAAGGGGTGCTGATAACTTGGAAAAGTTCAGAGAACATATAAATTTTACAGGATCCAAAAAGGAAAAACTTGATAAAATCTTATCTAAGAACCTAAAACCAAACACAAATATCGATGTTATTCCTGGTGTTGGTGAAAGGCTTAATGAAGTTAGAAAATCCCTTAAGATTGGTATAAAAAACAACGAAGATCTTTATTATCTGCGCCAGTATGAATATGGAAACAGAAATTTCTCTCCCGAAAGTCTGCTAAGATTTGTATCGCTATTAAAGAAAGAAAAGAAACATGAATATTTTGATTTCTTAGGAAAACTGGCAGCATCTGACATATTTTGGGATAAAATAGTTAGTACAGATACTATAAAGGAAGAATGGGTTTATGATCTTACTGTGGAAGGTGAACACAATTTCATAGCGAACAATTTCATAGTTCATAACACTGCAACTGTTACCAAGGATGAACAATTTATGGGCGGATGGGTTTTAGAAGCAGGCGCATTGGTTCTTGCAAACAAAGGTGTTCTGTCCATAGATGAATTTGAAAAAATGTCACCAGACGACATGATAGCGATGCACGAAGCCCTGGAGCAGGGAACTATATCCATAGCAAAGGCTTCTATTGTTGCAACATTACCGGCTAAGACATCTGTACTAGCTGGTGGAAACCCAAAATTCAGCAGATTCGATCCTTACATGGCTATATCCAAACAAATAACATTGCCAGACAGCTTGCTGTCAAGGTTTGACCTAAAGTTTGCTCTCCGTGATTTGCCTGACACAACAACTGATAAATTAATAGTTGATCACATACTCAATGCAAGGGAAGCTGATTATACGAAATCATTACCGAAAATAGAGCAAGCGCTCGTAAGAAAATACATTGCCTATGCACGCGGAAATTGCAGTCCTGTTTTAACTAAGGAAGCAGGCAAAATCCTAAAAACTTTCTATTTGAAAACCAGAAAAAAAGCAGAAGGCGGGTCTGCACCAATACCTATAACACTGAGACAATTTGAAGCTCTAGTCCGTTTATCAGAGGCTTCTGCAAAAATACAATTAAGCGAAACAGTTAGAAAAAGTGATGCAGAACGGGCAATAAAACTTGTGAAATTCTCGCTTCGCCAGCTAGGTTTCGATCCTGAAACAGGCATGATAGACATTGACAGAGCAGAGGGCGCATCCACAAGTTCAAGCGAGAGAGGCAAGATAAAAATAGTCATGGATATCATAAACGAAATGTCTGAAAAGAAGAAAGAGATATCTCTAAGTGATTTAACTTCCAGAGCCAGATCTCAAGAAGTGGAGGGCGTAGAGGAAATAATAGAGAAACTAAAAAGAGAAGGAATGCTGTTTGAACCCAATCCGGGCTTTGTTCAAAAGGTTTAAGCCTTCTCAACTTTTATAGAGTGCGTTGGACAGATGTTTTTTGCTTCAACATTGCATCCTGCAGCTTTAACAGGAGTTTTTTTTACAACTGACTTGCCGTCTACAAGCTTGAAGTTACTGCAAACTTCTGCACATGATCCGCAACCTATGCATGTTTCTTTATTAACAGATATTTTGAATGCCATATTAATCACAATAATATTTGGTTAAGCCTTTAAAAATATACATATCCTAAATGAACAGTGAAGATTTATTATCGAAAACACAAACAATTAATATGAGGCAGTCATTGAAAACCGGATTCAGTTTCGGCCTAACTTCTGGCATAATTACAACGCTTGGTTTAATGATAGGCATAAATGCTGGTACGCATTCAAGGCTGGCTGTTATAGGAGCCATACTAATGATAGCCATAGCAGACGCGATATCAGATGCGTTCAGCATCCACGTATCAGAAGAATCCAAAAAGAATTATGTTAAAAGAGATGTTTTAGAATCCGCATTATCTACTTTTTCATCTAAGTTTTTGTTTACATTAACTTTCGTAATACCTGTTATGCTTCTAGAACTGTCAACAGCTATCATAGTTAGTGCTGTCTGGGGACTTTTGGCACTAACTGTTCTAAGTTTTTTCTCTGCAAAAAGCCAAAAGAAAAATCCATTCAGTGTGATATCAGAACACCTTATAATAGCTGTGCTTGTAATAAGCATAACGCAGTATGCTGGCATGCTTATATATGCAATGTTTGATTAATTCTAATATCCCCTGCACGTAATTCATTATATAAATTTCAAAGACAATTATAAAATTCAGTATTTCTACAGAAAGTGCAGTTTACTAAAAAATTAGATGTCCAATTTAACATCTATTTTTCTTTGATATCTTGTTTTAAAAGTCATTTCAAGATCGATAGCTAATCCTCTTGCTTCGTCTGCTGTATAATTTTTTAGCGATGCTATATGTGGCATATATTTTTCCAAATCTTCTTCAGGATTTATGTCCATGACAAAATTATCACCATCAAGAACTGTAAAACTGTTTAGCATACTAACAGAAAAACCAGCATCAGAAGTTCCTGAAATATCATATTTTTGTACTCTACCATCAACAGAAAAGTATCCCCTCCCATTTCCTTTATCTTTTCCTATCAGTGATATGCGGACCACTCTTCCGTTAGTGCTTATTTTTTCATTCATGCAATCTTAATAAATCTGGATTATTTAAGCGTTTAAAAACAATTATATTTCATGGAATGTCCTAAATGTGGAGGGGGAGCTTTTCTTTCTGAGGAAGAGCTTGTTAAAATTTTGGAAGGTTTTGAACCACTTAGAATGATTGCCAAGGCAAAATACCAATGCAGAGCTTGTTCTGAAACCTTCAGCCGATTAATTTGTGATACGCTTGAAGGACGGCAGAAGCCACCTGAGAGACCAGTATTTTCAAGTCAGCAACCATCGCAAGATTATCAAGAATCACATAGCTATTCTCCAACACCTTCATATTCTCAATCCCAGTACCAATCACAACCAATGACATGGCGAAAGAAAGAAGACGACGAAGACCGCGCCGCAGAAGGAATTAAATTCCTTGACTCAATCTGATGTTTAAATCAGAACTTATTAACGCAGGACATCTTGCAGTATCTTTTGTGTCAATATAGGATGCGTCAGGTTTCAGGCACACGAACACTTGATGCCACTGGCTATTTTTATGAATATCTAACACAGAAAGAATAAAAAAAGAAGGATCAATTCAGCACTGGTGGACAAAAATATCCAATAGTTCCGTCAAATATAATCCTTCCATTGCTCCATTCATTTCCTTCAATTCCATCTCTTTGGTTGTATCCTCTGTATATGACTACATCAGTCTGATCTGCACCAGTTGGTGTTGACCATGGAACCCAGTAAGACAGGTCAAACGATTCGCCAGATGTCATTGTGTCCATGTAAACTATGTTATGATAAGGCAGTCCTGAGAACGGGTCTATACTGTATCCTGGAAGAAGATTCCCTGAAAGGTATTCCCTGTGAGTTACTAGAATCACTAGATAATTGTACTTGTTGTTTTTCCCGTTGGTTATATCAATTGTATAATTTGTGGTTCCGCCAATGTAGTAGACAGGAAGATCACCGAGACCCAGATAAGAGTAGTCTTTGTACCCAAAAAAATCAGTGTATTCAATATCCACATTTAATTTGTTTCCCTTGTGCTGACCCTGCTGTACTGCTGAAACTGTTGACGAAAACATCACTGTCATTGAAATTACTAAAGCCATTGAAACTAACAAAAGTTTTTTCATAAATTAGCCCCCTAATCATTTTTACATGTTGAGATATAAAAAACTTCGTGAAACTATTTCATTTTTATTGTTATCAAACAATCTTGTTCTATGATTAATTTCGACGAAATGATAGACAATTATCTTTACCGTGAGAAAAAAGAGAAGGTTTTAGGAAAATACTATCCTTCTGAAGTTGGCACCTGTCTGAGAAAGGTTTGGTTCTCATACAAAAAACCAAAAGAGACAGATCCAGGCACATTAAAAATATTTCATGCAGGCAATATACTGCACGACTTTGTTACAGATGTTCTAAAGAGTGAAAAAAACAATCATGTGGAACTATTAGAAACAGAGCTTCCTTTCAAAATAGAGATTGAAGACTTTCTTATTTCTGGAAGAATAGACAACATGATTTTAGTTAGAGACAAGAACGAAAAGATTGTTGTGGAAGTCAAGAGCACAAAGAACGTAGATTTTGTTAAGGAGCCGCACCAGTCTTACGTAACACAGCTTCAGTTATATCTGTACAGCCTTGGCTTGAAGAAAGGCGTTCTCCTTTATGTGCAGAAAGACAACCTGAAAAGCAAATCATTTAATGTCGAGTACGATGAAGTTGAAGCAAAGAGAATACTAGCACGTTTCAAAAAACTGCATCATCATTTAAAGAATGACATACTGCCAGATGCAGAGGCAAAGAATTACGAAGAACTCAGATGGCTATGCAATTACTGCGACTATTCTGAAGAATGTAATGGATGTTGAAACGATAACTTTAAATATCTAATGTTATATATTATAGTATACAGGGTTTTCACTAGAAAACTGAGGAGTTGATTAGCTATGGTATATCACCCAGGAAGAGTTCTTAAGGTATTCAAGGACATTACAGGAAAAAATGCACAGGCTACAGTTGAATTTTGGGACGAGAACATTCACACGCTAAAAATAGAAAAAACAGTAGCAGACAAAGTAAAGGAAGACAGTTTTGTTTTGGTAGATTATTATCCAACCAGGCAACAGCCACACAGACCTAACTTTCTGATAGTGAATGTAATCAAGGACAGTGAAGCAAACGAGATATGGAGACACTACAAACAGCTATTAGAAAAAAGAAAAGCTGCTGCTGGAAGACAAAAACAGAGAAATGTCGCTGTAAATCCACAGAATTCACAAAACATGCCAGGATCAGAACACACTTACTTTGGTTGATCATTTAAAATGATAACATGAAGAGAGACCCACTTGAGATAATGGAACAAATATTGAATGCTTTAGAATGTGGAAGACCTTTCTCTATGAACGAGCTGGCAAAAGAGACAGGCATACACAACATTACAATAAAACGTTATGTTCAGATAATTGAAAGGGTTCACAATGAGCCTCACATAGAAGTCATAAAAACAAGAAATTCCATAATTGTGAGAATTAGGAGATAATACACAAATAGACGACTTATATAGATTGGATGCAGTCGTCATCAACTTAATAATCCAATGTAAAGGAGGATGGATAGTATGGCAGAAAAGAATCCAAGAGAAATTTCATTGAAGATTGGTGAGCTAACAAACAGAGCAGAATTTGGCAGAGGCATCATAAGGGTTGACACAAAAACAATGAAAGAACTAAGCATTAGAGAAGGGGATGTTGTTGAATTGCTTGGCAGCAGGAAGACTACTGCTATAGCAGTAAGATCTTATCCTGCTGATGTTGGTCTTAATTTAATTAGAATGGACGGCATAACCAGAAGAAACTCTGGCGTGAGTGTCGGAGAGAATATTAGAATAAATAAAGCTGATTTTAAAGAAGCTAAAAAAGTTGTATTGGCTCCTGCAGAAAAGGGAATAATTGTTCAGCTGAACCCTGACATACTGAAAAAGAATCTTATAATGAGACCAGTTATGAAGGGTGACATGATTGCACCGTTTCCTATTGTAAAAAGAAGGAACGAGACAGTTTTTGATGAGATATTTAATAATTTTGGCATAGACGTAGATGCCAGGGGAGAATTTTCTTTTACGCCAACGCTTGGCGATACAAAGTTCATGGTTATCTCCACTTCGCCTGGGGAAATAGTAAAGATAACAGACATGACAGAAATGGAGCTTAAACCAGAAGCTGTTGATGTTGAGGAAAAGGCAATACCCACAATAACATACGAAGATATTGGCGGACTGCATCAGTCCATAGAAAAAATAAGAGAGATGGTAGAACTGCCTTTAAGGCATCCTGAACTGTTTGTTCGCTTGGGAGTAGAAGCTCCAAAAGGCGTTCTGTTGTACGGACCGCCTGGCACTGGCAAGACTCTGCTAGCCAAGGCAGTTGCTAACGAGTCCGGAGCAAGCTTCTTCACTATTAATGGTCCAGAGATAATGT
>JBDRJQ010000016.1:0-13714 GCA_043814765.1 Nanobdellota archaeon | reverse complement strand
TGTTTGTTCGCTTGGGAGTAGAAGCTCCAAAAGGCGTTCTGTTGTACGGACCGCCTGGCACTGGCAAGACTCTGCTAGCCAAGGCAGTTGCTAACGAGTCCGGAGCAAGCTTCTTCACTATTAATGGTCCAGAGATAATGTGTGTAGGAGAAGATGTTCCAATTGTAGTTGACAATAAAATAAACAGCGCGAAGGAGCTTTTTGAAAGCAAATCAGATAAGAAAATAGGTCATGGGAACAACCATAAATCCTTCTCAGCTAATGGAAAGTTAATGGGAATTAATAATCCATCATTTTCAGTTACCCCAACAGATTTACTAGAAGTAACCGAAGTTAAAGTTCCATACTTTTATAAGATAAATTTTGATGATTTGGAATATGACGTTTCTTCAAATCACCCCCTATTGACATTTTCAGAAAAGGGAATCTCTTGGAAATCTGCTCCAATGATAGCCCCAGGAGACCATGTAGTAACTTCTGTTATTAAGAACATGTCTTCACCTACAATAAACTATGAAACTAGTTCAAAGATAAAAGTCCCTAAAGAATTTAGTAATGAACTGGCGTTCTTGACAGGCATGATTGCTGGAGATGGTCATGTAGGAAAGGACAATGTTACATTTTGTGGTCAGGACAGAAAACTTCATGAAAAATTCAAAAAAATAACTAAAAATATTTTTGAGATAAACAAATTCAAGGAGCACGAAGATAAAGAAGGGAACATAAGAACGGTCGTTTATTCAACGGATTTTGTAAGATTCTTCAATTATATAGGATTTAATTCAGGTAAGAAGGAATATTCTAAATTCCTAGATAATTGGTTAATTAAATTTGATCAGAAGATATTCACGTCTTTCCTTTTAGGTATGTTAGTTACGGACGGAACAATTGCAAAACATTCGATAATATTATATAGTAACGACAAAGGAGCACTCGAAAAGATGCATAAAATTGGAACTTGTAGAGGTCTTTGCTTCAATAAACCAGTTGAACACACTAACAAATGGAGCTCTGTTAAGAAGCTCATATTAAAAGGAAGATATAACTTAGAATTATTTCAAAACATAATAAACGAGTTGGGCATTATAGATTGCAAAGTTCCAACTTCAGAAAGATCTTATGAATATGTACCTAAGTTTATAATGAAACTCATAAAACCAATGATGAAAAGAGCTAACGTATCATATGGTAATGATTACAAATTAGAACCTTATATTAATCTAAGAAAGAAACCGACAATGAAGACAGTAGAAAGCTGCATTAAAATATTGAACAAGAGATCCATTCTATTAATTGAAAACGATAAAGCAATAATAAACCTTCTTGAAAGGTTTGTGAATAAAGAAATAGTATTTGATGAAGTATCCAATGTTTCAAAAGTAAACAAAGAAAAGACATTATATGATTTTGGTACAGCTGCGAGCAGTTTTATAACAGCATACGGTCATGTAATGCATAACAGCAAATGGTATGGCCAGTCTGAAGAAAATCTCAGGAAGATATTCGAAGAGGCTGAAAAAGAAGCTCCTTCTATAATTTTCATCGATGAGATTGACGCAATCGCTCCGAAAAGAGGTGAAGTCTCTGGAGAGGTAGAAAGACGCGTGGTATCACAGATACTAACTCTTATGGACGGCCTTAAGTCAAGAGGCAAAGTTATAGTAATTGCCGCAACCAACAGGGAGAATTCTATAGATCCTGCTCTGCGAAGGCCAGGAAGATTTGACAGAGAGATAGAGATGGGAGTTCCTGATAAAAGAGGCAGAAAAGAAATTCTGCAGATACACACAAGAAACATGCCTTTAACAGAAGATGTGGATTTAAACAAACTGGCATCAATAACATATGGCTTTGTTGGTGCGGATCTTGAGGCTCTTGCAAAAGAAGCTGCAATGTCTGCACTGCGAAGGAATTTGCCAGAAATATCCTGGAGAAACGATGAACTGCCAACAGGCGTAGTGGAAAAACTTATAGTAACAAAAGAGGATTTCCAGAACGCATTGAAAATGGTGGAACCTTCTGCAATGAGAGAAGTTTTAGTGGAGATTCCTAATATTAAGTGGTCAGACATTGGCGGACTGGAAGAGATAAAGAAAACATTGAAAGAAGTCATTGAATGGCCTCTAAAACATGCCAGCGCATTTGAAAGAATTGGCATCAAGCCACCCACAGGAGTCCTTTTATACGGACCGCCTGGCACTGGCAAGACTCTGCTAGCCAAGGCAGTTGCTAACGAATCTGGTTCCAATTTTATCTCTATAAAAGGGCCAGAAGTCTTTAACAAATGGGTTGGTGAGAGCGAGAAGAAAATAAGGGAAATATTTAAAAGAGCAAAGCAAGTAGCTCCGTCTATTGTTTTCTTTGATGAAATAGATGCTATAGCTCCTCATAGGGGAATGAACACAGGCAACCGCGTATCAGAGAACATAGTGTCTCAGATACTAACAGAGATGTCTGGTTTGGAAGACCTGCATAATGTTGTTGTCATTGCTGCAACTAACAGGCCTGACATGATTGATTCTGCTCTGCTAAGGCCAGGAAGGTTTGACAGGCAGATAGTTGTTCCAGCACCAGATGAAAAGGCAAGATATGAAATATTCAAAGTGCACACAAAGAAAATGCCTTTAGAAAAAAGCATTAACCTTAAGAGCATGGCTAAAGAAGCTGAAGGCTACACAGGCGCTGATATAGAAGCAATCTGCCGCGAGGCAGGAATGAACGCTTTGAGAGAAAACATTAAGAGCGAAATAGTTACAAAGAAACATTTCGATGAGGCGATGAAGAATATTAAACCTTCGCTAACAGATTCACTCAAGAATTTCTATGATAACATGGAAAAGCAGATAAAAGCTGTTCGAGTGAAGAAAAGCGAAGATGATGATCAAATGAGGTATGTGGGTTAACACACATATCTCTTCCCTCTATGAAAATTACCATCTTTCTCTAGGCCTGTTTCCTTTACGCACGAATATCAATGCCAATATGAGAACAACTATTATGACGATTCCGACTAACAAAATCAGAGTCATTACAGAAAATGTGGTTTCCTCTGATTCAACATATATATGATCCATATCATACATGTCTAGAATATCAAATTCAACGGCGTTATCAACGATTTCACCTAAATCAGTTTTAGTTATAGTTCCCGGCATCTCTAGTTTGTATTTCAAAACAAGACCCATTAATCCATACATGGCTTTAGCCTGTGTAATTTGCTCTGGTGTAATCTCCTGACCTTGAGCCTGACTTGACTCTAAAAGAATATTTTGTGTCCCCTTTACATCATATCTGTAGACAGTTGACATGAAGCCTTTGGTCACTATGAATGATGGATTATTAACTAAACTTATCTTACCGCTCTGTATAATCTTATATTCAGATGGTATTGGCGTACAAGAAGGGTTTAATAATGTTGTATTAGCTAGGAAATTATCGCACTGTTCTGAAAGCGCCTCGCCAACTGCTTGGCTTGATAAATTTTGTGCAGCCGCACCAAGACCTGTATACAGGGCAGACATATCAATAGTTGTTCTGATGTCAGACATGCCGTTGCTATATACTTTCTGGTTCAACTCAAGTTTTATGCAACCGCTTATGGAAATAAGAAATACTAAGCAAGACAGTAAAAACAGCTTCTGCAAACTCTTCATATATAGTTATTATCAGGCACTGTTAATATATTTTATTAACAAAGCCAACTAATAGTTATATATGATCAGGTTTCCCTTTACAGTTATTCTTACCTATATATTTTGGTTACTGCTTACATTCTCTTTCACTAAAGAGAATCTAGTTATTGGCTTGTTTGTTGCGTTTGTTGCATCTTTCATAGCAAACAGATTTTTGTTCAGCGAAGTGCATGGAAAGCCTTTCAATCCGTTACGCTGGTTTCGATTTACAGTTTATTTTTTTGTTTGGATCTACGCAGAAGTTATATCGCATATAGATGTTATCTGTAGAATCTTTACAGGCAGGATAAATCCGGCTATTGTCAAGATTCCAACAAAAATGAAAAGTGATTTTGGAAAAACGTTTCTGGCAAATTCGATAACACTGACGCCAGGATCATTGACAATGAAAACAGATAGCAATAGTCTCTATGTTCATGTGATAAACTACAAAAAAACGCCAGGAAAACTTTTTGAAAGGTTTGGTGTGGGGGTTACAGAATGATATACATTTACGTAATCCTTCTGAGCTTGATAATAATCCTGATAAGAATAATCAAAGGACCTACTTTTGCAGATAGATTAATTGCATTAGAGCCTTTCACATCAATTGCTATTTTATTGATAGTTTTGTATGCCTTGCAAACAAGCATGCAGTTCTATCTTGATTTGGCTCTTCTGTTTTCAATGCTGTCTTTTGTTGGAATTCTAGCCATTGCGAAGGGGGTTGTTAAATGATTGAAATGCTTTTGCAAATGACAATCTCAGAATGGATGTTTTTTGCAGCATCAGTTATAATGCTGATAGGTTCCTTGGGACTATTCAGATTTCCTGATGTTTATACCAGAGCTCATGCAACGAGCATAATAACAATAGGTGGAGTTTGCTTAACGCTGTTCATTACAGCTGTTGCATCCTTCTTCGCTGGCTTCTCAATTACTTTCATGGTTGAGATACTTTTGATAATTTTATTCATACTGATAACTAGCCCAGTTACATCGCACGCAGTTGCTGATTCTGCGTACAAGATGAAAATAAAACCAAAAAAACTTTTTAAAAACGACATGGAGAGAAGATGATATTTGAAATGCTTTTAGTCATAATGGTGGGGCTTGTAATAGTAGCTGTTCATCTAAAGGATCTTATTCACGCAGTGATAGTTTTAGCAGCTGCAGATGTTGTCATGGCTGTGATATTCATGTTGCTCGCAGCGCCTGATGTTGCAATAACACAGGCTGCGATAGTTGCAGGTCTTACAACAATGATATTTGTTGTTGCGATATCAAAGAGCCTTAGAATGGAGGAAGCATAATGGATAAGAAAAAAACAGTTGCCGTGATATCATTGGTGATTTTTGCCGCGCTGCTGTTTCAGGCTATAGGATTGCTTCCAGTTTTTGGCAACACAAACGCGCGTAGTTCTGCATCATCGTTCTACATAAACAACGCATTGGAGGGAACAGGATCTGCTAATGTTGTAAACTCTATAGTTTGGGATTTCAGAAGTTACGATACTGTTGGCGAAGAAACAGTGCTATTTGCTGCAACTGTTGGAGTAGTGCTGCTTGTTAGGAGGAGGAAAGCATAATGGATACGATAGTTAAAACAACAGCTAAAATATTGTTCCCCTTTATCCTGGTATTTGGAGCGTATGTAACAATGCATGGACACCTAACACCAGGAGGCGGCTTCCCAGGAGGAGCCATAATAGCAACAGGATTTACTCTTCTAATTATTGCATTCAAAGAGGGCCGTGTTGAGCATGTATTCCATGAAGTCTCCTTCATAGACGCTAAGAGCATTGCTGCTCTTGGCCTAGTGTTAATATTGATGTTTGGCATTTTCATCAGATTAGAATTCATAGAAATGCAAAAACTTATGGATATGTTGGGAGGCGGCATCACACTGCCATCAAACATATTGGGAACTGTTATGGTTGCAACAGCGTTGGTGATTATCGTTTACTCGATAATCAAGGAGTGAATAAAATGTTCGTTTACGTGATGTCTATGGTGCTTCTCCTGGTAGGAGTGTACACGCTAGTGATTAAAGACAACCTGATAAAGAAGATAATGGGACTGTCAATATTTTCAGGCGGAATAAACCTATTCCTAATATCGCTTGGATACAGAGGCGGTGGCATAGCTCCTATATTTTCTAGCATAAACTTTAATCAGCTATCAGCACTTATGGTTGATCCAATTCCGCAGGCATTGGTGCTAACATCAATTGTAATAAACCTTTCTATTGTTGCATTTGCGCTGACAATAATAGTTGATGTATACAGGGATTTTGGAACACTTGACGCGAGGAAAATACGAAACTTGAGGGGATGAGATGATATTTGAAGCAGGTACGATATATAGCTTTTACGCAATATTGTTGTTGCTAGCATCCGCTTTCATAACAGCAATTGTCGGCATAAAGAAAGACAACTTAGTGCCTTTCATATCAATAGCATCCACTTTTGCTGCGTTTTTGTTAACGGTGTTCACTGTTCCCCTTGTGATTTCGCAAAAAATACTGACAATGCAAATGCAAGCTTGGCCAGCGCCATTTGGTATAACAGTAGTTGTTGATCCACTGGCATTGATAATGGCGTTGCTGGTTACTGGCATAGGATTTTTCGTTTCGTTGTTTTCATTCAGATACATTGAAGAAGGTAAGACAGAATATTACACGCTATTGTCTCTCATTTTGGTGGGAATTCTAGGAGTAATACATACAGGCGACATGTTTAACCTTTTTGTGTTCTTTGAAATTGTGAGCATATCATCATATGCGCTGGTAGCTTTCAAAAGAAATAAAGCGTCTTTTGAAGCCAGTATAAAATATCTGATTATGAATTCTTTCGCAACTTCTCTTATATTATTGGGAATTGCTTTTTTGTATGGCATGACAGGCACATTGAACATGGCTCATCTGGCTGTAGAAATTACAGGGCTATCAACGCCCCTCTTGCCCATTACTTTTGGCATTATTTTGGCAGGGTTTGCCTTAAAAGCCGGATTGGTGCCTTTTCATACATGGTTGCCTGATGCGCATTCCGCAGCTCCCTCACCTATAAGCGCCTTAATGTCGGGAATTATGATAAGCATGGGTGTATACGCTATAATAAGATTGACATTCACAGTCTTTTTTGCGCCAGCCGCAGTATTAAGCATGCTTGTAATACTTGGCATAGCTTCAATGCTAATAGGTGCCGTGCTGGCTATTATGCAATCGGATTTAAAAAGAATGCTTGCCTATTCGACTGTAAGCCAGATAGGATACATAAGCATGAGTTTGGGCCTTGGCACTTATCTCGGAGCTGTTGGCGGAATATTCCACATAATAAACCATACCATAATCAAGAGCTTGCTTTTTTTGTGCGCAGGCGTTATAATTTACAAGATTAAAACATCTGACATGAATAAAATCACCTCAAAATTCCATCCATTGCTTGGCTATTCTTTTCTAATCGGTGTTCTGTCATTGGCTGGGATACCCCTTCTTAATGGGTTTGCAAGTAAGTGGGTTATATATTTGGCTACGCTGGAAGTGTTTCCAAT
Source organism: Nanobdellota archaeon (assembly GCA_043814765.1). Taxonomy (GTDB): domain Archaea; phylum Aenigmatarchaeota; class Aenigmatarchaeia; order QMZP01; family QMZP01; genus JAHIRU01. The sequence continues at coordinate 6,493 of JBDRJQ010000016.1, read as the reverse complement.
TTTAACCATATTCACTGTTATGGTTTCAGTCTTAACGCTGGCATACGGTTTAAAGGCCTTTTATCTCATATTTCTAGTGAATGTAAATCATGATAAAGAAAAAAAATCTATTCCCATATCCATGATGATACCAATTATAATTTTAACTGCTTTGTGCATCTTTTTTGGAATTTTTTCACAGTTTGGATATGAGATCTCAGAGTTCGTAGTGAGCAGTTTAATCAAATCTCAATATATTTTAGGAGTGCTGAATGTATGATAACAGAATTCGTTCCATTGATAATAGCAACGACGTTCGCAAGCTTTATGGTGTTGTTCACATTGCTTTACGCTGTTAGCAGGAAGAAATCTCCTCACCCAAAAAAGAATCAATCAAAAACATTTGCCTGCGGCGAGGAAATTGAAAGCCAAGAGTTTAACATCCCTGCAGAAAGTTTTTATGCTTCGCTGATAAAAACACTTCGCTTTGATGTCATAAGGCGTTGGCACTCGGGAAACCTTACATCATATCTGATAGCATTGACGTTGGGCATGGTTTTGATGATAGTGTACTTCATGTATATGTGGGTATAATATGGGAATAGTGAATTACGCCAGAAGAAAGTCGCCGTGGATACTTCATTTAGATACAGGTGGATGCAATGGCTGCTCTATAGAGATACTCGCTCTGCTCACGCCAAAGTATGATGTTGAGCGGTTTGGCGTCCTGAGCAAGCAAAACCCGCGGCACACAGATGTCCTGATAATAGACGGAGCTATCAGCAAAAAGATAGCGCCAAGGGTTAAGCTAATCTACGAGCAGACACCTTATCCAAAGGTTGTAATGGCAATAGGATCCTGCGCAATAACAAAAGGCGTTTTTCATGACGCCTACAACACAGCCGGACCGCTTGACAGAATCATACCAGTGGATGTTTACGTGCCAGGCTGTCCGCCAAAACCAGAAGCCATTATAGACGGTCTGATTAAAGCGCTTGATATTTGGAGGAAAAAATGATATCACACATGGGCAAAGTCTACAAGAAAGGGAAGAACTTTACCTTTGTAGAAATAAAACTGTCTGCCTTTCAGAAAACAATGGAAAAGATATCTGAAAAAACTCAAAGAATGACTTCCATATTCGGACACGATAACGGCAAAACCATAGAGATGTTCTATCACTTTATGGTTGACGGCCATCTCTGGGGAGCCAAATTCAGCATACCCAGAGACAATTCAACCATTCCAACAGTGGTTGGCTATTTTCCTGTAGCTAGTTTGTTTGAAAGAGAGACACATGACTTGCTCGGCGTAAACTTTGAGGGCAACAGGAACCTTGCTCCTCTCTTGCTGGATAAAACGCTTTCACCAAAAACTCCTCTAAGAAAAAAGGCGGTAAAATGAAAGATAATTTAAAAGATAAGATTACTGGAACGGAAGAGAAATTGTACGCTTTACCTATAGGACCACAACATCCGATGTATATTGAAGCTGAGAACATGAAGGTCCATGTGGACGGTGAGACAATAGCAAAGGTAGACATCAACATAGGTTACATGCATCGGGGCATAGAGGAACTGATGCAGAGACGCAACTACATCCAGAATATTTATCTTGCTGAAAGAATATGCGGCATATGTTCAGGTGTTCACAGCGTTACATACTGCCAGGCAATTGAAAACATGCTGGGCTTGGAGATACCAGAGCGCGCAGAGTACATACGCACTGTTATACTGGAACTTGAGCGCCTGCACAGCCACTTCTTGTTCTTAGGCATAATGGGATATGAGATGGGTCTTGACACAGCCTTCATGTACGCATGGAAGGACAGGGAAATAGTCATGGACATGCTGGAAGAGATATCAGGCAACAGGGTAAACTACGGCATGCCAACCATAGGAGGTGTCAGGCGCGATATACCAGACAGCATGGTTCCAAAATTCATTAAAGACTGTGAAAAGCTTGAAAAAAGAGGCAGGGTTTACGCTAATCTCTTCAAAGGAGATTTATTCACTTTAGCAAGGACCAGAAAAAAGGGATTCCTGCCGAAGAGGGATATTGACAGATTTTCAATAGTCGGTCCTGTGGCACGGGGATCAGACGTAAAATATGACATGAGAAAAATAACACCTTACTTGGCTTATGATAAAGTGAAATGGAAGGTTATATCAAAAGAAGATGGAGACGTCAGAGCACGCATACTCGTAAAAGCTCTGGAGATAGAGCAGTCTGTTAAAATTTTAGACCAGTGCTTCAGGCATCTTGAACAAATGAAAAAACGCACGCTTCGAAACAATGCTCCATTTACAGTTCCTCCAACTGAGGGGTTCTCTGTTACCGAAGCTCCGCGCGGAGAGCTGTTTTACTATATCCGTTCAAACGGAACAGACACACCAGCTCGCGTAAGGATAAGAACACCAACCTTTGTAAACATCATACACACGCTGCCAATAATATTGAAGAACCAGCAGCTTGCTGACTTGCCTGTGATAGTGGCTTCTATTGATCCATGCTTTTCTTGCTGTGATCGTGTAGCAATAGTTGATCAGAAATCAGGAAAGCAGCAAGTCTTAAATGAAACTGAATTAAGGAGGATGCTGAAAGAATGATAGAAATACTAACTTTATTATTCAGCTTCTTGGTTTATCCAGGCGTGCTGTTCATTTTTGTTTTTGGATTCTTCTACGCAGGCTTGATGCGAAAGCTTGCAGCCAGAATGCAGAACAGAGTAGGCCCTCCTGTATGGCAGCCGTTCCTTGATTTCATAAAACTTTTAGGAAAGCAGGACATAACACCTCAGCAGGCAAAAATAGGATTCACTTTCTGGCCTCTGATAGCAATAGTGTCTATCATAATCGCGGGTCTTCTAACGCCAATGGCTGGTGCGAGAAACGTTTTGGGCACTGGCGGTGACATGATATTGCTGGTTTACTTCCTTGCACTGTCTTCATTATCGCTGTATCTTGCAGGCTTCGCATCATCAAATCCTTTCGGCGTTGTAGGAGCCAAGAGAGGCATTGTACAGATGATAGCTTATGAATTCCCTTTCATAGTTGCTATTCTGGTTCCTATAATTCACGTTTCTACACTCTCTCCGTACAGCATTAACTTCTTCCAGACAGAGTATGGCTGGCTGTCAGTTGTTTACCCTCTTGCCGCTGCTGCCTTCTTCACTTCAATAATGGCAAAGGCAGAGATTCCACCGTTCCATGTGCCTGAAGCACACCAGGAAATTGTTGCAGGCTATTCAACAGAGTTTACAGGCACACGGCTGGCGCTTATTGACGCAACGCACATGCTAAAGCTGTTTGTTTTAGTGGCGCTGGGCGTTGCATTATTCTATGGAGGATCCAGCAATGTTTTTGTATTCTTATTCAAGACACTGATGTTGCTGGTTTCAGTTACGCTGTCCAGAGTATTGCTGGCAAGACTCAGAATAGACTACGTATTCAAATTCCTTTGGGTACTAGGGTTTGTAGCCCTTATAGACTTGGTGAAGGTTCTGTTGCTATGAGCGTACTGGGCTTGCTGGGAGATGCAATAAAAAACGTTTTCAGCCATAGGAATACTCGCATGTTTCCTAAAGAACCTGCGCTAGTTCCTAAGGATTACAGGGGAAGACATCTGCACTATCCGGACAGATGCATATACTGCGGAATGTGCGAGAAATACTGCCCGTCACATGCCATAACAGTTGACAAGAAAAAGAAGACTTGGGTCGTAGATCTTGGAAAATGCCTGTTCTGCCAGCAGTGCGAAGAGACCTGCCATCTAATGCCAAAAAAAGATGCAATAAAACTGACCCGTGTTTTCGACATGGCTTCAACAAAAAAGAATTTTATTTGGAGAGGCTGATTACAGGCCCATAAGAAGATTGGTTAAGCTGGTTTTCAGTTCATCCATTGCCGCTTTAACTTCTTCGCTCATGTCTGATCCAAAAATAGTATGCTTTGGCTCAATTCCTATGAATGATATTTTTGTGCTGGGCAATTGCTGCTGTATGTAGTCAATCAGCATTTTTAATGGCGTTTGATGCGTTGAGAACAGAAGGCCCTTTATATTCTCTGATTCAACCATTTCCACATGTCCGGGATCCCTGCCCATTTTTACTGCGTCTATTAGAACAACATGGTCTGGATTGAAGCTCTTTACCTTGCCTGTAAAATTTTCAGGCGCTGATGCGCAGTCTAAAATCATTATGTTATCCTTTCTTATCTCCCTTTCCAGCTCGCTTGCAATGGCAGAACCAACACCGTCATCCCCTTTCATCTTATTCCCAATACCGCAGATAACTGTTCTCATAGAAACCAATTACTATATTTGTTTCAGGAGACTTATATTTTATTAAAACAGAATTGGATTTAAGCCAGAAAAATAATAATAAATATGCCTGCGACTATAGTATCGAGGGAGCACTGGACTGGTCTCGGTTTCATGCTTGCTGCAATTGGTTCTGCTGTTGGTTTGGGCAATATATGGCGTTTTCCCTACATGGTTGGGATTAGCGGCGGCGGAGCGTTTTTAATTCCTTACATAATAGGCGTATTGTTTTTTGCAATACCGCTTATGATACTGGAACTGGATGTAGGCAGAAAATTTCAGGGTTCTGTTCTAACATCGCTAAAGAAAATAAACAGCAAGATATGGTACGTAGGAATAATCCCAGTGATAGTGTCCATGACAGTGCTGAGCTATTATCTTGTAATAACAGGCTGGACGCTGGCTTATTTTTTCTTCTCTTTCTCAGGCTACATGCAGTTCCTGCAGTTCAAAACCAGCATACTGCCTTTACTGTTCTTTTTTGCTTCACTGGCTATAGTAGCATTCATTGTTTCAAAAGGCATACGAAAGGGAATAGAAAAAACATCTAAAATTGTCATGCCAATGTTCTTCATACTCCTTGTGGCGCTTGCTTTATACTCACTGTCTCTTCCAGGCGCTGAAGAGGGCCTAGCGTTTTACTTGGTGCCTGACTTTTCCCAGTTACTGAATCTGGATACATGGATTAGAGGATTCTCTCAGGCATTCTTTTCCGTATCAGTCGGATACGGCATTCTAATAACATATGCCAGTTATTTAGGCAAAAAAGGAAGCGTTGCAAAACCAGTAATAGGCATAGCAACAGCAGACGCTCTTGTAGCTCTTGTCGGCGGACTGATAGTTTTCCCCATAGTGTTCACTTTTGGAATCAGCCCAGCCATGGGAGCTGACCTGACATTCGTTTCATTGCCATTAGTTTTCCAGTCAATAACGCTTGGATTCTTTGTCGGCTTCATGTTCTTTGCTCTGTTGTTCATAGCTGCCCTGACATCGGCAGTTTCCATGCTGGAGGTTGGCGTATCAACTTTAGTGGATGAAATAAAATGGAGCAGAAAGAAATCAGTTATTGCAATGAGTTTGGTTACTCTGCTGGTGGGAGTGCCTTCAGCTCTCAGTTATTATGGCGCTACTATATCCTTGTTTGGAATTCCTTTCCTTGATTTCATGGACCTGGCATTAGGAACGACACTTCTCTTGTCAGCGTCCCTTTTATGCATAGCTATCATCTGGTTCTATGAACCAAAAATATTCTATATTCCTATAAAGCATTTCTACAGAATAGGACTGTCAAAAACAATGAAGTTCTTGCTGAAGTATGCGATACCTATAATACTACTCTTAATGTTCATCCTTCAGCTAGCGGGATAATCAGTTTTTATGCTTAATATTTAAAATATCAAATGTCATAGTTACAAAATTTACCTTTCGTTTGCGCAAACATTAGTCTTGCGTAGAATCACCAAGAGAATTTGGTTACAAAAGGATTATAATACATGTTATAATATGCATTATTATAAACCGTTAGCGAGCTAACACAAGGAGGCACAACAAAAGTGCTTAGAGTAAAAATTTATGTAAGCATCATCATCTTTCTTTTATGCGGACTTTTGCTCTCTTGCGCCACAGTGGTAAAGGCGCAGTCATGCGGCACTCCGCCGCCAACATTCATTTTCAGCTCACCTACCATGGGCGAATTGACAGTCATGCATTCAGTATTATCCACCAACAGCAATCTGAGTGTGAAGGGCGAGAACTTTTCCTTGGGACTTTCCTACAGGGCCGCTCAAAAAACCGAGACTTACATTGTAGGCACTAGTGCTTACATTCATGTCTCAAACAGCCTTTCATCTTGGGGCTCGGGTGTGACAGAGATCATGGCCGGCGGTTCTCCGCTTGAAGAGCCACCTAACCTGACGATGATGAAAGAGCCATGGAAAGGGCTCTGGAACACTTCATGCAGCCTTGCCGGAGAGCTCAGTGCTTCAAGTGACTTCTGGGATTTTATCGGGGACGAGGATGCAGCAAAAGACCTCACCGAAACACTGGAAGCCATGAGGGACGGTAAGTTCGCTCCTACTGTTCGCGGGACGCAAATATCGATTGATTATTTTTTCGGGTTAGAATCTTCAGTCAAAACCAATCCACTTGTGTCAGGCTATGACTTAAGGACGCCGTCTTTATATTTGAAGATGGT
>JBDRJQ010000015.1:0-2226 GCA_043814765.1 Nanobdellota archaeon | reverse complement strand
GAAAGGTCCAAGCAAAAATTTACAATATGCAAACAGCCTGGGAATTCCTTATGTTTTATTTATAGGTGAAGACGAATTAAAGCAGGGAAAGGTCAAGCTAAAAGACATGAATTCCGGAAAAGAGCAGTTAATGGATGCAAAGGAGCTTGTTTTGTTTCTTCAGAAAGATTTAGATTAGAATTAAAATGGGTTTATTTTTCCCCGAATTCTTCCATTAAATCGCTGGAATCGTTCAAGGAAAATATTTCCTTTTCCATTTATCTCACCTCCGTAAAATTAAATTAAAGGAGTTTATGAGCTATATATAAGATAAGAAACTGAGTATATAAAGCTTTCGGTTTAAGTACTAGCTGCAAGTAGTAATTTTTTAGATTTATATACATAACATTTTTATACACAGGCACCTAGGATATTAAACAGAATGAAACCAGAGCAGGAATACAAGGTTAAAGAATTTATGAAAAAGAATGTGTTGAGAGTAACGCCTGAAACTCCTGTAAGGAAAGTTGCCGAGGTAATGGCAGCAGAGCATGTCAGCAGCGCTGTGGTTTGCGAAAATAATAGGCTATTAGGAATAATAACAGAAAAAGACCTTGCAAGAAAAATAGTAGCTAAAGGCCTTGACGCAGACAAAGCATTGGCTAAAGACATAATGACTGTTGATTTAGTCACAATTGAGCCTGAAAAAAGCCTTTATGATGCAATGCTCAAGCTCAATGAGAAAAAAGTGACGCACTTGCCTGTTATCAAGAACAAGGAAGTTATTGGAATATTAACATCTATGGATATACTAAGAGTACAGCCTTCTTATATGGAAATTTTAGCAGGTCCAAAAGTATAAGAATAATTACTGCTTATTTTTGATACCTTAGCAAGGGATCAGTTCCTTCTGTTTCTAGGTATGGAGGAGTTTTTGGAGGGGTTTCTGGCTGTGCTTGCAGAGGTTTTTTCCTGAATTTGTAATAAGAAAACAATCCAAGAGCTATTATTAACAATGTTACTAACCATCCATACTTTTTCGCATTGCCAAATGGAGTGCCAACAACAGCTCCAGTAAGTCCAGTAGAAACATCGCTTTCTTTAGTTTCTTCTTCCTTGGTTCCGATTACAAAACATGGTCCGCAAGATCCTCCGCAGTCTATCCCTTCTTCGTTTTGGTTTTGTATTTCATCATTACAACTTGCTTTTACATCTGCTTTTATCTTACAACTTCTTTCCTGTTCAGGTATTATATTCTGAGGGCATTTCTCCAGACTTCTAAAGGCAGATACATCTTCTAATTTGCATTCTCTTGTCTGCTTTTCATCTTCGCATGAAGTCCAAGGAGAACAGTGCCAATCCAGTTTGCAAGTATATTTTCCAGCACCACTTATGCCTCCCCCGCCTCCTCCACCGTTTCCGGTGTCTTCATCCTCAGGAGATGGTTCCTGGACATCATTTACAGTTAATGTTACATTATTTGAACTTGTCAAGTTTGTTCCGTCAAATGCAAAAAATATGATATAACGCACCCCATTAAAATTGGAGTCTGGTGATAAAGTGGCGACTCCTATGTTGTTGTTTATGGAAAGAGCTATATTGGACAAGTCAGTTGCGTTATAAGTCATATTGTCATCGTCTATGTCAACAAAACCATTGAGCAAATTGATTGTTGCGATTGTGTTCTCATCCCATGCCTTATTTTGCAGCGAATTATTCAAGAAGGGGGCTGCGTTTAGAACTGTGAAGTTTGTTGAATTTAAGGAAATCCCGTTAACAGATCCGTCATTTGGAGTAATTTCACATGTGAGATTGTCACCCTTAGTATAGTTGCCTACACTTAATGTTGTTAAATTGATTGCTGTTTCAATTAAGACATCATTTTTATACCATTTTACAAAGTTTGAAACTATGTCCATGTCTAAATCTAATGTGCTCTGATTACTGCACATCAATGTTCCATTAAACCTTTTATGCTCATCGTTTGAAGTTATCGATGGTGTCGTGTGTATTGGAGCTGAGTTTTGAATTATTAAAGAAGTGCTGTTGACAAAATCGCTGAAATCAGTTCCGTCAAAAACCCTGACACTAAACGACCAGTTTTGATTTTTTGTTGTGTTGCTTGAGCTTATAGATGTTAAATTTCTTAAAGATGCATTTTCAATGCCATTGATATACCACAAAGTTTCATTGCCTTGTTGTGGATCATTTTCACCGTCACTATAAGTCCAGCCAACTACTAAAGTA
>JBDRJQ010000014.1:0-2218 GCA_043814765.1 Nanobdellota archaeon | reverse complement strand
CTAAACCGTGTTCACCGATTTGTTGAGTTTCTTCCTGAATCTTTTCCAACAATTCACCGATTGTATTTTCTTCAGTCAACTCAAACCTATCCATGAAATGGTTGATAACTTTCAAAGCAATTCTATGACGTTTGAATGCGTCGCCTGGATTGTTTTTATCTTCGCCTTGATGTTTACCTTTGGCATGTTCAGCCCCGAATTCTGTTCCTTCTGGACCTTCCATTTCTATATCTTCTGTTGTATCAGAAGCTAAAGCAGACCCTACCATACTTACAATTAAAGTAAGCAAGATAAAGCCTAACATTAATTTTTTCTTCATTTTTCATCCTCCGCGAATTTTCGAAACGTTTAAATAATTTCAAAAATTCAAAGTTAATGAAGGTGAAACGGGATATGTTAATTTCCTGTAATCTTTAGAAATAAGCGTTAATACGCAGAAACAAGGTGAAACATGTTTGATTTGACTGAAAAGCAAAAAAATGTTTTAATGGTAGTCTGTTTTGCTTATGCAGGTATAGCTTTACTGTTGGCTTTGATATCATTTTACATGGTTTTTAATGATGGTCAGCTATTTTTCTTACAAAAATTCTTAGGTGGAAGGGCACAGCCGTTAGGGGACATGATAGCTGCTGGTATAAGTTCAGTATCATGGATGATGGGGATATTTAGTTTAATGGGTGCAGTTGTCACATTCTTAGCTGGTTCGGCTTTAATGCATCATGAGCATAAGCCGAAGGCAAAAACCGAAAATAAAGAAATACCTTATTCAATGTTGCTTCCAGATGAAAAAGAAATAATCGATATCTTAAAACAAAACGATAATGTAATGACACAGTCAGAGTTGGTTAATGCTTCCGGATTATCTAAAGTTAAGATTCATCGTATGATTAAAAAGTTAGAAACTAAAAAGATAATATCTAAGTATGCTTATGGTATGACTAATAAAGTTCGTTTAGAAAAGGAGTTTGTTGAAGATGGTTCTTAACCAATTTAAGACAGCTTTCTTATTAGCACTGTTAGCTGGAATAATGTTGGGCATTGGAAGTTTCTGGGGTCAAAACGGTTTGTTGATAGCTTTGGTTATAGCTGTAGTGTTTAACCTAGGTGCATATTTCTTTTCTGATAAAATTGTTTTGCGGATGTATAAAGCTAATCAGATTAAGAAAAAAGATAATGAACAGTTGTTCGACTTAGTAAAAGAAGTTTCTCATAAAGCTCAAATACCTATGCCGAAAGTTTATGTTATTCAATCTTCTAACCCTAACGCTTTTGCAACGGGTCGTAATCCTAAGAACGCTTCAGTTGCCTTTACAACTGCAATCTTAGATTTGTTAGATAAGAATGAGTTGAAAGGTGTTATTGCGCACGAAATTTCGCATGTTAAGAATCGTGACATTTTAATTGCAACAATTGCTGCTACCATTGCAACAGTTATTTCTTACATTGCTTTCATGGCACGGTTTTCAGCTATATTTGGAATTGGTGGTAGAGATTCTAATAATAATATTGTTGGTTTGTTAATCATTGGAATTTTAACACCGATTATTGCAATGTTGATTCAGTTGGCAATATCTCGCTCTCGAGAGTTTTTAGCTGATGAGACTGGTGGTAAATTAATTGGGAATCCTAAGGCTCTTGCTTCTGCTTTGAAAAAGTTGCATACAGGAGTGAAACATCATCCAATGAAGAAAGGTAGTACTTCGACAGCTTCGTTGTTTATCATGAATCCGTTTTCTATGAAAGGTATGACTGCATGGCTTAGCACACATCCGCCTTACCAAGAACGAGTTAAGCGTTTGGAAAATATGTAAAGTTTTATATATTATAAAACATTTTATTCTTAAAAGAGGTGTTTTATGTTTAAGAGGCATGAGTTAGAGAAAAAAGGTTCATATCAAGTATTTACTTTTATGTTAATTCTTTTAACTTTGTTAAGTGTATGTTTTGTATTTTCTTATGGTATTTTTGCGTTACCAACACAAGGTGATCCTATTCTTAATGCAACAACAATGTATAATCGAACTTTTGATAACTTGACTGCTTTTAATATATCTACTGCTGATGCTGATAGTGATGGTGTGAAAAATATTTATAATTGGTATAAAAATGGAGATTCTTATATGGTTCTTAACATGCCGTTTGAAGGTGGATCATTGAACGGTACAATTCCTGGCGTTGAACATGGTGCGAAAGACTATTCGTCTTATGCTAATAATGC
>JBDRJQ010000013.1:0-14594 GCA_043814765.1 Nanobdellota archaeon | reverse complement strand
CTTTCCTGCTATTTAAAACTTTCTCAGTTTCTTTATCGGCCTTGAAGAAAACGTGAATGCTTTCCATAACATTGAGTTTGTTTTGTTTTCTCAGAACTTGGGTATTTCTTATGACATCTCTTATCATTGCATCTTCCATGTTAACATCACCCAGACACAACGTTCCACCATTAAACTCTGCTCCCTTTTCTGGAAGTGCGTTGACAAACTCAACTGCTTTTACATTTGCCATGAGCTTTACAGCGTCTTCGTATCTCTTTATTGCGTCATCTGTTTCTTTTCCTTTAGACTTAATGTAGAGGCATGATACAGGCCATCTTAGTTTTATTTCCTTCTCTTGCCTTGCAGCGCTGGCTGATTCAACAAGCGATTTTACAACTTCCATTGCATTTTCATATTTTTTGTTGGGCTTGTCTGCCTTGGGCCAGTCCTCCATGTGCACAGATTCTTTGTCGCCAAAAACATCACTGTAAATTTCTTCTGCTATGTAAGGTGCTATAGGTGACATCACAATCGTTAGATTCTTTAGCACTGTCTGCAGTGTCCATTCTGCAGCAGCTCTATCACTGCCCTTGTAGCCAGGCGAAACGCGGTCGCGAATTAGTTTAATGTACCATCTGGAAAAATCATTCAGAAGGAAATCCTCAATATCCTTGACAAACTTATGCAAATTCATATTCTTTGCGTACTCGGATTTCTCTATCAAGGTGTTCATTCTGCTAAGTATCCAGCCGTCTTCTGGATTGAATTTAACAGGCTTCTTAACCTTGCTGTTTGCATAGGTCTTAACGAACATGTAGGTGTTCCAGTAAACATTGAATGTTCTGTGCGTTTCCTTGGCTTCTCCCATGTTAAAGAAGAAATTGTTCCATGGTGTTCCGCCAAGCAAATAGAAACGCAGCGCATCTCTTCCGTATTTCTCAATAACGTCTTCTGGTGTAACAATGTTGCCCAGAGACTTGGACATCTTAACTCCTTTTGCATCCATAATCATGCCATGCATTAGAATATTTTTGTAGGGAGCCTTTCCAAAAGTGAAATAGCTTGTTAGCATCTGAGAATTCCACCATCCCCTGAACTGGTCAGAACCTTCTATCTGGAAATCTGTAGGCCACATCTCTTCAAACAGTTTTTTATCGCGCGGATAATTGAGAGATGCCCATGAGCAAACTCCAGAATCGAACCATACATCCAGTACGTCAGGCACGCGCTTTATCTTTTTCTTGCATTTAGGGCAATCCAAGGTCACATTGTCAATATCTGGTTTGTGGAAATCTATTTCTTTAGACAACCCGCCCTTCTTTTTCAGCTCTTCCCACGAACCAATGACTTCAATATGACCGCATGAGCATTCCCATATAGGCAATGGAATGCCCCAGTATCTCTGCCTTGAAACAGGCCAGTCGCCAATATTCTCTAGCCAGTCATTAAATCTCTGTCCTGCCCATGGAGGATTCCAGTTGATTTTTTTATTCTCATTGAGAAGATCCTTTTTTATGTGCTCTACCTTGAAGAACCATTGTGGAACATTTATGAACAGCAAAGGAGTCTTGCATCTCCAGCATATCGGATACTCGTGTGCAACATCTTCTGTTGCAATCAAAACCCCTCTTTCTCTCAGTTTTTCAATAATTACCCAGTCCATGTCTTTTGTGTATTTGCCTTCAAGCCACTTTCCTGCTTCTGGCGTGAATGTACCGTCTATTCTTACAGGAGATATTGCAGGCAGACCAGTCTCTTTTCCCACAACAAAATCTTCTGTGCCGTGACCTGGTGCAGTATGAACCAGACCAGTGCCAGATTCAAGGTTAACATAGCGTGCTGAGAGCACAACTCTATGCGCATTTTGAACTTTCTGCAGCGCAGGAACAAGATCCTTTAACGGGTGATCATAATGCATATGCTCAAGGTCTTTGCCCTTAACCTTTTTAACAACATTATAGTTTCCTGTTTCAATAACCTCTGTCATGATTCTTTCTACAATATCTGCTGCCATTATCAGAGTTTCATCGCCCACTTTAACATAGGCGTAATCATAGTCAGGATGAGCCATAACTCCTGTATTGGCTGGCAGTGTCCATGGGGTCGTTGTCCATATAACAAGGTATGTTTTCTCCTTGCCTTTAACAGGGAACTTTACATAAACGGATTTGTCAGTGAGTGTTTTGTGCTCAACTTCGTTGTAAGCCAGCACTGTTTCGCACCTGGAACATGTGGTTACAGGATAAGATCCCTTGTACAAAAAGCCCTTCTCAAACGCGCGCTTGAATGTGAACCAAGCACCTTCTATATACCTGTTATCCAGTGTAAGATACGGATTATCCCAGTCTTGCCAAACACCTATGTTGGCAAAAGCCTTGCTCATTGTATCAATATAACGAGTTGCGTAGCTTCTGCATTTTTTAATGAATTTATCAACACCATATTTTTCAATGTCTTTCTTGTTCTTGAATCCCAGTTCCTTTTCAACCTTAACTTCAATAGGTGTGCCGTGCGTGTCATAACCAGGCTGGTCCCAAACATTGAATCCCTGCATTCTCCAGAATCTGGTGTAAGCATCCTTCATTATCTTGTTGAAGGCTGTGCCGACATGAATGTTACCGCTGGCATAAGGAGGACCGTCTACAAAGTAAAATCGTTTTGCCCCTTCACGGTTTTTCTTGGTTTTTTCATAAATCTTCTTCTTACTCCAAAAATCAATTACCCTATTCTCCACGTCGTTAGGGCTATATGGCTTCATAATATACTCCTATTATCTGTTATTATATAAAAATTATGAGAATTAACAAAAACGTCTTTTTTAGCCCAGGATCCGACATTCACCATTCATATTAACTCTTTGAGTAATTGTTATGATGGGTTTATAAAATTAATAGCAGTCCAGGCACAAATCTTCTAGTTTGATTTTATCTCCACCAACCATTCTTTGTGCTTCTAAGATTCCCTGTGCAAACTCTTGTGTTGTAACAAACCCCAAAGTATCGACACCAAAATGCTCAGCTAACTCTTTATCTGTTGAATATCTGTTGGCCGGGAGAACATCATCGGATTGGTCCCTATCATCATAAGTGCAAAAACTTGTGTTCCTGCCTGTTCCAAATCTTAAATGTATTTCAGCAACTCCGCTTTTCCTTATAAGATCAATCATTTCTCTCATAACAGTGCCTCTTCTAAGAGAATCATCCCATAGAACAACCGATTTACCCTCGAGTCTAGGATCTACAGTTGAAACTTTGCCGTGAGCTACGCTTCTCCTTCTGGGTTTGGCTGTATCATAACTTCTCGGATAATATGGATATTTTATAACCGTGCTTTTGTAAGGAACACCGATAATCTCTGCATAGCCTTCACCGTATGCTTTACCTGAATCTTCTATTGCTGATACAAGATCTATTTTTATGCCAGCTTCACGGTCTCTTTCTGCAACTCCTCTAACTGCGTTTTCTCTAGCAAGAACCACGGGAATTCCATCCAAAACAGAATCTACCCAGCCATAATATCCCCACAAAAACGAGCAATGCTTTATTTCCTTGCTTGGAAGCATCTTTATTTTTCTAATTCCGTATTTATCCATTTGAACTATTTCTCCTGGTTCAAAATCTCTGGTAGGATACATTCCTATTTTTCTGAACGCCCTGGAATCTGAAATTATACCAAATCCTCTTTTACCTTGCCCCATTAATAATGGTTTCATTGCTGTAGGATCTCTTGCCGCGTGAACACCCTCTTCTGATATTGTACATAAACAGTAACAGCCGTCAATTTCTTCTGACATTCTTGTAATACCGTCCGGAAAGCTGTCTCCCTTAGCAATTAATTGGCCGGCTATTTCAGCATCTGTTCCGAAAAGAAGACCCATTCCAAGATCCTTTTTTATCTGCTCTCTGTTTCTTATGTAACCATCAAACACGATTGAAAATTCACCTAGCGGGCTATTTTCAAAATAAATTGGTTGATGATCCCTGCTTTTAGATACAGCACCAATACCGAAATAACTTTCTAGGTTTTCGGGTATTTTAAGTTCCTTAACAAGCCCGTTTTCTGATAATCTTACAATATTTTTGTTGTCATCATAGAACAATGGCTGGTAAACAGCAATTCCGCAATGCTCTTGTCCTGTATGATTTATTTGGTAAAGAGCATCATTCAAATAAGACAAAACATTTTCCTCTTTATGATTAATTGCAGCTATCCCCATAAAAACTCACTCTTACTTTATGGTGTCAAAATTTTATATACATATGTAATGCTCTGGGGTTTTTCCAGCTTCTAAATTTTCGCTGTTATAAGAACTTTCATCATCATGTTCCAGGTTTGATACAATTGCACTTATACGTTTTTTGTTCTCTATTACGTAATCTATTATTACAGGATTTATTTTTGTTACATCACATATTTCATCTAAACCGAATCCGTTATCACTATAGTTGCATATAATCCTTGCCGCTGTATGGCCTATGCTATCAAAACCGTTAGCTCTAGGAACCAGAAAATACACTGCTTTTGCCATATCATAGTGAAGATAATGCTTCCTTATAAACTTTTAACCTCTTGAAGGGAAGAATATATTATGTTATCGCTTGGTATTGAATCAACAGCGCACACATTTGGCATTGGCATAATTGACGATAAAGGCAGAATTCTCGCCAATGTTACTGATACTTACAAGCCTCCAGAAGGATGGGGTATTGAGCCATCCAAGGCATCGGATCATCATAAAGAGGTTGCAGGCCAAATTTTGAAAAAAGCGCTTTCAGATGCCAAAAAAACCATGGAAGATATTGATATCATGTCATTCTCACAGGGGCCTGGTCTGGCGCCTGCATTATACGCAGGTTTTGATTTTGCAAAGAAACTTGCAAAGGAAAACAAAAAACCTTTGTACGGTGTAAATCACTGTGTTGCTCATATAGAGATTGGAAAGGTTTCTACCAAAGCCAAAGATCCTGTTACGCTCTATGTTAGTGGCGGCAATACACAGATACTTGCTTATGTGGATGGCCGCTATCGTTGCTTTGGTGAATCAATGGATATTGGCATAGGCAATGCTCTGGATAAATTTGGCCGAGCAGTGGGTATTGGTTTTCCTGCCGGGCCTAGGATAGAAAAAGAAGCCCAGGGCGGTAAATGGGTAGAACTGCCTTACACTGTAAAAGGCATGGATCTTGCCTTTTCGGGCATTGTTACTGATGCTATAAGGAAAAAAGAGAAGCATGGACTGAAAGACACAGCTTTCTCTTTACAGGAAACCTTGTTTGCAATGCTTACTGAAGTGACAGAAAGAGCTGTTGCGCACACTGAGAAAAAGGAAGTTCTTTTGACAGGCGGTGTTGCTGTAAACAAACGTTTGCAAGAAATGTTAAGCATAATGTGCAAGGAGCGCGGCGCTAAATTCTATGTTGTTCCACATGAACTCGCAGGCGACAATGGCACAATGATTGCTTGGACTGGCGTTTTGATGCACAAACATAAGCAGAAAACTAAAGTTGAACTTCTGCCCAGACAGCGAACAGACGAAGTTGATATAAAATGGATTTGAATATATTGCAATGATTTGACTGTTTTTAGAATATACCCGAATATATTTTATATGCGTAAAATACTTAAAAGAGCTGAATTAAATATGATTATGTCATATTTATGGTGCATAGATCATGATGGGACTGCTTCCAAGGGTGATATAGGCCGAGACTATTTATGTCAAATGCTGCCTGGCATAGATTCTGCTGAAGACTTCTGGGAAGAGGTCATAAGAATAAGAAGCGATGCTGATTATAGAAATGAGATTCTTCGTGGCGATAGCTATGAGGAAGGACTCGAACTGGCTATGCTGCTGGCATATCATGGTGTTAATCAGGATATTGTAAGAGAAAGTGGCAGAAATGCTAGAAACTCCTTAAGAGACGGGTTTTCTGAATTTCTTAAGAATCCGGAAACTGGAAGGAAAATAATGTTTTCTGCCGGTCCTCAGGATTGGTTGATGAACTTCTATATGCATAATTTCCCAAACATCAACTTTGATGTTGTTGGAACCACATTACACCCAGACGAAAATGGTAATTACATTAAGATAAAAAAACCATGCGGAAGAGAAAGCAAGCCTCGCAGAATAGAAGAAGTTGCACAGTTCATGAACGGAGACGTCTGTAAGATTGGGGTAGGGGACAGTTCTGGTGACGAAAAAATGTTCGAGTACGTTAGTGATGGCGGAGGGCTGACTATTGCTATTGGAGATAGAATTGAAGGAATGATAAATTTGCCAGGAGATGCAGACTGGCATAACGTTGTGAGCGCGGCTAGAGAATATTTAAGCTTAGGAGTTGTTGCGCATGCTGATTAGTTTTGGTGAATTATTAGTAGACATGATAAAGAACGACGGCGAGGACAGGTTTCATCCTTATCCTGGCGGGGCGCCTGCAAATTTCAGCGTGGCGCTTGCAAGATTGGGCTTTAGGTCAAAACTGATAGCTTCTGTTGGTAAGGATTTTTTTGGTGATATGCTCGTAGATACCCTTAAAAATGAAAATGTTGATGTCAAGAATGTTAAAAGGAGCGAAGGTAAAACAAGTCTGGCATTTGTTGAATTAAAAAGGGGCGTGCCAAAATTTATATTCTATAGAGATGCTGATCTTGATATAAAAGACAATGACATTGATGAAAGGGCCTTCATAAATGCATCCGCTTTCCATTTCGGTTCATTATCGCTAACAGATGAAACAATAAGAAACACATTATTCAGCTGCTTGAATACCGCTAGGATGCATGGCGCTTTGGTTTCATTCAGCCCAAATATCCGCAGCGATTTGTGGGGCAATAATCTAAACAAACACTTGTACAGGGCTTTAGAGTTTGTAGACGTGCTGATATCCTCTGAGAGCGAATTCAAATACATGTTTGGCTCAAGGACAATGGAACAAGTTAGCAGAGAATATAGCATAAAAAAGATTGCCATAACAAGAGGAGAAAACGGCTGCATTCTTTACTTAAACCATGACGGAATTGACGGAAAAACAATAGAGCACTATGCTTTTCCAGTTGATGCTATTGACACTACTGGTGCTGGTGATGCCTTTGCTGCAGGGTTTATCTGCAGCCTGCTCAACAGTAAAGACGACAGTGATTCAGTGCATTTCGCTAGCGCTGTCGCGGCCCTATCAACTACTAAAAAAGGAGCAATGCCAGCTTTGCCAACAAAAAAAGAGGTTGATGACTTTCTAAGCAAGCATGATTAAAACTCTAGGTCTATTCTAAGTTCAGTTAACGAAAGTATGTATATTCCTACTTTCTTGAAATGGTGCAGCAATTCCTTTTCCTCATCATTCAGTTCGTTATAAAGCTCTTTTATTTTTTTGGTGCCATTTTCATCTTCCTGGTATATCTCTTGGGTCAGCGGCTTGTTGAATTTAATGAAAAGCTTATGATAACGGTTCAATTGGTCTGACTGTATTTTGAACAGTTCTTTTATTGCAGAAGAATGTTTTTTCTTCATATCAAGTACGTGCCTTGCTATTTTCTTGAATTCGTCGCCTATCATTTCGAATATCAGTACAGAAGAGTAAACAGTCGGTGTCTTTCTGAAAACCTCGTAGCCCTTCCTGTTCAGCACCCTTATGCAGAAATCTTCAAACCTGTCCAAATTCGTGTCTATTATATGAATGGCCTTAAGGTCTTCCTTGTTGCCTTCAAGACCGTTTGATATGTTTTCAGCTTCTGTTTTTAGAAGAAGGAATATTCTTCTCATGGCGCTGTCAAACTCCTTATAGCTCGTTTCGCTTAACTCTTTAATTAGGCAGTAGTTTCCTTTCTGTTCTACTATCTCTACACCGATCAACCTATTGACACATGCGCTTATGGTTTCAATCGGACTCATTGTTTCCATGTCTTCAGGTCTCATATAACTGAGCGTATTGAATGTGAATGGTGTGTAAAGCTTTTTGTGGCCAGGCTCAATTCCTGTTACCATTATTTCATCATAGCCTGATCTGTATGCTGATGAAATAAACCTCCATATAGCAATAGGCTTTGTCAAGCCTGAAATATCAACTACAGTCTTGGAAATATCCAGACCATTGTCTGTAGAAATAATAAGAGACTTCTCTTGCTCGGTAACATCTATCTCATCACCAGGCTTTATCCCATAATTATTTGCCCACTTGCTCGGTAAAGTCACTGTTAACGTGTTATGCCCTTGTTTGATGACTTTTCTTCTCATATTTATTCAATATACCATATCTTTATAAGTATATGCTATATTCAGAAATATATTCAATATTGTGAATATTTATAATATATAGTGAATAAAGAAACTTCAATAGGTATGCGCATACAAAGAAACAATCCGAAACCATTAAAACTGACAAAACAAGTCTTTACCAGAGCAAAGAACTGATGATATGCATATATGCTGGTGCTGACATGAAACCTATAATATTATTGAATTTCAAGACCTATGAAAAGGGAATAGGTGAAAAAGCACTAGAATTGGCTAAAATTGTTGACAGGGTTGCTAACGAGGAAAAAGCCAGCATTGTTATTGTCGCAGATGCGCTTAGTGTTTTTAGAGTTTCACAGTCTGTTAAAGTGCCTGTTTTTGCTCAGCATGTTGATCCTATTGGCTTTGGCTCCAACACAGGGCATGTTCTTGCTGAGAGTGTTAAAGCCAGCGGTGCGGTTGGCGCAGTGCTGAATCATGCTGAAAAAAAGATGAAGATGGAAGATCTTAAAAAAGCTGTAGAGAGGTGCAAAGAATCTGGCCTTAAAACTGCAGTATGCGCCAAGGACATGGAAGAAGTTTATGGAATATTAAACTCCAAACCAGATTATATTGCTTTTGAGGATCCAGAACTAATAGGCTCAGGCATCCCTATTTCTAAAGCACATCCTGGCAAAGTCAGGGATTTTGCTGATTTTGTGAACAATAATTCTGATGCTGTTCCTTTGTGCGGTGCTGGAATATCCACAGGCGATGACGTTAGAGCCGCACTAGAACTGGGAACCAAAGGGGTTATTCTAGCATCTGCCTTTGTCAATGCAGATGATCCGGAAACTGTTCTAAGAGATCTGATTAAATTCTAATATTTATAATCGGGCCAAAACGACCCGAAAAATAATTTAAGCAACCCTGTAAACCTTGTCGCCTGGCCTTACCCTGTCAATAACTTTCATTCCAATATCATCGCCCTTCTTTGCCTCTTTTATGTCCTTCCTTTCTATTTGCATAGAAGAAACTTTTTGCTGGAATGATGTTGTTGCTCCTTCAACTATTATTTTATCACCTATTTTCAAGCTACTGTTTAATTCAATTACAGCAACTGATAAACCACTGAAGAAATGAGTTACTGCTCCAATAAGCGTTTTTTCAGTTTTTTTTACAGCAGGCTTTTTCTTAACAGCTTTCCTCTTAACAGGTTTTCTCTTAATCACTCTACTTTTGATATTTTTTCTTACAGGCTTCTTTCTAACAGGTTTTTTCTTGGTTGCTTTCTTAACAACCCTTTTCTTAACAGTTCTTTTTTTAGTAGTTTTTCTAACCATAAAAATACCCTATTAAATTTTGTATGGATGGTTTTTAAAAGTTTCGAAACTTAATTTTATAACATGGGTGTTTCACTTTCTGTTTTAGTTGAAGGCAAGGAGATAGAGTTAGCTGATCTCAACGGCAGAACCATTTACTTGGATGCTTCTAACATTATGTACCAGTTCCTTTCAAGCATACGTGACAGGTTTACTGGGGAACCGTTAAGGGATTCTCATGGCAATGTAACTTCTCATCTTTCTGGTTTGCTTTACAGGACAGCCAGAATGATTGAAAGCGGAATAGACCCCATTTATGTTTTTGATGGAAAACCTCCTGAATTCAAGAGCAGTACAATTGAAAAGAGAGTAAAGATTCGCGAAGATGCTAAAGAAAAATGGAAAGATGCTGTAGAGGAAAAGGACATTGAAAAGATACGAAAATACTCTCAAGCAGCTATTCGGCTGACTTCACATATGATTGAAGAGGCAAAAACCCTCCTGTCAAGCATGGGCGTAGCATGGCTTCAGGCGCCCTCTGAGGCTGAAGCTCAGGCCAGTTATCTTGTTAAAGAAGGCAGGGGTTGGGCTGTGGGCTCACAGGACTGGGATTCACTGCTTTTTGGAGCTCCAAGGCTAGCCAAGAACCTCACAATCACAGGAAGAAGGAAGATTCCTAGAAAGGAGAAGTACATTATAGTAAAACCAGAGCTTATTGAACTTGAACCCACACTCAAAAAGCTTGGAATTAACAGGGATCAATTAATTGTTTTGGGAATGCTGGTAGGCACTGATTATTCTCCGGGTGGAATAAAGGGCATAGGACCTAAAAACGCATTAAAAATAGTCAAAGAACATAAAACACTTGATAACGTCCTCAAGAATGTGGAATGGAGCTTTGACATAGAACCGCAAAAAGTGTTTGATTTTTTCAAAAACCCTCCTGTTGAGAAGAAGGAGCCTAAAAAACCCAATTTCAATAAAGAAGTGCTAAGGAAATTTCTCATAGATGACCATGATTTCTCTGAAGAGCGTGTTAACGGAACAATTGATAAATTGGAATCCTTGCAGGGAAAAAGAAAACAATCCAGTTTGGGTAAGTTTTTTGGTTAGTTTAATAATAAGAAATCAATAATAAAACATGGCAGTAGAATCACCTCTTCTTATAATATTTCAGATGGTAGGTGCGGTGCTATCCAATAGTGTTGGTACTATAGCAACATTACTTTCCTTGTTAGGAAATCTTGGAGATTCTCTCGGATTCATAAGCGGTTTTGGCTTATCAGGCTTGCTTGTAGCAGTTTTGATATTAGCTGTGGTATTGTTTTTTCTGTTCAAGTTTTTCATGAAATCAGTAAAAATAATAGTGTTGCTATTCATAGTAGGCATTGTACTCCTAGCAATACTTTTCATGGCTTAAATTACTTCTTTTTTTTGTCTTCAGTTTTTTTATCTTCTGAATCAGGCACGACTGTACCAGGCCTTACACGTGGCAAGGTCAATGGCAAAGGCAACTGAAGTTCCTCTGCTATCATGGATGATTTCAAAAGACATTTTGCGAAAAGCGCGTTGAAAACATCAACAGCAGCATCCTGAGACAATATTTTATTTTCTTTCCAGTGTTTTAGTATCTTCTCCTGATCATCGTGCGTGAAAAGCATGTCACCACTGAGTTTTATTTCTCCAAGACTGTCGTATGTAGTAATGAAATCAAACCCTATACTGAGAACCTTTTTACCCAACTGCTCTATGGTTTTCTCTTCAATAGAGTTTATCCTAGGAGTAGAGTTTATCTTTATTTCTCCTTTTGCGTCTTTTTCTCTTTTTGCAGTTACTGAATTCAAAGAAAGACCGATTATTGGCATATGTACCTCCTCTAGTTTGTTACTATATCCTCCAAATTAGTGTATATACTTAAATAATTAACTTTTAAAGTGTGCTTATTGGTTAACAATATATTACTTACTATCTATTAAATTAAGAGAGACTAGATTTTATGAAAAGGGTTCTAATTCCGCTTGCTGAAGGATTTGAAGAGATAGAAGCAAGCTCAACAATAGACGTTCTGCGCAGGGCTGGTTTGGATGCAGTAACAGCGGGCATACCGGCAACGATGGTAAAAGGAGCGCATGATATAATCTTTATGGCGGATAAAAGGTTTGAAGAGATTAATTTAGACAAATTTGACGCCCTTGTCTTGTTAGGAGGAAATCCTGGCTATATCAATCTTGGAAAAACGCAGAGCGTTGCAGCAGCCATAAAGAAATTCAATTCTGAGAACAAGGTTATAGCAGCAATATGCGCAGCACCCTCTCTTCTAGCAAAAGCAGGCATATTGGATAACAAAAAAGCTACAATATATCCTGGCATGGAGAGAGAAATACCCAGACCAAGGGATGGAAATGTTATAGTAGACGGCAACATAATAACTTCCAAGGGTCCTGGCACAGCAATAGAGTTCGCATTAAAACTAGTGGAGATTCTGTCAGGAAAAGAAAAGGCAGAGCAGACTAAGAGAGGTTTAGTATGCTGAGCGAAACAGAAGAGCAGATTCTTGCTATTTTAAAAGGCAAGCACCTTATTACAAAACATGAATTAGTTACACGTTTACAGAGGGAAAACGGCAATAGCACACAAGTTAACGTGGAAAGGTTAATTGACATGGGTTACGTGGATAAGGTAGAATCATTAGGAACATGCCTTGTGATAACGCAGAAAGGTATTCGTCTTTTAGAAAATAAATAGCCCCGCCCGGAGTTTCGCTAATCACCTTTCATTTGCTTGTTTTGGGGTAAGCCTTAGACCTTTGAGGAAGCGAAAACAGACAGACGGCTTATTTCAATTGAGAAAAGCCGTCAAGCTTTTCGCTCCCGTAAAAGGGATTAGGTTCGAACCGGGGTTGCCGGGTGTTTTCTCACTGCCCAAAAGGACTCAAAGTTTTGAACCGAAATCCAAAACCCGACGTGCTGGACCACTACACTACAGGGCTATTAATAAGAATATATAAAATATGATTTATAAATCCGATTAAAAATTATAAAAATAGAAACTCAGGGAGATTGCTGCGAAGGCTTACTCCCAGACTTCTTCAAGTTCTGTACCAATTTTCTGCATTTTTGAAATCTTATCCTTAGTTGATGTTATTTTTTCTTCAATCCTCATTCTTTTAGCAGTAAGGTTTGTTTCTCTTGCCACCAATTGAGAAATTTTATCTCTAAGTTTTAACTGGTTATCCTGCACTATTTTTATGTCCTCTTGCATGGTTTTAAGAGCTGTATCATAATCCTTTTTCTGTGCCTTTAATTTTTCTAATTCTATCTTCAAATCAGAAAAAATCTTCGTTGAATTACCTTTTACAACTTTTTTTGTTTTTGGTTTAGCTGGCATTTAGTCACCACCTCTTAATTTCTTAATTATCTTTTGTCTTGATTTGTAATAAATATGTTCTGTTATTAGGCCCTCTTTTCTGGCTTTTTCAAGGCTCTTTAGTATTTCTTCAAGCCTCTCCTTTTCCTTTACTGATAATTTTGGTTTCAAAACTTTATTCTTTAAATCCTTTACTTCCTTGTGTATCAGCATTCTTTTTTCGTCTGTAACCTCTCTTAGAGCCTTCTTTTTGTGCCTATAATATAATATGATTGCGATGGTTAATAAAACAATTACTATTATAGCCAGAATCAATGACCACCAAAATGGAATAGATTCGTATTCATACAGTTCCCTTACGTTAACAATTATATCTTCTGAAAACTGCTTGTCATCATATCTTCCTATTAATATTATGCCAAAAACTCCAGGAGTTTTAGGCGTCATTTTAAACTCATAAATTGTTTTATCATAAGAAGGAATGTTTCTTGTTGCTTCTTCGGGGTTGAGATTCCATGCGCCAGGAACAATTAAAGAGAGCGTAACATTCTTGTCCCTGAACAGTGTGTTTTCAACTATAACTTTTATGGTGCTTTCTGTGTTAACTCTTAGCTCTGGTATTTCAATATCATCAATTTTTATTATATCTCCCTTGGGCCAATCAATTATATCCAGTTCAGAAGCCTCTCTTTCTGTGTCTTGATCAGAACCGACATGAACAAAGAATTTGTATGCCTTTTTCTCTGCGTCATCTGGTATTTTGAATTTTATTATAAACGTAACCTCATCATCTGGATTCACATCTGTTTCCACAGGATCAACAGTATACCAGTTCAAATCAATGCCTTCTAGTGTTACATACACGTCAGTAAGTGTCCCGTCTCCAGTATTTTTAATTTTTACATATTCATATTCAAGTCCGCCTTGTTCAATTATTATAGACGTTGGATATTCCATTATCTCTATCTTACCGTTGCCTGCTGGTGTTGTTCCACCGCCACCGCCGCCACCGCCTGTTCCTGTGCCTGGTGATGTCGTTCCTACCGGCGGATTATCCCAGTATAGAGTATCTTGCAATGTTACTGGAGTAACATTATATAATTCTTCACCAGAAGCCTCATCAGAGGCATTGACATAATACCACATTGTAGTTTTTGCTACAATACTAGGTTCGTTAAAATTAAGACCATAGACTCCTGCAATTGGATAGTTATAAGTCATCTGCTGCGAGTTCCAAATAGGAGTTGTTCTCCAGTAAAAAGTAACATTTAATGTTGTGTTAACCTGTTCATCATCATAAACATAAACCCAGAAATTAACAGTTTCGCCTGGCGCTGGGTTGTTCTTGTCCCTGTCTATATACGATAGAATAAGAGGCACCCATTCCTTGTAGTATGGATTTGTGTTGGCTGCAGCTGCAACACTAATAACTGTACCATTAGGCGCCCAAAAACCCCAGTGTATTGTGTATTCGCTGTCAGTGGTGTTTTCAACAGTCGGCTGACCAGCAGTGAACTCTAAATCAAAACTAGAGTCGGTTACGTTGCCTCCGCTAGAGCCCTGCACATCAGGGTATATTATGAAATCATCATCAGACATCTGCTGCGCATTTACTGCGCTGAGTGCAAGGACTAGCGAGAAAAAAAATATCAGAACCAAAAAAAGGGAAGCAAGCTTCATTTAACCCCCTAAGTATCAAACACTACCTCAAACAT
>JBDRJQ010000012.1:0-12803 GCA_043814765.1 Nanobdellota archaeon | reverse complement strand
GAAACTAAACGGCATGTTCGCATTTGCTATATGGGATATGCGAAACAAAAAACTGTTTTTAGCAAGAGATCGGCTCGGAATTAAACCACTATATTACACCCAAATAGGAAGTAAATTCCTATTTGGGTCAGAGATAAAGAGTATATTGCAATACAAGGAGTATAGACCCGAGGTGGATAAAAACGCCTTAAATGACTACCTAACGTTTAGATACGTTCC
Organism: Nanobdellota archaeon; assembly: GCA_043814765.1. Lineage (GTDB taxonomy): Archaea > Aenigmatarchaeota > Aenigmatarchaeia > QMZP01 > QMZP01 > JAHIRU01. Next base: position 12,584 of record JBDRJQ010000012.1, on the reverse strand, counting down.
AGGGCCTCTCACAATGTTCAAAGGTATATTAAAGCTTCTTCCAGGTCACACAATAAGCCTTCAAAATGGACAGATTTCTACTAAGAAATACTGGTATTTTGCTTTCAATTCAACTGACAAGAGCGAAGACTTCTATGTAAAGAATCTGAGAAACTTACTAGAGGATTCTATTAAATCAAGACTCATTAGTGAAGTTCCTTTAGGAGCATATCTTTCAGGAGGATTGGATTCAAGCTTTGTTGTTGGTTTGATGTCAAAAATAATGGATAAACCAGTAAACACGTTTACAGTTACTTTTGATGATATAGAATTTAATGAAGCTCCGTTTGCAAAACAAATAGCTGAGCATTTCGGAACAGACCATAAAACACTGGAAGTCAAACAAAAAAGTATAGACATTTTACCAAAGGTTATCTGGCACATGGATGAACCTGTTTCAGATCCTGCAATTATACCAACATACATGATGTCAGAGCTAACAAAGAAATATGTTACTGTGGTTCTAACAGGCGAAGGTTCTGATGAACTGTTTGCTGGATATCCACAGTATAGAGCAGCGCTAATAGACAAAAAAATAGGACCGTTAAGAAAGGTAATTTCAAAAATATCTAGAAATGATTTAATGAAAAGATTTGATCAGGACTACATAGACTGGATTTCCATTTTTACAGAAGAAGAAAAGAAAGAACTGCTTAAAGAAAACCCAAATGGACCAACTAAAACAATTAGCAGACCATATGATTTGAACCAACTACTTTACTTTGACATAAGACAGTGGCTTCCTGATGATCTACTAACAAAGGTTGATAAGACAACAATGGCGCATTCTGTTGAAGCTCGCGTGCCGTTCCTTGACCATAGAATAGTAGAGTTTGCAGGAACAATTCCAATCAAATACAAAATAGATATGAGAACTGAAAAAAAAATAGTCCGCAAAGCAATGCAAGGCATCGTACCAAAAGAGATTATAGATAGAAAGAAGCAAGGCTTTCATGTCCCAATAGAGAAGTGGTTTCAAGGAGAGCTGAAAGAAGTTGCACAGAGCATGCTATCAGAGAGTGTCATACAGAAGAGAGGTTATTTCAATTACCCTCAAGTGAATGCGTTGTTAACCAAGTTGGATAGCTCACCGAAGTACTACAGTCGGCAGTTATGGAATTTATTTAATCTAGAAATGTGGCATAGAATTTTCATTGACCAAGAAAAAGTTGAATCTAAAAAAATGTTTTAATTATGATGCCTATTCTTTTCAATTGCAACTAAATCAGCAACTAAACCAATTAAACCTATTTGAAGCGCAGCGAGTATTAAGAACACAGAAAGATCTGCTATGTTCTGATAAACAATTATGTCAAATAATAACGATGTTATACCAATAGCACCTACGATAGCTGATGCTGGTATGAATATTTTCATCGGATCGAAATACATCATCATTTTCAAAAACAGTTTATTGAAGCCGAAAAAATCACTAGCTTTCATTTTTGATTTGCCTTTTCTCTTTTCATAGTTTATTGGAACATATTTTACACTGTAATCATTGCAGAAAGACGCGAGTGTTATAGTTGATGTGAATGAGAATCCCGATGGAAAAATATGGAAGAATCTTAAAGCAAGATCTTTCTTGAAAATCCTTAAACCAGAATTAAGATCTGGTATGTTATTACCAGCTATGTAATTAGCCATTTTTGCAAGCATAAACTTAGCTGGTCTTCTAGTAGCAGGAATATGAACATTCAGACCAGTTCTTGCGCCTACAATCATATCATGATTATGAGTGTGCTCCATAAGCTTTGGAATGTCTTCTACAGGATAAGTGCCGTCAGCATCTGTTATCAGTATCCAGTCGCCTTTTGCATTACGGATTCCAGTTTTGAGCGCAGCTCCGTAACCTTTGTTATAAGGGTGTTTTATTATGCTAACAAATTTCAATTTTTCAAGAATTTCTGCGGTCCTATCTTTAGAGCCATCATCAATAACCAGAATCTCATATTTCTCTTTGGTAGAATCCATAGTATTTTTGATTCTATTCATTACGTTTTCAACGCTCTCTTCTTCATTATAAGCAGGCACAATAACGCTTATCATGGTATCAGATTAACACAATTATATATAAACTTAAACACTCTTCACGACTTCTAAACCAGCATTGACAACGTCTTTCAGTTGTTTGAAGTTTTTTATTCCAGCTATTTTTTTAATAATGTAAGCAGGTCTCATGTAAAATTCACGATAAGCCATCTTCAAAAACACCTGTTGCTGTTCTTTTGTTAAATCTGGGTATTCCAAACATGCTGACATGGGTACTATACCAACATATTCATTCATTCCATGCATGTACCATTTAGAATCTGATAGAGTTTTGTCTTTCAATCCTTGCTCATATATCTCTGTTCCTGGATATGCTTCTGTTATATGGAAAGCCACGAGATCAGGATTCAACTCTTTTGCAAAGTCTATGGTTTTTCTAACCCTAACCGGATTATCGCCTGGATTGCCTATCATAAAGAAGCCGTAAGTCTTTAGACCGGCACTTTTCGTCATCTTGAAAGCTTCTCTAACCTGCTGCAGAGTTGTCTGTTTCCTTATGTTATTCAGCACTGTCTGTGATCCAGACTCAACACCAAAAGCAAGCATCATGCAGCCAGCCTTTTTTAGTTTTTTCAAGAGTTCCGCATCTAGATTATCAACACGGCTGTTGCAGTTCCATGTAATCTTTAGGTTCCTTTCCATCAAATCATCACAGAATTCATGCACCCATTTTTTATCCAAAATCAGCGTACTATCTTTTATTGCTACATGTCCAACACCAAACCTTTTTTTGTTGTACTCTATCTCATCAACTATGTTTTTTGGAGACCTTTTTCTCAAAACTCTTCCATGTGTCCTGTAAGCATCACAGAAACTGCAGTTGTAAGGGCAGCCCCTACTGGCTATCATTGGTATCATTGGGTAGTTTTCTACGTAAGGAGATTTGTATTGGTTCAAATCAACCAAACTAAAATCAGGAAATGGAAGTTCATCCAAGTTTTTTATCGGTTCCATTTTTTCATTCACTTTAATTTTACCATCTTTTCTATATATCAACCCTTTCACTTTTCCATAGTCACCATTCAGGTTTTTTACCAAATCAAGGAAAGTGTATTCACCTTCTCCTGTTATAAGAAAATCCACATCATTTGTAAACTCAAATATTTCTTCTCCTACAGAATTAACATGAGAACCGCCAAGACAAATCTTTATGTTTATGTTTTTTTCTTTAACTGTTTTACAAATTTTTAATGTATTCACAATCTGTGGAGTCATTATCCCCATTCCGACCATGCCAGGGTTCTTTCTTACAATATAATCAGCTATTTCCTTGAGAGTATAGTTGGTAACATTGCAGTCCAAAATTTCAGAATCAAAACCATCCCCTTTGAGGACAGCTGCTATGTAAAGCAGACCCAGAGGTGGTAGTGTAAACTTTTGTTTCTTCCCTGCCACAAAGGGCGGATTAATCAGCAATATTTTCATAAGATCACTTTTTAGTGAAGCTAAACAAAACCTTTGCTCCTTGTATAAGTTGTTTGAGATCACCAACACTCCTAACCTCAGATATGGATTTGAATATATAACCAGGACTCATGTAGAATTTTTTATACATATCACTTCTTAGTTTAATCAGTTCTTCTTTGTTGAAATTCTCTGTTCTCCATTCAACATCTTGACCAAAGAAGCTGAATTTTGACCAATCGAACTTTTCAATGAAACCCTTTTCCATCATATGATCGTACAACGGAGTTCCGGGATAAGGAGTTGCTAATGAAACAAAAAGATAATCAGGCTTTATTTTCTTTATTAGATTCAGGGTCATGCCTATGTCCTCTTTTGTCTCAGTAGGATGACCGACCATGAAGAATGCTAATGTTTTGATGCCTGCTTTTCTGCAGTTTCTGAAAGTGTCTGTTATGCCGTCCAAGTTTATATGCTTCTTTATAACATCCAAAACCCTTGGACTTCCGCTCTCAACACCAAAAGCAACTTTCACACAACCAGCATCTTTCATTTTTTTTAAAACATCTAATGGTATTCCCACTCTAGCCTGAACATCCCATGTTATTCCATAAGGTTTTATCCTCTCACAGAACTCTTCAACCCTATTATTACTGAATGTAAAATTGTCATCCTCTATTGATATGTGCTCAAACCCCAACTCTTTAATCTGATCAATTTCTTTGAAGATATGATCCATGCTTCTAGACCTGTAACGATTTCCATGTATCAATCTAGCCGAGCAGAATATGCATTGAAACGCGCACCCGCGTGAAGTAAACATAACAGTAGAGTCTTTAGCAACTCCTGTTGTTGTAGCTCCTCTAGAGTGTTTTAGATCCAGAAGCCTTCTGTCCGGTACTGGCAAGTCATCCAAGTTTTCAACAAACGGCCTTATTGCGTTATCAATTATTTTTCCATCCTTTTTGAAAGCAATACCTTTTATCCCATCTAGAGATTTTTTGTCTTCAGCAGCGTCTAGAACTTCTTTAAGGGTAATCTCACCCTCGTTCTTTATTACAATATCAGCATTTATCTCCTCAAGAGTTTGTTTTGGTAGGATTGTTGGATGAGGTCCGCCTAAAATAACTAGTTTTCCCAACTCCTTAGCCATGTCTGCTATCTCCTTTACGGAGTCAAAATTACATGTCATGAAGCTTATGCCGACAGCATCCGGATTCTGATTTTTTAGATATTGAGAAACCTGCTCTTTGTTCATATGAACCGCCTGAAGGTCCAGTATCACAGGTTCATGTCTTGGTTGTATGTAACCTGCAAGAAACAATAAATTCACCGGATGCTGGCCTTGAGACATCTCTTTATATTTTCCTAAACCTACATCAGGAGGTCTTATAAGAACAATTTTCATAGGTAATTATACCTTATAATGCTTTAAAAACCTATTGCACTTATTTAACTACATAATAGGGTAGATGCAACTATGTTAGATCTTAAAGACATTATAGAAAAAAGAGAAGCTACAGTAACTGTAGTAGGTTTAGGCTATGTTGGCTTGCCACTCGCTTTAGCATTCAGTAAAGCAGGATTTAGAGTTACGGGTTTTGATGTAGATGAAAATAAAGTCAAAAAATTAAACGAGTCAAATGACATAACAGGAGAAAATGAAAACAGCGAAATAAAAAAAGCCATTGAAGATAAACTTTTCATAACATCTGACACAGAAAAAATACCAGCTGATTTTGTTTTAGTTTGTGTTCCCACGCCAACAGACACTAATAACAAGCCTGACCTATCTCCAATAGAATCTGCTTCTATTTTAATAGGAAACAATATGAAAAGGGATTCAATAATTGTTTTAGAATCGACTGTTTACCCAGGTGTTACAGAAGAAATAATGAAGCCTATAATAGAAAAGGAATCAGGGCTTGTTTGCGGAACTGATTTTAGTTTAGCTTATTCTCCTGAAAGAATAAATCCAGGCGATAAGGTGCACATATTAGAAAATACTATCAAAGTTGTAGGCGGCTATGATAAAGAAACAACGGATATTGTAGCTGATTTTTATGGCACTGTTATTAGCGCTGGCATAAAGAAAGTGAATAACATAAAAACAGCAGAAGCTGTCAAAATTGTTGAAAATGTTCAAAGAGCAGTGAATATATCGCTCATTAATGAATTGGCTGTTGTGTTTGATAAGATGGGCATAAACACCCATGAAGTAATAGAGGCTGCAAAAACCAAATGGAATTTTCATCCGTATTATCCAAATGCAGGAGTTGGTGGACACTGCATATCAGTGGACCCTTACTATCTCATACACAAGTCAAAAGAGTTCGGATATGATCCAAAAATAATGTCTTCTTCAATGGAAATAAACGAATTCATGCCAAGACATGTAACCAATATGATAATGAATCATTTGTCAAACAAAGAGTCAAAAGTTGTTCTTTTGGGACTGACCTATAAAGAGAACGTATCTGACATAAGAAATACTCCTGCAGAAAAAATAGCTAAAGAGTTTTCAAAAAACAACATAAAAGTTTTTGGATACGATCCATTTTTGGATAACGATGTAATAGAGAAAATGGGAATAACTCCTTTAAACTCTTTAGAAAATATCACTGATGTTGACGCCTTTTTGTTTTTAGTGGCACATGATAAACTGAAAACAATAACCAATGAAGATTTCAAAAAAATGGCTTCAAACAATGCCATTATTTTTGATGCTAAAAAAATCCTAAACAAGGAAAAAATAGAATCACTCGGAATAAAATACAAAACGTTTTGAGGTAATTATGAAAGAGCTCTACTCAAATGTAGTCGTAGAAAGTGCACCCAGACTATTGTGTATGGTTGACACCAACCCATATTCCCAGACATACGGTTGTTTTGACAGACTCTATTGGCATTACAAGAGTACAGACTTTGCAAACGCAAGATTCCAAGAAGCTGTTCTAACACTGGCATTGCTATACAAAAACAAGTATGACAGCGTTTATAACAACCAAAAAATACTGGACATGGCTGTATCAGCTTTGGATTTCTGGACAAGAATTCAGCGCAAAAACGGAAGTTTTGATGAGGCTTATCCAAATGAAAACAGTTTTGTTGCAACTGCATTTACAACTTACGCTGCAACAGAAGCTTTCATGCTAATTGAAGATGAAATACCAGAAGATTTGGAAAGAAAACTTTTGGCTGCTTTCAGAAAAGCAGGCGAGTGGCTTTCAGAAAACAATGATTTTGATGCAATAAACCAAACATGCGGTGCACTTGCAGCGTTGTATAATGTTTACAAGATTACAAAAGAAGAGAGATTTCTTACAGCGGTCAAAGAGAAGCTGAAAATAATAAAGGATAAGCAGAATAGAGAAGGCTGGTTCCCTGAGTACGGTGGACCGGATTTCGGTTATCTTAGCGTAGCAATTGATTATCTTGCAAAATATTACAGAGCTTCTGGAGATGAAAATATAATACCAATAGCAACTGATGCTATTGACTTTTTCAACTACTTTGTCTATGATGACGGAACTGTTGGAGGAGTTTACGGCAGCAGAAATACAGAATATATAATACCTTCTGGATTTGAGGTGTTTTCAGAAAAAGTTCCTGCTGCAAGAGAAGTCTGCTATAAAATAATCCAAGGTCTCAAAAACAAAACAATTATAACACCACAAGCAATGGATGACAGGTATTTTGTATTCAATTCATACACTTATCTTCAAGCGCACGACAACTACAACAAAAACAAAAACAAACCATCAGAGATATTTGAGAAACGGTTCCCTGAATCAAGATTAGTTGTAATAAAAAACAAGAATTATTTTGTTGTAATAGGTTTCAACAAGGGAGGAGTTTTCCGCTTCCATTCTAAAAACTACACATACTCTGATGCCGGTTTTGTAGGAAAAACCAAAAGCGGCGATAATGTTTGTACACAGTGGTTGGATTATAATTACAGCATAAAAGAATTGAGTGTTTCAGGAAAATTTCACAAGTTTGACGGCTTTCTAATGACGCCAACAAAAACAGCAGCTTCAAGAGTTCTGCTCTCTTTTGGCGGTGGAAAAGCATTGAAGTCACAAGCCAGAAAGAAAATGATAAAGGATTCTCCTATCACTGATCTGAAGTTTAAGAGAAGTTTTGTCATAGAAGAGAACAACTTTCAAGTGTTTGATACAGTCGAAGGAAGCGACTTGGAAAAAATGGAGCTTGCAGACAAGATGTCGTTTATACATGTTGCTTCATCAAGATACTTTCAGAAGCAAGACCTTTCGTTTAGCAACGACAACACAGACATAGCAGATCTCATCAACGAAAAGGGCTTTGCTGAGATGAGAAGAAGTCTTGGTGAGAAATGATTATGAATACTTTTAACAGACTTGAGAAAGAAGTAGTGAAAAAGGAACTATGTCATCAGTGTGGTAGCTGTGTAGGAGCTTGTCCAGTTAACTGTATAGAGATTAAAGGCTTTGCCGGTAGTCCAGTACTTACAGGCAAGTGCATAGATTGTGGGTTGTGTTATGAGGTCTGTCCTGGAAAGGGCATGGACAGAGAAAAAGCATATGAGCATATGAAAGAAACTTCCAACACAGAATTTGGTCTTGTAAAGAAAACATATCTTGTACGTTCAAAAGATAACACTGTTATAAAAAATGCTGCTTCTGGTGGAGCAATAACATCTATACTACTCTATCTTCTCGACAAGAAAGTCGTGAACCAAGTAGCACTCGCATCAATGAACAAAGACAAGCCGTGGGAGCCAGAGCTCCTTTTAGCAAAAACCAGTGAAGACATCAGACGTTCATCACAATCCAAGTACACTCTGTTGTCAATGAATTCTCTACTAGCAAAAATAAAACCAAATGAAAGCTACGCCTTTGTCGGTCTACCGTGCCACATCAACGGAATAAAAAACATGGACATGTACGCACCAAACAAAACAAAGAATTGCAAGCTGACAATCGGCATTTTCTGTGGAGCAAACACAAACTTCGGTGCTACAGAATTTCTCTACAAAAAAATGGGAGTGAAGAAAGAGGACACTGCAAAGATGGAATATCGTGGAGGCAAATGGCCTGGAGGCTTCCTTGTTACACTTAAAAATGGAGAACAAAAGTTCTTTCATAAGTTCTATCATAACGTTGTTATACCTCCGTTCATGGACAATCGCTGCATGCTCTGTCCAGACTTCTACAACGAGTTCGCAGACATCGCTGTCGGAGACGCATGGCTGCCTGAACTGATAAAAAAACAAGACCCATGGTCACTGATACTTGTCAGAACAAAACGCGGTCTTGAAACAATCACAAAAGCAGAGAAAGCTGGTTTCATCGAAACCAAAGAGATAACAATGTCAGACGTCATGCGTGCACAGAAGCATCAGCTGAAAATCAAAGTCCAGGGCGGCTTATCCAAGATCAGATTTGCAAAGCTATTCGGCAGACCCACACCAACTTACGATTTCCCTAACATCAAAACATCTTTATTCAAAGGACTTGCCTTAACAGTGATTGTAAAAAAGGCACATCTGTTCAGACCAATTTTTTACATCACACCAATCAAATGGTGGGGAAAGCTTGCAGAGATAGCAAGAAAGATTGTTGTTGGTAAGTAAAACCACACATAAGAAGAAGCTTTACTTTATCAGGGGATATCAGAAATATTCAAGCAGCGCGCCAATTTGCTCTATATATTCTGCGTAGGCTGTGAAGTCGCCTGCTTGCAGGGCTGCCTGGGCCTGCTCGTAGAGCTGTGATATGCGCTCCAATAATTCTTCTGCTGTTTCATCTTCTCCTGGGGTTGCTGGAACCGTTGGCCTAGTTGTTTCAATGCCGAAGATTTTTGCAATTGCCTCGCTGAGTGTTTCCTCCATTGCTATCGAGTCCTTGTACGCGACTATGACCCTTTTCAACTGAGGGAGGCTGCCCTCTTGGGTTGCCTGAAGGTAAAGCGGCTCTATGTAAAGTATGGAATTCTTTATCGGTATCACAAGAGTGTTGCCCCTTATGACGTTTGAACCACTCTGGCTCCATAATGTTATCAGCTGCGATATCTCTGTGTCCTGGTCTATCATCGCCTCTATTTGCATCGGGCCGTAAACCAGCTCCTGCTTGGAAAACTGGTATACCACTATCTTTCCGTAGTCGTCGGGGTCGCTGTTGGCAGACATCCATCCTATCATGTTCTGCTTGTCCTCGCCCCTGGGCTTGAAAGGTATCATGAGCATGAAATCCTCATCTTGCGCATCAGGCAGCTTGATTATCACATAATAAGGTATCATTGACCGTGTGCCGCTTATGTATACCTCATTGGGTATGACCCAGACATCCTCTTTATTGTAGAAAACCTGCGGATCTTCCATATGATAGGTTGAATATAAGGTTGCCTGGACAGTGAATATATCCTCAGGATATCTGACGTGATCCTTTATGCCTGCAGGCATTTCAGAGAAATCCTTAAACATGTCAGGGAATATCTTCATGTAGGTCTGTATGAGCGGGTCGCTGCTGTCAACAACGTAGTATGTCACGTCGCCATTGTACGCATCCGTAACAACCTTGACAGAATTGCGCATGTAATTTAACATGCCGAGGCGCTCGGAGTACACGGGCTCTGAGTACGGATACATGTCCGTGGTTGTGTAAGCATCTAGTATCCAGTAAAGCCTGCCGTCAGAAATAACTATGTAAGGATCGTAGTCGTATTTCAGGAACGGCGCTATGGTCATTGTCCTTTCATCAATGTTTCTGTTCAACAATATCCTGCTGTCCTCGGTAACAGAGCCTGAGACTAGTAGTTCAATTGAAGCAAACCTTATTGCATATACCAGCTTTTTGAAAAAGTCTCCTATCGGGATGCCGCCTGTTCCTTCATATGACATGTAGATGTTCTGGTCTCCGCTGGGATAGTCAAACTCCTGCGTTGTTGTTTTTGTTATCACGTACTGTGATGTGCTCTCCCCGTAATATATTTCAGGCCTGTCTATGTTCAGGACTTCGTAATCTGACTTTGGTGGTATGTCCTTGATGTAAAATTCAGGAAGCCCCTCTTCTGAAACCTTGTCAACAGGATTCATTACAACGCCATAGCCGTGTGTGTAAACCAGATGCTTGTTTACCCATGTTTGGGCTGTTGATGAAAGGTCGTTGATGTCCATTTCCCTGGGCGAGAGCATGACCTGCTTGTATTTCCCGTTGAGTTTGTACCTGTCAATGTCAATATCGCTGAAATCATAATACGTCCTGAAAAGCTGAAGCTGTGTGTAGGTGTCCCTGAGAGGCCTCCAGTCCCACAGCCTTATGTTGCCGATTGTCTCTATGTTCTGGTTTACGTCATCAATCGTGAGGTCATAAGAGACAGGGAATATTCTGTTTTCTATTGAGTCGAGGCCGTAGGCGGCGGTTGTGCTTTCTATATTCATCTCTATGTAAGGTTTTTGCACGTTGTATTCATTGGGCCCCACATACAATACCTGGACAGCGCCTGCTGCGAGCAGACCTACGAACACTATTGCAACCAGTATGCCGACTCCCTCCATAAGAAGCCTCCATCTCCTTATCTTCAGGTTCAGGATGAATGCGATGCCTATGACAATTGAAACATAAAATCCCACATTAAGGAACAAAAGGCTGACATTCAGGTCAGCAAAGCCTGCGCCGTAAAAAACATTGCCGGAGTTGAATAAAAGCCCGTACTGCGCAAGATGAAAGCCAAACGCCGCAATAAAGAACAGAGCTGCAAGAAGCATGCTCATGTGAGGAGTAATCAGTTTCTTTATTTTTGAAAAATTAGGGGAGAATTCTATCCCTATTGCTGGATGCTCGTCTGTTTCCATTTCCACTACATTTGCTACTTCCTTTTTCTTTAAGACATCAGAATGTATCAGGTAGAACAGAAAGCTCAGGAACATTGTCAATCCAACAGTTGTTGCCAGAAAGCTGAATATCAGCTGGTAAAAGGGCAGGGTGAAGACGTAAAAGCCTATGTTCATGCCGAAAACAGGGTCTATTGCTGCAAAAGTTGATGCATTAAGGAACTTGAGCAGGATTTCCCAGTTCGCATAGCTTGATCCAATTATAGTGGCGAGAAAAAGCGCCAGCAAAATGAAAGGCATGTCTTTTGCCTTTTTTCTTTCAGCTTTGCTGAATGACATTCTCTTTGCAAGCTTTATGTTCAGCGATGCAAAAATGAAGAACCCCACACCCAGCAGCAAACCAAAACCCGTAGACGTTAAAAGCATTGTAAGATACACATCAGCATATCCCAGGCCAGTGAACCAGAACAAGTCTGCAAAAATGAAAGCCGTGCCTGCACCAACGGCTAAAAGAATCACCAATACAAGAATAACAAGCTCTCCAAGCTTCATTTGAATAAGTTGTTTATGTGATTTAAAAGTATAATTATTTTCTCCTAATCCTGTTCAAATAATGGGCCTTCGAACAGATAGCAAGAGAAAGCTTTTTATACCCATTTAGTAACAATTAGTTGTTGTAATCATTATCATGCTAATATACTAACTGTAAATTCACGACGCAAGATACTTGCTTTGTGTTAAATCCTAATGGATATACAGTATACTTTCTTACAAAAAACAATAGCCAAGGAGGCTAAACAAATGAATCGCATGATTCTTCTTTTTTCATTAATTCTTACTCTACTCCTGGTCTCCTCATGTGGGAGCGGAGAAGGGCCGACAACTCCTTACACAGGAGATCAGTCAGGAATCCATTACGGAGATGGTGGACCACCTCCAACTTCTCCTCCACCTAACAAGAGAATAATTATTTTGTCTCCGGTTACTGGAGAGGAACTTTTGTCCGGCACCATGTATAATATCTTATGGGAATCACACGGCAACCTCGGGAATTTGAGAATCGAATACTCAGAAGATGATTTTGTCAGCGATATCCATGAGATCACACCGTCCACTGAAGATGATGATGTCTTCGAATGGCTCGTACCCGATGATCCATCACTCACAGTCAATATCAGAATAACGAGCCTGTTTCATGAAAAGTTCTACGGGGTATCTGAAGGTTATTTCACAATAATTAATTCAGAACCGGAAATGCCCTGGCAGATGTTCC
>JBDRJQ010000011.1:0-4153 GCA_043814765.1 Nanobdellota archaeon | reverse complement strand
TCACTAACAGGATATTGTTTGAACACGCCATTCATATTTGGACATTGGGATTTTAAGCCCCATAGATATGAGTCAGGTGGGATGAGGTATATAAGATTCAGGAATAAGTTAGACGAGATACATACTGCAACAAAGTTAGATTTAGTTGCTTTTGAGGAGATAATTTTTCATCAAACAAGTTTATCAGCACAAGTTTATGGCGGGTTAGTTAGCCATTTAATGGTTTGGGCAGAAGAGAATAAAGTTGAGTATGTTGGAGTTAACCCTGGTACATGGAAGCGCTATGTTTGTGGAAAAGGAAATGCTGGAAAACCGAAAGTAGCGAAAGCCATTCAAGAACAGTATGATTTAAACCCGCAAACTTTTGATGAATCCGACGCTATAGGAATTTTAAAATGGGCAGAAAACGAATTTATTCATACAAAAAAATAATTTAGAAACATTTGTGTTATCGCATTATATAGTGCGTAAATTTAAACTGAATAAGAAAGATTGAAAGGAGGTGTTAGAATGAAAGTAAACGATTTCGCAGCAAAGATTTGCGAGGAAGAAGGTGGCAAGAAACAAGTTAGTATCGCCCAAGTTAAAGAAATCCTCAAGATTATTCGCGTATTAATCAAAGACGCTACAGAAACTGATATTTATAAATCCATCAGAAGCATGTAATTTTCTTTGGAAATAAAGATTGAAAGTTTTGTTGTATTATGTAGTGCGTTGATTGAAACATTGACAGCGTTTTAAAGGTAAAAGGGTGTTTCTTGTTTGTTTTTGAATACTTCCGTAGACAAGCGAGACACTCTTTTACTTTTAATGTAGCAGAAAGGCTATTTAAAAAATAAAATGAAAATAAAAACAAATAAAGAGACTTTAGTAAAAGCAGCAGGTTTAATTCAAAATGTTATTTCTACAAAAGCAACGTTACCGATACTTTCAAATTTTCTTATGGAAACAGATAAAGATAAAGTACGTATATCGGCCACAGATTTAGATATATGTATTTCGTTTAATCTTCCAGTAGAAGTTGTTGAAGAAGGAAGTATAACTATTCCCGCGAAAAGGTTTTCAGATATTGTTAGAGATTTACCTGTAGAAGATATAAACATAAAAGTTAATGAGAACAACTCTATATCAATAAAAACTCAACGCTGTTTTTTTAAGTTAAGCGGGTTAAGTAAAGACGAGTTTCCTAAATTACCAAAAATTTTGGAAGAAGAAAGGATTGTTATTAGCCAGTCCGTACTAAAAACTATGTTAAACTTAACCGCATTCGCAGTTTCTAACGATGAAACCAGACACGTACTAAATGGAATACTTTTTTCAGTTAATGATAAACAAATAAAGATGGTATCTACTGATGGAAGACGGTTAGCAGTAATCGACCAAGAACTAAGTGTATCAAGTAAATTTAAAAGAGACGTGATAGTTTCTCTTAAAGCAATTAAAGAGCTACTGCGTAACCTTAAAGATACAGGCGACACAACAATTCTGTTCAGTGAAAACCAAATATCTTTTAAAGTTAATGACGTAACAATTATTTCTCGTCTGATTGAAGGCCAGTTCCCTAGTTACGAGAAAGTTATTCCCGCTGAAACCAACAACAAAATAGTTGTTGATAAAAAGAGATTCCTTGACGCTACAAAACGAGTATCTAATTTAACGTCACCAAACTCTTTAGCAATAAAGATTAGTGTATCTGAAGATAAACTAATCTTTTCAAAGAACACTCCTGATATAGGAGAATCTAAAGAAGAAATAGATATTGATTATAAAGGTGTGGATATTGCGATAGGGTTCAACCCGCAATATTTAATTGATGTATTAAGAAGTGTTGAAGATAACGTGATAAACTTTGAGTTAACTAATGAAGAAAAACCGGGCGTAATTCGTGCTGAAAACAATTATATTTATATTGTACTGCCTATGCAAATAACTTAGATATATCCACTAACTTTTAAGCGGTCAACCGCCGACGCGGTACTTAACCTACTTAATGAGGTAGCTGAAATAAGTCTACTTTGAACAATTACAGTATATAATCGCGTAACGTCACTGGCAGATTTTACACGTACAACAGATGACGCTGTGTTTAGCCGGCTAAACACCTTCAACATAACTATCACCTTCGTAACGCATAAGTTTATATGCTTGAGCTGAATTGCATAATGTAACACTGAATATTATACAAAAAATAGTACTAACAATTCGTTTCATCATAATGTACACGCCTTTTTTAAGTGCAACCTAAACAACCATTAAAATATTTGTTTCTAATAAATAATTTACCATCATCAACCGAGCTTCAGCTTCATTTATACTAGAAAACGAAACTGTTTTCGTTCCTGCATAAGAAACTATATGTTCAAAATGTTTTCTAAATTCTAACGAGTAATAACTGTTATTCTTGAATATTGTTCGTGGTAAAAAAATGCCAACCTCACTTGCAGTAAAAGTTGAGTAATATTTTATTATAAGTTCTTTAGTGTCGATTTCTTCACATTTTTCTTTAACTAATTCTATTGAAGAATATTTGTATTTCCATGGTAAATATATGTCAGTACTAACTTTTTTCATAGGTGAAAAGTGTCTATCTTGAGGATGACTTTCTACTCGCCAATAAAAAAGACTATCCTGCTTCCCACCTAACTCTCTAAAGTTCTGTGCAGTATTAATACTGGCAACAACATCTTCTAACTCAACATTTTTAACTAACCGATACTGTGGTTTTTTTAACCTGATATCACAACGCATTTCATTCATCCTTTCGTTCAATAATCTCAATCTCACCGCAACTATGTATATACCCACAACTAATACAAACAGCGTTACACTTATTAAAAATACCAAACTCAGTACTGCATCGTGTACAAGATACCCAAGTAAGTTTTCTTATATCATTACAGTACGGGCATTTCCCTGACGGTTGTGTTGAAGGAATATCAAATAATTTACCACAACTAACGCACCTAACTTGCATTCGTTTCACCTTTCTTCTTCATAAAAATCCCAACAATAATTGCGGCAATTGATGTTCCGACAACAGAAGCTACTGCTTTCGTATTACCTGACTTTTTAATATTTAAAACTTTCATATCAGCTTCTTTTTCTAATTCAAGGAGCTTTCCTTTATATAATACAACTAAATCATCTAACGCGGTATGTTTAGAAAGTTTATCATCATCACCAATCGCATTAAATGTTTCTCCTCTAGGGATAATCAAAACTTCGTCACGGTTAGTTAAGTATATAGGTACAAACGGTCTACTGAAACATCCCGATAAACAAACGCATAACATTAACAAACAACCAATCTTTCGCATAACATTCCTTTCATACATTTAAATATTTATACTTATCTCGCAACTCTTTCAATTTTGCTCGTGCTATAGCTATAGTTTTAGATTCATTGTTTTTTAATCCTGAAGCAAGCGTTTCTTCCCACTTTTTTATTGTAGAAAGTTGCTCTTTTTTATAAGCTCTTTTTCTTCGTTCAGGATTAAAAAACCATGATAAAACTTTACTGATAGCGTCTATTACTGATGCTATCATTCTTTAATTGTTTTTACTATATCATAACCTAACACAGATATTCCGCCAATACCCAACGCTTTCATAATAAAATCTAAAGCACTTGAAAAATCTGCGCCACCCCATCCAAGCCACTTTGATACTGCTACATATATTGTAGCTAACAAAATAGCGACGTATGGAGCGTACTTTTTCGGTAAAGATACCCTCTTTAAAAACTCTACCACAAAAGGGATTATTACTACAGTAACAAAATCAGTGACGTATACGGGCATGTTAAACTCCTTTCTTTTTTGTGTAATCTATCTGTTCATTCTTAGTACAAATATCTATTTTTAACTGGTACCCCAGCGCATTGATTTTTTCTATAATTTTAAGTAATATTTTAAGATTAGTTATTTTATTTTTGTTAGTTTCTTTTTTGGGATGGTAAACAATACCATTTAACAATTCAGACGCTTGTTTAGATAAATCACATATTTGTTCGTCAATATCCAATAGTTTATTAGACAATTTAACCATAAAATACGCCTCATCTTAATTTAAGTAACCGTTTAAGTGACGTGTATAACCTGTTCGATTCAACAACAAACGCGTCTTTCAGTTCAGGTGTTTTTTTAACTGTTTT
>JBDRJQ010000010.1:0-6236 GCA_043814765.1 Nanobdellota archaeon | reverse complement strand
TGCGATACATACAACCCCATCTATGTTGTTGTCCTTAAATACAGCATCCAATGTTTTCTTGTATCTCTCAACAGTTGCGTCACCTGTTATGTCAACAGGATTATTCACTGACGCATATATTGGTAAGAATGATTTTAGCTTCTTTATTGTATTGTCAGCGAGAACTGGCAGTTCCAGACCACGTTCTATTGCAGTGTCTGCTGCAACAATTCCAAAACCTCCTCCATCAGTAACAATTGCTATTCTCTTTCCTTTCAATAAAGGCTGTTTTGCTAGAACTTTTGAAAAGTCGAAGAGTTCATCAGAGGTTTTTGCCTCTATTATTCCCGCTTGTTTGAATGCAGACGCATAAACCTGTGCTGAACCTGCCATTGATCCAGTATGCGATGCAACAGCCTCTGATCCCCTTTGTGTCTTACCTGCCTTGAAACATACAATTGGTTTGATTTTTGTCGTCTTTTTAGCTATTTTTACGAACTCTGTGCCGTCTTCAACTGATTCTAGATAGATAGCGATTGCACGGGTCGACAAATCCTTCTCTAAATAGCCAATAAGCTCTGTTTCGTTCACATCTATTTTGTTACCTATGGATATGAATTTTGATATTCCTAACCCCTCATTAGCCATAGTGTCTAATAAAATAGAGCCAAATGCCCCAGATTGAGTTATAAACGATATAAGTCCTTCAGGAGGTCTTTTTAACCTCTTTTTTGGAAAGAAAAGCATATCTAAATTCTTTTTGTATAGACCTATGCAGTTAGGTCCTATAATCCTTATTTTCTTTGTCTTACAGAGATTTTTAAGCTCCAATTCTCTTTCTTTTTCTCCAATCTCTGAGAAACCAGATGATATTATAGTAAAAGCCTTTATCTTCTTTTTAATTCCATCCTTTATCGCATCTATTACCATTTCTGCTGGAACTACTATTATAGCTTGATCAATTGGTTCTTCAACATCTAATAGAGAAGAATAACAAGTTAAACCCATTATTCTTTCTGCGTTAGGATTTATAAGGTATATATTTCCCTTAAAACTCTGTTTAAGGTTTTCTATAATTGTATAACCTATTTTACCAGGAGTTCTGCTCGCTCCAACAATAGCTATGGACTCTGGACTAAAGAATTTATCAAGAGATGTCATGAAAACTATTATAGTATTAGGGATATTTAATATTAATCCATGACTTTGAATACGTCAGCACCCTCTTTTACAGGCTGTGCTACCTTGAGACCTATTGCATCTCCTGCCTTTGCTTCCTGAATTTTTTCATGCTTGATCTGCATAGATTCTACAACCTGTTCAAAGGCTTCTTCCCCTTTCTCAATTGATATCTTGTCGCCACTCTTCAAAGTGCTCTCCAGTTCAACAACGGCAACAGATGCTTTGGGGAAAAAGTGCGTTATCTTTCCCACTAATTTTTTCTCCATAGGAAATTCACCTAAAAATATTTTAATTCGCAAATATAAAAACCTTCCAAAATTTCAAAATAAATTAACTCGAAGCCGAAAGTTATATTCTGTAACAGGTGTTTCCAAAAAACTATCGTATATAAATAATAGTAGAATGAAAAATTTCTTATGGAGAACACTTTCTTTGACGAGGAATTTTCAGTTGCTAAATATCTCGCTTTGTGCCCAAAATGCAATACAAAGTTTAATGTCGATTTAGACAACACAGAGATTGTTTGTGAGTGTGGTGAAGAGTTCTGTGTAGAACCCATTGTTAGTTTTACGGAAGATTTTGTATGGCATCCTAGTATACTTTATTAGTTTTTTTATAAAATCGGGAGGAATCTTATAAAGTCCTCCCAAACAATTTATTTTTCTTAACGAGTCGAATAAAATAAATCTTAGAAAACGTCTATTCCAGTATTATTCTTACATCAGCAGCAAAGGTATCCTCGTGCGTGGCGAAAAGCGGGTTGATGTCAAGTTCTTTTATCTTGGGGTTTGCTTCCAATATCCTTGAAACTGTTAGAATAGTATTAACTATAGCGTCCTTGTTGGCTGGTTTTTGCCCTCTGAAACCGCCTAATAACAAGTCTGAGAACCTTACTTCCATCACCATACTCTCCGCGTCTTCTTTTGTTATAGGTGACACCCTAAAACTGACATCCTTGAGGAACTCTGTGAATATCCCGCCTGCCCCTAGTGCTATGACCTTGTTAAATTGGGGGTCCTTTCTGCCGCCAACTATTATCTCATAACCTTCCCTTATCATCTTCTGGACAAGGACCTTTTCAGTGTCCTTTATTTTTATCAATTCTTGGAATGATTTCTTGGCGTCTTCCCCTGTTTCAATATCAAGCCTTATTCCGTCTATTTCAGTCTTATGTATTATATTACTACCTGAAACCTTCATTGCCATCGGAAAGCCTATGCTCTTTATGGCATCTTCGAGTTCTTTTTCATCTTTACAGAAGGCGTAATCAGGAACTTTGATCCTATATCTTTTCAGAAGTGAATAAGCCTTTTCATCAGACATTTTGTTTATCAGGGGCTTTATCTTGGCTTTAGGAGTATTTTTTTCTACAGTCTTTTTGATAGATATCTTTTTCTTTGCAATTTTCATCTTTTTTGTCTTCAGTTTTGCTATCTCTCTAATAACCTTTTTCTTAGTCGTTTTAGGCTTGCTTTTGACCTTTTTAACAGTTTTTTTAGAAGCTTTTTTAGGGGTTTTGCCCTTCTTTTTATTGAAAACTTTAAACAACGCCATATAATCACTTAATAATTCCCCTTATTTATATTTAAACAGCCTCTATTTTTTTCTTTACACCCGTAAAAAGGCCCGCTATTTGAGGTTCCATATGTTCTTCCCAGTTCGATGCCATGTTTATCAACATGGTTACTGTGAATTCTTCGTCATCCTTTGACCATACCCCCTTCTCCTTCATCTTGAATATCAGTGACAGAACTTCTTTCAAATAAAAAGAGATTTTTTCAAAGTCCCTCAGACCATTAATTATCAAAAGTATTTCTGCTAAATCCTCCCTGAACAGTGACTCGCTAACATCATTTTTCAAATCAGAGACCCTTTCCTCTATGCAATCTATCCTCCTATTTAGTTCATCACTCTTAATTTCAGGTATAACCTTATCTTTGGTCTTTACCTTTTCTACCTTCATAACAGGTTCTATCTTCCGAAAGTCTCCTATCTCTTGAGGCCTTATTTTGATTTTTTCAGGCATGTCATATTTCAACACAATCTGGGCCTCGCCTATTACGGGATATTTTATCATTATTATGCCCCTTTCTTCCAGAACAGACAATATAACCTCGAGATCCCTATGCTTAAGGTCAAGAATATCGGCAGCTTCGCTTATGTTAATATTCTTCTTATTCCTCAGTAGCTCCAAAAGCTCGTCAGCTGAGCTCTCTATTATATCATTTTCCATCTAAATCAATATTATTATTTGATTATGCTTCTAAATAAAATCGAACTATTTTTTAAATTTGCAACATCAAATCTTAGCATGGAGTTTTCAGTGCTAGGGATTTGTCTGGATAGGAAAACCTTCAGGAGGGGTTCCGACAGGGCCCCCTTTGAAATAAAGAAGATACTTCCACAGCTGGAGACCTATGTCGATGGTATTGATTTGCAGGATGTTTTCTTGAAGAACTTGGGCTATATTGAACCCCAATCATATGACGAGATAACAGAATTTTTGAAGGATAAGCTGAAAGGGAGCTTTCCCATATTCTTAGGAGGGGACCACTCAATAACCTATCCTCTTGTCAAGGCTGTAAAGCCAAAAGTCTTTGTTTCTTTTGATGCTCATCCTGATTGTGAGGACAATGAATTATGCTTTTTCTCAGTAACAAGGAAGATAGTAGAGGACGGTTTCAAAACTTACTTGTATGGATCCAGGTGCCTTTCAAAGGCTGAGGATGAATACATCAAGAATAACAAGAACATTAAAATTGCCACTTTAGAGAGGACCTCAAGAAAATAAGGGAACCGGTCTATCTATCAATAGATTTTGACGTTCTCGACTCTTCAATAATGCCTGCTGTAGCTGTTCCAGAACCTAACGGTCTGAGCTTCAAGGAAGTCACAGAGGCTGTCAGAGCCCTGGCTAAGAATCTGGTAGCAGTTGATTTTGTAGAATTCCTACCAACAGAAAACACTACATATACTTTGCTAGCTGGTAAATTAATCTATTCTACCCTAGCAGAGATAATAAGAGCAGGATTAAGCGAACATAGGTAGCTCTTCAGTGGATTCCGGTCCATTATCAGATACAGTTGGTGTTATGTGCTTTATTATAACCACGTCTCCAACATTTATGACAAGAGTATAAGGTATTATCACACCCTTTTTGCTTCCTATCATGCCTGAAAGAAACGAACCCTTGCCTGTTTCAACAATCAGAGAACTTATTCTGAATTTTGAGAGGTTGATGTCTATATCTGAAACTACACCACAAAAAACTCCTCTGTTTGTAAAAACGTCCTTGTTAAAAACATCGGAAATATTCTTTACCGTTATTGCCATAAAAATTCTCCTCAAAAATGTTAATAATATTAAATTAAGTCGCAAATATATAAATTTATGTTAATTCTTCTAAATAGAATAGGATAAGCTGGGGTCGCATAACTTGGTAGTGCGCTAGCCTGCTAAGCTAGTGGGTGAAAGCCCATGTGGGTTCAAATCCCACCCTCAGCGCTCATTTTTCCATTGGCTAAAGGCTTCCTTAGCTTTCTCATAGTCTTCCATTCTTCCGATATCAATACAGAAGTCTTTGACTATCAGGGGTCTTATTACAAGACCCTTTTTTATTAGGATTTCCAGGGAATCAGTTAATTCATATTCACCCCTTTCAGATAAGGGGGTCTCTTCAATTGCTTCGAATATATCTCTAGGCAGGTAGTAGAGGCCCTGGTTAACTATGTTTGAGGGCGGATTCTGCGACTTTTCAATAATCTTTGTTATTTTTCCATCCTCTATTTGCAAGGACCCATAATGTTCAGGATTGCTTACCTCTTTGGCAACTATCACACCATCAGCATTCTTGCTCTCCTCCAGCAAGGACTCTAATATAGAAGGATGGAAGAAAACATCGCCATTCAGAAGAATGAAGCTCTCGTCTATATTATCTTCTGCATACCTTACAGCGTCAGCAGTACCTTTCGGATTTTTCTGGTTCAGGTATTTTATGCTGACACTAAAATCAGAACCATCCTTGAAGTGGTCCATTATATCCTCCTTCCTCTGGTTAATAACAATGAAGATTTCCTTTATTCCGTTTTTAGAAAGAGTTTCTATAGTATATTCCAGCATGGGTCTGTTTCCTATGGGTAACATTACCTTGTGCTTTTCATCTGTCAAAGGCTTTAGCCTCTTGCCCTTTCCCGCTGCCAGTATGACCGCTTTCATAAACCTTTTTTATATTAGAAACATTTATACTTTAAACATGAACTGTTTGTATGCTTCCTTGGCTCTTGCATAGTCTTCTTTTGTTCCAACATCTATACAGAATTTATCAGTGATTAGCGGTTTTATCTCAAACCCCCTGTTTATCAGGGTGTTTATGGGATCAGTGAGTTCAAGTTCACCTCTCTTTGAGAGAGGAGTTTCCTCAATGGCTTCGAATATGTCTCTGGGAAAATGGTATATGCCCATGTTAACTATATTGGATGGCGGACTGTTTGACTTTTCAATAATCTTTGTTATTTTTCCATCCTCTATTTGCAAGGACCCATACTGTTCAGGATTGCTTACCTTTTTGGCAACCACTATACCATCAGAACCACTACGCTCTTTCATCAGCCTTTCAATTATCGAGTGATGGAAGAACATGTCGCCGTTGAGAGCAACAAAATTTTCATCCATGAAGGGTTTTGCGCATCTTAGCGAATCTGCAGTGCCTCTAGTGTTTTCCTGCTTAAGATAGTTTATTTTAACATTAAATCTTGAACCGTTTCCGAAATAGTCTACTACATCCTCTTTTTTATGGTTTACCACAGCGTAGATATCGTTTATACCATTTCTACTAAGAGTTTCTATAGCGTATTCCATTACAGGCTTTACGCCTATGGGTAGCATTACTTTTTGCATTTTTTCTGTCAAAGGCTTCAGTCTATTGCCCTTGCCCGCTGCCAGTATTACTGCTTTCATGGTCATCATTTTTCGAATAATTTATATTTTAACTCTAAACTAATATTGGACCTATAGTCTAGTGGTAGGACACAACCCTCACACGGTTGGGGTTCCAGTTCGATTCTGGATAGGTCCAC
>JBDRJQ010000009.1:0-7229 GCA_043814765.1 Nanobdellota archaeon | reverse complement strand
CCATGGATCAAGGCCTTCCCAAGCAATAATCTTATACAACGCCTGCTCCCAAGAGTAATCAGAAGTTATCAAATCAACAATCTTATTTTCCATAATAGGTTATTATATGTACGAAGAAGTTTTTATAGAAATGATTTTTATGCTGGCTTAGTTAGCCATTTACTGCAATCATGTGTAGTAGTCAAACTATCACAAGATGTAAATGCTTTACTACCAGTCACAGTAGGATAATCTGGGTTAACAATAGTTTCAAACTCCCAGTTTATTGGTAACACACCTGTTGCCTGACATGATGATTTTCCCTGAAGATTACAGTTGTTTCTTGCTTCTGTCAAACCGCCTACTGGACCTATACCTATATTAAAAATAGTCAGTAGAACCAAAGCAACTATGAGAAGCACAACAGCAACTACAACTAGGTATAAAGTCTGGGACAGTCCTTTTCTCATAATTAAATTATGTACACGGAGCTTTAAAAACATTGAAACTTCTGAAAATCAATAGTTGTTATTAATATTCACTACAGCTTTGACGAACGCCTGGAATAGTTGCACAAGATACCTGTTCACCAGCCACATCAAGAGTTATAATACTCCAGCTTGACGGCAGGGTTCCAGTTGTTTTGCATGTAAATGAGGCTTCTTGTTCGCATATGGATTTTGCCTGGGCAAAACTGCCCACATGTTGCATAGTGCCACCAAACATTGTTAACAGAACAAGAGCGACTATGAGAATTATGATTGCAGCCACAATTAGATATAAGGTCTGAGATAATCCTTTCATAATTAAACTATGTGAACGATTCTTTAAAAACATTGGAGATTTTGTAAGGGAATGTTAAGGCTTTTTAATACATTCTGCAAAATATCCAATATGTCGCGCATAACAGTGCTTCGCCTTGGTCATAGAGCACATAGAGATCATAGAATATCAACACACTGCTGCCTTGTTGCTCGTGCTTTAGGAGCTGACGGAATTATATATACAGGGCAAAAGGATTCTGAAATGGAAAAAACAGTTGAAAAAATAGCAAAGCAGTGGGGCGGTTCATTCACTGTTAACCACGCGAAAACTTACAAAGAAGTTGTTAAGGAGTGGAAAGCAAAGAAAGGCTATATCGTGCATCTTACCATGTACGGCTTACCTTTTCATAACCATATGAACAAAATCAAGAAAGAGGACCTTCTAGTCATTGTCGGCGGAGAAAAGGTCCCTGGAGAAGTTTACCAATTGGCGGACCTGAACCTTGCTGTTACAAACCAGCCACATTCCGAGATTGCAGCACTGGGACTGTTTTTAGATAAATATTTCTCTGGTAAAGAACTAGACAAAAATTTCAGTAAAGCTAAACTGAAGATTGTTCCTCAGGAAAGAGGAAAGAAAATTATTAAGCACTGAAAGTATGGAAAATATATTCTGCAATATACAGAGTAGTCCTGTATATTCTCTCTATTTCGAATATTGGAAAACCACAAATACCTTGTGTCTAATTTTAATTTATGTCAGATCAAGAAACAATACAAATAGGCAGATATCATATAGATATTAGGCGAGGAGAGCGGGTCACTGTCCGTAACGGAGACAGTGTTCTTTACAACGGTCCTTGGTATCAAACACTCGATCCTTTTTTCCAAGAAATAGAGCCGCTCCCGTACGAGCAGCAGAATTCAAAAATGCAGCTGGCTTTTGACATATTTTAGCCTCTAAGAAGAACAACTCTGCTAGCTTCCTGTTCGTCTTTGTAGGAATAGCCATGCTTCGATAACTGCTCAGAAAACGCTTTCACTTCATTATGCAAAGGCATAGCATCTCTCGGAAGCCTTTTCTGCGATTCGCCCACGTGCATGTAGCCTTTGCATTCTATGAAATCAGGATTAGCAATTTTAATTAGTTTTGCGTAACCTTCTATATTTTTCATATTCCAATCCTTTACCAGAGTCAAACGAAGAACCTTTGTACAGGAAAAGGAATTCATCAATTCTAGGCTTTTGTTTAATCGCTCCCAGAAATCAGGAAGCATAGGCCTATCTATTTTTTTATAAGTCTCCTTATCAGGAGCATCCAATGATATGTAAAGATTAGTAGGTTCTGTCATGCCTTCTAAACGTTCTGGTAACTGCCCGTTGGTTACCAGGAAAGTTGTCATTTTGCGACTGTTACATAAACTAATAAAATCAGAAATCTTTGGATACATTGTCGGCTCGCCAATAAGTGAAATAGCCACCTGCTTTGGATCCTTGGCTTCTTTGAGTTTTATTTTATTGGTTCCTTCCCAGCCGCCAAAACCTGTTAGCAGCGTGCGCTGCGCTTCAATGCAGCCTTTGAGAATTTCTTCAGGATCATCTATCCTTTTGGTTTCAGAAGAAGCTTTCTCCATTATACGCCAGCAGTACATACATTCATTCGTACATCCAAATGCCCAGGGAGTCATCTGCAAACATCGGTGCGACTGTATGCCATAAAATTTCTGCTTATAACAAACGCCCTGATCACGCATTGACATGCGTAACCAGTGGCATGTTTTAACAGCGCTATGATTACCCACAATCTTGTACTGTTGGTGTTCCAGTTCTTTGATTACCTTTTCTGAGGGCATAATCATTGTATCTCAAAAATAGATAAAAACCTTTCGTCTCCAAGCGGATTTTCTTTAAAATAATGCAAGTGTGCATCGCATTTGCAGTCGCTTGATCCGAAGCCCTTGGCTGGCTCGCTGTCACTAAGTTCCTTTACTCTGTCACTGGTTTTACACTCCAGCTTCTTCCTTGTTAGTATTGTTTTGACTCCAGCCATATCAGCATGGTCCAGCAAGTAGTCAATATGCCATTTCTTGTTTTTATCCTTGGACAGGTGCCTGTTTATTCTAGCATCTAGATTATTCATGCCAGAACCAACATAGCAGTAAAACCCTTTAGGAAAAACATCCTTATTCTTCCTTTTGCCTATCTGAACTTTCATGTTCTGGCGCAGATTGAAAACTAGGCAATAAATTCCTTGGTTCATATGAATTATTTCTCATTGGGATTTTTATAATATTCGCATTTTCTGATAAATCACACTTTTCACATAGATTAAACCCTCTAATTCACCCTCAGAAAGCCTAAGGATGCTCTCAGGCGTTGCAGCTCTCTGGAACAGCGCAGAAGCCGCCTTCTCAGTGTTCTCGTCGCGTGCGCGCTGCGAGAGAATGCAAGCTATTGAGCTCAGAAAGGGGTCCTTTTTCTTAGTGAAATGCTCTTTTGGATGAAACCCTTTCTTAAAAGGTTTCTATTCTTCTACGCGAGGAGCCAGAATAAATGAAAGATGCATCTTGTCAATAGCCTTGAAGTTTATCCTCAGAGGGAAGTCTGTTCCAAACTCCAGAGTTGTCTGTTTTGAAAGCTTGCTTGCTTTAATCATCTTCTTCAGATAGTCCAGCGGATATCTTGCTCTTAGAGCTTCTGCAGCTTCTATGCTATGCACTCCTATATCTCCCTTCTTAACTTCAAGCTGTGTTGAAGAAACATCATTCTTCGCAGACATCTTGAAGTTTCCAGGACTTGCCTCAAAAATAACAGAATCGCCTATAACATCAGCGTCAGATATTCCTTCTTCAATAACACCAGAATCCAGTTCAATCTTTCCACTGAACTTTAACTGATCTGTGGGAGGGGTTTCAGAAGTTATGTTAAGGACTGGTATTTCAAAAACTCTTTTACTTTTACCTTCTACAGTGAATTTCAATTTGTTTCCGCCAGCAAAATCTATCATTATTTTGTCCTTGCTTCCTATCCTCTTCAGCACAGAAGCCAGGTTTGACAAATTCAAACCTATGTCTTCTTCTTCAGAAATTTCATATTTGTCAAAAGCAGTTGACAATAGCTTGAAGTCAATAACAGATACCATTGTTCTGTCAGGAGTGAAGACACTTATTCCGTTTTGATTGAACTTGAACACAGCCTCGTCTATTATTTCTGCAAGAATAGGCACTGTGCTTTTTAGCAGATCAACATCAGACATATTTATTTTAAACATTCTATACCCCCAAATCCTTCATTCTTTTTAGTAAACTCATATCAAGCAATGACATGTCTTGAACTATTTCGCCATGAAGTTCAAATCCATTTTCAAGCGGAACAACCCTTCCAAACACCCTAACGAGCTTATTGTTTTCTGCTTTTATAGGATCATCAAAGTTTACGTTTATCTTTCCTGTTCCATCATCCAGAACCAAACTGTTTTCAGCGCTGTCCACAACAGTTCCGAGCAATCTTACACGCAAATCATCTGGCTTTATGCCTGCAACCAACCTATTCTTTGCAGGCAGCCTTCTTCTGTCAAAATCAGAACTTGTTTCTTCAGCCATATAAACTTAATAATTGTTAAATTTAAATTATTGATATGGTCAGAACTTACAGCCATGAATTGAAACAGGGCAATGTGTTGGTTCAGGGTTGGGTAGAGAACATAAGAAAGATGGGCTCTCTGGCCTTTCTTACATTAAGAGACAGAGAAGGCCTGATGCAGATAACCCTGAAAAAAGGAAGTGTGCCTGAAGAATATTTTAAACTGCTTTCTAGCATGAACAAAGAAGACTGCGTTTCTGTTGAAGGTGATGCCAAAAAATCATCCTATTCAAAACTTGGTTTTGAGATATACCCAAAAAAGATTGATATTGTTAGCAAAGCTGAAACACCATTGCCAATAGACACAGGCGCAGTTAAGCACACGCTAAAAGACAAGAGGTTTGATTATCGCTTCCTGGACATGAGAGATCCTAAAATACAGGCAATATTCAGAATAAGAGACGTTGTCTTTACAAAAATGCGCGAATATCTTGAAGGCAACAAGTTCATAGAGATACACACGCCTGTAATACAGGCAGCAGGCGCTGAAGGTGGAGCTACTTTGTTCGGCTTCAACTATTATCAGCACAAAGCTTTTCTGCGCCAGTCACCGCAACTGTACAAGCAGATGATGATGGCGTCTGGCCTTGACAGAGTTTATGAAATAGGCCCTGCTTTCAGGGCAGAGAAGTTCCATACGCGCAGGCATGTGTCAGAATTCATTTCTGTGGATTTTGAGCAGGGCTGGATAAATTCAGAAGAAGATGTGATGAAAACCACCGAGGAGCTAATACATCATGTTTACAAGGGAGTCAAAAAGGACTGTGGCGTATCTTTGGATATTCTTGAGATAAAAATAGAAATGCCCAAGCTTCCTTTCAAGCGCTACACTTATGATGAAGTCCTTGAAACGCTGGCAAAACATGGAACAAAACTCAAGTGGGGCTCTGATCTGGAAGATGCAGAAGAGAAGAAATTCGGAGAGGTTGCTGGCAAGAAAGGGCATGAATGGTATTTCATAACAAAATATCCTGCAGAAATGAAACCGTTTTATATAATGGCAGAGCCTGACGGCAAATACTCTCGCGGATTTGATTTGGACTGCAGCGGAATGGAAATAGTTTCCGGAGGACAGAGGGAACACAGAACAAAAGAATTAATTGAAAGAATGAAAGCTGCGAAACTTAAACCAAAAGATTTTTCTTTTTACACTGATGCGTTTAGGTATGGCATGCCGCCACACGGCGGAATCGGTTTAGGCGGAGACAGATTGGTGCAAAAAATAGTCGGCATGGAAAACATAAAGGAAACAATTCTGTTCCCAAGAACACCTGAAAAAGTCACTCCTTAGGAATTCTACAAGTTTTATAAGCGTCCAGCAACAATTATAAACCATGAATAAAAAGGCAGCATTCCAGATGAGTTTAGGAATGATAGTCGCCCTAGTTTTCGCTGTTATTCTTTTAACATTGTCTATTGCCTGGATAAACGGTGTTTTCGAAAGCTTTACAGGAACAACGCTTACTGTAAGCGAGTTTGCAATGCAGAATTTGATGAATAATTTAGCTAAAGGTGACACAGTTGGACTTGCAGTGCCTGACCGTACGGACTGGAAAAGAGGACAAAAGGGCAATATAGCTCTTGGAATAAGAAACGATGATACAGTGAGTTCGAAAAGCTATAAAATTAGAATATACGCAGAAGCAGTCAGTGGAGGACTGGATCTCGATGCAGTTGGTCCAGATGGTGTAACTAAACTTCGAGACATAGTAGAAAATGCATTGAGTTATGGTAAATACGAAATTCGCGCACCAAGCGAATCCAAGACAAGTTTAGTAGATGTCACAATTCCAACGATAGCATCTGGTTATAGCTTTACCTTTAGAGCCATTGTTTTCATAGGAACTACACCCGATAGCGTGTTAGACTTATCTCTTGCTACTGTAATGAGTACGCCTGCTTATATAGATAAGATTTACGGAACAGACCAGTTTATAATAGACATAGTTGGTTAATTCTTCCAAATATTAATCCAAGCTAGACATAATATTAAACATGAATGTGGGAATGGTTTTTGGCATAATATTTGCAATCGTAACAATGGGTTTTGTTGCAGCGTTTGGTTTGCCCCTGATATCTGATGCTTTTTGCACACAGGAACAGAGCCAGGTCATAAAGGCTTTAAGTGATTTTGAAAACGATATCAATAATTTTTATTTCCTTTCAGAAGGCTCTACCAAATTTTATGAAATGTCATTGCCAAAAAACGTAAAAATATGCTTTATTGATTATAACGATTTATCAGAAAATCCGGTTGGTGGCTGGACAGAGCCTAACGATGCTGTAAAAACTTTAATAGAAGGGCAGAATTACAATATTTGGTATTCAAGCTGTGCAGGAGAAAGCGGTAAAAAAATAAATTACGCATCCGTTGCCGATAACTTCTGCATGAAAGGTTTTGTAAGGGTTTATCTTGAAAACAAAGGAACTTATGTAGAAGTTTCTAGTGGTTGATGGAGATTTAATGGACATATTTCAAGTATACAAAATAATTCTTGGGCTGATTGTTGCAGCCATGTTTATTGCCTTTATCTCCACTTTCTTGGGGGATTATATGGGATTGAACACAGAAACAATGACATACAAGGCAATGAATTCTTTCAGAGACGCTGTTCATGATGTTTATGTTACTGGCGACACGTTAGTTTTTAACGAGCTGTCTAAAGAAAGGATACCCGAGTGCAACATACGGTCTACAATAGAATCAGAACCAACTAGAGTGTCATGCAGCTCTATAAGAATGCCGTTCTTTACGCCTCTTGCATTCTCCAAAGAAAAAGATTACGAGTACACCATTAGCAGAAATGAAGTGGATTATGGCTGGACCAAGTTCTACATGGTTTT
>JBDRJQ010000008.1:0-26728 GCA_043814765.1 Nanobdellota archaeon | reverse complement strand
ATAAAAATCATTTCTATAAAAACTTCTTCGTACATATAATAACCTATTATGGAAAATAAGATTGTTGATTTGATAACTTCTGATTACTCTTGGGAGCAGGCGTTGTATAAGATTATTGCTTGGGAAGGCCTTGATCCATGGAATCTGGACATATCCATGCTGTCAGGGATTTTTGTTTCTTACATGAACAAGATTGAGAAGCTTGACTTCAACATACCTGCCAAGTATGTCATCATAGCAGCTGTTCTTCTCAGAATGAAGTCTGATCATTTGGACTTCCTAGAGGCAATGGTTTCTCTGCCAGAAGACTGTGAACCTGGAGAAGAAGGCGAGCTAACAGAAATACAGAGCGAATCAGGCTTGCTAAACGGCAACGGTTTTGACATGAACGCAATAACGGTTCCTAACAAGAGACAACCTCACAGAAAGGTTGTTCTTTCAGAGCTTGTTATGGCGCTTAGAAAAGTGATGAAAGCTCAGGAAAAAAGAGAGAGGAAACATACTAGGAGAAGGGGTCAGATAGCATTAAAGGAGAACCATATATCAGAAAGAATTGATGAGCTTTACAAAAAGATAGATATTGTCCTGAAAAAACTAAAAAACAAGGAAACAAAATTCAGTGATATTGTAGTCAAATGGGACAGGGATGAAATTGTAAACCACTTCCTTCCGATGGTTTATCTTGATCATCAGAAAAAAATAGAGTGCACGCAAAAGGAAGCGTTTGATGAAATTTTTATCAAAAAAAGATAAGAAACTTTTTATCCAAAAGAATATAATAGTGATGATATGGCAAAAGATGTTAAGAGCAATGCACATAAAAAAATCATTGAAGCAGCTCTATTCATTTCCAACGGTCCATTAATGCTTGACGAGCTAGGAACCATAACAGGCATCAATTCTCTGGGATATGTTAAAGAGATTCTGAACGAGCTAAAGAAAGAATACGAAGAGAAAGGAATAGAAATAATCTCAGGAAGAGACGGATGGGAGATGCAGGTAAGAAGCGATATTCTTCCCAGGGTTGCTCATTTAACGCCCTACTCTGACATGCCTGAAGGATGCAAGAGAACGCTTGCATTAATCATATACAAGGAGCCAATAAAACAGGCCGACATAATAAAAATCCAGGGCAACAAAGCTTATGCTTATCTCAAAAAACTTGTAAGAATGGGTCTGATAAGAACTGAGAGAGAAGGCAGAACCAAGAAGATTATTTTGACACAGGAATTTGAAAGGTATTTTGGTGAAGAGAGAACAAAGGTAAAAAAGGTGCTCTCTGACGCTGTTGAGAAGTCATTAGAAAAAAAGACTTCTGAAGGCATCGGAATCGGTTCGCAAGCTCCTAAGAAGAGTTCTGACGATGAACCAGAATACGCAGATGAACCGAAACAGAAGAAGGTCAAACCTAAACCAAAGGCTCCTTCAACTGAAGAACTTAAGCAAATTTTCGGCGAAGATAACCCAAATCTTATGGAACTTGATATCTGAGCATCTTTTTAATTTTAGGGATTGAATATAATAACAGACGACTTAAAACAATAAATTGAAGTTGTCTAAACTCAATAATCAGATATAATCGAGGAAATGACATGAAGGAATCAATGTTCTGGGCGGACCAGGCTGCAAGAAGGATAATAAAAGAAAAAGGTAACAAGAAGAAATACGTCTGCGCAGCTGGAATAACTCCTTCTGGAACTGTACATATTGGCAATTGCAGAGAAATATTCACAGTGGATATTGTTGCAAGAGCCTTGAAAGATCTTGGTAAAGAGGTTCGCTTTATCTATTCTTGGGATGATTTTGACAGAATAAGAAAAGTCCCAAAAAATATACCAAAACAGAAAGAGATGGAAAAATACTTGTTTAAATCAATTTCTGAAATACCGGATCCCTGGGGATGCCATAAGACATATGCAGAACATTTTGAAAAAAATGCAGAAGAGCATTTACCACATGTTGGTGTTAATCCAGAATTCATAAGACAGAGTAAAATGTATGGTAAGTGCGCTTACTCCAGTGGTATCAAAAAGGTTTTGGAGAATATGGATGCCATAAGAAAGATTTTGAACAAGTTCAGAAAGGAGCCATTAGAGAAGGACTGGCATCCTGTTAGGGTTTATTGTTCTAAATGCAACAAGGAAGAGACAAAGGTAACTGATTGGGATGGTAATTACGCGTTGACTTATGAGTGCAAATGCGGTCATAAAGAAACATTTGACTTTAGGAAGAATGGCATTGCAAAGCTCCAGTGGCGTGTTGACTGGCCAATGAGATGGGACTACGAAAAAGTGGATTTTGAGCCAGGCGGAAAAGATCATTCTGCTCCTGGAGGATCCTATGATGCAGGAAAGGTAATATTAAAAACTGTCTGGAACAGGGATGCTCCAGTATACCTGATGTATGACTTTGTAACAATAAAAGGAGTCGGAGGCAAGATGTCTTCTTCTTTGGGTAATGTGATAACACTGGCGGATGTCCTGAAAGTTTATACGCCTGAAGTAGTTAGATTTTTCTTTGCTGGAACAAAACCACTGAAAGAATTCTACTTCAGTTTTGACGAAGATGTTTTCAAGTTTTACGAAGATTTTTACAAAGGTGAAAGGATATATTATGGAAAGGAAAAGGTTCCTGACAGAGACAAAGCGCACTGGTCTAGGGTCTATGAAATGAGCCTTATAGAAAAACCGGCAAAGGAGATGCCTATGCAGCCTGGTTTCAGGGAATGTGTAACCCTGATAACAAAATACAGCGATCCAGAAAAAGCAGTGAAAAGTATTCCTGGTTTGAATAAATCAAACATGAATAGATACCTTGCGATTCTAAAAAGAGCGAAATTTTGGATTGAAAATTATGCTCCTGAACAGCACAAAGCAATACTTCAAAATTCTGTCTCAAAGGAAGTCTTGGATAAATTAAAAGGTAAACAGAAAAAAGCATTGAGAGATTTTGCAAAGAAATTGGATGATGTAAAAACAGAGGAAGACGTTAAGAACCTTTGTTTCAATGTTTCTAAAGACAATAACATAAACCTAGTAGATTTCTTTAAGGCTGCCTATTTAGTTCTGCTTGGAAACGAAAGAGGACCGCGTCTAGCTGCATTCATAATGGTAATAGGAAAGGAGAAAGTAAAGAAATTGCTGGAAAAAATTTAGTAGAATTCCAAAGGTTTTGGTTCTACCCACGGTTTTCTTTTGTCAGTTCTTAGGCCATACAAACCGTTACCAAGCGGTTCAAACACCAGATCACCCTCTTTAGTATGCAAAAAATAATAACCACTGAATTGCTCTCCATCGCTGGATACTGCTCCCAATTTCTCAAGCTCTTTTTGATTATAGGTTTGATCCCTCTCAATATTTATTGTCATATCAAATAAAAGATTCTAAACGATTTAAATATGATGGGGCTACCCGGATTTTCATACCATGAAAGGCTTCAGCCTTCTTTTGGATTAAACCTTTTTTAGAAAAGGTTTATTTTGAACCGGGGTCACCAGGCCCCCAGCCTGAGATGCTAGACCAAACTACACCATAGCCCCTACAGTTGTATTTATTAATGATTTTGTATTTTATTATTATACCATAACAGTTAACGGCTTATATCAATTGCATCAGTTAACTGCATGGGCCCGTAGCTCAGCTGGATAGAGCACCAGACTTCTAAACTGCATTTAGAAGTTTCGAGGCTAATGCCTATGAAGAAATCTGGGGGTCGTGGGTTCGAATCCCTCCGGGTCCGTTTTATTCTTTCAGAACTTCTTTAGCGAGCTTTACGCTTCCTCTTGAGAATATGTCCACGCCAGGCACATCTGTTTTGCTTCTGAAATAGTCGAGAATTTCCCTTGCTATCTCTATGCGCTCAAGTTTATCATCTGCGGATTGAAGAATTCTTTTTTTCACTATTTCAGGCATGTAAATCGGATCTGATTCCGCTGAGCCTTCAGCAAAATCTATTGTGCTTTTATCAGGTATTGGAATCCCCGCTATAACAGGAAAATCGCATCCTAAATAATTTTGCAATTCTTCACAAAACAATTTATAACTGTATTCATCTGGAGCATGCGGATCAAAACACATCTGCAATATTGCATATTCCGCCCCTGCTTCTTTTTTTGCTTCCAAAACTCTAAGCTCTGTTTTTCTGTCTCTGTATTGGCTTGCCACAACGCCTATGCAAAAATTCGTTGGCTCAACTTTCTTTTTCAGATAAGGGCTCGTACCTTCATTCATATCGCTTATAAATTTTACGAGCTCAGATGTGTAATTATAAACACTTTCATTCGTACTAAAAGAGTCTCCGCTCATAACAAACAAGTTGTCTATGCCAGCTGTTGCCGATGCCATGATAAGGCTGCATACCATTTCATGGCTGTTTCCAAATTCTCTTAGTGTTATATGAGGAATG
Organism: Nanobdellota archaeon; assembly: GCA_043814765.1. Lineage (GTDB taxonomy): Archaea > Aenigmatarchaeota > Aenigmatarchaeia > QMZP01 > QMZP01 > JAHIRU01. Next base: position 22,324 of record JBDRJQ010000008.1, on the reverse strand, counting down.
AAATTTGTTTTTATCCCTCTGCCTAATTCAAGCAATCCTGCTACATATAAAGAATTTAGAGCGCCTGGTTTTGATGTCAAACTTATGAATTGGGTGTAATCCTGTATAGAACGTACATGACCTTCCAGTTTATCCAGATTAGGGTATTGAGGAGGCAGAAATTCTATTATTGTGATAAATTCTTTCTTTCCGATGCAATCTGTTATTTTCATTAATGAATATCAGATGTTTAAGCTCTTATTTCTTTCTGTCGGCTTCTATATCAGCTAAAAGATTCCTAATAATATGGATGGCTATTTCTGGGAATCTTTTTGACAAGAATTCAGATATTTCCAAATGCAGTATTGGAACATTCATAGAAAGGAAGTCCTTTTTAATTATATTTTTAATCACCGTTCCCTTGAAGTTTTTTTTGTATGTTATTTCCAGGTAAGGCTGCTTTATGGTTTTTTCATCGAACTTCTTTATTCTTCTGGCTATTAGCGGCTTCTTGCCTTCAAACAGTTCTATCTTCGGATCTGCTGTGCGTTCAAGTTCATACTTGAACTGTATCCATCTGCTTTTGAAAGAGAACATCTCTTTGTAGAATGGGAAAAGACTCCTGAAAAGATTGAAATATCTTTCGTTAAGATGTGCTATCGATTCTTTTGTTTCTGTCTCAAAATTAAAAGGCACTACGTCCAGCAAGCTTGGATGTCTTATAGGATTTAGGAACTGTCTGTGGATAAATAAAACAGGCCCGTTCGTATTTTTTGTTTCTGTCCAGAAATTGTTGTATAACCTGCTCTTGAAGAAATGCTCTTCACTGTCCCTTGCAACCCATGCATATTTTTTTCTGTAATTTATGGTGCTTTTTGATGGATCGTTTGCAAATTTTTCATAGTTTTCCAGAGCCAGAGTTTCAGTTGGTTCCTGACGGAAAAAATCAATACCCAAATTTCTTTCTCTGGTTATGGTTGATATTAATGCCTTGCCTCCAGTTTCTGCCAGCTTAAAGGCAACATAATGTGTTCCATGATCTTGGTTATCCCAAAGCTTGTAGAATGCTCCTGCAGCATGCGGAGCAACATAGGTTGGTCCTGGCTTATTTGAATCAGCAACTATAAAGCCTTTTCTAATAGTAATCTGCATGCAAACACCTTTTTAATTTTGTTTGATTTTTCTTTCAACTGGATTGTTAACGAGGGTTACGTTTGGAATGCTTATTTTTTTGCCGGCATTATCCAAGGTTACAGAAACCAAATCTATTTTTTCTACAATACCTGAATGTTCTCCTACCTTGATATGTTCACCAATCTTTAATGATTTCTTTAGATGAACTCCTGCTGTAAAGTTTGGAAACATGTCTTTCATTCCCAGTGTGAATATGACAACAGCTCCTAGCAAAGTAAAGGCGAATAGTATTAGGAGTGCCATTGTATCAATGCCTATTATGGCAAGCCCCATTATGATTACTATTATAGCTATCGAATATTTCACTAGACCGCCTGATATTGAGGCTAGGAAATCATCATTAAAGAACTTCTTTGCTGCTTCACCAAAGGCTCCTCCCATGAAATCTGATATCAAGAAACCTATCACTATAATCAGTATTGCTCCTATTACTCTGGGTATAAAGAATGCTACTGCATTGAATACGGCGAACAGTTGTGGCAGACCTAATATCTCTATGATCAAACCAATGAATATTATGTAAACGAACCATTTTACTAAATCTCCTATTATATCGACTACAGTGCCCTTATAACCAATAGCCTTCAGCACGTTGTCAGTCATGCTCCTTACGCTGCTTCTTCTCAGGCCAATTATGCTGAGCAGTTTAACTGTTAGTATCTTGAATATGCGACCAACAATGTAAGCGAAAAGTAGAATTATCAGTACCTGCGCTATTAGCTTCAGATTCGGAATTATATACTTGGGCGTCAAATTCGCGAAAAATACCACGGCATCGGATGCCATAGCCTGAAAGTCCACTGTCATATTTAGAGCCATAGTATCAGTTTGTTACGTAAATCTTATAAAACTTGTTTTGTCTTAAGAGCGTCCTTAACAACGGATTTGGCGTCATCAAAGAACTTGAAAAGCATTGGTCTCTCTAGATATTCCTTATAATTTTCATATACAGATTCTATTATTTTTTCTGCTATGTTAATGCCGGTTATTTTCGTTGGTTTTGTTATGTTAAAGTTGAGTTCTATGTTAACCACTTTCGGTTCTCCGTTTGTGCTTATATCGACTCTTGCTATGTTAGCATCAACTGCCTGGGCTGCTTCAATAGCCAGATGCGTTTCTTCTATGGTAGGACTGTATTTTTTCATTTCACCAGAAGAAAAAACCACATCTCTTTCTTTTGTCTTCTTTTTAACTGCAGCTATTATGCCTGGTGCTGCAACATAAAGAGAAATCATATCTTTTATTGTATCCTCTATGAGTATAGGCTGCTTCAGTGTGTTGAATGTTTCTATAATGTTTCTTGCCTCTTTTTCGTTATTGACAATTACACCGGATTTTTTTTGAAGAGAACGAACTATAATTGGATAAGATGCATCGCTAAGAAGCCTGTAAGAAGCCTTTGTGGAGCGTGCTGAATACATGTTTGTTGTCGGTATATTTCTCTTTCTTAGCACAGTAAGCAAGAAGAATCTTTCATCCGCAAGCAGAAAGCTTATTGGCTTTATAGGCATGAAGGTATTGGAAGGGAATAATGATAACAGCTGATAAGAATATGAATAATACTGTTTTGGTATTCTAGGTAAAACAGCACCGAATTTCAGTATGTTCGTGGATCTGTAAGATATAGAGAATTCCTTAGACAATCCTATTCCTATTCCATCCACAGAAACGAAAAACACTGAATCAAACTTCTTCTTAGCCTCTTCCAGAAGCTTAAGGTTACATTCACTCTTTTCCTGCCCAATAATACATAAATCCATAACCAAGAAATTAACTAAAGGATTAAAAAGGTTTATTTTGGTATATAACAACGTTATATATAACGTTATTGAAAAAATATCAACATGTTACAAGTTTTTCTATTGTTTTATATTTCGTTTTAAAAGAGATTATGTAAGTTCCTGCTGAACAGCTTTGCTGATTAGTGTTGGGACAATCCCATATAAAGAAAACTGTTTTTTGATTTTCTTCTAACGGGGATTTTAATTTTAAACAGCTATAGCAGGAATCATCATAACTGCTATCTAAATTTTTAATTTCGGCAGAAATAAATACGTCATTAGTAAATGGTATTTTTCCTGTGTTTATGATTTCAGCACTCATTGTTCCATCACTGCATTGAATGCTTTCAGATAATATTTCAAACTCTATTATGTTTTCTGAATTGATAAAAGCTGACTGTAATGATAACCAACCAGCTCCTGTAGCAGTAACTGTTATTATTAACAAAACTAAAATTGCTATTATTGCTGTCACACCTTTCATGTTATCACTTTATGTTCAAATCAACCTTTCTTTCTGAGAGAGTGTTGTGAAGATATATTCTCTTTAATCTTTTGTTTATTTCGTATAATTGTTCAGCAGATACTCTGCTAATCTTTACATGTTTTTTATTGTGCTCTATAAGCTCTCTCATCTGTCGTAATAGAACGTCTAGAGAATCAGCTGGCATCTCGCTTATATCCTGTGATTTCATTCTCCTGAAAGAATTTTTCATTTCATCCAGCATCTCATCCATCTTCTCAGGCAGTTTTGAAATATCATTTCTAAGCCTGTCATTGGATTCAACCATCCTCTCGATTATGGTTTGATTTGAAGAAATAAGATCCAGTATATGATCTGTCAGTTTTTTTATATCAGAAGAATTGTCCACCTTCTCAAGCTTGGAAAGCCTCCTTTCCAATCTCTTTGTTGGCGATGTTGGAACCAGCTCAAATTCCTCAGTTTCCATATTAATTATTTGTTCAAGGAATCATTTATAGTAAACCCTTTAGAAAAGGGTTTAATCCTAAAAAGGGTTTTGGTTAAGCTTTTTTTAAAAGCTTATTACATGCCCATACCAGGAGGCATTCCGCCTGGCATACCGCCATGCATACCGCCAGGACCTTCTTTTGTGCTGCCTGATATAATGTCATCGATTCTGAGTATCATTTCTGTTGCTTCTGAAGCAGATTTTATTGCCTGTGTTTTAATTTTCAGAGGCTCAATAACGCCCAATTCTGACATGTTTTTGATTTCACCAGTAAACACGTCAAGACCATGCTCTCTGTTTCCTTTATCATGCTCTGATCTTAGACTTGTAAGTGTGTCTATTGGATCAATACCAGCATTTTCAGCAAGGCTTCTTGGAATAATTTCCATTGCCTCTGCAAATGCATTCACTGCAAGCTGTTCTCTGCCACTAAATGACTCTGCATATTTTCTTAGCTCTTTTGCAATAGCCATTTCTGGGCTGCCTCCACCAGCAACTACTTTACCGATTTCAAGGGCTGCTATAAGACCTTTTACAGCGTCCTGCATTGCACGATCAACTTCGTCAACAACGTGCTCTGTTCCACCTCTTATCAGAATTGTAACTGCTTTTGGAGACTGACATTTTTCAACAAAAATCATGTCGTCACCAGAGACCTTGCTTTCACGAACAAGACCTGCATTACCAAGATCTTCTTTTGATAACTCATTTACGTTGCTAACAATCTTTGCGCCTGTTGCTTTTGCGAGCATTTCCATGTCTGATTTCTTTACTCTTCTTGCTGCCATTATGCCTGCTTTTGCAAGATAATGCTGAACAGTGTCGTCTATGCCTTTCTGACAGAAAACAACATTTGTTCCTGTTTTTACAACTTTGTCTGTCATTGATTTTAGCATTCTCTCTTCTTCGTCAAGGAATGCTTGCATTTGTGAAGGGTCGTTTATCTGTATTTTAGCATCGCTTTCTAGAGATTTTACTTCAAGAGCAAAGTCTAACAAAGCTATTTTTGCGCTTTTTAATTTTTTTGGCATTCCAGAATGAACAACTTCTTTATCGACTAAAACACCTTCTATCAAAGTTGTATCTGACATTGATCCGCCAGATTTCTTTTCGATTTTTATGTTATCATTATCTATTTCTATTTTACCATCATTTTCTTCTGCAACTTTCTTTACAGCATCCACTGAAAGTTTTGCAAGAACATCAGAAGCTCTATCTGCTGATTTTCCTGTCATTGCAGTTTTTGCAATGTTCAATAGAGTTTTTTCATCCTTTATGTTAACATTTTGTGCAATTGAATCTAAGACCTCTAGTGCTTTTTCCTTTGCCATCCTGAATCCTTTTGTGATAACAGTGGGATGAATTTCCTGATCAAGCAGGTCACCTGCTTTCTTCAAGAACTCGCCGGCCAAAACGACGGCTGTAGTTGTTCCATCACCAACAGACTTGTCTTGTGTTTTGGCAACCTCTACCATCATTTTTGCAGCAGGATGTTCTATCTGCATCTCATCAAGAATTGTTGCTCCGTCATTCGTTATAACAATGTCGCCAAGAGAATCAACAAGCATTTTGTCCATGCCTTTTGGACCTAAAGTAGTTCTTACGGCGTCTGCAACTGCCTTAGCTGCAGCTATATTATTTCTCTGTGCTTCCCTTCCTTTGCTTCTCATAGTTCCTTCAGAGAGTATCAATACTGGCTGTCCGCCAATGTTAGCAATCATGGGATTTGTCATAATATCACCTCATTAATTATACAATCATTATGCCATCTATTACTGTTTAGACTTATAAGATTACTGTTTAGACTTATAAGAGTTGTGCTTAGGGTATATAAAACTTACGCTTATTGTCGGTTTTTAGTTCGTTTTTAGTAGTAAAATGGGCCCGCTGGGAGTCTCCGCAGCCATTTTGGGGTGCAGACCTTTTGCCTGCTCACCTTAAAAAGGGTTGCTTTCGAACCCAGGACCTCCTGCTAACCTAGCGCTGATCTAAGCTGAACGCTTAGAAGTCATATAAGACAGGCGCTCTAGGCCAAACTGAGCTACGGGCCCATACAGTTAATTGATGCAATCGATATAGTGTTATATGATACCGAATCTTAATAAATACTTTTTAATTAGCCCGCAACAGGCCTATCTTTCTTTGGAAAAACAAGAATATCGCTCATGATTTCCATTTGTTTTGGTTGAGCAGCGAGTATGTCTGTTGACGTAACTATACCAACGAGCTCTTTTCCCCTCACAACAGGCAGTTTTTTCACGTTGGCTTCCAGCATAATATTAGCTGCGTCTTCTACTGTTCTGTTTTCTTCAACGACAATAATATCTGTGCGCATTATTTCCTTTACTTGAACTTTTGAAGCATCTTTTGCCAGTGCAACTAATCCTGTCATTATGTCTCTTTCTGTGATTATGCCTTCTAGACCATCTTTCTTAGTTACTATAAGCCCGCCTATTCTGTACTTGTTCATTAATTTTGCAGCTTTTTGAACAGTATCAGAAGATTTTATGGTCTTTATGTCACTGTTCATTATTTCGCTTACTAACATTCACATTCCCTCCTTTTTGGTTAAATCTGTTTTTTTGAATTGAACCTTTTCTTAAAGGGTTTATCTTCTTCTATAATTGTCTTGCTTTTCAAATTTTGGAACGAATATCCTGTATTTGTCTTTATCCAAAAACTCTTCCATTATCCTTTTTACAATTGTTTTTTCTGGATCCGGAAGAAGTGGAACTCTTTTCTTAAGATTCTCAAAGGACTCGAAAGGTTTCTTCTTCCTTTCATCTATTATGGCCCAAAGATGCTTTTTACCTATGCCTGGAAGAAGTTCTAGCTGGTGAAATCGGGTAGTTACCTGTCCAGCATTATTGTAAAAGTTAATAAATCTTTCTGGATTCTTTTTAACAACATTAGTTACTATATCTGAAAGCTCTTCTTTTGCAGAGACTGTAAGTTTATCAAATTCTAACCGTCCTCTTATGTATTTGATTTTATCTCTCTTTCCATCTCCAATATACACTCTTTCATCTATCTCCAATGATACATCGTCTCTCACTATAACTTCCAGTAAAGAAAAGTATATTTCACCCACAACCTGTGCCACTGGCTGGGTTCTCTCCATAGCGTGGTGACCATGAGATAAGAAGTCTAGCACTATTGCCCACTCGTCTTTTTTAATTGGCCTCTTTTCCATAATATCACCACTTTTAAAAAATTAGTATCTTGTCTTAAATCTTTTATGATGCTATGAGTATTTTTTTACTGTTTTTGCTATTTTTTTTCTATCTTCTTCAGATAGGTTTATAACCTCTTTAGCAAAAAGAACTCTTACTTCTTCTTCTGTTTGCGGAAGCATGCTAACTATACCAATTATATGATTATCTTTTAAAATTTCAATTTTTTTAAGACTGCTTATAAGTTCATCTTCGTTTTTTGCAATAATCTTTGAGAATTTTTTCAAGTGCTCTAGAGCATTCTTTTGTTCATAGCCAATTTCCTTCTCTTTTGCTTTTTTTTCTAGTATTTTTTTAGCGTAGCTCCATGATACATTATTTTCTTCAATTATTTCCATACAATCCTCCGCAATCGAATTTGTAATTATATAATAATATTATAGGCTACTAATATATCGGCTTTATGTGCTCAGGTTTTGCTATCACACTTTTTTGAGTTTTTCCGATTAAAACGTTAATTATGTAGGAATTGCCTCTTTTTCCAACTATTTTACCTATCTTTCCATTCATTTTAGGGAACGGCATACCTTTATGGGATGAAGGCTCTATTTTTATCACAACTATGTCATCCTTCTTAAACTCCTTTAGAAAGGTTTCGCTTTTGAACTTAGCTCTCTTAATTTGTCTAAGTTTGCTCCTAGTTCCTGTTCTTGAACCCTTTGATGTTTTACTCATAATATCGCTCTTTTTAGCTAATATTGTATGAATTATATAAAAGCTTTAGTTTAATAACCATTAGCTATAAGCTCTATCCTTTTTCCGATATCTTCATATACACTGGCTTCTGTTTCCTTCTTCAGGTTGGAAATTCTTTCCTTAGTCTCTGATATGCTTTTGTCTGTCTGTTTTATATCGCTCTTAAGCTTGAATGACTCTTCTCTTTCTTTTGTTAAGCGTTCCTCAAGTATTTTGTTTTTTTCAATTATATCAGAATATTCCACTATTTTGGATTTTTTTTCTAGGTTGTTTTGTTTTGAGTTAAAATATATGTCTCTAAGCTCTTTGAGGCTACCATTTAGTGCCTTATGCAATTCTTTAATCTTCTGTTTTTCCTTCTCCTTTAAGGATAGTTTTTTATCGCTAACCATTTTGCTAAGTTCTTCTATTAATTTCTTTAAAGAATCATCTCCGCTGTCTTTGATAAAGGCTTCAAATGGTTTTAATGAAAATCCCTGAACTATTGCTTGATCTATAGGAAAATCAATCAGGTTTCTGGATATTAGGTACTCTATCTTCATAAGCGGTTTCTCCAGAACAGATAACTGCTCTTTGATGTTATGTTCAACATCAGATGTTTTTTCATGCTTTGTTTTTAATTCCTTTTCAAGCAATTCAAACTCTTTCCAACGAGATGTTTGCTTAAGTGAGCTTATTTCGGTATCTATATCAGATTTCTCTATTGCTTCTATTTTTTCGTTAATTTCTTTTTTTGACTGTTCCAGCGCATTCAGTTCTTGAATCAAATTATTGTAATCATCAATTTTTGAGTTAATGTTTTCCAATAATCTCATTCCCTTTCCTTCAGAAGCAAGGAATGAGCCCAAATCTTTGATGCTGTCATTAGCACTCTTTATCTTTTCCATTACGGGTCTTGCTTCTGATTTGAAATAATTGGATAATAAAATAAGTTGTTTAGGCGAAAGCGATTGTATTTCTTTTATTGATTTTAAAACAGATGAATAGAAAATTGATATAAAATTGTAGTTAATCTTCTGCTCTGGTTTTTCAGGGAATCCTAAAGAGCTTACAATGCTGCGAGTCTTGTTAACAAAGGTATCTTTAACCATGTTTGCAGAGGTGTAGATTTTTTCCCCGCTCTCAAGTTCAGCTTCCATTAGTTTTTCGTTAAGAATCTTTATCTCTGCAAATGAAGCCATTATATTTTCATAAAATGTCTTGGATTTTTCATGTAAAACTGTAACTTCAAAAATTGAGTTTAACCAGTCAGTAAGCTCTTCTATCCTTACCTTTTCAATCGGTACCTCTATAACTTCCTCTTTTCTGTCCTTTTTTCTGAGTTTATCTAGAAACCCCATAATTCCCCATTATAAGATAACATTTATTAATAAAAGTTGATTTGAAGCACAATCACTCTAAAATGAGAGGAGATGCGAACTTCATAGATTTAATTCTTCTTTCAAGAAGTGATATCTTTTCTTCAAGTGTTATCGTGTTTATCTCCCCTATTCGGTCTTCAACCCATTCGTTCTTGGTTTTGAGTATTTCAATATCCCTTCTCAGAGTCTTTATATCCAATTCTTTCATGTTTTCTTCCACTATCTTTAAATCGCCTATGCGCTCTCTCATAATACCAATATCAAGCCCTATTCCGTCTGTTTTCTTTTTTATTTTGTTCACTTCGTCAACAAAAATAGAGTTTATGTGATCAAACTCTTTGCTGATATCTTTCTGTATTCCTTTGACACTGGATTCTGATATTTTGTCTGTGTGATCAAATTTCTTTTCTAGTTTTTCAACAACGTCTTCTAGCCTGTCTAATTTTTTCTTATAGCTGCGTGTAAAAGCGATATAGTCCATAATTTTTGATTGGGTAGATAAAATTTCCTTTAATCTTTTCTCAATATCATCATGAATTATTTTAATGTTGCTGGTATTGATTTTGGTAGCTTTTATCAGCTCGTCAAAATTCTTGGGTTTGCCCTGCAAGACTTTTATTTTCACAGCAGTTTTTTTCTTTGTTTTTACCATTCATATCACTCTAATCTTAGTATGTTCTGGATAACTTAATAATTTTTTTTCTTAATCCGCTTACCATCTTTTTACGAACGATTTTCTGTTTTTTAAAACTCTTTTTGAAGTTCTCTACTTCGTCTTCGAGATGGTTTATTTTATTTTCCATATGTTTTATCTTTGCACTTTCTTTAAGCGGTTTTGATTTTTTCAAAACGTCATGTATTTTCTTCTCTAGTTTTTTTATGTTCTTTTTTAATTCGGCGTCTGGTTCCTTTTTATACTCTTTTAGAGGATGTATAAGCTTTATGCCATGCATTTCTGCAATAAGTTTTTTCAGCCTCTTTTCTATTTCTCTGTTCCTTTTTATCATTTTTTCAACTTCATCCAGTTTTGTTATTTTTAGAACCTGATTTATTTCGTCATGCATATCATCTACTTTGCTTATAATGTCTCTTAACTCATTTTCAGAAACATTTTTACTCTTCATCTTAAGCGGTTTAAGCACTACCCTAGAGCCTTTGCTCAATGCGTTTATCTTTTCGTTGAGCTCTTCTATTTTATTCTGAAAAGTAGTGGGTACAGAGACCTCTTCCTTTGTAATAATAGAAGGCTTCATTGCATTCACTTTTTGTGTTAAAATGTCCAGATGTCCTTTTAGTGAACCCATTTCTGAAAGTAATGAATTAACCTTCATTTTATCATTAGGACTATCAATAGAAAGCGTTACTGGTTTAAGGTTAGGCGGCCTTTTACTGGAAATATCTGTTTCCAGCTTAGATATCCTCTCTGTTAACATGTTCAAAGAATTTTTAATGTCTATTGCTTCTGTCTTTGCTTCTACATGCACATCTTTTCGTGGTGATGAGTGCTTTATAGAGGGTTTTGTTTCCAAGTTGTTTAGTCTCTTTTCAATAATGTCTATTTCTTTTTCAACAGAATCAAGATTTGTTTTAGCACCGCCAACGTTTTTTTTGTTTACAATATCTTTTAGATTTTGAAGCTCTATTGCGATTATTCTTATTTTTTCAAGTTCTTTTGAGTCTTTTGATAGCTTTATGAGATTGCTTAGTCTTGTCTGATCTAATTGAGACATTCCAGTAGTAACTAGTCTCTTAACCTCTATCTGATTTTTTAGGTTTATTACATCCAGCTGATTTAGAAGCTGAAGGTTTCTAAGCTCTTCAAGCTTTTCATTGATTTCTTTAAGCCTATCTTCTGTCGTTTTTACTTTATCTTTAGAAAAAACGTTTGTTTCATTATCAGTATCATTAACGTTATCGATATCGCTATCGTCAGCGAGATTTGTAAGCATGAAATCTGGATTGTTCAAAAATGATTCACTGAAGAGGTTTTCCATAGTATTAATTTGTCTGAATCTGTATTTATAACATAGTTATACAACACGTATATTTTACAAATTCTGCTCTGGTATGCGCTGTCTGCAAACTTCGTTGATGACCCGCACCTTTGTTATAGTACCGTTTATATCAACATTAACAATTGCATGAAGAACTGCTGTTCTTCCTGGTTTTAACGGATTGCTTGGTGTTTTTTGATAAGTTGAGTTAACATCAAATTCAAATATGTCAGAAGTATTCAAGTACACTTCAATTGAAAAGTTGTACAGGTTTATTGTTCCCGTGTTTGTTACTTTAACACTAAGTGAATCCACCCCTTCTGAACCAGTAAAATTGCTAGCTATGCCATACGTACCATAACTGGTATCAAAATCATATCCTGCATTCTGGCATTTAATTTGGTATTCAGTTTCCGTGGCAGTAGTGTTGGATGTGCTAACCGCTAGATCATATGCCCAAGGCACAATAAAAGTTGCTATGGTTAAAACCATACCCATAATAATAACAGTTGATATTAACGGTGATATTGCCTTTCTATTCATTCTTGCCAACCTCTATCTCAAAGAAGTCTGCTCCAGACTCTAGTGTAAAGTTTATGTGATATTCTAAATATGTGGAATTCATATAGGCTGTTACAATGCCATATGAAAGGAATTTTCCAGTATCATGTATTGCTGTGTAACCTGTTCCATTTTCCGAAGATGTCTGGTTGTCTATCATTATTTTAAGATAATCAAGAGGCATCCATGCACCCATGTCCTTATTGTAAACTCCTAAAAGAATTTCGCTTGTGTTATATGTTGTTGCGTTGGTTGGTCCACCAAACCTCTTGAAAAAGACCTTCAGGTGTTCGTTTGTTAAAACATAAGCTGGCGTCCCGCTAAAAGATCCTTCTGTTGCGTTAGTTTCCATATTTGCTCCGATAATCATGTTACCGAAACGCTGATACGTTCTTGGCGATATAACTTCTGCATTTGTTTCATAATACCAGTTAATAACGTCTTCAGTTCCGTTTACATATATGGTTCCTTTGTCCAGTTTTAGGTTTAATGTTCTCTTAGAACCCTTTCCTTCAGATGCTACTTCTTGAACAAGTCTGTCAAGCTCGGACATCGTGCCGCGCATGCTTTCAATAGTCGCAGCAGCCTGTAATTTTTGTATAATAGGCATGCCAGTGTAATAGATTACACCAATAGCTGCAACTGTTACTGCTATAAAAATTATACTCGAAATAAGAGCGATTGCTTTCATTAATTAATAATTGGCTTCCACTCTTTAATTGCTTTTTCATATCTTTCGGGAGTTCCTGTATCGAACCATTGTCCGTTGAATGGGAAGCCGAATAAGCGCCCTGAAGCGGCTATTTTTGGGAAGATGTCCTTCTCTACCATGCAAAAACCTTCTCTGACAAGTTCAGCAACTTCTGGCGTTAGAATATACAAACCAGAATTAATTTTATTGCTTGGTGGGTTCTCTGGTTTCTCTAAAAATTCCAAGATCTTATTGCCATCAAGATTAGCAACACCATAGTTGCTTGGATTGTCAACAGAAGTGAGAGCAATAGTTGCCATAGCGTTGTTTTGTTTATGCAACTCCAGCATTGCTTCTAGGTCCAGTTCCTTCAGCTCGTCTCCGTTGCAGTAAATGAAAGGCTCTCGCGGTAGCTTACCTTGATTTTTCATTAGCTTTAGTGGACCTGCTGTGCCAAGAGGTTCGTCCTCTTCAACGTATGTGATGTTTACACCAAACATAGAACCATCTCCCATGTGATTTTTTATCTGCTCTTTCATGTGTCCAACACAAAGAATTATGTTTGTGATATCAAATTTTTTGAATAAATCGATAACATGCTCTAGAACTGTTTTACCCTGTAATGGGATTAAAGACTTGGGAATATCAAAAGTTAAAGGTCTTAGCCTGGTACCTTTTCCTCCACACAAAACAATTGCGGTGTTTAGCTTATCCATATCTTGTATTAAACAACTCCTTTTTAAATATATGCACTTCAATATCCTAACAGTGGTATGATGAATATCAGTATTATAGGTTCTGGGTACGTTGGTTTGGTCACAGCTGTTGTTCTAGCAAAACAGGGTCATAACGTCATCTGCGTGGATGTTGATGAGAAAAGAGTTGAATCTATAAGGCGAAAGGAGCCTTCAATATTTGAACCTAAACTAAAGGAATATCTTGAAGGGGTTAATTTAGAGGCTACAACTGATTTGAATTACGCCATACAGAATTCTGACATCTGTTTTTTGTGTGTTCCGACACCTTCCAGAGATGATGGCAGCATAAATCTTGAGTATGTAAAAAATGCAACAAAGAGCATAGGAGAGAAGATAAAAAATAAAGACTATTACGTTTTTGTTGTAAAATCTACTGTTATACCAGGAACAACAGAAGAAGTTGTTATACCTATTTTAGAAGAAGCATCTGGAAAGAAAGTTGGAGAGGATTTCGGTGTCTGCATGAATCCGGAATTCCTTAGAGAGGGTCACGCAATTTATGATAGTGAAAATCCTGATAGAATTGTCATAGGAGAGCATGACAAGAAGTCCGGCGACGCCTTGGTTGAGGTATATTCAAATCACACATGCCCCTTCGTTCGAACCAACACAAAGACTGCGGAGCTGGCAAAATACGCGTCCAACGCGCTGCTTGCGACAAAGATTGGTTTTGCCAACGAGATTGGAAATGTCTGCAAGAAGCTTGGCACTGATGTTTATGATGTTATGAAGATTGTCGGCATGGACAGCCGCGTTTCAGAGAAGTTCCTCGATGCGGGTGTTGGGTTTGGAGGCTCATGCTTCCCGAAGGATGTCGCCGCGCTAGTCGCGCGATCCAAGGAGCTGGGTCACGACGCAAAGATTTTGAGCCAAGTACTCGACAGCAATAAGGAGCAGAGAATGAAAATAATTGAATTGTTAGAGAGCAAAATGGAACTGAAAGACAAAAAAATAACTATCCTTGGTCTCAGTTTTAAACCAGGAACCGATGATGTTAGAGAGTCTCCGGCAATTGATATAATTGCAAAATTGAATGAAAAAGGAACTCGGATTTCTGTTTACGACCCAAAAGCCATGACCAACATCAAAAAAATATTTGATAATATAGAATTCAATGCAAGCCCGCAGGAAGCATTAAAAAATGCGGATGGATGTCTCATACTGACAGAATGGGATGAATTTAAAGAATTAAAAGATGAAGACTTTAATTTAATGAAGAACCGCGTAATTATAGAGGGCAGAAAGGTTCTTAATCCAGATTATGTAAAAGACTTTGAAGGAGTTTGCTGGTAGTATGATAAAAGCTGTGATACCTGCTGCAGGCAAGGGAACCAGGCTGGAACCCTTAACCAGGTCAATCCCTAAGGAAATGATAAGAGTTGGGACAAAACCTGTCATAGAGCACGTAATAGACGGGCTAAAAGAAGGAGGCATAAAGGACATTCTAATTGTAACAGGCTGGAAAAAAGGAGCCATTTTAGATTATATTGGCTCTGGAGAGTCCTTTGGAATTAATGCTTATTACAGAGTGCAGGAAGAGCAAAAGGGTATTGCACATGCAATTCATCAGGCAAAAGACTGGATAGGCAAAGATGAAGATTTTGTTGTTTCATATGGTGATAATTACTTCAAACCCACTAGCATAATGAAAGATGTTTTGAAATTTCATGAAGAGAAAAAGGCTGCAGCAACATTGGTTCTGCATCCAATTGATGATCCTAGAAGATTTGGTGTCGTAAAAATAAATGAGAATAACCAAGTACTCGGTATGATAGAAAAACCGACATGGGAGCAGGCAGAGCAATACAAATCAAATGGGGTTTTCTATAATATAGCAGGAATGATAATCGTCAGCTCGAAGATTTTCGAGTTCATAGAAAAAACAACGCCTGGTGCAAACAACGAGCTGCAGTTCACAGATTCTTTGGAGCTAATGAGAAAAGCTGGTTATCCAATGTATGGTTATGTTTTCAAAGGACAGAGATATGACATTGGAACATTCGAGTCAATAAAAATGGCAGATAAACTGGAATGGGAATCAAACTCTAGTTCTTAACCAATCCATGTGTTCTTTTAATCCTTGCTCTATACCATATCGTGGGATATAACCTAAAATCTCCTTGGCTTTTGTGATGTCTGCTTGCGTATGTAAAACATCTCCTGTTTGTTTACCTGAGCGTTTGGTTTCTATGTTTTTAGCAACTATGGATGCTAAAAGATTAACAAGGCTGTTAACACTGATTCTGTTGTTGCTTCCTATGTTGAATATTCCTTCACCTCTTTTCATTGCCAACATATTTGCTTCAACGACATCCTTTACGTAAGTGAAGTCTCGAGTCTGTTCTCCATCACCATATATCTCTATCGGCTCTCCTTTCAGTATGCTAGTTATGAATTTGCACATGGCTTCATCTGGTCTTTGTCTAGGACCATAAACAGTGAAATATCTCAGCGATGCTGTTTTTAAACCGTATATCTCTCTAAACATTTCACACAGCTGTTCTGCATGCACTTTTGAGAGTCCGTACGGAGCTATTGGAGCAGGCTCTCTCTTTTCTTTAACAGGAAGATCGCTTTCAGGAACCTCGCCGTAAACTGAAGATGATGATGCAAAAACAAACCTTTCAGCGTTTCTGAATTGTTCTAAAAGGTTAACTGTTCCCATAACGTTTATGTCAACATATTTTACAGGATTTTCTATGGAATTTCTAACACCAGCTATAGCTGCTTGGTGATTTACGATTTCCACGTCTTTGATTGTTCTTAAAAGCTCTTTGTCTAAAATTGATCCATGCAAGAACTTGAAGCTTTTATATTTTTGCAGTTCTTTCAGGTTTTGTTTTTTCAGCTCGTGAGAGTAATAAGGATCGAAATTATCTATGCCTATAACTTCATGGCCTTCTACGAGTAAGCGTTCTGCTATATGCGAGCCAATAAATCCAGCACAACCAGTAACCAGCACAATCATATCTAGAAATTAGGTAGTAGTTTTAAAAGGTTTTTATTAAATCAGGCGAGCTTATTATATCATCCATTCTTAAAATTTTAAAATTCTTCTTTTTTAGGCGATCAACCAGTTTATAGAAATATTCTTTTCTGTAATCCATTTTTACAAGTTTTGGTGCAACAACAAAGTTTTTCATGTTGATTTTCTGGAAATCTCTAACGTCCATAAATTCCATTAAATGTGCATTTATGTTAAGAAATGGGTTATTCATATAATCTTTTGTTATTGTTTTTGAGAGTCTCTTGCCCATATTCAAATGCAAGCCTGTTATGAATGGCAATGAAAATATCTTGGAATTTGATATAGGGAATGCAACTATACCATGTTCTTTGTATGGTCTTTTTGGAACAGACATTCTTTGAGTATCTGTAACATATTCCTTATTTTTCATAGTCATTTTATACGATTTTTTTAGCATTTGGTAAAGGAAAGAATTTACAATAGACATATCGTAAGTCAGGTTGTTCTTTGATATTATCTTCAAAACATCTGAATTAACATTATAACAGGGCGCTCTAAACCCATTGCATTTAACACCAGTGATTTTATGAATAGCTTCATTGCACTTGGATATTTCACTGTGAATTTCCTTTGGTTTTAGTCCAGTGAAATTTCTTATGTGATTAAAACTGTGATTGGCAATTTCATGTCCTTGGTCTGAGATTTTTTTAATATGCTTTGGAACAAGCTTAGCATCTCTTCCTATAACAACAAAGGTGGTTTTTATTTTTTTATTCTCAAAAAAATCCAACACATTCGGTAAAACCTTATCATATGATAATTTGATTAGTTTATCCCTTTCAGCAGCAGAAACATGAATATTCAAATCTTCGTATAATGTATCCATATCAATGTTTATGTTCGCGTATTTCATTCAAACTCCTTTAGTACTTAGTTTAAACTTTAATAACGTTCCTGCTAACTCGTTGTTTTCATTAACTAAACCGTAGTTTTTGCTTTTCATGTAGCTGATAATGTCCTTTTTACTGTGCTTGTATACCTCTAAACTTCTAACCTTAGCCCAAGAGGAAACCATAGAATTAATTATTTTTGTTTTCACACCCTTGTCTTCATTTGTTAGAAAATCAAACATTATGAACTCGTGTTTGTTATTGGTTACGTTGTTTAGTAATTCACGGTAGTCTTTGTAATAACCAACCACTCCTATTAACATCGCAACATCTGATTTTATTTTATAAGTGCTTGCATCATCTACTATGAATTCCATTTTCTGGGAATGTACACTTTTTGTCTTCAAACTGTTAGCATAATCTATCATGGGCTTGTTACAGTCCAAACCTGTAACTGATTTGGCTCCGGCATCCATTATATCAAAACTGAATCTTCCACTGCCACAACCAACATCAACCACAGTTTTGTCTTTTACTGGTTGTATCATATCAAACACTGTTTTTTTTCTTTTTAGCAGAATGTTTTTTCTGATTGTTTTGTTGGCAATTTTTGTTAGCAAATCATTTCCATGTTTGCCTTCGTATGCTCCGTCCCATGATTCAACATCCTTGAAATACTTTCTAGAGTCTACCATTCATTCACTTCCTATAATTCCATTGATCATTATTTTTAAATTGTTTCTATTATATCAGCTAGTCTGTAAACGTACACGTATTGGTATATTTCCTGTTTTCTCAGATCATCAAATTCCTGATAATCAATTGGTCCTATAATAGTAGGATCATAGAGTGCATCCAAGTTATTAAACTTTGCCATAGGTTCTGCTGCGTTTACAATTTCATGTGCAAGTTCATTGTAGCGAAGAGCGCGATAGTCAATTATAACATGAGAGTATCCTTCTTCATAGAGTTCCAGTAGTTTAGAATTGCTGTTATTAAGATTATCAAAGAGGAATGGTGGTAGTGGTTTCTCATCAGAGTAGTATTGGAATATGCCTAACTGCGGTACTATAACCCCTTGTCCTCCATCAGAACGAACAAATTCAGCTGCTTCTCTGTAGGATGTTGCGCTGGATGTTAAAGTGTCATAAACAGCATACATGCTGGTAAATGCTAGGAATATTACTAGGACAGTAAACAAACTCTTTCCATATTTACCTAATTTCTTTTTCACTAAAAACAAGCCTCGTGCTGCGAGTATTGTCACAGCTGGTAATGCTATTAAAAATATTCTATACCTCTTGAAACCATAGAAGCTAAAGAAAAGCAGTATTGATAATGCCCATATCAAGAGTATAATATCCCCATCTTTTCTTGATTCAAAAGCACTGTAGAGTCCTAGTAAAAACGCTAGCAATAGTATAGGTGAACCAAGAATTACCAATTGCTCAAGATAGAAAGTTGTGTTAGCTAACCCAGAATCAGTAACATTTCCTGTATTTACGCCAAACTGAATATCAAACAATCCTGGTGGAGCCAAGACACTGTAAGCGCTGTAAACAGAAAACATTATTGCGCCTGATATTAGAACTATTATCAAAAATCTGAGGAGCCTTTTTTTGAAAAGTTTCTTGTTTGTAAAGGCTTTGTCTTTTATGGCAAAAACTATTTCAGATAACATTACCACAAAAAGAACCACGACCATGTTTATCCTAACCATGAAAGACAGGCCAATTAAAATCGCTGTTAAAATAGGATAGATGTAACCTCCTTTTTTGATGCTCAAATAGTACAGTAGAATGGTTGCACTGAAGAAGAATGTTGCTAGCACATCAGAATAGAGTGTTCTGGAAAAGTAAACATGGTATTCTGTAATAGCTAAGATAAACGCAGCTAACAGTCCTGTTTTTACGTCGAAAAACCTCTTGCCTAAATAGTAGACAAGAAGAACAGTTAGCACTCCGAATATAGCTACAACAGCGAAGCCTGCAAAATCATAATTGCCAAAAATAAACAATCCTGCAGCCAGAAATGCGTTGTGTAATGGTTTCAAACCAACGCCTGCCCACTGGAATTTGCCTTCTAGAATGGATTCTCCTGCATCTATGTACTCTCCTTCATCCCATTGATCAACTCCTATGTTGGTTATGTTGTAGAAACGAAGACTGATGGCTAGAATAAGGATTAACACCAGTAAAAGTTTCTTACTATGCAAGAGCTCTTTGAAATTCATAATTATCTAAGAAATCTTGTCTTGAATATAATAAAAGTTACTTTTGTCAGGAAATACAGTTTTTTCCTGAAATTTCCTATAAACGACTTGCCATGACCCCTTTTTTCAACAAAAATAGGGATTTCCTTCATCTTAATTCCTTTTTTTCTTGCAAGCACTATCATTTCCTGTCGGTTAGTGTATTTCTCTCTTAAATCAAGTTTTTTCAGTTTGTCAGCCTTTATTGCACGATAACCACTCTGTGAATCTGTTATTCTCTGTTTAATCATTAGCGATATCAGAAATGAGAAGTATTTGTTTCCATAGTTGCGTATGAAAGAAGTTTCTGCATTCTTGCCCAATCTTCTTGAACCTATAACAAAATCTATATTTTCTTTTAATAGAGGAGCTATCATTGCTGGTATCTCGTCTGGATTGTGCTGACCGTCGCCATCTAGGTTTACAATTATATCAGGATTGAGTTTAAGCGCTTCTTCATAACATCTTCTAACAGTGTAACCGACACCCATATTTGGGTTGTTTCTAAAAACCTTGGCGCCTGCTTTTTTAGCTACTTTTGCAGTAGCGTCCTTAGAGCCATCATCTATTACTACAACTTCTTTGCAGTATTTGAAGCATCCCTTTACAACTTCTCCTATTTTACTCTCTTCATTGTACGCCGGTATTGTCGCCACTAGCTTCTCTTTCATGACTATCTGCTCCTCTTGTGAATTTTAAAAATGGAAGTGCTGCTTTAGCTATCCTTAGAATTTCGCTTGGATTTGATTTTACAAGTCTTTTTGCAATGTATGATGGTCTGTAGTAAAATTCCTTGTAAGCTCTAGCAAAAGCTTCTTCTATTTCTTTCTTGCTGGCTATACTGAATTTCTCGTTAAACTGTCCGCTCTCTAAAGATTTCTTCAAACTCCATGAATCCCAGTTCTCTACCTTTCCAATATATTTGTCGAATAAAACTGTGCCTGGATAAGGAGTTGTTATGTTAAAGGAAGCATAATCCGTTTTTATCTCCTTTGCGAGTGCAATGCTCTTGTTCATGCTATCCACTGTTTCGCCTGGTGAACCAAACATGAAATGAGCTACTGTTGACATCTTGGCATCTCTTGTCCATTTGAATGCATTTCTTATTCCTTCAACCGTTGTGCCTTTTACAAGGTTATTAAGAATTTGCTGGTCTCCTGATTCTACACCATATTTTACCATATGGCAGCCTGCTTTTTTCATTTTTATCAGAAGCTCTGGTGTAACTGTATCAACTCTGCTATTGCACATCCAAGAGATGTCTAAATTGCGTTCTTTTATCAAATCGCAAATTTTTGCTGTTCTGTTCTTGTCAAAAGTAAGCGTTTCGTCACGGTAAAAAATTTCTTTGAATCCCTGTTTAATTATCAATTCTATTTCATCAACAACATTCTCTGCGCTTCTGGCCCTGTATATATCACCATAGAGTGTGGTGGAACTGCAGTATATACACTTAAATGGACAGCCGCGTGATGACAGGGAAGTTGTGTAGGGCATCTTCTTTGCAAACGGGTTGAAGTAGTTGCCTTCTTTTGTTATCAGATGTCTTGCTGGAAACGGCATTGCATCCAAATCTTCTATCATAGGAGCAGGATGTGTTATTGTAACCTTACCATCCCTTTCAAAAGCTATACCTTTTACATCGTTCAAATCCTTGCCTTTGTCAATTGCATCGACAAGATCTCTAACAATATAATCAGGCTCGCCGAGAATAAGGAAATCTATTGCTTTTTCTTTTGCACACTGTTGAGGCATAGCAGAAGTGTGCGTGCCTAACATCACAGTTTTGACATTAGGAACAGCTTCCTTTATTTTTTCTAGCGTAACTAAATCTTCACCAAAAGTAATTGTTGCTGTGTTGATGATAATGATATCTGGTTTCTTTTGCTCAACTTCTTTTTGCATATCGTTATAGTTCACGCCTAGAGCAAGGGCATCAAATATATCTGGTTTAAACCCTGATTCCTCAAGTACTGCTGCAATATACGCTAGTCCCATGGGAGGCCACATATAGTTGGCTCTGCCTTTGCACCAGCAACCATAAAGAGTATCCCTGACCACAGCTTCGCTGTACTGCGATGATGGATTGAGCAGAAGTACTTTCATAAAGGTTATTTTAAAGAGAAAGATATAAAGGTTTGTTTGTGTGTGGTTTTATTTTATTATCCCCACTAGTTGACAGTACTAAACAAAAACCTCCGAACTTGTCGGGGTGTTGTTTTTGAATTGATTAGCGTTAATCACTGAAATCGTAAAGATTGCCGTCATAAGAAGGAAAGTACAGCGCTCCCTCTGATGATATGGCTCCAGAACCACGAACATTGTGTCCGGTTCCATAGCTCCATTTCAAGCTTCCGTCTGAATCCAGCGCATAGATGAAATGGTTGTCAGAACCGAAATAAACAGTTCCGTCAGCGCCTATTATCGGGGATGAGCGAATACGCAATCCTGCATTAAACACCCAACTTTCTGTGCCATCAGGATTAACAGCATGCATATATCCATCCTCGCCTCCGATATAAACGGTCCCGTCAGTGGCGATTGCAGGCGAAGAGTAATAGATTGCCGCTCCGGTTTTATACTTCCATTTTTCCGTGCCGTTAGGATTGACAGCGTAAAGATAGCCGTCTTCACTGGGGGTGTAGATTGTGCCGTCATCAGCCACACTGGAAGCAGACAGAATTACTCCTCCTGTTGGAAATTTCCAAACCTCTTCACCGTCAGGAGTCAAGGCGTAAAGGAAACCGTCGTTGCATCCGATATAGATTGTGCCGTCAAACCCCATGGAAGGTGAAGACCATATTACATCTCCTGCCAGAAACTTCCACTTCAAACTACCGTCTGAATTGACAGCGTAAAAGTAAGAGTCACTGCTTCCGATGTATACAACGCCATCATCGTCAATTAATGGCGAGGAGCAGTATACGCTCCCAGTCGGATATATCCAAACAATGCTTCCGACAGGGCTGATTTTGTATAAGCCGCCGTTATTGCTG
>JBDRJQ010000007.1:0-2665 GCA_043814765.1 Nanobdellota archaeon | reverse complement strand
ACTTGTGTAATTTCCATGAATGCCATACACGGTCTCTCCGCCCGTGTCTTTGAAATAATCAGAATATAGACTTTCGTACTGCTCTTTTTCGGGATGTTTGGTTTTTATATGATGTTTTATTCTAAGCTTAATTCTCTCTTTACAATAAGGACAAATGAGATGTGATTCCACGCCAAGCTTCCGTTTCGCTATCACGTCTAAAATAAGCCCTTTTAAATCTCTTTTTGATTCCACAAATTTCTTGTCAGCTTCATGGACTTTCTTGTCGGCTGGGTCTGTGTAAAAGGCGTTTTCGCAGAGTTTTTGGTTTGCTTCCTGTATTTTTTTGATGTTATCCAAAAGCCCGTTGTCGATTTCCTCTCCATACTGTTTACAAAGTTTCTTGTATTCCGATATAAGTAAATTACAAAAGGTCTTGCTGTATACGATATCCTTTTTGTTAAAGTGATAATTATAATAGTGTGGTTTCTTGTATTTTTCTTTTATATAATCAGAATCGTGCCTTTTTGATATATCAAAAATAAGAGCTTTAAGCTCTTCTTGTTTTTTGACCAAATTGTCTGTAATCATATTAAGGGCTTTTATTTTCTCATCTTTTGATACTGCTATATCCGTTTCCCTTTTCATTGTTTCACCTTTATTATAATACTTTAAAAACAGTAGTATATGTTAAAAATACTTAATGCTGTAAGAATTACAATGAGAGCTGTTAGTATATTCAATGCAAAACTCTGTTTTTTCTGAAATTCTATGTTTTTGATTTCATGATATGCCTTAACTTGCTCTATAGGATGAATGTTTTTTCCACCAGAGCTTACAGTTAATTCAGGATAGTTTTGAGCAATTTCTTCGAACACGTTTTTTATCTTTCTCATCCTTTTTTCTCGAAGTTTATTTTTTTCCATACATTCAAATTCTTCTCCAATATCTTTAAAAAACTTCCTTCCAATCTATATTCATGAAACAGCCAATCATAGCCCTGTTTATCGCTTCTATCTTCCTTATATCATTTTCTATATCGGTTTCTGCGGAGACGATTGTTTATGATGACTTTTCCGGGGATGAGATGGATTTGGGTAAGTGGCATATTAAATGCGGTTTTAGTATATATCCTTGTCCAGATGAATATTATCTTGATACCAGTGAGGAAGTGTATCATATAGCTCAGTTGGGTTCTGGTGAGAGTCGCCTAATATTGACTATGACAAATTATAGCTTTTCTGATGAAAAACTGGAATACGATGTGAACTATGTTTCTGGTTCTGGCAATAGGATGCAGCACACATACATAGATGAAAAATCATTGGAAAGTTATATGCAAGAACAATATGGTTGTAGTTACTGTGGCGGTATTGGATACTGGAACAATCCAATGTCCATAGGCAATGATTTTGGTATTTATCATTATGAAATTTCCTTTACCGAAACTGGAATTGATGTTGCTGTCACGAGACCCGATTCTTCCGTATGGACAACAACCGTTGATATAGATCAAACATCTCTTGAACCACCTTATGAAATCGGTGTAATGTCCGCAACAGGTCATAACGGCATCATGCATTTTGATTATGATAATGTTGTCATAACAACCGAAGAACCATCGGGAGAATACGAAGTCGATAATAACACAGTTGCTTTGTGGCACTTAAACGAGGGTGAAGGTGATACGGCATTCGATGAAACGGGTGTTAATCATGGAACTATAAACGGTGCTATTTGGGACATGAATTGTTTTTATGGGAAATGCTTGAATTTTGACGGTGAAGATGACCATGTCATAGTTCCGGACGGTGACAGCCTGGATCTAACAACAGAAGGAACTTTAGAGGCTTGGATTAAAACTCCTGGAGGAGAGTATGGAGGAATTGTTGGCAAAGCAACAAATTATTTTGGCGATACGTTTGCATATTCTTTCCAGCAAAACACTGCAGTGCATGGAGGAAGGCTTATGTTGGTATTTTCCAGTGGTGGTTCAGGACATTGTCAAGAAATAATAGGAAACACTCCCATTACAGATAATCAGTGGCATCATGTCGCTGCGACATGGAATGGTACAGTGATTAATATTTACATTGACGGAGATTTGGATGCCTCAGTCCCACAAACATGCAGTCCTTGGGTTACAAATTTCCCATTACACATAGGTAATTTGGGTGGCGCAAACACACCACAAGATACTTTTCTTGGTAAAATAGACGAAGTAAGGATAAGCAACATAGCGCGGGATTTTGAGATTGATGAGGAAGAACCATCAGACCTTGAAGAAAGAGTTGCAGCGCTAGAAGAAAGGGTAACCGTGCTAGAAGGAATGATGGTTGCTGTTCAAGATGGTTTAGACGCGCTTAGCGGCGCATTCTATGATTTTGTTGACATGATAATAAGCTTCCTGTCCCATCAACCAAACGGCATCAAGAAGCAGATGATCTGCGGATATATGGAAGATGAAGGTCTGACTGAATATTCTGCACTTGGTTTGAATTGTGAAATTAATAATAATGGTAATTGTTTCTGTTGAGAAAAAGAAGTTGGTTTTGAGGAAATAATCATAAAGTTACTTTTTTCTCGACCGAAGCTAAAATTATTTCACTACCCTCGTCTTTTAAATCTACATAAACAGTGTATAAACCACTTCCATATTCCTCTATGTCAGCATTTAAATAAATTA
>JBDRJQ010000006.1:0-6732 GCA_043814765.1 Nanobdellota archaeon | reverse complement strand
AGGTTTGTTGTTACACAGCAACTCAGAGCCACTGGCGGACTAATCCTAGAGATGGACGGAGAAATGCTTCATATAGATCCAGGATCAGGCGCACTTGTCAGGGCAAAAGAGAATAAAATTGATCTCATGAAGCTAACAGGTGTTCTTGTTAGCCACTGTCATGCAGACCACTACGCAGATCTTGAACTGGTTGTAGAAGCCATGGCTCATTGTTCCAGAAAGAAAAGGGGTGTTCTTTTAGCAGGAGAAAATGTAATTAACGGTTGCGGAAACTTTCATCCAGCTATCTCAACTCATCATCTGGAAATGACTGAACGGCATGCCATCATGAAACCAGGTGATACAGAAAGGATAGGTAAAATTGAGGTTAAAGCCACACCAATGAAGCATGGAGACCCAAAGGGAGTTGGCTTTGTTTTCACAGGAACCAACAGAATTGGCTATGCAGCAGATGGTCCTTACTTCAAAGGGCAGGAAAGCTATTTCCAAAACTGTGACTGCCTTATTCTAAACTGCTTAAGGCCTCGAACAGATGACTGGCCCACACACATGAACAGTATTGGTGCAAAGGAATTAATATCATTGACTAAACCAAAACTAGCTGTACTAACGCACTTCGGTATGAAGATGCTTAAGGGCGTGGCAGAAAAGGAAGCCGCATGGATGCAGAAAGAGACATGTGTAACAACAATAGCGGCAAAGGACAGAATGGTGCTAAATTTTGCTGATATAGGCGCCCTCAAGAAGTTCATGTAAAGCTTATAAATTATTACTCTCTCTTTTTATCATGAAAGTATCTTTGAAGGACATATGATGAGTGAGTGGAGATTGATGGCATGTTAAAATTATTCAGGAAAAAGCCTCAGACAATAGAAAGGAAAGTTGACGGAAGAACACTAATAGAAGTACATGCAACACCTGACAGGGTTTTATATGAAAATTCTTTTATCGAGAGCGGATGTGTAGGTTACAGGTCAAGGCTGTTCGACTGTTATTTAAACGACAATGTTGCAGTTGGCTCTGAAGTAATGGCAGACGGATATTTCAGAGCAGGAAACAATGTAGCTTTTGATCACAGTTTTACTGCGCCAGATAACTCTGTTTTCGGAGATTATTGCAGGCTGTTTCCAGCGACAAAAGTAGGCAACAATGTCAAATTTGGAAAAGAGCCTGATTTCATAGATGATCCAGAGCATGGCAAGAACTGCATAGTAAAGTGCGAGCTTTACCGCTTCCTGGACGATGGTGTTTTTGACCCAAAGGAAGTTTTTTCAGAGGAAGGCAAGGAGTTTGTCTGGCTTGATTTGGATTATTTCTTGTCAGTGTACCATCACATACTCACAGAGATGTACAGAACTGAAGCTGTTTCGAGGTAATTATGGCCGCAAGACCTTGTAGAATAGGATTAGAAGGCATAGATTCAAAGTACAGGGGATTTGTTGATCTTGGCAATAAAAAATATTTAGTGATTTTAGAACAAAGAGATTATCCATTAGGATCAGACGATGAACTTCTTGTTCCTGAAAATTTTCAGGTGTATAAATTAACTGATAAAAGAAGAACCAGGAATCCAATAGGAATACCAATAGATGATGTAGACACAACAGACTGGGTAAAATCTAGTTTTTTAGCAAAACGTGAAGAAGTTTTTGAGTAAAACAAGTTATTTAAGCCATTTAGCTATAATAGATATGCTCACGCCAGAATATAATTGATGTCAATTAACAGGGATATTTATGAAAGATGCAAAGGCTAATAAAACCGATAATAAGAAGACCGCATTCTCCTTGTTAGACAAAAAACTGCAGAAAATTGTTAGCAAAAGATTCAAGAATCCTACTCCTATACAAGCAAAAGTTATTCCTGCTATCCTAAAAGGAGAAGATGTTTTAGTTATATCAGAAACAGGTTCTGGTAAGACAGAGGCGGTGTTGCTGCCTATCTTCAATGAGGTGGTTAGGATAAAGCCTGCTCATGTATCTGTTCTTTACATTACGCCTCTTAGAGCGTTGAACAGGGACATGCTGGATAGGATTATATGGTGGGCCAATGAGCTAGAATTTGAGGTCAGCGTAAGGCATGGTGATACAACACAATATGAAAGAAAAATGCAGAGTGAGAATCCACCAGACATGCTAATTAGCACGCCAGAAACTCTGCAATCTGTCCTGACTGGAAAGAACTTGAGAGAGGGTCTGAAGAACATAAAATTTATTGTTGTTGATGAGGTGCATGAGCTTGCAACCAACAAGCGCGGAGTGCAGCTGACAGTTGCGCTCGAAAGACTGAAAGAATTAATTAAGTCTGCAGGAAATGATGAACCAAAGATTGTCGCGCTCTCTGCAACAATAGGTTCTCCAGAAGAAGTTGCTGGTTTTATTGGAATAAAAAATCCAAAAATAATCAATGTTGAAAAAAAGAGCAAACTTAAGATAAAAGTTGATTCGCCCAAACCAATAAAGATTGACAAGGAACTTGGTCCTGATTTGTTCATGAGTCCTGAAGTTGTCGCAAGGGTTAGGACGATAAAAGAGCTGATAGAAAAAAAGAATTCTGTTCTAACTTTTACAAACACCAGGGAGTCTGCAGAAGTTCTCTCATCAAGAATCAAGGCTATGGAAAAGAATTTCAGTGTAGAGACTCATCATTCATCGCTGGCAAAGAATGTCAGAATAGATGCTGAAAAGAAATTCAAAAACGGGGACTTAAAATCACTGATATGCACCAGTTCCCTTGAGCTTGGAATTGATATTGGAGCTATAGATTTTATAATACAGTACCAATCACCCCGACAGGTATCTAAGCTTTTGCAAAGAACCGGCAGAGCTGGTCACAGTCTTGACAGGACTTCAGAAAGCGTTATAATATCTTCAGATGCTGACGACTGTTTTGAATCGACTTCAATAGCACATGAAGCTCTAGCTGGATGGGTAGAACCCACAAAAGTGTATCCGAAATCCCTGGATATTCTAGGACATCAAATAGTGGGTTTAACGCTTGAGTATTACAGGCTGCCTGTTGACAGAGCTTATGATATAATAAAGAGGGCTTATCCGTTCCGTGAATTAACCAGAGAGGAATTCTTTGAAGCATGCGAACTGATGAATAAATTGAGATTACTCTGGATAAATTACGGAGAGCCAGAAGGTACAGTGCTAAAAAGAAGCGGAAACGCATGGACTTATTACTATGAGAATCTTTCAACAATACCTGATGTAAAAAACTACAAAATACATGATATTGTTTCTCAAAGAGATATAGGAACACTTGACGCAGAATTTATAGCTTTGCATGGATCTCCTGGAACATCATTTATTGTTAAAGGTCAGGCGTGGAAAATTCTAGAAATTCTGCAGAACAAAATAATGGTTGAACCAATGTGCGGCATAGAGGCTGCTATACCTGCATGGGAAGGCGAGCTTATACCGATACCGGAAAAAATTGCTGTTGGTATAGGTAGTATGAGAGAAGAGATAGCTGAAAAAATAAACGAAAAACGAAAAAAACGTGGAAGTATCGGAACCGGATTGCAAGTTCACAAGAAGAGTTCAGGTTATGATGATGAAATCATTTCGTATCTGATGAAACAGTATCCGATAGAAAAGACTGTTGCAAAAACCATGTATGAAACAATTAAAAGGCAGGCAGAGTGGGGAACTGTTCCAACTCATAAGAATCTTTTGATAGAGCACTACACAGGAAAAGAAGAAGATACGCTTGAGATGTCAAATTATGTTGTTATCCATTCATGCTATGGTTCATTGATAAATGATACGCTTGGCAGAGTGCTGTCAACAATTCTAATAAACAAGCTAGGTTCGGTTGGATTAAAAACGGATGCATACAGAATTATAATAAAGCTTCCTGATTCTGATAATTGGAAGCAGGTAGTTGAAACTCTAAAAACTTTAAAACCAGAAGATATTCCTGTTATTCTTGACTTGAGCTTGCCTAACACAGAACTCTTTGCCTGGAGATTCATACATGCCGCTAAGAGGCTTGGAGTGATGTCAAGAAACGTTGATTATGGAAAACAATATCTAAGAAAGATAATTGATGTTTACAAAAACAAGCTTCCGTACAAGGAAGCTCTTAATGAGATAATACAGGAGAAGCTGGATGTAGAAGGAGCTGTAAGAGTTGCACAGTTAATCTACAACAAAGAATTAATACCAATAATAACAGAAGGTCTTTCGCCTCTGGCTGAAACAGCTGTTAAAAGGAAATACGAGCTTGTTGCAACAAAAAGACCAGAGCATGAAATACTGGAGATATTCAAGCACAGAATAATGAATACCAGTGTAAAGCTTGTTTGCTGCAACTGTGGCAGTTCAATAAGGCATGTTGTAAAGGATTTGCCAAGTAATCTTGTTTGCGGAAAGTGTCATGCAAAACTGATTTCAGTCATATCAAAAAGTGATGAGAGGGACAGGATAATGAAGAAGTCTCTTCAGGAAAAAACACTTACACCAGAAGAGAAAAGAGCTGTAGACGATTTAATGGACAGGGCAAGCATGGTAATCAGCCATGGCAAAGATGCTGTCATAGCTCTAGCAGGTCGCGGTATAGGCGCTGCAGCTGCGGGTAGAATCCTGCGCGCGCAAACAAGTGGAGACGAACTCCTGCAAAACGTTCTGAAGAATGAGATACAATACGCAAAGAACAAGCGTTTCTGGCGGGATTAAGATTATGCATATGCAGCGACAAGTTCAGGATTGTTTCTCAAATTTTTCTTTGCCTCAAAAATGTTTGTTTTGACTGTTCCTTCGGTTCTATCTGTCATTTCTGCTATCTCAGTATATTTATAACCATCCAGAACGCGGCTCATATACCAGTTCTGCTTGGGTGGCAGATTTTCTATTGCAGCATGAAAAACATCGATTAGAGTGTTTTCATCAGCCATTATTGCAGGAGAAGGCTGTGCAGAAACTAAATAATTTAATTCAGTAAAATCTATTTCAGGAAGCGTTGCATCTCTCTTTTTACGTATGTTTCGGGCAGTATTTTTAGTTATTGCACATAAATATGAACTTAGCGGAGAGTCCCCACGGAATTGTTTTAGTCCTGTTTTCATAAATCTAATAAAGGCCTCATGAACGGTGTCTTCTGCTAGCTGATAATCTTCAATCTCTTTGCCGGCAACACTAAAAACAAGAGGATAATATAACCTATACAATTCATTAAACGCGTCATTATACTCAGGAGAACCCTGCTCATAATGTCTCATTATCCAAACCATGCGTTTGCCCTCTTCATCAAGATCATCATAAGAAGCCAGTATTCGAGTCATAATATCTTATTTGTTGGATTGAAAGATAAAAACTAAAACTCACCCAAGAAGTGTCTTTTTAAATTTAATTAATATTGTATAACAATGGTATTAAACTTTTTGAGAAAAAAATTTGAACCTGAGGAACCAAGCCTAAGTTTTCTAGCAGAACAATCAGGATTTTGTGACTTTTATGGAAGTTCTGTTGGAAAATTTGAATGGATGAGAAGTGTTATAAAAACAGATAATTTTGATATTGTTTATTTTAGAAGAAATAATGACGATGCATATGAATCAATAGATAGATCATTTAATGCAAGTATAGTCCACCTTGGAACTGCTGCTTTTCTTTGTGTCGATAGCTCTGATTATCATGAACCTTCTTTTTATCAAATAAGTATAGCTGAAATGTGGAAAGCAAAAGAAGAAGGGCAAGAAATTTCTTTAGACAGTAGGCAAGAAAAATATACTGGAGAGGAATTATATAAACATTTAGCTATTTGATCGTACTTCATTGATATCAATTTATTAATAGTTTAAAACTCATCTAAAAAGGTGCCGTCTAGGAGGTATAGTTTCTTTTTACCTGTAATCATTTTTGCAACTGGTCCTAGAAAGTCTTTGTATTTCTCCTCGCTTTCCTTTCTGTTTACAGGATAACCGCCAGAAAGCTTGTTGAACGGCGGGATGAGGATTATTTCAATATCTTTAGATGTGCTGTATTTCTCTTTCATTTTCTCTTTATCCAGTTTTGCGCGGAGCCAGACGGACTCTGTCCAGCGGTAGCCGAGCTTGTTCCTGAATTCAAACTGGCTGTGTGAATGGCCTAACAAGATTGTTTTAGCTTTCAGTAGTTTTTTATTCGGCCATGTGTGACCGTGAGCAAGATAAGTATCTCCAAGTAGCAATCCTTCGTTTCTGTGAAGTGTCACACCCTCTGGTAGATAGTTTTCTATTCCAGGATCGTGGTTTCCCGGCACAATCTCTATTTTGGTTAATCGTTTCAATTGGCGCAGGAAATGAGGAATCTCTCTTTCCTCCTGGAAACTGCTGCCAGGAACTTTATGTTTTAGGTCGCCTAGTATAATTAGCTTCTCAGCGCTTGTCTGCTTCAGAAGCTGTTCTATGCGCTCTAGCATCTTCTCTGTTTGTGAAGGTATCTTTACTCCGTTTCTATAGAATTCATATTCTATTCCTATATGCAAGTCTGTGACTATCAATGTTTTTTCCTTCTCTAAAAAGAGCGCTGGCTCTCCTGTTATGAATTTCATAAGAAATAATTGGGTAGTAGTTTAAAAACTTATTGTGGCCATATCTTTTTATCAAACTTCACTGGCAGTGTCATGTATTTGTCTTCAATGTCTATCATGACCTCTTCATCAATTAATCGCTTTATTGATTGGTCGACTTGTTTTTTTGTATGTTCGGATAGGTGCTTGTAGATTTCACTTATGCTCTTGAAA
>JBDRJQ010000005.1:0-5252 GCA_043814765.1 Nanobdellota archaeon | reverse complement strand
CACTTCAGAAGCAGACTTAACAGCCTGAGTTTTTATTTTTAATGGCTCGATGACACCAATCTTCCAGGCATCAACAACCTTACCAGAAAAAACATCAATACCAGCCCACTTCATACCCTTATCATGCTTAGACTTCATATCTGTCAACATGTCAATGGGATCAAGACCAGCGTTCTCTGCTAAAGTCCTTGGGATTATCTCTATGGAATCAGCAAAAGAGTTAACAGCTAACTGCTCTCTTCCACTCAAAGAGTTTGCGAATCTTCTGAGTTCCCTTGCCAGGGCTATTTCCACAGAACCGGCACCAGCAACCACTTTTCCAACTTTCAAAGAAGCGGAAATGTCTCCTATTGCATCTTTCACTGCCCTTTCTACTTCATCAACAACGTGTTGGGTACCCCCTCTAACCAAGAAAGTGACTGCCTTAGCATTCTTGCACTCCCTAACATAGGTCATCTGCTCACCACCAATTGTCTGCTCCTCAACAATACCAGCAGCACCCAAATCATTCTTGCTTAGGTCCTTTAAACTTGTGACTATCTTACCGCCAGTTGCACGTGCTAAACTTTCCAAGTCTGACCTCTTGACACGCCTCACTGCATATATCCCTGCCTTTGCAAGGAAATGCTGAGCCATATCATCAATACCTTTCTGGCAGACAACAACATTAGCACCTGACTTTATTACTGCATCAACCATACGCTTAAGCATGGCCTCTTCCTGGTCCATGAAAGCCTGCAGTTGAGTTGGGTCTGTAACCTGGATCTTTGCTTCTATCTCTGTGTTCTTTATCTCTAAAGCTGCGTCTAGCAATGCTATTTTTGCGTTCTTGACTGCTTTTGGCATTCCAGGATGGACACGCTCTTTATCTAACAATATACCTTGTATTAGCTCTGAATCCTCAGTTCCATCACCTACCTTCTTTTCTAACTTGATATCATCCATGTTGAAGACGTTGTTCTCCATAACCTGCTTAACTGCCTTCACTGTTATTTCAGCCAGTTTTTCTTTTGAAGCCTCAGCTCCCTTGCCTGTCATCGCTGTTATCGCTATCTTCTTTAACAAGTCTTCATCCTTTATTGAGATCGGTTCAGACATCTTGTTAAGAATGATTTGAGATCTTTCAGCAGCCATACGATAACCCTTTGCTATGACTGTTGAGTGGATTTCCTGGTCTAGTAATCGTTCTGCGTTTTTTAGAAGTTCTCCTGCGAAGACCACTGCAGTAGTTGTTCCATCACCCACTTGTTCTTCCTGGGTTTTTGCTACTTCGACTAGCATTTTAGCTGCTGGGTGCTCAATCTGCATCTCTTCTAGAATTGTAACGCCGTCGTTGGTGATTGTTATGTCGCCTAAAGAATCTACTATCATCTTGTCCATGCCTTTTGGACCTAACGTTGTTCTAACTGTTTCGGCAACTATCTTAGCTGCCATAATGTTGTTTCTTTGTGCGTCTCTTCCCATGGTTCTCTGATAACCTTCCGGTAATATGATGAAGTTTGGTTGGTTTGCCATAGTCTTATACCCCCTAGAATTAGTAAGAATTTAGGGAGGTGGTTTATAAAGGTTGCGGTGGGTTTGGAAGGTGCGGTGACATAGAAGGGTTAGATGTTATTAGCATAGTCTTAAATATTTGCTATTTAGCCAAAATGGCAGAAATTGCAGAAGCAATTATAGCCTTAGCAGCGTTGGCCATCACACTTATGTGGCTTAACTCTACAGGCACAGGGCCTACCCATTCCCTTTTATTGCATCATGTAAAGTCCAAAGGCACTAATTCAATCCAATAATCACATATTTTATTGGAATATGTGCATTTCTTGCCTACCCTTTCTTTCTGAATCATTATTCTCTTAATAAAATGATTTAGATTTTTATCTTTATAGTTTTTAATCTGTCTATGCTTCAGTGACCCAGTTATACTTTTATCTTGTAGGCTATAAGAAAGAAATGGTTTTTGGTCATGAAAAGAGCATTTAAACCTGATTTCATAACCTTGACTGATGTATCTCCAAGCAGTACCTCCGGGGTATTGACCTAGATAAATACAATTCTCGGTATTGGATAAAAGTAAACCTTTTTTCTTAAGTTTTTCAGAAAAGGTATCCCAATCAAGAGCTTTTTTATTGTAAAGATAAAGTTTTTCACTTGTGTTGTGCATTATCCCTCTTTCTATGGTTAATGAAACCTGGCCATGAGGGTTGAAATAAGTCTCACTTATAATACTGGAACTTTTTTTATTGAGAATTTCACTAGATTCTTTTGCTGAGATTATTTTGATTATATTTTCTATAGCTTTCCACTGAGGATGTTCCTCCAAAGATTCTTCAATATTAAGTTTTGACTCATCAAAATTAGGATTTGGTTTAATAAACAAGTCAACTTCGTAGGTGTTAGTCCCTTTTAAAGAAAAAGTAAGGTCTATCTTTATATTTTTTAGTTCCAAATCATAAATACCTTCAATAAATTTATTTGCAAAACTCTCCTCCTTAAATAACCAACCATTTGTATCAAACCTTACTCTTATTTTATTATTATCAGATTTTAAAAAAATAGGAAAATGTCTTTTTCTATCTTCAGGGGACATAGCAACCCACTCTTTTTCGCTTTTAAGGGTTATTTTTTTATTTGATAATAACTCAGTAAGCTTGTTATCAAAATTTTTAAAGAAGGAAAGCCAAAAATCTATGGAACTTTCACCAGAAAATGAACTTAAACTTTCTGGCATAATCCACAAGGGTTCACCACCAGAAATCCTAAATCTGGAAAAAGGTCTTTTTATTTTTTCTCCAATCCTTTTATTTTTAGTGAGATTTTCATCATGTAATTTCTCAATTTTGCAAATAAATTGTTTTGCCAAAGTTTCTTCATCAACAAAAGTTGGCCTGGCCCTGTCTTCAGGCTTCCAATAGATCCATGAATAACAAGCTCTGCACTTCAAATTACATTGCGCAGCATCGAGTATCATTACATAAGGGTAGACCCCTCTAGGAAAATCCCTTGAATCTTTCATGATTTCTTTCTGAAAGTGCTTGCTTAGGAACCTGTCAGTAACAATATGGACCCTACAATTAGAACAGCTCACTCCTTTTGTTACTAGTTTAAAACTTCCTTCTTCGTAACAAATATCATCCTTTAAAGTGGTTGCACGTTCAAACCTAACAACCTGTTTTTGCATAAAAATAAAATTAAAGAGAATATTATCTAATTATGTAGCCGTATACGGTTACAAATAATTAATAATTATATAAGGTAACAATAGTTTAATTTATGAAATTTAGCATACAATTTGATAAGGGGAATTATAAAGAAAAGAGTGAAAAATTTTTACTTTTGGGAAACCCTAATCATCTTAGGATAATGTTAATTCTTGAAGAAGCCAAAAGGCCTTTGAGCAGTAAAGAAATAACATCCATATTAGAAAAAGAAGGGATTTACAAGCATAGGGAGAATACACATAGAGCTTTAAAAAAATTGCTTAAAGTCGGTCTAATTAAGAAGGAAAAAAGCCAAAAAAGAATTGTTTATTCCTTAGTTTAATTATAATTCTGTATATTTTTTGTTACTTCCCTTCGCTTTCTCAATGGGATACCTTCCATTATTTTTATCAATTTTCTTTTTCAACTCTGTAGTTAAATCAATGTCATACTTTTGTGCTAACCTTAATATGAAATATAAAATATCAGCCATTTCTTCAGAAATTTGTTCTTTCTTTTGAGAATTATTAAATAAATCTTCAATTTCCTTTTCGGATTTCCATCTAAAATGCTCAAGAAGTTCAGAAGATTCTGTTATTATACCAATAGCCAAATCTTTTGCGTTGTGATACTTGTCCCAGTCTCTATCCTCACAGAATTTTTTAATTAACTCTTTTAATTCATTTATATTTGTTTCCGAATCCATATTACCTAAATTAAGGTAAGAACTATTTAAATTGTTTTATTATGAAAACCTTTAAAAACAACCACACTCTAAATTAGAATATGCAACCAGAAGACCAACTAATCCAGCAAAGAAAACAAAAACTAAAATTCCTAATAGACAAGGGAATAAACCCCTACCCATATTCTTTCCAAAAGAAAGACAACGCAGCAGACATCCAAGAAACCTTCAAAAAAATAAAGAAAGAAGAAAAAACAAAGAAAACAGTAACAGCAGCAGGAAGAATCATAACAATGAGAATGATGGGAAAAGCTTCTTTTGCAACAATCCAAGATCAAACAGGAAAAGTCCAGTTCTACATAAGGGAAGACGAAATAGGAAAGGAACAGTACGAGCTATTCCAAAAAGCAGCAGACATAGGAGACATAGTGGGAGTAGAAGGAACAATCTTCAGGACAAAGATGGGAGAGATAACAATAGACACAAAAAAACTCACAATCCTGGCAAAATCACTAAGACCATTACCAGAAAAATGGCACGGCCTCAAAGACAAGGAAACCATATACAGGAAAAGATTCCTAGACCTCATAGTAAACCCGGAAACCAAAGAACTCTTCAAAAAAAGAACATAATTCATAAAAAACATAAGAAACTACCTAAACCAAGAAGGATTCATGGAAGTAGAAACACCAGTACTGGAAGAAATACCAGGTGGAGCGGACGCAACACCATTCACAACACACCACGATGCCCTAAACACAGACCTATACCTGAGGATAGCGCTGGAACTGCATCTAAAGAGACTATTAGTAGGGGGATACGAAAAGGTATACGAGATAGGAAAAGTATTCAGGAACGAGGGAATAAGCACTCAGCACTTACAAGAATTCACGATGCTAGAACTCTACCAGGCATACGCAGACTATGAAGAATTGATGAAATTCACGGAAAAACTCTACACAGAAACAATAAAGAAAACCTTCAACAAGCTCGAATTTGAATATGAAAGCAAGAAGATAAACTTCAAGACACCATGGCAGAGAATAGACTACACAGAAACAGTAAAGAAAGAAACAGGAATAGACCTGGACAAGGCAAAAACAAAAGAAGACCTGATAAAAGAGATAGACAAGAAAAACCTGGGAGCAGGAATAGACTACAACCTGGGCAAGGGAAGGATCATAGACCAGCTATACAAGAAACACGTAAGGCCAAAAATAACAGGACCGGTGTTCCTAATCAACCACCCAGTAGAAGTCTCACCACTAGCAAAAAGAAAAAGAGACAACCCAAACAAGACAGAAAGATACCAGGTAATAATAGCGGGCATAGAAATAACAAACGGATTCTCAGAACTAAACGACCCGGTA
>JBDRJQ010000004.1:0-2640 GCA_043814765.1 Nanobdellota archaeon | reverse complement strand
TTAATGTAGCAAAAAATTATACAAATTATAAACGTTGTTAGTTGTGTCGCTACGAAAAAAATCTCAAACCATGTTGTTAAAAGTTGTTTGTTGTTACACTACAGTCTTACATTTTCTGCATTTGCTTCCTGTTTTTTGAATCTTATGGTTGACTGAGACTGATACTCTCCCCTACCCAAAGGGTGTTAGACAGGGTTGGAAGGATCTAACGAGTCAACCTCCAAAACATATAAAATAGAAAGGTTTAAAATGAGAAGAGCGCTGGATTGACGTCAGTCAATTGAAACTGTTCTCAGTGAATCAGTAAGAAAACAACAAGTTTTAATAGATTTGTATAGGTTTTTCAAAGCGGAAGTGATTGGTGTTCCTGTTGAAGCGTTAGGTACTCGGACATACTACTTAACTGTTACTTATAATAAAGAAAATAAAGTTATTGATATCAAAACAAGTAAAGAAAAAGGCGACTTGAATTGAGGTTCTGGTTATGCGTGATAGGAATTCCGGTTCTATGGATTGTACTATGTCTTGGAATTTTCTCTTTAATTGAGTTTATAATTTTGCTTAGAAAAAAACATTAATATTTTGCGGGATGGCGCAGAAGTTAGCGTGGGTGCCTCATAAGCATCAGGTCGCTGGTGCAAATCCAGCTCCCGCAACCAAATTCGTTCTTTGACTTTGAGTTGTAACCATCCGGCTAATGGTAGTGATTTACCGAAAATCTCGCTTAAGTAGTGGGGGAATGAGTAGAAATTCATTTCTACTCGGCTGACTACACTTTCAAACGCCAGTCGTTAAAGGTGCGGTACCTTTAATGGAGTGCGTTATACAAACCGGTTTTGTGAAAGTAGCTGTAGGTTCAATTCCTACACAACTCAAAGTCAAAGGACATCTTATCTTATACTTAGTGTTCTGGTAAAGTGAACGTACCTCGACGACACTTTTAGGATGAACTCTTTAATTGTTATCGTTAATATGTTCAAAAAGCAGCTTAGTTCAACTGCTCGGATACAATATCCCTTACCAGAACATTTTAACTTAGAATATCATAGAAAGATTAAAACTCTAAATAATACAACACAGAAATTGATTTCAGAATGAATGAACAGTCACTACAACAATCAGCCACCCAAACTGTTTCAGTACAGGATTTTGTCCATGCTACTAAAATAAGGGTGGCTGACTTTATTTTATGTGAAAATTGTAAAGATTGCATCGTTCGACAAATTATTTTGGATGTTAATGCTGTTCCTGAAGAAGTTTGTGAACATTGTTTAAATATGATATGTTTAAAACAAGAAAGTGTTGTTGGTCATACTCAGTCTGATATTGCTCGAATGTATAACCTTTGCCGGGAACGTATTCGGCAAATACAAGTTCATGCTATTAATAGGTTACGGCATCATACACGACGTAATAAACTTCTGCCTCTCTACAAATTTTTTAAAGATGTTGATAGTGCGGATAGATTGAAAGATTAAAATGGAAAAACAATTATCGGAAATAAGAAAAGCTCTTGCACGATTAGCTGATTTAATTCCTAATGGTGCGATTATGTCAACAATAGCAGATGCTGATTTTTTTAATTTAGTAGCAGATGAAATTGAACGGTTAAACATAATTATAGAAAATCTTCCAAATCAAGAAGAAATAGAAAAAATATTAGCAGCATGGTTAATTCCTACAACTTTAGGGTTAAGATATAAATTGAGTCGAAATATTGCAAAACGAATAGGAACATTAAATGAATAAAGCTGAATGCCAAAACGAGACGCGTAAACATATTTTTAATACTCAAAAATTGCTTAATAAAGTAATCGTTGAACTTATATCACGCGCTCAAAATCACGATCAAACTAAACTTGAATCACCTGAAGTAGAAATTTTTATGCAACATACATCCCAACTTCATGGTACAACTTATGGTTCTAAAGAATATAAAGATATTTTAGAAAAAATGAAACCTGCTGTTGACCATCATTATAAAAGTGCTAGGCATCATCCTGAACATTTTGGTGAACATGCTGGGTTGAGTAAAATGAATCTGATAGATATTATTGAGATGCTTTGCGATTGGCAAGCTGCGTCTCTTCGGCATAAAAACGGTTCTATTGCGGATAGTATAGAAAAAAATCAACAGCGGTTTGGATATTCTGATGAAATGAAAAGTGTTTTGGTTAATACTGTTGAGTATTTAAAGATGAAAGGTTAATAAAATGAATGATGAGTTTATAAAAATATCAAAAGAAGAATATCTTCGTTTAAGAATGGCTGAATTACAATTGGATAGATTAGAAGTTGGTGGTGTCGACAACTGGGAATGGTATGGCGAAAGCCTTAACCCCGACGATGACGTTGATTTAGATACAGCAGAAAAAGAATTGGAAGCTGAAATTAATGTGCTGGCTACAATATAAACATTCTACCTATGACTAAACTAATTGAACAAACAATAATTGCCCAAAAATTAGGTATATCTAATAAGGCGATGCGTCGAATCGCTCAATCAGCTAAACTTAAGTTTAAACTGATTGATAATAAAAGACATTATAAATGGAAAGATTTTGTTGAGGCTATTACGTTCGTTGGTAAGTTGGAACGGGAAAAAGGTGATCGTCGTGAAACTTAAACACGAAGTTGGTG
>JBDRJQ010000003.1:0-17970 GCA_043814765.1 Nanobdellota archaeon | reverse complement strand
ACTGCGCCATGGCAGTGAATTAGATCTATGCGCTCTTTTCTGATAAGTCTCCACGCTTTTAGAAAAGATGAGAAGTTGAATGTGAAGTTTCTCAGATATTTGTTATAGATAAACTTGGTTCTGTATATGGTTATAT
Source organism: Nanobdellota archaeon (assembly GCA_043814765.1). Taxonomy (GTDB): domain Archaea; phylum Aenigmatarchaeota; class Aenigmatarchaeia; order QMZP01; family QMZP01; genus JAHIRU01. The sequence continues at coordinate 17,834 of JBDRJQ010000003.1, read as the reverse complement.
TTCCTGCTGTTTCCTTTTTTAGCTGTCCTGGAAATCTTCTTGTAATAATGAAAACCTTGTGGCCATCCTTGGCAAGATACTTTGCAAGCTTCTCAACATGAACCTCTATACCGCCGCCTGCTTTTTTATCATATTTATGACTGATGCCAAAAGGATACTCCTTGCTACCGAGTAATAATATGCGCATGTAGAAAGCTTGTTGGATAGTTATAAATCTTTAACCGTATTCACGCCAGGAGTGCTTGCATTTTGTGCATCTCAAAAACAGTGTTGGTGCTTCGTCTGAGCTTCTTGTCTGCTGGATCCACCAAACAGCTTCCATGTGGCCACAGTTTGGACACTCGGTTTTGGTTGTCGGCATGGTTTCTTTGTTTTGCTCTATTATAACGATATCGTCTAGTGGTTTTTTTATAACGTTTTCTTCAATTTCTATTGGTTTATACTCCTTTGTTCTGAAATCACACTGTCTGCAGACTAAAAACATTTCGTTTTTTTCTTTTTTTGCTACTAAAATTGAACCACATTTTTCACAGAATTTCATACGACCTCGTTACTAGTTTATGATAAATTAATATTATAAGCTTATAATGTTATTTTTTATAAACCTATCCCCCTTAAGCGAATTTCTTCATAATTTTGTCTTTGTTGTAGAATATCATTCCAGACACAGCTATCACTATTATGAAAAACAAAATATTTGGTAAAAATATTTCAGTTAACCCTATTTTCACCCAGCCAAGATAAGGGATTATCATAATACTTTTTCCGTGTATCTGTGATGCATCTATACTGGTTTCAAATGATAAGGAACCAGAGTTAGCGTCTCCTCTTGTCTTAAAGGTGCCGTCATCGTTTATGCTGATAACTCTATGAACAACAGGAGTTGTCTGCTCCTTTACAGAAAATACGATTATGTCTCCCACAGCAGTGTCCTCACTGGAAATTCCTTGCAGAACGAGTATGTCTCCCTTACTGAAAGTTGGAACCATGGAATTTGATTCTACAGCAACAACCGGCATGTCAGTTGATAAGAACAGCCCCATTCCTATGTTTATCGCTACAGCCAGAGCAACGCCTAAAATAATATATGTCATGTTTGATTTTAGCGAATCTTTGACTGGCATAAAGACATTTATCTATGTTTTGCTTATAAAGATTAACAGATTTTGCTTTTTTTCTTTATTAATTCTTTTTCGAGTTTATGCAGCATGCCCCTTATAGCTTTTGTTATGTCCCAAGCAAAATCATCGGCAAAAAACATTCCCCTTTCGGTCATCATCCTGGCTTTAACAGTATACTTAAAACGATCGCCTGTTTTGTGGTGCTTGTCAATATGAACAATTAGATGTTCTATTCCTATAATTTTGTTTAGTTTTCTAACTTCATTGCTTACCTCTTCGTCGACTACTGATTTTATAAAAGGGTCTTCGTCCTTAATTCCGCTAAGTGTTACTAAAACACCAGAAAGTTCTTTGCCAAGAAGTTTCAATATCATTTTGGGCGTTACTATTCCTGCTAGTGTTTTTTTATCTTCAACTAAAACTGTAGGCGTGTTTTTACCTATCATTTCTTCTACTGCTCTTTTTACAGTGTCTGTTGGTGTTAAAACGATAGGAGTTGTTTTTATGAGGGATGAAATCAAGGCTTCTCTCTTTTTTGTTTTTTCTCCAATACGTTCTCCTTTTTGCATTCTTTTAGCTCCTATATTGGCTTCTAACAAATCGACTGCATCAATAAGGCCGTCTATGCCACCTGTTTTACTAACAACAGGCAGGCGTGATACTCCTGTCTGTCTTAGAACAGACATAGCAGTTGAAATGGTGTCATTATAGCTCACAGAATATGGAAACTTCATTATGTCTCTTAGTTTTTTGCTTCTGAAAGAAACAGCGTTTTTCATTGATTTAAGAATTCCTATTCTGGTTAACACAAAAAAATCATCACCCCTTTTAACAGGCATTGATTTATAATCGTTGATAAGCATCATGTTTATCACTTCTTCTATAGGATACTCAAAAGATATCGGATTTATTTTAGAGGCATATTTTCCAATAGCGGTTTTATCTGGATTATTTATCTTTCTTTTTGTAAGGTCTCTTGCAAAAACAATGCCTTCATATCTACCATTATTCAACACTATAGCTTCATGTCTTCGTTCATTTAACATTTTTGCAGTTGATTTTGATACGTTTTCTTTGTAATCAAAAATTAATGGCGTTTCGCAATAAGGCAGAAGACTCATATAAAAGACCTCTAAATCCCGGATTTCTTTATTTTTTGCATTTTATTTGTTATGTGTCCTGCTATCAAATTCCTAACTTTTTTAGATTTAATTTCCTTTACTTCGCCTAAAGCTTGCTTGTTCTTCTCGAAATTCTCTGAAAACTTCTTAGGATGAGCCATAATCAGCTCATTTCCAAGAGTTTTTACCGCTACTGATTTTATTCTTCCCATAAATCCTCTATTGGTGTATATTATTTAAATTTACACTGTATTATTTCTTTACTATAAACTAAACATATATATGTGCCTCAGTAGCTCAGCTGGTTAGAGCACACGGCTGTTAAGAAACCTTTTAAGAAAGGGTTTCATCCAAAGGAGGTTTCCACCTTCCAAGAGCAGAAACCGTGGGGTCGAAGGTTCAAGTCCTTCCTGAGGCGCTAATAATTAAAGCACGATGTTTTTCTATATTTAAAATTTAAAAATAAAATAAGTATATGGGGCAACAACTCATCACATTTAAACAAATTCTTGCTAAATACAAATCCAAAACCGCTGGTCAGAAAGCATTACTTCCATATAAACATAGTTTCCCTGTTTCAGCATCAGAAAGACTGTCGGGTATTGTTGCTGATTTAATGTGTGATGGTCATCTTCAAGGAAACCCTCGATGGAGATTTGATTATACATTCAAACTAAAAAAAGAGATGTATAGATTTGAAAACGAAGTCTATCATTTTTTTGGTATAAAAGGGAAACCTAGACCCTGTAAAACCAACAAATTTAGTACATCGTTTAACTATGGTGTAAATTGTAAGCCTTTAGCCAGGTTGCTATATCTCTCTGGTGTACCAATTGGAAATAAAGTTCTTAATAAATTCTTAGTACCTGAGTGGATTATGAAAAATAAAGGGTTTTTCAGAAGATTTGTTCAAAGAGCCTTTACTTGTGAAGGAAGTGTTTGGGGTGGAAAGAGTCCTGGAATAAGAATAGAATTCTGGAAAGTAATAAATCTGATGGATAACTCTAAAGATTTTTTAAGTCAAATTAGATATGGACTTAATAAATATTTTCATATACAAAGTACAAATATATTTACTCTCAAAACCAGTAATAAGAGAAAAGATGGTAATATAACCAAACCTTTAAGAATGTATATAAAAAGAAAGGATTCCTTAATAAAGTTTTATAAAGAAATAGGTTTTGAAGATAATATAAAACAAGAAAAACTTAAGAGTGTTATAAAGAAGTGGGACAATACTATGGGAACTTAAGGGGGTTTACCTTAGGCCATAACAGTAGCTCAGCCTGGGAGAGCACACGGCTGAAGACCGTGGAGTCGTGGGTTCAAATCCCACCTGTCCCACTTATTTCAGTTCCCAGGTACTATCTCCGATCTTTGCTACTATTTTTGATACATTGCCTTCAAATTTTAGGCTTTCAGAAGTTATTGTAAGTTTTCCTTGAAAGTTGTATAATTCTGCAGAACCATTTTCTGATGTTATGTCAGGCGCTATCTTCAGTTTTAAATCATCTAGCGATAGTGTATTCAATTTTATGTACTCTATCTCTAGGTTCTGAATAGACGATTCGTATCTTAGTGAACTATCTGCTTCTTCTAAAACAATGGTCTGTTCTTCAAAATCTAGATTTATGGTTCCTTTAAAATTCCTAATAACGCTGGATTCTGAGCTAAAGTTTACACTAGAATCAGGAGTTAATGAAATTTGTTTAGGATAAATTGTTAAATCAATATCATGTGTCTTGACTACTGGCGTTATGAAAAATCCACTAAAAGGTGATGAGCCAAGCCAGTTGCTTACATCATCAAGTATGTTAGAAAAAAAATCTCCTCCAATGCCTCCCATAAACATAGAAGATACAACTATTATCGCAGCAAATGATGCTGTCAGTATTCTCCAGTCAATCATATGTATCAGTTATTTATTATAGGAAAGCATTTAATATTAAGTAATATTTTATTAAGTTTCGTATCGGAGTTTTAAAAATGGATGGGCTAGTACTTTTACAGTTTGGTGGGGATAGTATCATATCCTGGGTAATTTGGATAATTTTCTTCATGGTGTTCTTTTTATTCTATCCTAGACTTATGATAACACAAATAATGTATAAGATTGAAAAAACTGTTAAAAATCTGGAAAAAATGACAGAAAACTCTAAGAATTTTTTAGAAAAGGAAATATCCAAAAAACCAAACAAGAGGGTGAGAACCTCTCTTAATAGGTTTTATGAATTCTTTTTAATAACACCTATTTCGCTAGATCCTGCTGGAGTCGTAAAGAAATTCGATCATATAATAATGAACGAACGAAACAAGTTTCAGTATTTTATCAAGCAGCTTGCTCCTGATATGCATCCAGAAAAAAGAACCTCGATTGAAATGGGCATAGCAGCGGGCATAGCACTTAACCAGATAACAAAGATAGTAAGGCATTATGTTGAGCTGATTAAAAAAACAAAGAGTGTTCAGATAGCAATGATTTTACAGATGCAGTTGCCTCTTATAGAAAGACTAGCTAAATCAATGTACAAGGGGTCACAGGCTCTCGCAAGAGGACAGCCTGTTGGTGATGGCATAGGCCCTATGGTTGTCGCAAATCTGATAGGCACCAAAAAGGCAAAGAAAATAGGAGAAGAAATGGTAATGGCTAAAATAAAGCTTTACGGAAGAAACATTACCGTAATCAAGGCCAGTGGTCCTGGTGGTAGAATTGGGTATCCTGGAAAAGCTATACAAACCATAATGAAACGCAACAAGATAGATTTGTTGATAACTGTTGACGCTGCAGCAAAGCTTGAAGGTGAAAGAACAGGTGATGTTGCTGAAGGTGTTGGTGTAGCAATGGGTGGACCTGGTGTCGAAAGATCTTATATTGAAGACGTTGTTTCAAAAATGAACATACCAATTGACTCCATAATCGTTAAGATGAGCCCTGAAGAAGCAATAACACCAATGCGCAAAGCAGTAAAAGACTCTATACCAGAGGTTAAAGAAGCCATAAAGAGATCGTTAGAAATGACAAAACGCAATGATAACATCCTTTTATTGGGTGTAGGAAATACTTCTGGAATAGGAGATTCATCCAAAGACTTGAAGAAAGTAGAAAGTTGGGTGGATAAATACGAAAGAAAAATCCAAGAGAAGAAAAAAAGGAAGAAATAAGAACTTTAAGCTAATTCTCTAATTTATTTTATGAAAGTGGTTTCTGATTTTCACATACACGGTCCTCACAGCCGTGCGACCAGCAAAAACATTGACATACCAAATCTGGTAAAGTATGCTAAAATTAAAGGCGTTGGTTTGTTGGGTACAGGAGATTTCACGCATCCTGTGTGGATAAAATACCTGAAAGAGAACCTGAAAGAGGACGAAACAGGAATATTAAGAAGTAATGACGGATTTCCCTTCATTTTACAGACGGAAATCTCCTTGATCTACACGCAAGGAGGAAGGGGTAGAAGGGTGCATAATATAGTACTTGCCCCTAATTTTGAGACTGTGAGCCAGATAACAGAGGAGCTGTTAAAACGTGGCAGAGTTGACTATGATGGCAGGCCTATTTTCAAAATACCGTGCCCTGAATTTGTTGAACTCATGAAGAAAATAAACAATGACATTGAAGTAATACCTGCTCATATATGGACACCATGGTTTAGTTTGTTTGGATCAAATTCTGGTTTTAACAGTGTGGAAGAATGTTTCCAAGACCAGACAAAGCATATTTTTGCACTAGAAACAGGGTTGAGTAGCGATCCTGCAATGAACTGGCGTTTATCATCTCTAGACAAATACGCTCTGGTTTCGAACTCTGACAGTCATTCTTTCTGGCCCTGGAGAATAGGTAGGGAAGTCAATGTTTTTGAGATGAAAGAGCTTACATACAAAAATTTCATAAACGTGATGAAGGAGAAGGACCCTAAGCAGTTTCTTTATACAATAGAAGTTAGCCCTAATTACGGTAAATACCATTTTGATGGTCATAGAGAGTGCGGAGTTTGCATGAGCCCAAAAGAATCAGAAGACACTCGTAAAATATGCCCGGTATGCAAGCGACAGATGACTATAGGAGTATTAAACCGTGTTGAAGAGTTAGCAGATAGGGAAGAAGGACACGTACCTAAAAATGCTATTCCGTTTAAGACGCTGATTCCTCTTTCAGAAATACTGTCGGCTAAACTGGGTATAGAACAGCTGTACTCAAAAAGGATTTGGCATGAGTATAATAAAATGATAAATATATTTGGTTCTGAGTTAAGTGTTCTCATAAATGCGTCTGTTGAACAGCTTAAAGAAGCTGTTTCTGAACCGATAGCAAAGGCTATAGTTGATATAAGGAATGAAAAAATAAAGATAGCTCCTGGATTTGATGGAGTATATGGTTATCCTGTTTTTGATAAAAAATATAATCCAGCAGTATCAAAAAGTAGTGCTGGTGGACAGAAAAGTTTAACAGAATTCAACTAACCGGTAACGCTTACACTAATTTCTTTGTCTACAAAATATCCATAAGTTAAGTCTATTTTTAATGTCTTTTGTTGAGAAGCATATGCATCACCAAGCGTCGCTGTTAAACTGCATACAATCGTATTTGATTTTTTATATAAAGGTATGTTCATATCATCTTGGCAGTCTGATACGGTCATGCCACCATAATCTATTTTCATATTAACTATATTCCATTCATGATCCAGCGCTTCTATTTTACACTTATTCCATGCTAAACATGTTATTCCCCCACCAATATTGTTTATAGTTATTTCTAATGGGAAGGTTACAGTGTTGCCTGAGACTCTTATGGTTGGCTGTATTCCTATGCTTATGTCCACAGGTGCTGATGATTTGGTTACTATGTGTGATGGTGGACTCTCGCCTTTGTTTTGAAGCCTTATCATCTCTTCCCTAGGAAGTAAACTAATAACAGCCGTAGCTGCTGTTTTGTAACCATAATAAATTCGCGCTTTGGGCTCAAACATTAGATTGGCTCCTGGCGAAACCTTGGGAGCTATGTAAGACCAGCTGCATGTTTTTTCCTCTCCTTCTGTACCAAACAACGGGTTTGGTGGAATAAGAGAATAATGCACGTCTGCTGTATGGCGACATCGAACTTCGTTTGGTAGTTTTTCTTTGAATGTTGTACCAACCCACTCACCAGTTCCGACTTGTGTACCATCACTATACCACGCTAAATCCAACCCCAATAGTTCTGCAAAAACATTGTCTGCTTGTTCAGAGCCTATGTTTTTAAATTTTACGTAAAAGTCGGTTCTTTCGCCTGATTTGACCTCATCAAAATCGGTGTAAAAATCCTTTATCACAACACCATTACCTGCTTCTAATCCTACACACCCAGATACTATCACAGCTGAAAAAACAACTAAAATTAACAATAATTTTATTCTCATAAGTATTGTATTTGTTTTTATAATTTATAAGAAATTAGAAATCAAAACCTTTTACAGTGAATGATGCAGAAGAATCAATGTAGTATGAGTATTTTAATTTTATGTTAAGTGTTTTTTGTTCATCTGTATTTGGTACGTTTATTATATTAAACCTGCATGTAATAGTTGCGCTGCTTCCTTTCCACAATTCCACTCCATATGTATTAACACCGGCTAGGTCCGCAGAACAGCCATCAATACTTAATCCGCTACCAGGCAAATCAAGCTGCATTTCAACTTTATAGTCTATTGGTTCAGCTGTCGGATTGGATTGGTATTTGCTGACAACGCCGTTACCCGCGTTGTTTATAGTTATGGTTATTGGGAAGTAATATCCTCCTTCTGTTCTTGCTTTGATGTATTTTCCTGTAGCAACATTAACTGATAATGGTCCTGCAGAATAGGAAGTATCTCCGGTTGGTAATGATTTGCCTTCTTGTATGAGTCTTCTCAACTCATTGCTGTTTACTAATGTTATCTGCTTGTTTGCATTGGTTTCATAATCATAATATACTCTAATTTTTGGGTTGTATGTTATTTCTTGTCCTTGTGACATAACAGGAGCCGTCAACCTATAATAATGCTGCTGTATTTCGCCCTCTGTTCCATAATCAGTATTGGGTGGTATCATGTAATCAAAATCTTTAAGAACAGAATCAACATTTAATTCTACTGCATCTATTCCTGTTAGCAATGCTTTAACGTTATTTGCTTGCTCTTCACCTTGGTTTTGTATCTGTAAGTAAAGTCTTATTTCATCTCCGGATTCAACAGAAGAGAAATCTGGCTCGAAATTTAGAATTGCAACACCTGGTCCTGTTGTTGGTCCGCTTCCGCCGCCAACACAGCCTGATGCTATAACTACCATGGCAACAGGCAAAAGTAATAATATATATTTGGAGTTCTTCATCAATTTCCCTCTTAATTATTATATGTTATGGTTAATTTATAAGTTTGTTGAATTTCCTACTCTATTATGTGTGGTTTGATAACAACACTTGCTTTCTCTTTTATTTCATACTCATAGCCTTTTAATGAAACCGAAAGATGAAGCTCGGCTTCGTCTTTATTTTCCAACTCTGCTGGTATATCAATAGTACAGAACATCACTGTTTCTTGTTTTCCCATAAGCTCAATTTCCCAGTCATCTGTATTGCTAGATTCCCCGTCATCATCTGATTTGGGTTTGCCAAAACCGCATTTATTAAGTGATTCTTTTATTTTTAGGTCAATTGCGCTTTGGCTTTCAGGCGACGCTCCTCCATAAACTTCAATTTGGCTGTATTTTATTTTATTGTCCTTTATGTATCCTCTACCATCGTTTTTTATATGCAAAGAAACCACGGTTTTTTTCGCATCAGTTGGAATTGGCTGTTCGTCCTCAACCTCAAAAAATATTCGTATAGGTCCTGGACCTACATCAATCTCAGATGTAACTGGCTCTGTTATTCCCTGTTCAAGCCTGTTCTTAAGTTCGTCGTGGTTAATAAAATTTATTGAGCTAGTACCATATGTATCTCTTATATAACTCATTTTTATTTTTGGTTCACAAGCAGTCTCAAGTTTTATTCCTTTTATAGAAGTTAGTGTCCATGTAATTGGTATTGTTTGTTTGCCGTAAACACGAATACCCCCACATGAAATTCCTCCTATTTCTTCTCCCTTTCCACAATTAATACTTATTTCATCAAAAACTCCTTCACATTTATCATACATCTCTATGGTTTTGATATACTCTTCATTTTCTATTAAATTTTTAACATAGGCCTTTACTCTTACTGTTTGTTCTGGTGAAATTGTTGTTGGAAAAGCAGCAACAGAATCAAAAACTAAAACATCAGCAGTATCCATTGTGACTTCTGTACAACTTCCAATAAACGGTATACAAGTCGTGCATCCAGAACTAAACACAACAAGTAAAACTGGTAGCAGTAAAAACAATTTCTTCATAATATTAGTTTGTTGTTTTCTACATTTATATTCAATTTCCGTTCAAGAATTTGTTTATAATTTTATCCAATACTGGTTTTCCACTTTCTATTGGTTGATATGAAACTCTTGCCACTGGTTTTTTTATTTTAATAACATGAGAAAGGTTCATTGGCGTACCAAGTATAACAGTATCACACTTTACACTGTTAATTGTTTTTTCTAGATCGTTTAGCTGTGTTTTTGTGTAACCAGAGCTTGGTAAAACGTGTTTCAGGTGCTTGTTTTTTTCATAAATTTTCTTTATACTGCCAACAGCATAGCGTCTAGGATCTACATTTTCAGATGACTTGTATTTTTGGGCAGCGACCATTCCTGCGGCATATCCAAGACTTCCGTGCGTTACTGTTGGAGAATCTTCAACTATCAGCACTTTCTTTCCCTTTACCAAATCAGGCCTATCAATTGAAACAACAGAACGGGTTTTTACAAGAGGAGCGCTTATGTTAATCATTCTTATTTTTTCTTCGCATAATTTGATGTTTTTTCTGCTGGCAACATTTACTTTATTCATAATGATAAGATCTGCCATTATGACATTGCTTTCTCCTGGATACGAAAAAACGTCATTAGGTCTTAGCGGGTCTGCAACAACAACTTTCAGGTGTTTGTTGGAAGTGTAGAAAGGCATGTCGTTATTCCCGCCTTCAAAAACTATAATATCCCCCTCCTTTTCGGCGCTTCTAATAATCTTTTCATAGTCTACACCAGCATAGACTATGTAGCCTCTTTCTATATACGGTTCGTACTCTTCCCTTTCTTCTATTGTTGGGTTGTATTTATCCAGATCTTTTTGTGCAGCAAACCTCTGACATATTTGTCCTTTCAGATCACCATAAGGCATTGGATGTCTTATGACAACAGGATTCCTTCCTTTGCTGCGCAAGCGAGTTAGTATTTCTCTTGCAATCGTACCTTTGCCTGCTCCTGTTCGCACAGCGCAAACTGTTATAAGAGGCTTACTAGTTTTTATCGTTGTTGTGTTCATTCCCATTAGCTTAAAATCAGCGCCAAGCGCTAAAATTAAACTTCCCTTTTCCATAACATCATCATGCTTGAGATCGCTGTAAGCCAATACAACTTCATCTATTTTATGTTTCTTAATTAACTTAGAAAGTTCTTTTTCAGGATAAATTTGTATGCCTTTTGGGTAAAGTCTTCCACTCAACTCTTTTGGGTATCTTCTGTTTTCTATGCCGACTATTTGTGCTGCAGTAAAAGCAACCACATCATAATGAGAATTGTTACGGAAGAAAACATTAAAATTATGAAAATCTCTTCCTGCAGCTCCCATTATGATGACCTTAGTCTTCTTAATACTTTCACCTTATAACGATTGCTATTTTATCCAACAAGTCTGTTGCTAGGGTTCCTTCTCCAAGTTCTCTGCTTGCAAGCTCTCCGGCTGCACCGTTTATATACGCTGCTGCAGCTGCAGCATCTTGAGGGTCAATACCGCGAGCGAGCAATGCGCCACATATTCCAGCCAAAGTGTCGCCTGTTCCGCCTTTTGTCATGTAGGCTGTTCCTCTGGAATTTATTGTGGTTCCCTTTTTTCCGGATATAATATCCATATGCCCTTTCAAAATCAATGTTGCACCAAGTTTTAATGCAGTTTGTTCTATTTCCTTTTCCTTTTCTTCCATTGTAGACTTGTCTAAATTTTTTCCTGTTAGGGTAAAAAATTCATTTACATGCGGTGTTATAACAGATGTTTTTTTAATTGCAGCTTTTCTGTTGGAAACAGCAAATATTGCATCTGCATCTATTACACATGGTTTTTCTGTTTTTGCTAAAAGGGCTTGAACCAACTTAACTGTTTGAGGATGCCTGCCCAGACCGCCACCAATAACAATAGCATCTACTTTTTCTATTAGCTTTGAAATTATTTTCATGTGATGAGGTGCAACAAATTCTCCTGCAAGCGGGTACGCTATTATGTTTGGTGAAAAAGACGCTATTATGTTTGCAGCTCTCTCTGGTGCGGCTACATAAACTAAATCAACTCCGGCTCTGTATGCAGCCATTGCAGAAAGTGCCGGCGAGCCAGAATATTCCTTATTTCCTCCTATGATTAAAACTTTTCCAAAATCACCTTTATGTGACCAAGGATCCCTTTTCTTATACAGTCCCTTAACAAACGTTGAAGTAACCTCTCTCATACCATCACCTTCTTATTTAACAACATCTATCTGTGCTTTTTGAAGCCGACCGCTGTAGTCAAAGTACACAGTTTTTGTTTCTGTGAATTCATTTATTCCTTCTATGCCGGCTTCACGCGTGTTTCCTGTTCCTTTCACTCCACCAAAAGGCAAGTGAACCTCTGAACCTATTGTGCTGGAATTGACATAAGTCAATCCAGAGTCTATTTTGTTTATCGCCTCAAAGGCGTTTTTCATGTTCTCAGTGTAAATAGCAGAGCTAAGACCGTATTCAATTCCATTCATAACATCTATAGCTTCATCTATATTCTTTATTTCTATTATTGATAACACTGGTCCAAATATCTCTTCCTGCGCTATTCTCATGTCAGGAGTAACATTAGTGAAAATTGTCGGTTTGTAAAAGAAACCGTTTTTACCGGCTGGCTCTCCACCGCAAAGAAGTTTGGCTCCGCAAAACTTTCCTATATCAACATACATATGAGTCTTTTCTACTGCGCTCATATTGATAAGTGGTCCTACATCAGTTTTTGGTAAGAGTCCGTTTCCCAAAACCAATTTTTTAGTGCACTGAAGCAGTTTTCTTTCAAATTTCTTTTTTACTTTTTTATGAACCAAAACGCGTGATGTGGCTGTGCACCTTTGTCCGGTTGTACCAAAAGCTCCCCATAAAACACCATCAACTGCTAGATTCAAATCCGCATCATCCATAACTATTATTCCGTTTTTTCCACCTAACTCGAGACCAATCCTTTTTATTCCTGCCTCTTTTACAATAAGTTCTCCTGTTTGCTTGCTTCCAGTGAAAGAAACTGCTTTTGTTTTTTTATTTTTAACAATGAACATACCCACACTAGATCCTGGTCCTGTTACAAGATTAACAACCCCTGCTGGAACACCTGCTTTGATCAATATTTTCACAAACTCTATTGCACAAAGCGGAGTATCAGATGCTGGTTTGAATACTACTGTGTTACCACAAACTAAAGCAGGCATAATTTTCCATGCTGGTATTGCGATAGGAAAATTCCATGGTGATATTATTCCGCATACGCCAATTGGTCTTTTGATGGTCATTGCAAATTTGTCACGCAGCTCTGATTTTGTGGTATGACCAAAAAGTCTTCTGCCTTCGCCAGCCATGTATTCTGCAACATCAATAGCTTCTTGCACGTCTCCACGGCTTTCAGAAATGATTTTGCCCATTTCCTTTGTAACAAGTTGTGAAAGCCTTTCCTTTTCTTTACGCAACAATTGCGCAGCACGCAATAAAATTTCACCTCTTTTTGGAGCAGGCAAGTCTCTCCATTTTCCAAAAGCATTGTCAGCTGCACCAACAGCTGAATTAACATCCCTTTCGTTGCCCAACTGAAAAAGCCCTATTTTTTTATTAGTTGCTGGATTGGCGCTTTCAAACGTTTTTCCAGAACTAGACTTGACCCATTTTCCATTTATAAAATTTTTATAAGTAATCACAAACCCACTAATTAACTATTAGTAAAAGGTTTGATTTATCCTTTCTTGTTTTTACTATAATTGTAAAGAGCCTTCATAGATTCTATTGCGCTTTCTGGATAAGAGAAACATGGTATATCATTCTCTTCTAATGATTTTTTTAGAACTTCTGTATAGCCTCCACCAGCAGAAATAACTATAATTGGTTTTTTGGATTTTCTTGAAACTTCTGATATAACATCAACCACATCTGTTGATAGTGCTGGCACCTGGAAAAGAACTATCAGCGCTATCATATCAACATTAGGATCTGCTAATGCAGCTTCTAAAGCAACTCTGTATCTCTCTGTGTCCGCGTCTCCTGTTAAATCTATTGGATTTTTTAAAACAACATAGGGTGGGGAAACTTTTTTTATTTTATCTAAACTTGTTTTTTGCATCTTGGCTAATCTCATTTCGTTTTTTATGACACAGTCTGTTGCTAAGACACCAAATCCTCCTCCGTCTGTTATTATTTGGATTCTGTTGCCTTTTGTGAGAGGCTGTGTTGATAGCACTCTAGCAAAATTAAAAACCTGTTCCAAATCATTTGCAATAATAACACCCGCCTGTTTGAATGCAGCATGAACAACTTCTGCTGATCCAGCCAATGATCCTGTGTGAGAAGATGCGCTATTACTTCCTTCCTTGGTAACGCCTCCCTTCAATGCTATTATTGGCTTCTTTTTAGAAACTTTTTTAGATGCATCAAAGAACTTTCTACCGTTATTAACCCCCTCAAGGTAGGCGCATATTACGCTTGTTTTTTTGTCTTCACCTAGATATTCTATTAAGTCTGCTTCATCCACGTCAGTCGCATTTCCGTAAGAAATAAACTTTGATATTTTGTAGCCTTTGGTGGCCATCCAGTCCATGACAACAGATCCTAGCGCTCCTGATTGCGATATAAAGGATATTGATCCTGCTTCTGGTCTTCTTAATTTGTATCTGGGCAAAAAGAACGTGTCTACATTAGAGTACGGATCGTAAACGCCTAAACAGTTGACTCCTATGCAACGCATTTTATATTTACTTAATATTTTTTTTAATTCGTCCTCCTCTTTAACATTACCTATCTCCTTGAACCCAGCGGTTATTATAATGACTGCTGGCACGCCTTTGCGGCCGCACTCTTCGAGAACTTTAGCTGTGATTGCAGCCGGAACTGTTATAACTGCGAGGTCTATTTTTTCTTTCACATTTAAAATACTTGGAAAGGCTTTCAATCCAAAAAGTTCTTCTGCTTTTGGATTAATAGGAAAAAGTTTGCCTTCATATTTGCCTTCAAGGAAATTTCTAAAAACAACATGTCCTATTTTAATGGGGTTTCTTGATGCACCTATTATGGCTATTGATTTTGGATTAAAGAAATAATCTAACTGAGGCATATAGTTTTATTTTGTTTAGCTTCGTTAAATTGTTTTTAACCAGGCACAAACAAATATAAAATATGATAAGAGGTGTTATATCAGAACGTGAAAAGGATTTACCAAGATTCACAATCGGTAAGTTATTGAAAATCGCAGCAGAGAGTAAAACTATAATTTCTCTTGGACCAGGTGAACCTGATTTTTCTTCTCCCCCCAACGTGCTTCGTGCAGCAAAAAAAGCCATTAAAGACAAGCAAACCCATTATTCACCAATCGCGGGCAGAACTGATTTGAGAATAGCTATTGCAAAAAAGCTAAAAAAGGATAATAGGGTTAATGTAACACCTGACGAGGTTGTTGTCACCAACGGATCCACTGAAGCCTTACTGCTAACGCTAATGACTACGCTGGATCCTGGTGAAACTGTAATGGTGCCAAACCCTGGATTCTTGGCATACATTCCAATGGTAGAGATACTGAACGGTGTCCCGCTATCAATAAAACTGGAAGAAAGTGATGGATTTCAAATAACAACAGAAAAACTAAAAGAAGCTTTCATTCCAAAAAAGACACGTTCCATTATACTCAATACTCCTTCAAACCCAATAGGGGTGGTTCTAAAGAAAAAAACGCTTGAAGAAATTGCAGATTTTGCTGTTGAAAAAAATCTTCTTATATTATCAGATGAAGCTTATGAAAAACAAGTGTATGATGATGAAAAACACATCTCAATTGGGTCATTGAATGGAATAGAAGACCATGTTATAACACTGCAATCGTTTTCAAAAACATATGCGATGCCTGGTTTTAGAGTGGGTTATGCTGCAGGACCGGAAAAAATAATTGATGGGCTGAAAAAACTTCATATATTCACATCATTGACAGGTTCTACAATTTCTCAGATAGCCGCGCTGGAGGCCTTAACAGGCACACAAAAATATGTTTGCAAAATGGTTGATGAGTATGACAGAAGGCGAAAAATGATTACAAGACGTCTTAATGAAATTGACGGGTTTGAATGTGTTAAACCAAACGGTGCATTTTACGCTTTTCCAAACATAAAGGCTTTCAAAAAGAAATCTTTTGTTTTTGCTGAATGGCTTCTGAAAAACGCAAAGGTGGCATGCGTTCCAGGTACAGAGTTTGGAAAATATGGTGAAGGTTATGTTCGTTTCTCTTATGCAACTGCTTATGATAAGATAGAGAAAGCAATGGATAGAATTGAGAAATCAACTAAAAAACTTAAAACATGAAACACTTCTCAAGCATGGGCATCTCAAACCAATTCTCATCTTCGTATTTTTTGTTTTCAGCATCTTCCACTCTAAGAAATTTCCATTCATTTTTAGGTGTTCTCCACGCTAAGAAACTGATAGCGCCTGCTTTTTCAGCCCATTTTTTAAAAGAAGAAAGCTGTTTTGGATTAAGTTTTGGTTTTGTTTTATAGTTTTTACACTCAAAGGCGAGGATCTTCCCCTTTTTTATCGCAAGAACATCCACAGGGTAAAGATATCCGCCAGATGATGGTGCTCGCATTACAGAAAACCCCTTAGCATTTAGAAAATGTAAAAGCTCGCGTTCAAACATCGCTCCCTTAGCAGCTTTATTTTTCATGGTTTATTATGGTGTTTTTAAGCTTTATATTTTTGCTTATAATCTTTATTTAAGGATTTATGTCAATTATCGAACATGGATAACATAACTGACGAATTTTCATTGGCAAAGGACCAACTAGCAAAGAATATTATCGGAGAGATAGTTCTATCTGAAAAGTCTGAAAATGTAATAAAAAAATGGAGAAACATATTCAAAATATCACAAAAGGATCTTGCAAAAAATCTTGGGATAACCTCTTCTGTTGTATCAGATTATGAATCAGGTAGAAGAAAATCTCCTGGTATAAGGGTTATTAAAAAATACGTTCAGTCGTTGATTAATATAGATGCTGAGAGTGGTGGGAGTACTATAAAGAGTTTTATTAAAAATACAAAATCTCCGATGCTATCAAGCGCTATTATAGAAATAAAAGAATTATCAGATGGCATAACTGTCAGTGATTTTTGCAATAAAATAAACGCAACTAGCATGGTAAAATCCTCTAACATGAATAAAATCGTCTACGGTTACACCATTATAGATTCTTTGAAAGCAATAACAGAACTCTCCTTTTCAGAATTAATTAAATTATATGGGTTAACTACCCAACGAGCATTAATATTTACTAAAGTTTCCACTGGTCGATCTCCTATGGTTGCAATTAAATTAACAAGTTTACAGCCAACATTAGTTGTTCTTCATGGGTTAAGTGTAGTCGATGATGTAGCTAAACGCATAGCTGAAGCAGAAAACATCCCTTTAGCGTTATCCAGACTTAACACTGTGGACGATATTGTCAATCAATTAAAAACACTTGATTGATTATTTTACTTTTTTAACTTCACATGTTATTTTCTTATCATCTATATTCACAACACCGTAGAATCCTTCATAAACAGGACCTGGATAAAATAAAATTGTATCACCTACTCTATCTGTTCCACCTGATTCGTGAATATGTGCAGATATACATAATATGGGTTTTTGTTTGATTATGAATTCCTTTATAACACTAGAACCAACATGACCACCAGACATAACCCTATCAACATTTGTGTTTTTTGGAGGATCATGAACAACTAATATAAATTTTTTATTTTTTATTTTATCAGACATCCTATTTAGATTTGTCCTAGTCTCTTCACTACTAGGTTCAAAATAAGTGTTAAATGGTGTTAGAGCTCCTCCCCACCCCATAAAAAGAAAACCATTAATTTCTTTTAATTTACCATGTAGGTTGGCACCATATTGATTAAATAATTTTAATATATCAGGTGGGTCATGATTGCCTGGAACGCATATAACAGGACAATTAAAAGATAAAAGTTTTTGTAAAATCATATCAGCAATATCTATTTGAGAAAATCCTTCTATTGTTTCAAACATATCTGTAAAATCACCAGGACATATAACAATATCTGGTTTAATTTTTATATTTTTTATAATATTTGAAAGTATGTCCATTTTACCATGCACATCGCCAAAAACTAATATTTTCATGTAACCCCACACCCCCATCATTTCTATTGGAGATGTTATT
>JBDRJQ010000002.1:0-12887 GCA_043814765.1 Nanobdellota archaeon | reverse complement strand
AAGCTTAACATTGCACTTACAACTCCTTTGTATAGCGTAAGTAATAAGACTAATGATCCAAGTTTAGCTATTGCTTCGGTTATATAGGTTATGCTCAGTTGCCCGAATTTCTGTTCTCCTTGGAAATACCCCCTCACAATCGGTAGCATGAATGCACCAAAAATAAGGATAATCAAGATGAGTATCACTGAATAGTTTGTCGTATTTAGCAACCATGCTAAGAATGGTGTTATTGCTATAAATATTAATGAGAAAAATACTGCCCATAAAATGTTTTTGTATAAAAATAATTTCAGCAACCCAATAAGTTTTAAATTATCTTTTTGTGTTTTTGCTTCTGATATCTTTGTGGCTATTATCGATTGTAATGCCTGTAGGAAAATATTCACGATATAGATAATTGAAAGTAAACTCATAACCAGCCCGTAGTCAGCAGGTCCCAATTCTCTTCCTGCTATAAAGTGGAATATGTATCCACAAGTTGATAAAAAGAGGGTTGCAACTATGAGTAGCACATTATCTTTTAGGAAGCTAGGTGTTTTCATCGTATTTTGTACAGGCATGCAGGTTTGTTTGTTTTTATCTCTTCGAATCCGCAGTTTTTTAGTAAGTCGCAGGAGTCATCATAGGTAATTATTTCTGTTAGTTCTATTTTTTCGGCTAGTTCTGTTGTGTTTTCGCAATTTTTAGAGTTTATGGACTGGGTAATTTCTTGTATGGGCTTTAGGTAAGAGGGGAAAAACCCTTCTGTTCCCATTCCGAAGGGTGTTGATACTTTGTAGTAAACCGAAGCATAGCAATAGTAGGCATGTGGATATGAGGTTGGGTAAGGGCTGTTTATCATAAGGAATTTTCCTTGTATCAACTGTAGTAATGAAAATGTGTTGTATTCTACTTGGGTGTATGTAGGGAACCAAGGGGTATGTAAGATGGATATACCTACATTTCCTATCACGAATAGGGTTAGTATTACTAAGAATATTATTTTAACTCTTTTTCTTAAAGGGGTTTTGAATAAGAAATATAAGCTGAAGAACAGGAACCCCATTGCATAAATGTCTGAATAAACTATGTTTGCTAGAGGTAGTAATAAGCTTATCCTTAGGAAGAATAGTAAACTTAAGATTAGTAAAGGTGAAAAAAAGAGGAGTTCTCTTTTTGATTTGTTTTTATGTTGCCAGTAGACATAGAATGATGCCCACAGCAGTATGCATATTGAAGATGTGGCAATATTGTTTAAAATAAAATTTAACAGGGGCTGATCTTCTAATCCAAGCATTTTTTTACCAAGAGGGTTATTCGAAAGGACATTATTTTTCAAATTGTCTAGAACAAAGGGAACCCACCAAAATGCTGAGGCTATAAGCCCAGCTACCATTGATAGGACAACTATTATCTTTTCATAAATGCTTTTTTTTATTAAGAACAGCATTGGGAAAAAACATAAAATATTAAAAAATATAGTTAATGGGGGATGACTGAGGATTATCATGGCATATGCGGGAATAATCCAAAAAAACTTTAAGTTCACCCTATGGTCTTTGTAATATAGAATTATTGCCATAGTTGTAATAAACCATAGCCAACCGAACAGCTCTGTGACTCTGCCTAATCTTAAGAAGTTGCCTACTGCGATTCCATTTCCGAACATGAAGAAGAAAAATGCAACTCTTTTTACTTTAGAGATTTTTTCGACTTTTCCGAATTGGTATAAAGCTATAAAGATTAGTAAAAAAATTGTTGTTATTGAGATATAGGTCGCTAATGTGATACTTTTAGTTAATTGGTATATCGGAAGTGTGAAATAGTACCATCCTGGGGGATATCTTAAAAATAGTACCATTCCATTAAACCAGTAAGGTACAATCTGATGAAAGCCGTATTCTGATAAAAAAAATAATTGGGCCATATAAGAAGGAATGTCTCCAGTGACATGTACTGGGAAGTAGCTTATTATTTTTGAAAAGTCAATAATCCTAATAGCAAAATAAACAGCAAGACAGCTTGTTAACAATAGGAGAACTTTATCAATTTTAGGCTTGACCATTTTGTGTGTAATACTTTTTCTTGCCCCTTATTTTTCTTAGCACTACCCATAGCGCTAGTCCGGGTTTTATGAAGGCTTTTCGTAGTGTGGGATTTATCCAGAAAGGGTATGCTATTGTGGATAACAGGTACCCTAATTCTTTTCTGAGTAGCTTTTTCCAGACTACCGTTTCAGCAATTTGGAAGGCTTTTGTCCTTTCCGCTGCACTGAATTCTGGGGTTTCAAATAAGACTTTATTCTGCCAGTATGATGCATAATTCAGGTATTCTTCTGGGCTACTGAGGTATCTACCGTTTTTCTTAATCCAAATTTCTAGTTCTGTTTTTGGATACGGTACGCAGTTGTAGATTAAGGCTTCTTCAAAATTGTATTTATTGATGAACCTTAGTAATTTGTTGAATTTAGTGAAATTGTCTTTTGGTAACCCAATTATGAATGATGCTCCTGTTCTGATGCCGACTTTCAAACTTGCATATACTGCTTTTTCTATGGTTTCAACTTTTAGGCCTTTTTTGCTGGCATCAAGTACCTCTTGATCTACTGATTCAATTCCGTATGAGACATATTCACAGCCGGCTTTTTTCATTAGCCTTAATAGTTCTTCATCTACGGTATCCGCTCGGATACCATTTCTTAGATCCCAATTTATATTGAGTTTTTTTCCAATAAGCAGGTTGCATACTTTTTTAACCCTTTCACGGTCTAATGCAAAGTTGTCATCAGCTATGTGAAAAAAGTTATACCCGTTTGCTTTCCAGTTTTCTATTTCTTCAATTATGTTTTCTGCACTTCTAGGACGCCATTTTTTACCCATCACATTTTTTATCGAACAGTATACGCAGCTGAATGGGCATCCTCTTGAGGTTACTAGCGGAATCTTTTTGTCAACGTATTTTTTTAGAGAGTTTTTATCGTAGGCTGGGAAAGGGAGAGCATCTAAGTTGTCTATGACTTCTGTCTTGTTTTTTATGATTTTTTCTCCATCTTTCCAGATGAGGTTTTTTATTTTTTTAGGAGGCTCTTTGTTTGCTAATGCGAGAATTGCGTATTCTCCTTCTCCGACGATAGCATAGTCTGCATTGCATCCTTTTAGTGTTTCTTCTTGAAATAAGGATGGGTGTGGCCCCCCAATAATTATCTTTCTTTTGTATCTTTGTTTTAGGAAGTTTACAAATTTGTAGGCTTTTTTATAATCTCTTGTCATAAATGTTGTGCCTATAATCTCTGGATTGAAGAAGCGGACTTTTTTATCTAGGCTTTTCAGTTTGCTTTCTATGCGTAAGTCTATTGCCTCAGAATTATGGTTGTGTTTCTTCAGCATTGCTACCATGTACCCGACTCCTATGTGGGGATGCATGGCTTTTTGGAAGTCTCCGCTTAGGTTTGGGATTATAAATAGGATTCTCATTTTATTATTTCTTGAAGTTTTTTCAGCACTATTTAAAAGTTTTGCATCAGTTATCTTTAAATGCACAAACTTTATAATTTGGGTTATTTTTAGTCATGTTAATGCTAAGTTATCTAAGGACTGCTGTCATTAAGAATCATCTTAATACTCCTAGCTTTTTGATATTATTTGTTACAGACAGGTGTAATTCTAAATGTAAGCATTGCTTTAACTGGAAGACTTTGAATCCTGCAAAAGATGAACTTTCTCTTAGTGAGATAGACTCTTTGGCTAGGCAGCTTCCGAATTTAGAAACATTGGCTATTTCAGGGGGAGAACCATTTTTAAGAGAGGATATCAGTCAGATATATCTGAGGTTTTACAAAAATTGCAAACATATGTCTTCCTTTTCTATACCTACCAGTTGTCTTTTACCTAAGAAAATTTTAGAGAAAACGAGAGATATACTGGCTATTTCAAACGGCAAGGGTATTGTCTCTATAAATTTGTCTTTAGATGGCTTGGAGAAGACCCATGATTATATTAGGGGTGTTAAGGGAAGTTTTGATAAGGTTTTTGAGACTTATAGTTTGCTTCGTGATTTGAAAAAAGAGTTTGGCAATTTGGTTATTAGGGTGAACACTACAATTACAAACAAAAATATCGGGGAGCTGTCTGAACTAATTGGTTATGTTAAAAAGAATATGCCTTTGATAGAGTCTCATAATTTTGAGTTTATGCGCGGTAAACCTAAGGATCCGGAATTGAAATGCCCTTCAGTTGATAAGCTTAGGGATGCTAAGAAAGTTATTTCTGAAACTTTTGATTTTTATAAGTATTTTAGGAATTCTATGTTAAAATCTAAGCTGGTTAACGGGTTAAGGAGTTATCAATATGATCTGTATCTTAGAATTATGGAAGAGAAGAAACAGCTAATTCCCTGTTATGCTGGCAAAGTACATTGTGTTGTCGATGCTCAGGCAAATGTTTATTTTTGTGAATTGCTTCCGAAAGTCGGCAATCTTAGGGAAGCTGAGAGTTTTTTAAGGATATGGTATTCTGATCTTGCTAAATCTCAGCGGTCTTCAATCAAAGTAAAGAGTTGTTACTGTACGCATTCTTGTTTTCAGAATGGAAATATTCAATTTAATCCTTGGCTGTATCCTTATATTCTAAAGGATAGCTTAACTTATCAAAGGAGAAAAAAATGAAGTTTCTTTTAATTTGTGGGGCATCTTTAGATTCTGGTTGCTGGCTTAAAACACAGTATCTTGGAAAGTCCCTACAGAAAGAGGGGCATATTGTTGAGTACATCAAGCCGGTTCATTCAAAGCCATTCATGTTTGAGTATGCCCTTTCTTTATGTAAATATACTTTCCTATCTTTTTTCAAGAGGCCGGATGTTGTTGTGGGTATTAAGGCCTATCCGAATGTTACTTTTCCGATGTTTTTCCAGAAGTTTAGGGGTGCATATACTGTTCTGGATTTAGATGACTTAGATTATGCTTATAGGGATGGTTTGATATCACTTGTTTCAAAGGCTGTCCAGACACCTTTTCCGAGATTCTTTGATATGGTTAGCTATCATAACGATAACTTGAGGAAGCATGCTATTAGGGATTTTAAGGTTAAGGAAAATAGATTGTATTTCCTTAATCAGGGTGTTGATTTTGATGTTTTTAACACGGATTTGGCGTTTGATAAGGCAGAAATTATCAAAAAATATTCTTTGGGGGGTTATAAGTTGATTGTTTACACTGCCCATCTTAATGTTGCATCTGATCTTGATGCGATACTTGAAGCTTTTTCAATAGTCGTGAAGAAGCGTAAAAATGTTAAGCTTATAATCGTTGGTGGCGGGCAGATGCTTGGGGATTTTAAGGTAATAGCAAAAAAATTAGGTATTACAGATCAAGTCGTATTTACTGGGTATATGGATAAAACTGAGGTTGCTAAATTTATTAAGCTTGCCGATATCTGTGTTGTTTATTATAAGGCTCGTAAGGCGAATTATTTTAGGACATCCATGAAGATACGTGAGAATCTTGCCATGGGGAAGAGAGTTGTATGTAACGATGTTGGTGATCTCTACACATTTAAAAGCTATACCTACCAGACTGGTACGAGTATACCTGAATTTGCCGAAGGGATTATTGATGCTTTAGCATCTAGGTCAAATAATAAAAATGAGCAGGCAATTAAGTTCATTCAGGATAAGTATTCTTGGGAGAAAATAGGTAGAGACTTTTCTTTTAAGCTGAAAGAGTTAATGTAGGTTCTTTTTTTGTTCTTAGTTTTGCTTTGATATTGTCCTCTAGGAGTTTCATTGCTTTCTTCGCAAAGAAGACTAGGTCTCTCATAGAGATATTGCCGGATTTTAGTAGATGCTTTGCGATTATTAAGTTCGCTTTCGATCTCATCTTAGCCATATCCTCTTCTTTGACTCCGGGTATGCGCATTATATACATCTCATCTTTTAGCCAAGAGTCCCAATTTCCTTTTAGGCCTTCTTTTATGAGATTGTGCCTGATTGCTATGTTGTATAGTTCGCTTCCGGGGTAGGGTTGTGTCTGTGTTGAGGATATGAATGATGCTGTTTTGTTTTTTAGTAGCTTTTTGGCAAATCGAAGGGTATTTTCTGTTTCTTTAACTCCTTCAAAGCATAGTTTGCCGTTTTCTTCCCAGACATTGAACAGCATGAATAGTGCTAGTGTCTTTATTCCGTGCTTTGTGAGTAGCCGGCATGCATCCTCGGCTTGTTTGAGGGTTATGGCTTTTTTTATACCGTTCAGGGTTTTCTGATTTCCAGATTCAACTCCCAAGTGTACATACCAGCATCCTGCTTCAGCCATCGCTTTTACCAGTTCTTCTGGAAGATTGTTGCATCTTAGCTGGCATTTCCAAGTCATCCATAGGTTTCTCCTTTTGATTTCTTTGCATATCTCTATTGCTCTGGGTATGTTATTGTTGAGTTCGTCTCCGTCGTCAAAAAATTCTCTTATGCCATATTGTTTTTTGAGCATCTCAAGCTCATCTGCTATATTTTTAGGCGATCTTATCCTTACCCCTTCTCCCGGTCTGTTCCATACTTTGTTTGAGCAAAATGTACATCTATAGGGGCAACCTCTTGCGAATATTACTCTTGCTTGAGGGTTTTGCTTTGAGATGTACCATCCATTATAATCATCCATTTTTATGAGATCTCTTGCTGGGTAGGGGATTGAATCTAAGTCTGTTATGAATGGTCTGGGTGGAGTTATTTTTAACTTTCCTCGGTCCATATACCCTATGCCGAGTGTTTTCTCAAGTTTTATCTGTTTTGGATCTTTTTTTTCGATATAATTTTTTACAATTTCTGTTAGGGTTATCTCTCCTTCGCCGTATACTTCTATGTCTGCCTGTGATTTTTTGAATGATTCTCCTGGAAGTGCTGTGACATGGTGGCCTCCGACAAGCACCAAAAGGGATGAATTATGTTTTTTGAGGGAGTTTATTAGTTCATATGCGCCCAATGCAGACACTGTATAGTAGGAAACGCAGAGGATGTCTGGGTTGAACTCTTTGATTTTTTGAAGTGTCTTTTTGAATCCTATTCTCGGACCGTCTATTGCGCTTAATTCAATTCCCTTGATTTTGTCTCTTAGATATCCTGCTAAATAGAGGATTCCTAATGGGGGGGATACTTGTTCTCCCATCTCTCCGAATTTAGGCATTTCTATTGGTGATGCGAAAACGAATTGTATCTTCATAATTACCTCAATAATCTCTTAAGTGCCCTATTACTGATTTTAAGCCTCTTGCTAAGAAAGTTATATCTCTTTTTGTTCTTATGCTGAGGAGTGTTTTTGTCATAAATACTGGGTTTGAATGTATGCTCCACATTTTTTTGCACCATTTTTGTGTGTCAATGGGACTTTTTAGGATTGCTTGTGTTTGGTTGAATATTTCATAGTTTTTTGGGTCTTTTAGGAACCATTTATTTTTTAGTGACTGGTTGTATAACGGCGTTCCAGGGTAAGGCATTATTACACTTGATTGTAGTGAGTCTCCAAGGTGAGTTTTGTAGAGCATTAGTTCTTTTGCTACTTTGTATGTTCGTGCTACATCTTCTTCGGTTTCCCAGGGATAGCCTACCATCGATGTTAGCATGACTATCAGTCCGTGGTCTTTTGCTGTTTTTACTCCTTTGATTATGTCTTGCACTGTTTCTTGTTTGTTTATTAGTTTGAGTGTTTTATTGTTTCCAGATTCTAGCCCCACTTTTAGGAGTCTGAATCCGATTTTTTTCATTAGTTTGCAGTTTTCTTCTGTGAGTGAGTCTGCTCTTGCATTGGTTGATATTTTTACTTTACCGATCAGATTTCTTTGTTCCATTGCAATATGGAACTCTTTCAGCCATTTTGTGCTCCATACTGCTCCGCCTTCATTGTCGTCAAATATTTCTTTGATTTTGTATTTTGCTACCAGTATTCTTATTTCTTCTGCGACATTTTCAGGGCTTCTTAGTCTTGCTGTTTTGTTCCATAGTGCGTGTTGCCATATGCAGAATGTGCATCCTCTTGCTCCGCAGTCTTCACTTCCACACCCTCTGCCTGTTAGTATGTATGCGCAGGGTTGGTATAGATATGCTTCTCCGTATAGGTCCCAGTTTGTTAGTTCTCTGTCGATGAAGGGTATCTTGTCTAGATTTTTTATGTTTTGTAATCTGCCGTTAGGGATTATTTTTTTGTTTTTGTACCAGATTCCCTCTGGCATTTTTTTATTTTTCTCTATTGACTCTGTTAGTTTTTGCAGTCCAACATCGTAGTCTCCCCCAACTATTATGTAATCAACTTTTGAGTTTTTGAATGATTCTTCTGGAAAGTAGGATACATGGTCTCCAAATAGTGCGAATTTTGCTTTTGTCCTCTCTTTTGTTTTATTTATGAAGTTCCAGTGTATTTTTATTACCGGTGCTTTTGTTTCTAGTGCAATTAAGTCTGGTTTGAAGTCTGTTAGTTTTTGTATGAATTCTTTTTTGGTTAGTCTTTGGTTTATGCCATCTAGAAATAGTACTTCGTGTCCTGCTTCTTTCAGGATTGTTGCTGCTGTTGCCGGTATGAGGGGGAATATCCTTACTTCTTTTGAGTTGGAGTATCTGAATTGTCTGTTTTGTCCTAGTAGGGGGTATTCCTTCCCTTTTGTGAAGGGAGGATAGACAATTGCGATTCTCATTTTAGCTTTATTTTTGTTACTTTTACCTCTTTTGGGCGTTCTGTTTTTCTGAAGTTTAAAAGGCTTGTTATCATTCCTATGCCGTATGAGGTGTGCACTATTAAGAATAAGGGGGGTGTTATTAATATTGTTTTTGGGTCTTTTTCAGTTATTGCAATTTTTGCTGCGCTTCCGATTGTGATTAGGAGGTATAGTGCCAGAGGAATAAAATATATTGGGTATGCTTTTTGCATAAAAATTAGCCCGATTAATAGCAGTAGGTATATCACAAAGAGGGGTGGTATGATGAATACTGGTGAGAATGATCTTGGTCTGATTATTAAGTGTTCTATTCTCCCATATCCGTATTTGTAGAATTGTTTTGCAAAGTTGAGTATGCTTTTTCTTCTGTATCTGTAGATTTTTAGGTTGGGGTCGTAGAGAAAATTTTTCCCTTCTGATTTTAATCTGTTGAATAGTTCGTTTTCTTCGTTGGGGTATAGTCTTTCGTCGAATCTGTTTTTTCCAAGCGATTCTTTTCTGATGTTGAAATTGCAGAGTATTAATTCTTTTTCTGTGGCTTCTCTGACTTTGCCGTGTCCATGGAATTTGTTGCTCATGCTCTGTGTTGCGAAGTATGATCCAATTACATATCCGAAGCATTTTTGCAGAAATGGTGCTGTTCTCGAGGTTTCTGCAGGACCTCCAATTGCGTCTATTGTTTCGTCTTCATAATGCTCAAGCGCTTTTTTGAAGTAGTCTTTTGGTATTTCTGAGTCATCGTCGAAGAAGAATATTATATTGCCTGTTGCTCTGTCGATTGCTTGGTTTCTTTGTCTTGAGGGGTTTTTTCCTTTAGTGATCATGACTTCTATTTTGTCAAGGGGGTAGTCAGTTTTTTTTAGTGTTTCCAGTGCTTGTTCCGGGTCTTTGTCAGGTAGGCTCGGGATTATGGCAGTTATTTTTTTAGATAAAGGTTTGTTCATTTTATGCAAATTTTTTCCCGACCGCTGTTACCCCTTCTGGTTCCTCTGTGCCGTAGTATTCTTCTGGTATTACCAGGTCGTCAGGATAGCTTATTTCCCAGATTTTCAGTGGACCGATTAGTCTCCCTTGGTATAGTGCGAGAGGCATACCTGTGTTTTCGTCTGTGTAGACTTTTGTGAAGTATTCTGATGGTTGGTCATATAGGAATAGTTTTGTGAATACTGTTCTTCTTACTTTTGGTGACAACAAGAGTCCCGCACCTAAAGGATTCACTTGGTTTGCTCCGTCTATTGAAGGCATGACTCTGAAGCATCCTGGGTATCCTTTTTGTGGGAATACTCTTTCTTCACCGTCAATGAATACGCATTCTAAAGGTATCTGGTATTGTTGTCCTGCATAGACTAGTAAAATTGCTGGTTGTTTAATCTCTTGAGTTGTTTGGCTTGCGTTGCCTTCCATCACAGTATTTGTTTCTATTGGAATCATTACTCCTCCGATTCCTGCTCCTCCGTTGGGGAATAGTTGGTCTTGGTATATGAAGTCTTCATCTATTGCTGTTGAGCCTGTGAATATCAGTACTGTTTCGTTTCTTGTTTCTTGAACAAGGCTTGGATCTAGTTGGAATGTGCTTATCCAGGAATATCTGTCGTAGTTTACATCTGATCCTATTGATGAGAATGCAGGGTATTTTCCTATCTCTTCGTACACTACTAGGAAGTGTGTTGCGTTGTTTGCTTTCAGTATCTCTAATGCTTCTGTTTCATTTTGCCCTGTAAGCAGGTGTCTTCCTGTGAAGTAGTTTATTGCTCCTCTTGAGTTTCCTCCGTCGCTTAGTGTTGCTCGTTCTCCTCCGGTTTGCACATAGTATCCGTAGTCCCACCAGTGGGCGAATACTGCATCTTCTGGTGTGTTTTCCCGTACCCAGTTCATTGATTGCACCCATTGGTATGTGTAGCTGGACCCTGTGTATCTTGCTTGATTCATGCTTGCTTCTGAGAATCCCCACCATGTTGTTGAGATTAGTACTATCAGTATTACATATCCGATTATCTTGTAGGTGTCGTTGTTTATTTTTTTTAGCCGGTCCAGTGTTT
The DNA here is from genome assembly GCA_043814765.1 of Nanobdellota archaeon. GTDB lineage: Archaea > Aenigmatarchaeota > Aenigmatarchaeia > QMZP01 > QMZP01 > JAHIRU01. The sequence goes on along the minus strand of JBDRJQ010000002.1, from coordinate 2,179 downwards.
CTATTGTGAAGTATCCTGCGAATATTGCAGTTGCTGGTGCGAATATGAACAATAGTCGTATTGCTGTTTTTGCTGATATCATGAGGTATAATAGGATGATTATTGCTAATAATGCACTTTTGTCGATTTTTTGCAAGAGTTCAAATGACTGTTTGTCTTTGCTGAAGAATTTGAAATATGCATAAAAGAACATTCCACATATCAAGAGTAATGATCCGAAGTAGATAAGAAGTGCAATTCCTGTGCTTCCGTTTAGTAGGGGGCTTGACGGAGAGTATCTGCTTATAGATATCCCTACGAGGGCTAGTGCAAATATTATTGTGGGAATAATCCTCTTTGTTTTGAAGACTTTTGTCATTGTGTAAAACGCAAGGGTTGCCCCTGCAAGTACTATCAATAGATACTTTTGTGTGAATTGTCCTTTCCAGTCGCTGAATGAGGGCAGGTGTGCCTCTGCTACTGTCAGTACCCATCTGTTTGTTCCGAATGGCTCTGTTAGCTGTATGTACCCTTGGGTTATCTGGTATATCACTTTTTCTGGTCCTGAGAAGAGGGTTAGTGCTATGAGTCCTATTAGGAAGACTAGTAGCGGGGCTATGAATCCTAGTGGAAGTTTCTTCTTTGTCAGGCCAACTAGTTTTCTTGTTATCTCTGGTTTTTTTGAGAGTAGGTAATATACAATTACTGTGAAGAACACAAAGGTTGTTGCTGTTGATTGTATGCTTGAGATGAAGTTTGTTAGGTAGAATCTCTCTGGATATAAGCTATTGATTGAGATTACCATTATAATGAACCATAATATATATGTGAGGGTGGTTCTTTTATTCATCTGTCCAAGAATGACATTGATTAGTGTGAATGTTGCGAATATTAGGAATAAAAACATAACACCACCCCATACTGCGCCTGTCAGTGCTGTGAGTAGCCCTGCAAGGGTCCCATATATTATTGCTTGTCTTGTTGTGCTTGATTTCCATGCGTATAGGAAGAAGTAGAGTGCTGCGAACATCATCATTGTTGCGAATGCTTCTTTGTCTGCCGCTCCAGCCATTGTTCGGTAGAGGTATGCTGGTAGTACTATTAGGAATCCTGTGGATACTAGGCCTATTTTCCAGTTGAACAGTTTTTTCATGAACAGGAAGAAGAATATCGCTCCTCCCGCGAAGCATATTACTGGGTATAGCACATCTGCGTTTTCAATTGTGACTGAAGGCATTAAGAAGTTTAGGAATTTGTAGAGGTAAGCAATGAAGTAGCTTAGCACTCTGAATTCTGAGAGGTTAGACCATCCTATCGGATAGTACCTAAGCATGTCGATGTCCATCAGGTGCCCGTGTTCTGCTATATATTTTGCGTATCTTAGGAATGCGAACGAGTCTGGATCGATTGGGTATTGCCAGTTGATTATGCTTAGGTTTCTTGTTCTGATGTATACTCCCCATGAAACTATTATTCCTAGTACCAAGTATATTAAATAAATTGGTTTGCTAGTTACCTGTTTAAGTTTTTCAAGAACTGCCTCTTTCCTCTTTTCAAGTTCGCTCATCAGTATTTCCTATTTTTAGTTTTGTTTAAATAGTTTTTGGAAGAATTAAACAAGAACTGGTGTTATATAAACCTCTATCAGTCCTGCTGCGATTATGAGTACTGCTGCTATGAATGTTAGAATCAAAGCGTCTTTCATGACTATTTTGAATTTTTCTGTGCCTATGTTGTGTTTCATTACTGCTATTGATATTAGTCCTCCTGCGAGTGCTGCTACGAAGTATGCTGCTATTTCGAATATTCCGTGGGTCATGTATCTTACTATTCCTAGTGAGAAGATGTGCATGTATCCTGCTACTTTGAAAAGGCCGACTGATGCTGCGTATACTTCTATGTTGTTTCTTACGAAGGTTCCTATTGCTGCGGATATTACTGATGCGTTCCATGTTAGGATGAATATTGCTCCTGCTCCGTAGAAGAATGAGAAGAACAGGCAGAAGAATAGCACTTTTAGGTTGTTGGATATGATGTCGTTTAGGAATCTTGTGCTGTAGGCTCCTGTTATGCTTCCTGCTGTTGCTTGGCTGTTGATTGCGCTTATGGTGTTTAGTTGTGTGTCGAATAGGCTTTCTGCGGTTGCTCCTGGTAGGAATATGAACCATAGTGAGAATGCTATCACGAATCCGAGGAATAG
>JBDRJQ010000001.1:0-13289 GCA_043814765.1 Nanobdellota archaeon | reverse complement strand
TGATGACGTCTGGCAGTCGACTGATTTGGGTGAGAATTGGACCAAGATAAACGATGATTATAATGGCGAAGGACAACACATAAAAACCGGTATTGTTGATAGTGATGATAATGTGTTTATCATAGAAGGAGATGAAGATGTGTGGAAATCTTCTGATGGCGGGCTTAACTGGACAAAGACCATCACCAATTTCAACAGTGATAATGGGAATGCCAAGGGAATGGCTGCCCTTTTGCTTGAGACTGGCCTGACTTTTCAGGCAAGATCCTGCGCGCTGGCCAACTGCAGTGATGGAAGCTTTTCCGGAAGTTATGCAGACTCTTCTGGAGAAAATCTATCCGTTTCTGATAACAGGTATTTCCAATATCAGGCTGATTTCACAAGCAATTCTGTTAGCTTATCAGCAAAGCTTTACAATGTGAGTGTTGATTACACACTCTTGGTATCTGATGAGGAAGCCCCTGTTATAACTTTAATCTCACCAGCAGATAGTAGCGGTGATATAGACGGCAACATCACCTTTAGCTATAACGTAACAGATTCTTCTGACATAAACAACTGCTTCCTGATTATAGGTGGCGAGATAAACCAAACTGATTCGAGTGTAACAAAGAATATGATACAGGAGTTCACGACAAATAATCTCGCAGCTTTGAATTATGAATGGAGCATCAATTGCACAGATTCTGAAGGAAACATTGGCTCTTCAAAGAGCAGGCAGTTCTCTGTTATTCTAACAACTGAATTTTCAGGAAATACCACTGATTTGAGCTCAGTTGATGTCTCGAATATAGCGGGTCTTATAATCGAAAATTCTTCTGCAGGTAAGATAATGTTTCAAGAAGCTGTAAATTTGAGTTCAGGCGCAGATATAGACGGCAATGTCAATATAGCGTTTAACTCAATACAGCTCAACGCAAATGCATTGACTGCACTTAACAAACCTGCTAATGTTCATGTTTACAATTTAAATTACACAGATCCAAGGCCTGTTTTAAACGGTGAAGAATGTCCGGATTCAGTATGTACAGAGATTTCATATGAGAATGGAATGTTTGTTTTCAGTGTATTGCATTTTTCTACATATTCTGCAGAAGAAACTCCTGATGAAGAAACTGATAGCGGTTCTAATGATGCAGAAACTCCCTCAAGTCCTTCTGATGATAAAAGCAATTGCTTCCATGAATGGGAGTGCACTAGTTGGGAAGAATGTGAAACAGAAAACATTCAAACAAGGACTTGTACTTATACTGGAACCTGTTCTGATCAACAAAACAAACCTGAAGAAATTCAGTCATGCACTTATACCGTTCCGGAACTTGAAAAAGAAGAATTGGTAGTAGAACTTAAACCGTCATTTGACATGCTGTTAGAGATACCTGCTATCTATAAAGACATATCTGTAGAAGATGCTCTTGTTGCTGTAATAAAACTAACAGATGTTGAACTTTCTGGAAAATCCAATGTCATAATAGAATTTAAAATAATAGATGAAAATAGCAATATCTTATTAGAAATATCAGAAAATGTTGTTGTAGAAAACAAAGCTAATTTATTTAGAGAGATAGCATTACCCGAAAGCATAGAAAGTGGATTATATAAATTAGAGGTAACTCTTCTTTATGGGGATGATTACAAGTCAAAAGTCGTAGGTAGTGACACGTTTAATGTAACAAAAATTGTGAGAATCAACTATAATTATGCCACATTATTTCTATTTATTATAACAAGCATAATAATTTACATTGCATTTAAATCAAAAATAATAAATTATCTTTCTGGTAAATGGATTATAAGAAAAATAAAATTTGGTATTGTTAAAGAGTTTGGAAAGGTATTAAATTTTGGTATTGTGAAAAGAATTAAAAAAACAATTCAAACAGATTCAAATAAAAAATAATACTGGTTTTATTACTTTTTAGTCTTAACTCTAAGTATCACTTTGGTCTTCTGCGACTTGGTTATCTTCTTCTCTATGTCGTCAAAGTAGAACTTAGAGCCTGTTTTGGTTTTCTTTACCCTGACACCCATAGGTTTTGTTTTAGTAACGTTGCTCTTTTTTATTTTAGCAACTTTAGATGGTTTTTTCCTTTTAGAAGCCTTGGTTGTTTTTTTCTTTTTTAGAAAATCAAATAGTCCCATGTATAATTATTAGTTGAGCCCCTTATTAAAACTAATAAAAATAAAATAGCCCCGCCCGGATTCGAACCGGGGTCGAGAGGTCCAGAACCTCACATGCTTAGTCCTAGTCTTTTTTACAAAAAACTAGATTGACCACTACACTACAGGGCTATTTCTTCATATCTCCTTCTGTGTTTAGGGTTATTAAACCCTATATCATTCATATATCTATTTACATTCTCTTTTTTTGTAATATATATGCTTTTATGCGTAACTTTGCTTGGATTATATCCTAATTTTATAAGAGATGATTTCATATCAAACATTAACTCATTATTGAAATTTTTAAATGATATTCTTATTATATTTGGATCCTTTTTTGATAATCTAAAAACAGACCCATCAGTGTCTATTAATCCTCTTATACATGCCTTTAAAAAATCATTATTTTTTTGTATCCATTTTGGTATTCTAAGTCTATTTTCTATTTTATTTCCAGGTATTAGATCGTGATTTCCAATAAAATACTCGATAACTCTTCTGCCTTGTAATTTTAAATAAGTAGTATTAGATTTTTTTGCTCTACTTATTTTTACCTCAGTACCAAATAACCCCTCTATTAGTGGCTTTACAAAACCAATTAAATAATCCTCTTCTTTCCTATCACCCACAATACAAAGGTAATAGTTTCCTGATTTCTTATTTGAATATAAGTTACCATCACCCAGAATTATTCCAATTAATTCTGACATTTCTTGGTTGTTTTCTTTAACAGTTATTTTTTTACCTTGTTTTTTGTTTGTAATTTTAGCAGCCTTTTTTGATCCCCAATATCTTGGTTTTATTTCTTCAATATAGTTTTTATAAGATCTTAGGGAAGGAAATTCTTTTATAACATTATTAAATAGTTCAATAGAAACTGTAGTTTTCTCAGTCCTTAAATTAACTAGGAGTGTACCTTCATTCACCTTACATAAATGAGCCAATTCTTTCCAAGAATATTTACCAAGTTCCTTTGCTTTTTTAAGAAATTCCCCTTGTTTACCCCTCTTAAAAACAATTCTATCATTCATGTATTATATTAGATTTGAAATCTTAAATATTACTTGACCGTTATACATAGACTACTTATATCTGATTTAGCTTTATTTATTAAAAACATATATATTAACTAGGATCGTGATTTAGTTGAAATTATTATTATTACATTCTGACTTTATTGAATGGGAGCCTCAGAAAAGGGCTATAAAGTTAGCAGAAGAAACACCGATGAAGCCAATAAAGATTAAGGAAGTTCTGGTAGTTTTCACAGCTGTTGAGAAGGAAGATGAGAAGAACACAGATGCTGTGGCAGCCAACGCAGTTGCAGAGATTGAAGGGGTTTTGAAGCAGGTGAAAGCAAAAAACGTGGTTGTTTATCCTTATGCTCATTTATCCGCTGATTTGTCATCCCCTTCCATGGCTCTTAGGACATTAGAGTGCATGGAAGGTTTACTGAAAGAAAAGAAAATACCAGTCAAAAGAGCGCCTTTTGGCTGGTACAAGTCTTTTGATATCAAAGTTAAAGGTCATCCACTAGCTGAGCTATCCAAACAGGTAACTGCGCAAGGAGCAGGAGAGGTAAAAAATGACATCTCTGACGCCCTGAAAGCAGAGGAGACGCTGAAATCTCAATGGTATATAATGGACACGATTGGAAAGCTTCATAAAATAGAAATGGCTGATGATAAGATAAAGGGTTATAATTTTTCCAAGTACAAAAATCTGGAAAAGTTTGCTGCTTATGAAATGAAGAAGGTTCGTGTTGCAAAGCAGGAGCCTCCTCATATTGCCCTTATGAAGAAGATGCAACTGGCTGATTATGAGCCTGGTAGTGACCCAGGAAATCTCCGTTTTTATCCCAAAGGAAAGCTGATAAAATCCTTGATAGAGGATTTTGTTACAAGAAGCACAGTTGAAGCAGGAGCAATGCAGGTGGAAACTCCTATAATGTATGACTACGAACATCCATCATTGAAAAAATACATGCACAGATTCCCTGCAAGACAATACAGGATACAGACGCCCAACAAAGAGGTTTTCCTGCGTTTTGCTGCATGTTTTGGTCAGTTTTTAATGATGCATGATGCAAGTTTTTCTCACAAAAATATGCCACTATGGCTTTACGAGCTGTCAAGATACAGCTTTCGTGTTGAGCAGCGGGGGGAACTTAGCGGACTAAAAAGGCTTAGAGCCTTTACAATGCCTGATTGCCACTCATTCTGCAGGGACATTGAACAGGCCAAAGAAGATCTTTTCAGAAGGCTGGACCTTTCCATAAAAGTTTCCCAGGGCTTCGACCTCGGAAAGAGCGACCTTGAATTCGCCTTGAGAGTTGTTAATGATTTTTATGAAGAGAACAGGCCCTACATCAAAAGGATTGCAAAGAAATGGGGCAAGCCAATACTGGTAGAGATGTGGGACAAGAGATTCTTTTACTTCATACTGAAATATGAGCTAAACTTTGTGGACGCTTTGGACAAGGCCGCAGCGCTTTCAACAGATCAGATAGATGTTGAGAACGCGGAAAGATATGACATAACATTCACTGACAAGGACAACACAAAAAAATATCCTATAATATTGCACCAGTCTCCGTCCGGAGCAATAGAAAGGGTGATGTATGCTATACTGGAAAAAGCTCACATGGAAAAAGAGTCTGGAAAAAATGTGACATTCCCGTTATGGCTATCACCAACACAAGTGCGTTTGTGCCCAATGAATGATTCTCTGCTTGCTTACTGCAAAAAAATTGCAGAGAGTTTCAAGAAAGAGAGCATACGTGTTGATATTGATGATAGAGTCGAATCTATAGGAAAGAAAGTTAGGGATGCAGAATCAGAGTGGATTCCTTACATAATTGTTGTTGGAGATAAAGAGAAAAAGAGTGGCAAGCTAGCTGTTAGAGAAAGAAAGACAGGAAAGATAAAGCCACTAAGCACTGCTTCACTTGTCAAAGAGATAAAGAAGCAGACTGATGGTTTCCCTTACAGACCACTGCCTCTGCCAATGCTTTTGACTAAGAGGCCTATTTTCTATGGCTGATTGCTATTGATTTCCTCGCTTCCTACCGATAAACAAATCGACAATAAGCCAAGTCTTTTTTCTTGAAACAGAAACTCTGGGCAAACGCTTATAAATTCTTTTGTTATAATTTTATTACCAAAAAGGCAAGTGCTTTTACGGGTGAATTTATGGCAATAAAAAAAACAAGGACAAGGAAATACTACATCATGAAGTCAGGAAAGAAGCGTTCTATTTTTACAGGAAGGCAGCCACGACAAGCAGCACTTAAAGCAGCAACAAGAGGCTTCTCTGACATCAAGCTAAGGGAAAGAGGACGAAGAAACAAGGACGGAACATACACAATGCATATGTTCAAGGGTTCAAGGCAAAAAGTTTCAGTTCCTGCTTCAAGCAACGTAAGTTGGCTACCGGCAAAAGTTTGGAAGCCAATTGTAAAGAAAGTTGGTGTAGAAAGAATTACAAGATTATAAGGCCTAAAAAATATTGGCCTTTTTTATTTTATTTTTTTTATCAAATAAACAGCAGCATAACGTTTCCAAACAACAATGTAACAATCAGTGTTATCAGAAAAACAGGTGCAAACCGAACACCGTCCTTTACCACCACTGTTCCTCCGCGCGTCTTGATTTGTTTTACTTCTTTTTCTGTAAGGCCTTTCCAGCGGGCTTTGGTTAAAACATCACCAACTCTTAAATCCTTTACATTGATTCTTTTTTTGAAAAGGTTTTTTTCTACAAAGCGGCCGTATCTAAAAAAGGCTATCAGGAAAACAACAAATAACGGCATTGATAATATCGGTATCATTCTTGCTAAAGGCACAGCAAAAAAAGAGAACGCGTAGTAAGAAAATGCTATTGATATTGTGGCAGAAGCCACAAAGAACAATAGCAGAATTTTAGTCTGCCCTTTAAGTTCTCTTAAAAATATTCTTGTTTGTTTAGGCGATCTTAAACCCATAACCAGCGAGTATACTATCAGATAACCAAACGATATTAAAAAGAAATTCATCAGAAGCATTAAATGAAATGGAAATATGATTTGCGTACTGGCTGTATAGAACCACTCTCCTACTGGAAACATGAATCCCATAACGCCTAGTAACCAGGAATCTCCATCTCCCCATTGCTTGGTGAGATATAAAAGAAGCCCCAATCCCAGAAAGGCTGAACCAATTAGAAGCGATGATAAAAATATCCAGACGTCAGTTAATATGAACGCAGCAATTCCATGAATAATTAAAGACAGTATTATCATGCCATAAGGCAGCCATTCTGGAAACTCTGTTGTTTTGAGATCCAAGTAGGCAGCCAGTCCGAATCCTGCAACACCTATACCAATAAGCAACCAAGCAAAAATAATCATGCTTTATTATTTGCTTAGAATAAGATAAATAAACAGTAAATATCTTATTTTAACCTTATAGTAGTGAAAACATTTAAATACTAAACATATCTATTTGTATGAGCAACAAAGACCAGCTGGATTTGTTTGAAGGTAGTGGAAATGAAGGGATAGAAGAATCTCCTTCAATGGACATAGTGGTTCCAAATCTTTGGGGGATAAGAAAAACACCTGACTTATATAGCTTAAATTATGATGCTCTGGAAAACCTTTTTTATGGCCTTTTCAATATTGAGATACCAAGTGATATGGCAGACCTAATGAATCCTGATGAAATTATATCAAAATACGTCGGGTCTGGATTTCTAAAAAGATATAACGGACATATATCATCTTCTTTGCCAACAGAATTCTCTGGTCTGGTAAGAAGTGTTGATAGAGAGGGTTATTCTCATATAGCAAGAATGGCTAATAAATGTAAAAAAAGATTTTCCAGTAATCCAGGTGATCAAATAAAAAGACTTGAAGCATTGGATACTTACATAAAAGATGCTTTCATAGAATCCTTTTTTAGTGAATACAGGCCATCTAACAGAGAACAGCCTGAAAACACTCAAGCTTTTCTTGATCCTAACATAGACGGAAGAAGTAAAAGTGTATATGTTAATGCTGTTTACAATGTTCTAACAGGTCGCTGGAATAAAAGATAGTTTTTATTTTCTTTTGCCTTTAAATTCTTCCTTTTCTTCAAGTTTATCTAAGAGTGCCTGCGTGCTTTCTTTCTTCTGTTTCTCTGTTTTCTTTTCAGATGCATCCATGAGAAGCTCTTTTTTCTTTTCAGGATTCTTGGTTTTTTTCACTTTCTTTTCAATTACCCTTTCTGCTTTTTTACTGTTGCAAGAGCTTCCTTTGAGTTGATTATAGCTAATAATTTTAGCAATGATTGTGCTCAGAAGTATGGACAGCATTATAATTACAAATATTATGTTAACGAGCCTATCCGCAAGCACTGTAAGGTTTGCCAAGCTAATAATAGAGGCCACGACTATCGGTGCCATCGCAGCTGCTGCTATTCCCTTTGGTGCGACAAAATTCATCAAGATTAAATCAGACCTAGTTAGCTCTTTTCTTAATTTGCCAAGAACCGACATTACGAAAATCGGTCTTATCATGACAGTTATTAAGAAGAACAACAGTATCATTGCCAATTCTTTCATAGGCATCCATAATGTTACCTGCGCACCAAACATTGTGAATACAGCTATTCTTAACATTTCCGAAATCTGATCATCAAATTCTCCTACTTCATTCTTGTGTTTTACCAACATCTTTCCTGCAACAAGACCACAAACAGCCACAGCCAATATGCCAGAACCGCCTATATTTTCAGAGAGCGCGTAAGTTATAATCGCTACGGCAAACAACAACAATGCTCCATATCCCCTTTCCATGCGCTTAAGGAAAATTGCAATGAAAACACCAACTAAAAGGCCGGTGCCCGCACCAGCAGCTATCATCTCCCAGAACTGTGATATGTAAACTAGTGGTGTAAATAAAGCGCCTGGTTCTAGTGCAACAACATCAAGAAAAATGAATGGCAGCAAAACTGTTAGTGGCGAGTTGAATACAGATTCTATCTTGAGTACAGATAATGCTTTTTTAGACTTCGGTAAAACATCCTCGAAAGCAAATATTACACTGCTGCCTGTTCCTGATATAACAGCTCCTAAAAGAAGAGCTATAACAAAATCTATCTGGAATATCAGATAAGCTGAAAATCCTAACACAACTGTGGAAAACAATACACCCACAATAGCAAGGTTTATAGAAACTCCAGAAACCCTTTTGAAAAGGCTGAAGCTCAGTTTAAAGGTTCCGCTAAAAACTATGAGTATCAGAGCCAGTATGCGCAAGAAATCAGGTATTTCGCCCATTGCGGATACGTTGACTATACCGCTTCCTAAGTCTATATACTGCATTACAATTGGGTTTAAAGCAATTGTTGGACCTAGAACCAGACCCAAAAGAAGCAGGAAAAAGGTGTCTGGTATTTTCCTTTTTTTAAGAACGTTTGCTATCAATATCCCAACACCTAGCAGTATGCCAAAATATGTGACTGTTAGTGTCAAATCAAAGGGTGATGCCATATAGTAATAATTATCTAAGGTTGCTTATATTATTTGTAAATGCTCTATTTAGAATAAGTTTTTTTGTAAAGGTCTGTGTTTTCTAGAAACTTTGCATCTCTTTTATACATGTCTGTTTTCATGCTTTTGCCAACTTTCTTTTCCCATTCTTCAATTGTCATGCTGTGTTCTTTCTGTGCTTTGTCTCTATACATTTCAGGCATAACATTGAATGTGCAAAAAGGCACTATCTTTCCGTCAGGCATTGCATAGTGTATGCAACAGCGCTTAACACGCTCTATGTCATAATTGTACAAATCCATGAAATGCATCATGCCAACAAATAGCGATTTATAGTGCATTTCACCTAATGATCGGTAATCATGCTTTATCAGAGCATTGTATATTATTTTTGGGAAGCTCATGCCATCTGGTGATTTTTTAGCATCAACAAATCCCTTAAGCTTAAAGAGTAGTTTGGCTCCTGTAACGTATTTGCTCATGCCACCTTCTAATTCATCAGCTCTTTCATTGAGGTATTCCATCAAGCCCTCAACATCAACGAATCTGGTTATTGGCAGCATTTTACCATTATCATTGAATACATATGTGGCCATACCGCATGCAAAATGAGATGTTAGATTATAGCGGGGTTTGTTTGTTATAGCCTCAACAAACCTTGTAAATGCTGATATTATTGGTATTGGATAAAAATCATCTTTTGATATCTCACCATCCGTCTGTTCTTCTATTTTCTGAATCGTGTCTGGTATTGTTATTCTGTGCTTGTCTCTTTCTTTGCGTGGCATCATGCCGACTAATGAAACTGGCTGAAAATTAACCCCTCGAACAACATCTATATTCTTGAAACCGAATCTTAGAATGTCACCCAACTCGCTGTCGTTTGACCCTTTTATAACAGTTGGCACAAATACAACACCTACGCCAGCCTCTCTGCAGTTTTTTAAAAACTCAGGGGTTTCCCAGTGATTTTTTGGATTAGTTTTGGCTGAAACACCGTCAAAACTGTAATACATTGTATTAACGCCTGCTTCCCTTACCCTTTTAACTAAATCAAGATCCTTTGACATTTTTATTCCGTTTGTATTCAACTGAACATGATCTATATCGGCATCCTTGGCTATCTTTATTATCTCAACTAAATCGTCTCTCAGTGTTGGTTCTCCACCGGTTAACTGAAGAGCATTGCATGGAACAGGCTTTTCGTCTCTCAAAGTCTTTACCATTTTTTTTATATCATCAAGAGTTGGTTCGTAGATGTAACCCATTTTGCCTGCATAGAAAAAACAGTACCAGCATGAAAGATCGCACCTATTAGTAATAGCTATGTTAGCTAGAGCTGTATGGCTTTTATGTAATTTACATAAACCACAGTCAAAGGGGCAGAGTGGATTGTCTTTAGTTATAGCTGGATTTTCAACGCCACGACCATCTTTAGCAAATTTCTCAGCTTTTTTATACATTTCATATGATCCATAGTAAAGGTCTTCAAATGCACCATGCTCTTCGCACTTCTTCTTTATCCAAACCTTTCCGTCCTTTTCGAATATTTCAGCTGCTATTATCTTAAGGCATTCTGGACAAACTGAGGTTGTTTTACTTAAGTGCTTCAAGGATATCACCCATAATAATAAAACTGTAATAATTATTAAAATAGTACATATTTAAGCTATTTTATGCTCAAATAATAAAAAATGGAAAGTATGGCTTCTTATTCTATAGACTTTGAATAAAACTTTATAAACTATCTATTCGTATTTGTTAGTATGATTATACCTATTCGCTGCATGACTTGTGGAAAGCCTGTTGGTCATCTCTGGGAAGAATTCCAAAAGGACAAGAAAGCAGGCAAAAATATAAAAGGGAGCTTAGATAGGTTAGGTTTAGAAAGATATTGCTGCAGGTCTTTGTTCTTAAGTCATGTTGATACTCTAAAAGAAGTAGCAAAGTTCGAAAGATAAACTTTCGAACTCGCAACTTTTATTATAAATCTTTTCTTGAAAGAACTACAACAGATGTTAAACCCACATCCATTTTGTCCATTCCAACAAGGAATTTAACTCCTTTTCTCTGAGCAGTGCTATGAAGCTGCCTGTCAATCTTTCCGTCAAAAACAACTGCTTTTATATTGTCCATTGTTTTTATTGTGTTTTCAAGCTCAGTTACAGGAACTTTTCCTAGTAATTGGTCATCATTATCAAATATATATGCAGCTCTGGACCCAACAAGCTCGTCTAACGTTTTCTTAAATGATTCCTTGTTACCTTCTGTTAGTCTGGCTTTTGTTGGAGTTCTTGGCCTGCTATCATATTTTTTATCAAAATTTCTATCAGGCCTTCTCCTAGTATCAGGCTTACTGTCCTGGCTATAGCTTGCAGGTCTTTTATAAGTAGTTTCTCTATTTGCAGTTTCTTTTTTGTAATTGTTGTTAGCTGTGTTCATTCCATTTGTTTCAAACTTGAACTGTTCTGGAGAAACTTTATCTCTTAGAGCTTTGTAAACCTCTTTCTTTGAAAGTTCCTCGACTTCCTTGCCCGTTGGCGCAGATGTCACATAGTCAATCTCTGTTAACTGTGTAAGTTCTTTTATAATCAGTTCTCCTCCCCTGTCACCATCAACAAACACTGTAACGACTTTCTTTTTTGCTAGTTCAATAATTGCAGGTGGAACTGACGTTCCTTCCAGAGCAACTGTGTTTCTTATGCCATATTTTAAAAGGTTCAAGACATCTGCTCTGCCCTCAACTATGACTATCTCTTCAGAATCCATCATGTTTGGACCACAAGGTAATCCATTGAAGCTTGTTATCTCTTCTGTTCTAATGGCCTCTTTTATTTGTTCTGAAACTTCTGATGCGTCAGGTATGCCAGAATCTATAAGATCCTTGAGAATATCCTTTGCTTTGTCAACAACGTATTTTCTTTTTATAGAACGCGTATCCTCTACTCCGTCAAGTTTTATTACAGCTGTACAAGGACCCACCCTTTCGATGGTTTCCAGTGTTGCAGCTATTAACGCTGTCTCTGAAGCATCTAATGAAGAAGGGATTAATATTTCTCCTTCAGAGTTTCCTCCTGTGGATTTTATGTTAACCTCAATTCTTCCTATTCTTCCTGTTCTCTGAAGCTCTCTCAGGTCAAGGCTTGAACCAAGCAAACCTTCTGTCTGACCAAATACAGCTCCTATTACGTCAGGTTTCTCTATTACTCCTTTTGCTTTTATATTTGCTTTTATTATGTACTTCGTTGAAGTCGGTGCTAATTTTGACATAATCATCAACCTCCTTTGCAAGTTTCTTTCTGAAGCTCGCCTCTTTGATATACTTTATGTCTTGTACTTGATGCCTGCCAAAGGCAATAAACATCTTCCTCAATCTTGGGTTTGGATGTATTTTAATCGCCTGTAAAAGCCTTGTTAGCTTTGCTGCAAGCATCTTTCCTTTATAATCGAAGTCCGTGAGTATCACGACTTCTTTATCTTTCTTTGCAACCTCGTTCACAACCTTTAGCAAGGTTCTGCCGTTGATTGCAACTACGTCTTTGGCAAGAATTCCAATAGCCATGAGGGCTTCCTTGTCATTCTTACCTTCAACAATGATTATACTATTATTTGTTTCTTTGGCAAATTCCAGCAACTTTTCATCAATTTTCATTGCAATTGCCTAATGTATTATATCTAATACGTCTGTGAACGTTACTATTCCTTTAATTTCCTCTCCGTCAGTAACCGGAATAGCGCCTATTTTCTTTGCCAGCATTATTTTTATTGCGTCTCTAACAGGTTTTTCAAACCCAATCGAAACAACGTTTCTGTTGGCAATTTTTTTAATGGCTTCTTTTTCTGTTTTCAGTTGTTCAAAGCCTCTGTTCACACTCAAGAAGTAAAGGAGATCATGTGCAGTTACCATACCTGTTAATATCTTATTGTTCGTTACAGGGAATCTGCGAAACTTTCCGAAACACATCATATTCGCAACTTCGTTTATTGGAAACTTTTCCTTAACTATCATGGGTTTGACCATGATATGTTTTATCATCAATTTTGATCCTCTTGAACTTCTCATTGAAGCCTGCTTATACACAGCTTCCACAAGATTTCTGTTGGACAGAATGCCTAAAACCTTCCTCTTTTTATTGAGTATAGGAAATGCATCCTGACCTGTTTTTT
This sequence comes from Nanobdellota archaeon, assembly GCA_043814765.1. GTDB lineage: Archaea > Aenigmatarchaeota > Aenigmatarchaeia > QMZP01 > QMZP01 > JAHIRU01. The sequence goes on along the minus strand of JBDRJQ010000001.1, from coordinate 447 downwards.
TAAATGCATCAAGTGCTTGCCTGACAGTTTGCTTAACAGTCAGTGTGTGAACATTACTATTCATTATGTTTTTAACAGACGAATCAATTCCATATTTTTTTCGTTCTGTTGTTTTTTTGTAGGTTTCTTTCATTTTGTTTGTAACATAACTATTGTATTTTTCGTCCCCGCCAAGATAGCCGAGAACATCCAAGTCCGTTACAAACCCCTTGAATTCACCATTGTTATCTACAACAGCTACCCTTCTGCTTCTGTTTGCAATCAGCATTCTTATTAATGTTCTAATTGGTGCTGTTTCCATGCAAACTGAAAAGTTCTTGGAAGCTATTGAGATTGCAGGCTTTCCGGGGTTCATGAACTCCTCAAGCCTAAAGTGCAACATGACATCACTAGATATTTGTTAACACTCTAGTTTATAAATTCGAACAGGGGTATATAAAGCTATCG